>NZ_JACIHC010000022.1:0-127907 GCF_014198205.1 Bradyrhizobium sp. SBR1B
GCAATGCGCGCCGACAAAACCGATCTGAGCTTCGAAGCAATGATCAACCTGACCGCCGCCGTGATAAACTCAAGATGAATCCAAACAGACCCTAGGCGGCATCGCTTCGAAGTTTCTTAAATTTTGCTGGGTACCTCTTCAGGGCACAGTGACCTGGGGAAACAGTATGGGTAAGCGGGCGAAACGTGGAAAGGCAGAGGCCCTCGCAATACCCATGGCCGCGAGAGTTGCAATTGGCGCCGTGGCCGTCGCCGCATTGGGTTACGGTTTGCTGTCAGGCCCGGCGAGCGTGCAGCCGGTACGCAAGCCGTCCCCACAGGAAGCCAAGGCATCGTCAAGTCCGGTTTACGTGGCGCCCCCGGTTCATGCATCCGCGCCGGCGGTAGCTCCGGCTCCGATTCCGGCCCCCGCGCCTTTGGTCGAACCACCAAAAGCCGACGCTGATGGTCCCGGAGCATTGGTCCGGCAGGTGGTTGACTACGCCAGCCGCCAGACGCCGGGCACCGTGATCATCGATACCAAGAACACATTCCTCTATTTGGTTCTGAACGACACCCAGGCGTTGCGCTACGGCATCGGTGTCGGCCGCGAGGGGTTCACATGGTCCGGTGAGCAGACTGTGGCCCGCAAGGCGGAATGGCCGGATTGGCATCCGCCTGCGGAGATGGTCTCGCGTCAGCCTTATCTGCCGCGGTTCATGGCAGGTGGCCCCGGCAATCCGCTGGGCGCGCGGGCGATGTATCTCGGCGAGACGGAATATAGGATTCACGGCACCAACAAGCCCGATACGATCGGCAAGCGGGTGTCGTCCGGCTGTATCCGCCTGACCAATGAGGACGTCATGGACCTCTATGAGCGGGTGAAGGTCGGCGCGAAAGTGATCGTGCTTCCGGCAAGCGTTGCCCGCAGACCATCCCAGGGCACGCCGGCCGACGCCGCGTTCCGGTTGCCGGACCCTGCATCGCCATCGAAGCGGCCCTTGGCAGCCAACGCGCAGATGCTGCCATCCGGAGCGACGATCGCCGAGGCCCGGTAACTCCAAGGATCTAGCTCCAAGGATCTAGCTCCAAAGGTCTGGGCTCCAAGGGTGAGCAGAGCGCCGCGCAGCATCGTCCGGCACGCGCTGCTGGACCCGCGGTGTCAGCTGCCGCCTTCTGCCAGTTGCCCCGCTCCAATGACGTGCTTTCCTGGTTCGCCGGCAACAGCCGCCTCGATGAGCTGCCGGGCCACGTTGGTCACCGGGCTTACACGCGCAACCCGCGGCAACAGGGGGGACGCGAAGTTTAGGACGTTCCGCACTGCTCGCTGTACCGGCCTGCTTTCGGCACGCTCGCCATCCAGGAAGCCTGGCCGCAGGATCGTCAGGGACGGGAAAGCGAGCGCCCCGATCGCCTCTTCCACCTCGCCCTTCGTCCGCGTGTAGAGAAACAGGGATCGTGGGTCGGCGCCCAAGGACGATACCAGCGCGAATCGGCCGACTCCAGCGTCGCGCAGCCGCCGCGCGATCAGCAGCACAAGTTCGTAATCGACCGCTCGAAAAGCTGCTGCCGACCCTGCCGCCGCCCGCGTCGTTCCGAGCGTGCAGATTGCGCCGTCGGCTCGCCATTCCTCACCGCCGGCACCAGCAATCAGATCATCGAGCCGAGGATTCGCGACCCGCTCCTCGGGCCGCAGCGCACGCCGCGTCGGCGCGATGATGCGCGTGATGCGTGGGTCCGCAAGAGCAAGCGTCATCGCGCGGCCGCCAACCAGCCCGGTCGCGCCTACGATGAGCAATGTGGTCATGACTATCCCGTTTCGGCTTTGCAGGCCAAGTGTACAGGAACCGGTCGCCACGGCAAATTCGATGCCTGCGTCGCGACAATCTCCAAGTCCGGCACATATCGAAGTTGTGAGCCACGGGGAATTCCTTGCCGTTTTGTCCCGCCAACCGGACTTACACGTAAATGCTCTCCTGCCGTGTGTCCCCATCGCTAGGGACAGACGCCGGCCGCGGAGTTCGCTAGTCTGGCCTCTAGGATACGACATCCGGAGAGGCCGCTTTGAGCACCGCGCCGCGCATCGACATCGACCCGGCCGCATTCTGGGCCGATCCCTATCCGATGCTCGCGAAGATGCGGAAAGAAGCTCCCATCGCGTTCGTGCCGCAGCTCGGCTCGACGCTGCTGACCAGCCGCGACGACATCTCGATCTCCGAGAAGCAGATCGACGTGTTCTCCTCACACCAGCCCGCGGGCCTGATGAACCGGCTGATGGGCCACAACATGATGCGCAAGGACGGCGAAGCGCATCAGGTCGAGCGCCGCGCGATGTTCCCGACGGTGTCGCCGAAGACGGTGAAGGCGCATTGGACCGCGCTGTTCCAGGCGCATGCCGACCGCATCCTCGATGCGATCGAGCCGGGGCGGATCGACTTCATGCGCGATTTCGCGCTGCCGTTCTCCGGCGAATGCCTGAAGTCGATCACTGGCCTCACCAATATCGGCTTTGGCGACATGGACGCGTGGTCGCAGGGCATGATCGAGGGCATCGCCAACTATGCCGGCGACCCTGAGGTCGAGGCGCGCTGCCACGCGGCGACGTCGGGCATCGATGCCGCGATCGACGACATCCTGCCGGCGATGCGCAAGCATCCCGACCAGAGCATTTTGGGCGTGCTGCTCGCCTCCGGCATGCCGATGGAGAGCGTGCGCGCGAACGTCAAGCTCGCGATCTCGGGCGGCCAGAACGAGCCGCGCAAGGCGATCGCTGGCACGGTGTGGGCGCTGCTGACCCATCCCGAGCAGCTCGATCTGGTGCGCAGGGGCGAGGTGACCTGGCTCGAGGCGTTCGAGGAATATGCCCGCTGGATCTCGCCCATCGGCATGTCGCCGCGCCGCATCGCCAAGCCGTGGAGCATCCGCGACGTCGCCTTCGAGACGGACGAGCGCGTGTTCCTGATGTTCGGCTCCGCCAATCGCGACGAGACGCATTTTGAGCGCGCGGATCAGTTCGACGTGCGGCGCGATACGACCAAGAGCGTCGCCTTCGGCGCCGGCCCGCATTTCTGCGCCGGCGCGTGGGCCTCCCGCGCCATGATCGCCGACGTCGCGCTGCCGACCGTGTTCGCGCGGGCGAGGCAGCTCGAGATCGCCGACGACGAGCCGGTGCGGATCGGCGGCTGGGCGTTTCGCGGGCTGCAGAATTTGCCGGTGCGGTGGCATTAGCTTGCAGCGCGAAGCCTCGCCGCAAGGACGGTGTCATCGCTCGGCCTTGTGCGCAATTGCGCACTGGAGCGGGCGATCCAGTACGCCGCGGCAGTCATGTGAAGTATTGACGTCTCTGGAATACTGGATTCCCCGCCTACGCGGGGAATGACAGCGGAGGTGGTGGCGGGAGCTTCACGCCACGACAGCTCCTACTCCGCGATCATGCCATCATGCTCCTGTTTTGCCCGACGGAGCAATCGGTATCGCCTGCCGCGCAAGTCGCCTGCCACGTAAGTCATTGATCCCGCTATTGCCGGCTACTGTGCATGGGGTTGTTTTCGGACTTTTTGAGTCTCGGGGGTGGCGCGCGCGCTTCTCACATTCGCGTGCAGAAAAAATCCCTCTGCATCATCGCGGCCGCTTGAAAGATTAATCATGCGCGCTGCCGCGCGCGCAGTGCGCGCATCGCTATTTTTCCGGCCGTCTCGACACCTCCGACAACCCGCACCATCATTCCCGAACTGGAATGAATGACGGCCGCGCTCGGCCGGGAGTGTGGAATGCAGCGTCGTGACTTTCTCAAGCTCTCCATCGGAACTGCGGCGGCCGCTGCGTTCGCCTCGCCTGTAATCGCGCAAGGCGCGGTGAAGGAAATTCGTATCGGCTATCAGAAGAACGGCGTGCTGGTCATCGCGCGCCAGCAGGCCGCGCTGGAAAAACATTTCGTGCCCCTGGGCATCGAGGTGAAATGGGTCGAGTTCTCCTCGGGCCCGCCGATGATGGAAGCGATGAATGTCGGCAGTGTCGATTACGGCGCAGTTGGCGATTCCCCGCCGGTGTTCGCGCAGGCAGCTGGTGCCGCGATCGTCTATGCCGCGGGCCAGCCCATCACCAACGGCCAGGGCATTCTGGTGCCGAAGGATTCGCCGATCCGCGCCATCACTGAGCTGAAAGGCAGGCGCATCGGCTTCACCAAGGGCTCCAGCGCGCACAACATCGTGGTGCAGACGCTGGAGAAGGCGGGCCTGACCTATGCCGACATCACACCGGTCTATCTGACGCCGCCGGACGCGGGCCCCGCCTTTGCCAATGGCAGCATCGAGGCCTGGGCGATCTGGGATCCGTATTTCGCGATCGGCGAGACCAGACAGAACGGCCGCATCCTGATCAATGCGCGCGAGGTCACCAAGACCAATTCCTTCTACATCGCCAACCGCGACTTCGCGAAGAACCACGGCGCGATCCTGCAGCAGATCGTCGACGTCACCACCGCGACCGCCAGATGGGCCGAGCAGCATCGCGACGAGGTCGCGAAGTCTCTCGCCGCGGTGACCGGCATTCCGCTGGAGATCCAGACCATCGCGGCGAACCGGTCGTCCTTCGTCGTCGGCCCCGTCACCGACGATATCGTCACGACGCAGCAGGGCGTCGCCGATCGCTTCTACAAGCTCGGCCTGATCCCGAAGCCGATCGCGATCCGCGACATCGTCTGGCGCAATCCGGCAGCCTGATCGTGCCGACCAGCCTTCCCACACACAGGGGTTTGAACATGAGGCGTATCATCCAGCGTCTGATCGCGGCCGTGGTGCTGTCGATCGGTATCGTCGCCGCCGCGGTCGGCACGTCCTATGGTCAGGACAAGGTGGTCCGCATCGGCTACCAGAAATACGGCAAGCTGGTGCTGCTCAAGAGCAGGGGCACGCTGGAGCCGAAGCTCGCCGCCGACGGCTACAAGGTGGTGTGGACCGAATTTCCCTCCGGACCGCCGCTGCTCGAAGCACTCAATGTCGGCGCGATCGATTTCGGCAACACCGGCGAAGCCCCGCCGATCTTTGCGCAGGCCGCCGGCGCGCCGATCCAGTACGTCGCCTATGAGCCGCCGGCGCCGAAGGGCGAGGCGATCCTGGTGCCGAAGGACAGCCCGCTGAAATCGGTCGCTGACCTCAAGGGCAAGAAGGTCGCGCTCAACAAGGGCTCCAACGTCCACTACCTCCTGGTCAAGGCGCTGGAGAAGGCCGGCGTGAAATATTCTGAAGTTGAGCCGGTGTTCCTGGCGCCGGCCGATGCGCGCGCCGCCTTCGAGCGCGGCGCGGTCGATGCCTGGGTGATCTGGGATCCGTTCCAGGCCGCCGCGGAAGCGGCCACAGGCGCGCGCACGCTCGCAGACGGCTCCGGCATCGTCGCCAACTACCAATTCTATTTCTCTTCGAAGAAATTCCTCGATGCCAATCCTGAGATCGTCGACGCCGTGCTCGCCGAGCTCAGCACGGTCGATGATTGGGCCAGGGGCGACATCCATGCGGTGGCGGAGCAGCTTGCTCCGGCAATCGGTCTGTCCGTGCCGGTCGTCGAGGTGGCATTGAAGCGGCAGTCCTACGGCATCAAACCGATCACGGATGCCGTCATCGCCGACCAGCAGCAGGTGGCCGACGCGTTCTTCGCGCTGGGCCTGATCCCCAAATCCATCAAGATTTCTGACGTCGCGCGGAAATCCGGTTCGTGAGCGCAAGTCATGACAAAGCAACCCAACGCCAACATCCTCTGGTTCCTGCCGACCCACGGTGACGGCCGCTATCTCGGCACAGGCATCGGCGGCCGCGAGGTCAATTTCAACTATCTGCGCCAGATCGCGCAGGCCGCCGACCAGCTCGGCTATTTCGGCGTGCTGCTGCCGACCGGGCGCTCTTGCGAGGATTCCTGGATCGTCGCCTCGTCAGTTGCGCCGTTCACCGAACGGCTGCGCTATCTCGTCGCCGTCCGGCCCGGCCTGCAATCGCCTGGTGTCGCCGCGCGCATGACGGCGACGCTCGATCGCGTCACGGGCGGCCGGCTGCTCGTCAACGTCGTCACCGGCGGCGATCCCGTCGAGAACAAGGGCGACGGCATCTTCCTCGGCCATGACGAGCGCTACGAGTTCACCCGCGAGTTCCTCAACGTCTATAGCGATCTGCTCGCCGGCAAGACCGTCAATGTCGAGGGCAAGCACATCCATGTCGAGGGCGGCAAGCTGCTGTTTCCGCCGGTGCAGTCGCCGCGCCCGCCGCTCTATTTCGGCGGCTCGTCCGATGCCGGCATCGACGTCGCCGTCGATACCGTCGACAAATATCTCACCTGGGGCGAGCCGCCGGCGCTGGTGGCCGAGAAGATCGCGAAGGTGCGGGAGGTCGCAAGCGCGCGCGGCCGCAAGCTGTCCTTCGGCATCCGCCTTCATGTCATTGTTCGCGAGACCAACGAGGAAGCCTGGCGTGCCGCGAACGAGCTGATCAAGCATGTCAGCGACGACACCATCGCGCTGGCGCAGAAGAATTTTGCCCGCATGGACTCCGTCGGCCAGCAGCGCATGGCGCAGCTTCACGGCGGCAAGCGCGACAAGCTCGAGATCGCACCGAACCTCTGGGCCGGCGTCGGCCTCGTGCGCGGCGGTGCCGGGACGGCGCTGGTCGGCGATGCCGAGACCGTCGCGGCCCGCATCAGGGAGTATCAGGACATCGGCATCGATACCTTCATCATGTCGGGCTACCCGCATCTGGAGGAGGCCTATCGCTTTGCCGAGCTGGTATTCCCGCTGCTCTCGCTCGAGCAGTCCTCCAACGTGACCAGGCTGCATTTCAACGGCGGTCCGTTCGGCGAGACGGTCGGCAGCGATTTCCGTCCGCAACATCGGGTGTCGCAGTCATGAGCGTGATCGACAGCGTTTCACTCCCGCGCAGCCTTCGTTTGCCGCGGATCGACGGCCTGATCCAGTGGATCGTGCCGCTCGCCATCATCTTGCTCTGGCAGGTCGCCAGCGTCACCGGCTTCGTGCCGACCCGGGTGCTGCCGGCCCCGAGCGACGTCCTGCTCTCCGGCTGGAAGTTGCTGCTCTCCGGCGAGCTCGTTCGCAACATCTGGGTTTCGTTCTGGCGCGCTTCGATCGGCTTTTTGATCGGCGGCAGCATCGGCTTCGCGTTCGGGCTCGCCAACGGCCTGTCGCAGCTCTCGGCAAAGCTCACCGACACCACGTTGCAGATGGTGCGCAACGTGCCGCATCTGGCGCTGATCCCGCTCGTCATCCTCTGGTTCGGCATCGACGAGAGCGCAAAACTGTTCCTGGTGGCGCTGGGCGTGTTCTTCCCGATCTACCTCAACACGCTGCACGGCATCCGCACCGTCGATCCGCAGCTGATCGAGATGGGCCGCATCTACGGCATGACCGACGGCGAACTGTTCCGTCGCGTGATCTTCCCGGGTGCGCTGCCGTCGATCTTCGTCGGCATCCGCTTCGCGCTCGGCATCATGTGGCTGACGCTGATCGTCGCCGAGACCATCGCGGCCTCGTCGGGCCTCGGCTACATGGCGATGCAGGCGCGCGAGTTCATGCTGATCGACGTCGTCGTGCTCTCGATCCTGATCTACGCCCTGCTCGGCAAGCTCGCCGACAGCGCATCCCGCGTGCTGGAGCGTTTGACGCTCTCCTGGCACCCCGCCTTCCAGAAACGTTGAGACATACTGGGAATCACATGCAGACAGCCGTTCGTACGTCCCTTCCCGAAACCGAGCTCGCCAGCCGCGTCAATTTTGCGCCTCACGCCCGCATAGTGCGCGAGGTGCAGAGCAGCGGCCTGCCGCTCAGCATCCGGGGCTTGCGCAAATCCTTCGGCAGCAACGAGGTGCTGCGCGGTATCGATTTGCACATCCCCGCCGGCCAGTTCGTCGCCATCGTGGGAAAAAGCGGTTGCGGCAAGAGCACGCTGCTGCGCTTGATCGCGGGCCTCGACAAGATCGATGCCGGCAGCATCAGCTTCGGCCAGGACACTCAACCAAAAGACATTCAGCCTGAGGACATCCGCGTGATGTTCCAGGAGCCGCGGCTGTTGCCCTGGGCCCGCGTGCTGGGCAATGTCGAGGTCGGTCTCGGCCGCGATCGCACTTCCGCCGATGCGCACGCGCGCGCCGAGAAGGCGCTGGCCGAGGTTGGTCTCGCCGACAAGCGCGACCAGTGGCCCTCGGTGCTGTCGGGCGGACAGAAGCAGCGCGTCGCGCTCGGCCGCGCGCTGGTCTCGAGTCCCCGCGTGCTGGCCTTCGACGAGCCGCTCGGCGCGCTGGATGCTCTGACCCGGATCTCGATGCAGCGCCTTTTGGAGCGCGTCTGGCGCGATCAGGGCTTTACCGCGATTTTGGTGACCCATGACGTCGCCGAAGCCGTGGCGCTGGCGGACCGGGTGCTGGTGATCGAAGAGGGCCGCATCGCTCATGATGTCGTGGTTCACGCGGGCCGGCCGCGCCAGCGCGGCTCGGCCGAGCTTGCGGGTCTGGAAGGCTCGATCCTGAGCCACCTGTTGTCGGCGGACGATCGTACCTAAATACAAGGGAACCCCGCTTTCTGGGGACCATGCCATGAATGTAGTACCCCGCGATCTCATGACTGAAATCCCCGTCTCGTCCGCCGATTTCCGCGGCGCCATGCGCCATCTCACCGGCGGCGTCAGCGTCATCACGGCTGGGCGAGGCAACGACGTCACCGGCATGACGGTGACCTCGGTCACCTCGCTGTCGGTCGAGCCGCCGACGCTGCTGGTCAGCATCAACCGCGATGCCTCCTCCTTCCCCTTGATCCGGCGGCACAGCGCCTTCGGGGTGAATATCCTCAATGCCGACCAGCTCGATGTCGCCGAACGCTTTGCCGGCAAGGGCGGGCTGAAGGGCGCCGATCGTTTCAAGGGTGCCAAATGGGTGACGGCGGTCTCGGGCGCTCCGCTGCTCGTCGGCGCGCTGTCGGCCTTCGATTGCGAGGTTGAGGAGATCGTGGAGCGGCATTCGCACGGCATCGTCATCGGCCGTGTCAGGGACATCAGGAGCTCGGCGCGGACTGCGGCGCTGGCCTATTGGCACGGCCAGTACGTGGCGGTCGACCAGGACGAGGACGCCGCCAGGCTTGCCGAAGTGAGCGTTCCCGCGCACGGCCGGCGCGGCCTTTGATCGCGCGGGCAGGCGGGCCGGAAGGCTGGCCTTTTCCCCCTCATCGCTCTAGAAGCGCCTGAGCCTCCCGCCCGGGACGGCAATGGAGCGGATCGATGAAGCGCGTCGCGACCTGGGCGTTCTATGCCATCGGCGCGCTGGCGATCGCCTATCTCGCGCTCTACGCCTACGCGATGTTCTCGGGCCAGCCCGTGATCATCCCCGGCGATCCCATCCACATCTTCCGCAAGCCGGACGCGCCGAGTTATTCGTAGGCGAACGCGCGCGGTCCCGTAGGGTAGCGTGCCCACGACTTCCATCCAGCGCAGGCAAATCGTGGGCACGGCGCACGTGCGCCTTTGCCCACCCTACGGCACCTGCCTTCACCCCCGCAAAATCGCCAGCGCCAGCGCCTGCGCGCGCGGCACGATGCTGTCGATATCGAGATATTCCTCCGGCGTGTGCGCGAGCCCGCCGACCGGGCCCAGGCCGCAGATCGTCGGCGTACCGACCGCGGCGGTGAAACCGGAATCGGCGCAGCCTCCGGAGAACTCGCCCTGCAGCGTGGTGAGGCCGACCTCTCTTGCTGCGGCCTGATAGTTTTCGAACAGCGCCCTTGAATCCGCGCTCTGCACCACCGGCACGAACTCGCCCTTGATGGTCAGCGTCGCACGCGTGCCCGGCACGTAAGATTTCGCGACGATGGTCTGGATCGCGTCCATCACCCGGGCACGATCGGCCGGATCGACATAGCGCAGGTCGATCTGGCCCTCGGCGTAAGGCGCCGTGGTGTTGACGGATTGCCCGCCCGAGACCAGGCCGACATTGAGCGTGATGCCCTTGTGGAGATCCGTGAGTGCGTGAATCTGCACGATCTTGTGCGCGAGCTCGCCGATCGCGCTGACGCCGGCGGCGAAATTGGCGCCGGAATGCGCGGCTTTGCCGGTGATGCCGAGATGCATGAAGATGCCGCCCTTGCGCCCCGTCACGACGTTGCCGGTGGGGCGGCCCGGCTCGGAATTGAACACGGCACGGGCGGAGCGGCCTTCGCGCTCGATCACGGGCCGGGAGGAGGGCGAGCCGATCTCCTCGTCCGAGGTGATCAGCAGCTTGATCGGATGCGGGTTGCCGCCGAATTTGTGGAAGGCGGTGGCGACGAAGATGTTCATCACGACGCCGGACTTCATGTCGGCGACGCCGGGCCCATAGGCGCGGCCGTCCCTGATCGTGAACGGGCGCCGCTCAGCTTCGCCCTTGCCGAACACGGTGTCGCGATGGCCCATCAACAGCACTGGCTTCTCGTTGCTGCCGGGTTTTGAGACGTCGGCATGGATGGCGTCGCCGAAGCTGGCATTGGCCTCGCGCCGGAACGGAATGCCGTGCTCGGCAAAATGCCGCTCGAACCGCGCACCGACCGCATCGACGCCTTCCTTGTCATAGGACCCGGAATCGATGTTCACGACATCGCGCAGCAGATCGATCATCGCCTGCTTCTGCGATGCCAGCCAGTCCGTGATTTGAGCTTGAGACATGGAGTTCTCCGCGTTGGTTTTCATGCAGCTTATAGGGCGTTGTGCGGACGCGACCTAGTCGGAGAATGCGGTGCCGCCATGTCCACCGCCTTCGTCCCTGCGAACGCAGGGACCCATACCGCGGAATCTATCGGTTGACGGCGGTAGGAGTACCGAACGACGAGTCTTCGCCAAACGCCTTCCTGGGGTTATGGGTCCCTGCGTTCGCAGGGACGACAGCGGGAGCGCGGTGGGTTCGGTGCACAAACAAAATGCCCGGGACCAGCCCGGGCATTCGCGATTATCTCAACCAGAGTGGGCGCCGCCCTACGCCCCTATCATCGGCATCCGCGGATACTCGCCCGGCGTTCCCGCCGGGGTGATCGGGATGCCGCCGTCGGAATATTCGTTGAGCTTGTTGCGCAGCGTGCGGATCGAGATGCCGAGGATGTTGGCGGCATGGGTCCGGTTGCCGAGGCAATGCTTCAGCGTTTCCAGGATCAGGTCGCGCTCGACATCCGCAACCGTGCGGCCGACCAGCGCGCGCGTCACCTGTTCGGCGGCCATCGTGGCGTGCGCCACCGCCGGCGCGGTCTTGGCGAGGTCGAGGCGGTCGCCGTCCGGGGTGATGATGGCGTCGGGGCCGATCTCGTCGCCCTGCGCCATCAGCACCGCGCGGTGCATGGTGTTCTCGAGCTCGCGGACGTTGCCCTGCCAGCGGTTGGCCGAGAGCACGCGGCGCGCCTCCGCCGAAATCGGGCGCATCGGCACGCCGTTGGCCTCGGCATATTTCTTCACGAAATGCTGGGCGAGCTCCAGAATGTCGGCGGGGCGCTCGCGCAGCGGCGGGATCTTCAAGTTTACGACGTTGAGGCGGAACAGGAGGTCCTCGCGGAACGTGCCTTCACGCACCGCTTCCGCGAGGTTGCGGTTCGAGGTCGCGATGATGCGGATGTCGACCGGCACGGGCTTGGTGCCGCCGACGCGGTCGATCACGCGCTCCTGGATGGCGCGCAAGAGCTTGGATTGCAGGCGGACGTCCATCTCGGAGATTTCGTCGAGCAGCAGCGTGCCGCCGGTTGCCTCCTCGAACTTGCCGATGCGGCGCGCGACCGCGCCGGTGAAGGCGCCCTTCTCGTGGCCGAACAGCTCGGATTCCAGCAGATGCTCGGGGATCGCGGCGCAGTTGATCGAGATGAAGGGGCGCTTGGCGCGGGCTGAGCGGGTATGGACGTAGCGGGCCAGCACTTCCTTGCCCGTTCCGGACTCGCCGGTGACCATTACCGAAGCGTCCGAGCCGGCGATCTGCTGTGCCAGCTTGATCACCTTCGCCATCGCCTCGTCGCGATAGACCAGCTCGCGGGAATCGTTGGCGACCGCGGCCAGCACCGCGGCGATCAGCTCCGGCTCCGGCGGCAGCGGGATGTATTCCTTGGCGCCGGCGTGGATCGCGGCGACCGCGGCGCGGGCGTCGTTGGTGATGCCGCAGGCGACGATCGGGGCGTGGATGTGCTCGGCCTCGAGCCGCATCACGAGGTCGCGGATGTCGAGGGCGACGTCGACCAGCAGGAGGTCGGCGCCCTTGCCGCCGCGCAGCACGCGCATGGCCTGCTCGTGGTCCTCGGCATGGGTCACGGTGGCGCCGTTGTCCATCGCGATCTTGGTGGCGGTGGTGAGCTGGCCCTTCAATGTGCCAACGATGAGAAGCCGCATGTCAGTCTCCTGTCCGTCTGGTCGCGCGCGCTATCAGCTGCGTTCGGTCTTGATGATTTCGGTCATGGTCACGCCGAGCTTGTCCTCGACCAGGACGACTTCGCCGCGGGCGACCAGCTTGTTGTTGACGTAGATGTCGATGGCCTCGCCGACGCGGCGGTCGAGCTCGAGCACGGTGCCGGGTCCGAGCTTCAACAGCTCGCTGACGTCCATCTTCGAGCGGCCGAGCACGGCCGAGACCTGCACGGGAACGTCGAACACCGCCTCGAGGTCGGCGGCGGCGCGCGCCGCATATTCGTCCTCGTTGTAGCCGACGTCCGTGCCGGTGGGCGGCATCGGGCCGTTGAGATCGGGCAGCGGGACCTGTCCGTCGGTGTCGCTCATGGCTTAGCTCCCCCTGCGGGACGCGACATAGCGTCCAACCATTTCGTCGATCTTGGCCGCGATGGCGCCGCGCTCCAGCACGACGCCGCCATCGGCCCATTCGATCCGGCAGTCGCCGGTCGCAATCTCCGGCTCGGCCAGGATCACCAGCCGTCCTTCGAAGCCGCTTTGCTTGGCGAGCCGCTCGATCTTATCGCGTGCGCTGTCGTAGAGCGCGTCGTTGATGCGGACCACCAGATGCGGCGTCGCGACCAGATGCGAGAAGCAGTCCTTGACCAGTGCGACGATCTCGCCGAGCGGCTCGGCGGCGACCAGGTCGGCGCACAGCTTGCGCGCGACCGCCACCGCGACGTCGACCGCCTCGGTTTCCATCTTGGATTCGATGTTGCCGATGCCGGATGCGATGCCGCGGATGCCGATATTGATCTCTTCCATGGCAAGCGCGACGCGGCGGTCGCTCTCGGCCTTGGCCTCCTGCTGGCCGGCGGCAAAGCCGTCCTGATAGGCGCGCGCCTCGGCTTCCGCTACCTTCTGGGCGATCTCCGCGGCGGTCGCGGCCTTCTCGCGCGTCGTCCGCTCGGGCGCCGCGAAGTCGGTATCGAACAGGAATTTTGCCGGAGCGGCCATCAATACACCAGCTCGTCGTCGGCGCGGTTCTTGGTCAGCATGATCTCGCCCTTGGCAGCGAGGTCCTTGGCGAGGTTGACCAGCAGCGCCTGGGCCTCGTCGACGTCGCGCAGCCGGACCGGGCCCATTGCCGCCATGTCGTCCTGGAGCATCTTGGCCGCGCGCGATGACATGTTGCCGAAGAAGAAGTTGCGGACGTCCTCGTTGGCGCTCTTGAGTGCGACGCCGAGCTTGTCCTTGTCGACGTTGCGCATCAGCGTCTGGGCCGAACCGGAATCCAGCTTCACGAGGTCGTCGAAGGTGAACATCAGCGCCTTGATGCGCTCGGCCGATTCGCGGTTGTCCTCTTCCAGCGAGGTGATGAAGCGGGTCTCGGTCTGCCGGTCGAAATTGTTGAAGATTTCCGCCATCACCTCGTGGGCGTCGCGGCGGCGGGTCTGCGACAGGTTGGACATGAATTCGGTGCGCAGGGTCTTCTCCACGCTCTCGATCACCTCCTTCTGCACCGCTTCCATCTTCAGCATGCGATTGACGACGTCGAGCGCAAGCTCCTCGGGGAAGATGCCGAGCACGCGGGCGGCGTGCTCCGGCTTCAGCTTCGACAGCACCACCGCGATGGTCTGCGGATATTCGTTCTTGAGATAGTTGGCGAGCACCTCTTCCTGCACGTTGGAGAGCTTCTCCCACATGTTGCGCCCCGCGGGGCCGCGGATCTCGTCCATGATGCCGTTGACGCGCTCCGGCGGCAGGTATTGCTGCAGCAGCCGTTCGGTGGCGTCGAAATTGCCCATCAGCGCGCCCGATGCCGACATGCGCGAGACGAATTCCAGCAACATGTCCTCGACCGTGTCAACCTCGACGGTGCCGAGCGTCGACATCTCCAGCGAAAGCTGGCGCACTTCGTCGTCGTCGAGCATCGACCAGATCTTGCCGCCATACTGCTCGCCCAGCGCGAGCATCAGGATCGCGGCGCGCTTGGGTCCCGTCACCGCCTCGGTCTGGGCGCCGGCGCGGTTGCCGGCACGCTGGCCGAGCGTGGAGATCACGCTGGTGATGTCGTTCGAGTTGGCGTTTTGCAGACTGGCGGCCATGTCAGATCACTTCTTGATTCACTTGCTAGGACTACTTGGCTAGGACTACTTGGCTGGGATTACTTGACTGGGATCACTTGGCTGGTTCGGTCAGCCACTGGCGGATGATGGCGACGGTTTCGTTGGGGTTGCGCTCGGCGAGCTCGCCGACGCGATGAACGGACTGGGCGTGGACCTGGCCCTGGATGGTGGCGACGTCGATCGCGCTGGCGGTACCGCTCGGCAGCAGTGCCTGGCCGGCCGGCGCGCTCTCTTCCGAGGCCGCCGGGCCGGCAAGAACGCCGGAGATGGCGGCGGCGACTTCGTCGGAGGCCAGGATGCGCTTGACCAGCGGGCGGATCACCAGGAACAGCACGATCAGGCCGAGCAGCATCATCACGCCGAGCTCGACGAAGTACATGACGTCGTCCTTGGTGAACTGGAGCATGCCGAGGAAGCCGCCGGGCTCGCCGATCGGGGCAGTGGAGGGCGCATCCGCAAAGCGCAGATTGACGACCTCGACCTGGTCGCCGCGCTTTTGGTCGAAGCCGATCGCCGAGCGCACCAGCGTGGCGATGCGGTCGAGCTGCTCCTTGGTACGGTCCTGGTAAGCCAGCTCGCCCTTGTCGTTCTTGGAATAGATGCCGTCGACCAGCACCGCGACCGAGATGCGGTTGACCCGGCCGGCCTCGGTCACTTCGGTCTTGGTGGTGCGGGAGATCTCGTAATTGTTGGTCTCTTCGGACTTCTTGCTCTGGTCCTTGGCCGCGACGCCGTTGTTCTGCTGGTTGCCGGGCAGCTCGTTGTTGACGGTGACCTGGCCGTTGTTGTCGGCGGTCATGCTCTGCTCTTCGCGGGTCTGGCTCGAGCGCAGCACGCGGCCCTCGGGGTCGAACTTGTCCGAGGTCTGGGTGATCTTGTTGAAGTCGAAATCGGCGGAGAGCTGGACGCGGGCGCGGCCCGAGCCGACCACAGAGGAGACGATGTCCTCGACCTGCTTGCGCATCCGCTTCTCGAAGGAGATGCGGCGCTCGTCGCCGACCGCCTGCTCAGGATCGGTGGCGGCGCCGTCGGCAAGCAGCTGGCCGGCCTCGTCGACGATCGAGACGCGCTGCGGCTTCAGCCCGTTGACGGCGGAAGCGACGAGGTGGCGGATGGCGCGGATCTGCTGGGCTTCCAGCGAGCCGCGGACGCGGACCACGATCGAGGCCGACGGCTCCGGCGCCTCGCGCGCAAACAGCGGGCGCTCGGGTAGCACCAGATGGACGCGGGCGGCCTGGATGCGGTCGATGGCGCGGATGGTGCGGGCGAGCTCGCCTTCCAGCGCGCGGAGGTGATTGATGTTCTGGACGAAGGAGGTGGTGCCGAGCGCGTCCGACTTGTCGAACACCTCGTAGCCGACGCCGCCGCCCTTGGGCAGGCCGCCCTCGGCGAGCTTCATCCGCAGGCGGGTGACCTTGTCCTTGGGCACCATGATGATGCTGCCCTCGTTGCGGATCTCGAACTGGATGCCCTGGCGCTCCAGGTCCTTGATAATGCCGGAGGAATCCTCGACGCTGAGGTCGGTGAACAGCGTCGTCATCTGCGGCGTGGTGACGCGCATGATGACGAACGCGAAAAAGCCGATGAGCGCGGCGGTGACCGCGATCATCGCCCCGAACCGGGCGGCGCCGATACTCTTCAAAAAGTCCGCAAGACCTTGCAAGCAACCGCCCCAACAGATTCGGCCGCTTTCACCGGAAAGGCCGACTGGGCAATTATTGCCTAGGTGATGGTTTCGATATGGTTAACGAAGGTTAAGAGGTCGGACAAAAGTCGCGCAAAGGGCGGATATGAAAAAAATCGGCCTCGCAGGGCGAGGCCGATTTTCGTCAAAAGCCGCAGATTTCCGGATCGCCTACTGGCGATATTGCTGGATGCGGGTGGTGCGAAGACCCGCCAGACCATGCTGGTCGATGGAAAACTGCCAGGAGAGGAATTCGTCGACCGTCAGGGTATAACGGCTACAGGCCTCCTCGAGCGAGAGAAGTCCACCACGGACGGCGGCGACGACTTCGGCCTTGCGGCGGATGACCCAGCGTTTGGTGCCGGGTGCAGGCAGATCCGCGATCGTCAACGGACTGCCGTCCGGCCCGATGACGTATTTTACCCTCGGGCGATGGGGTTCTGTCATGGCGTACTCACAAACTCTCAACCACTGAACTCACGCCCGTAACCCTACGCCCGGCGGCTTAAAAATCCGCTAAGCCTAAGGCTTCAATACAATTCTCGTTGAAAATGGCTGGAACGGCGCCGTGTCGGCCGGCGGAACGGTGGAATCCGGGCCGGTCGAGGGGGTCTTCGTAAATACTTTACTAACGAATGGAGCCGGGGCGCGTCGCCGCAAGGCCCTCAATGTCGTCCCTGCCAAAGCAGGGACCCATACCGCGTGATTCATCGATGAGACGCGGGCAGCAGTACCAAGAATGACTTCCTAACCCCTGGTCTTCGCCAAACTTCTCCCTGGGGCCATGGATCCCCGCGTTCGCGGGGATGACGTTTGGCGCGCGGCGCGCACCTTAATTGCTGCTGGTGGCGATGATGCTCTTCACCTGGCTCAGGGTGTAGCTGGCGCCGTCGATGGTGAGCAGGGGCGGCGACTGGGTCAGGTCGACCGACGACACGACGCCTTGCACCTGGGCGGCGATGCCGACAGTGTTGTTGGCGACGTCCTTGCCCGTCGCCGTGATCGTGTACTTGCCGTCGGGCCATTGCGTGCCGTCATTGCCCATGCCGTTCCAGGTGAAGGGAATGTCGGTGCCGGCGGCGGCGGTATATTTGCCGGTGAACACGGTCTGGCCGCTGGCATTGGCGACGGTGATGTCGACGGTGGAGTCGGTCGGCACGTTGAGATGCCAGGTGGCTGTCGACTTGGTCATGCTCGCGGTCGAGCCGTCGACCAGGGCGGTCTTGCCGACGAAGCCCAGCGCCTGGGTCGCCTGCGTGGTCTGCTGCAGGGTGACGAGCTGCGACAGCGCATCGTTGGTCTTGAGCTGCTGCTCGACGCCGGCGAACTGCACCAGCTGCTGGGTGAACTGGTTGGTGTCGAGCGGATCCAGCGGGTTCTGGTTCTGCAGCTGCGTCGTCAGCAGCGTCAGGAAGGTCTGGAAATTGCCGGCGAGCGTCGATCCCGTGGTCGAGCTCAGCGAGTTCGACGAGGAGGATTTCGGCAGGTCGGTCGTCCCGGAGACGACAGCAGGAGCGGTAGCGCCAGTCGTAGTGGTCATGTCGGATACTCCTTTACACTCTGATGTCGACGCCGCTGCTCGGCCCGTACATGCGGCCATAGCCCCGCCCGACGGGTGCGGCGGCAACAGTGTCGTCCTCGCTGATGATCAGCCGGCGGGCATTGCCGCCATTGTCGTTGTTCTGGCCGGAGTTCTGGCCCGATGAATTCTGGTCGCGCAGGCTGAAGGACAGCCCGTTGCTGCCGGACTTGAGGCCGGCATCGTCGAGCGCGCGCTGCAATTGCGGCGCGTCCTGGCGCAGCATCTGCAGCGTCTCCGGCTTCTCCACCGTGAGATGCGAGGTGACATTGCCGTTGCGGTCGACATTGATGCGGACGTCGATGCGGCCGAGCTCGGCCGGGTCGAGGCTGATGTCGAAGCGGGACTTGCCGGAGCGGATGGCGGCCGCGATCTCGATCGGCACGCCGTTGATCGGCACCGCCGTCGCGCTGGCCGCGGTCGCGGTCAGCGTCGCGGTCGAAGCGGACGCGGTCGAGGTCGTGTTGGTCAGCGGCGCCTGCATCGCGGAGGCGGCCTGCGCGCTGGTGTCGGCGGTGTTGAAGGCGGCGTGCGCATTGGCATGGGCCTGGGCGGCGGGTGCAGCCGGAATCGCGTCGGGCGTCCGGTCCGCTGCGCCGGGCTTCGCTTCGGTCGCTGCGCCATCTGCCTGCGGCTTGGCGCTTTGCGCATGCGCGTCGGCATTGGCGGTCGCGGTGCCCGGCGCTTGCGTCGGGGCGGGGTTCGCCGCGCCGGCGTCCTGGCCGATATTGGAGACGTCGGACTGTCCTTGCGCGGTGGCGACGGCGGCCTGGAACGAGGTCTTCGGCGTGCCCTGGTTGACGGGGATCAGCCCGCCGGTCGCCTTGGCGTCGGTCGTGGCCGCGTCGGTTGCTCCGGTCGCGGCATCGGCCAGCGTCGCGGTGGTGTCGGCATCGACCTTGGCGCCGGCGGTCTTGGCGCTCTTGTCGGCGGGCGTGGCGGTGTCGGTCTTGGCGCCCGCGATCTGCGCCGCGGTCGAAGCGCTGGCGGCGATGCCGGCGGCGGCGATTGTCAGCGGCGAGGCGGTGGCGGCCTGGTTCGCCGCCGCGTTGGGATCGGCCGGGACGACCGGCGCGGCAACCACGATCGCGTTCGGATCGGGCACGGCCTGCGCCGCGTCGGCCGGTGCCGTTGTCGCGGCATCGATTGCGGCGGTGAGCGTGTCGGTGCCCTCGGTCTGGTCGTCCTTGGTTTTCTCGGATGCATCAGCCGATTTGACGTCTGACGCCTCGGACTTGTCCTTGACCGTGCCGGCGTCCTTGGCCGCATCGGTGGTCGTGTCGTTCGCCTTGTCGTTCGTCTTGTCGTTCCTGGTGGGCGCGGAGGTGTCGGTGTCGTCGCTCGCCCTGCTCTGCGAGGATTGATCGGTGGAGGAGGTGTCGCGCGGGCCCTTGTCCGCGGAGGACGAATCGTTCCGCCGCGGCGCGCTATCCTGGGCCTGCGAGGCCGCATTGGTGTTGATCGCCTGGGTGTTGCTGTCGACCAGCGACCCGAAGGAGTCGTTCGCGGACGGCTCCCTGGTGCTCTGCGACCGCGCAGGCTTTTGCTGCGCGCTCGACACTTGCACGCTGGCCACGACATCTGACGTACGACTGACCACAGGCGACCCCTTGGAAACATCTTCGGCGTCAGGGGAGCAAGGAGCGGGCCAGTGCCCTTCCAAGTATATTTATGTAGCAAAATCAATGTCTTGAAGATTTAGGCCCGTCGCCGCAGGGCCCGCTGCGACCCCGCCATTTCTGCCTCCCCGGCAAGAATTGCCCTAAGCTGGCCGCCCCCGTGATTGCTTCACCGGAATGCCGCCTATATTAAAGAGGTTACTCTCAGCCGCTTTCGACCGGGCAGTCGTGCCTTGCGGGAACTATAGTTCCCGGGGATCGCCGACGTCCCGCGAGAAGCATGAAATCGCGGATCGCCGCACGCCGTCACAACCCTTAAGGCCCATGCTCAACAGTCTGGATCTCGAAGGCCGTCCTGAGGACACCAGGGTCGTTGTCGCCATGTCGGGCGGCGTCGATTCCTCGACGACGGCTGCGCTTCTGAAGGCGGAAGGCTACGACGTCGTCGGCATCACGCTGCAGCTCTACGACCATGGCGCGGCGACCCACCGCAAGGGCGCCTGCTGCGCCGGCCAGGATATCCACGACGCCCGCGACGTCGCGGCAAAACTCGGCATTCCCCATTACGTGCTCGACTACGAGGATCGCTTCCGCGAGTCCGTCATCGACAATTTCGCCGACAGCTACGCGCTCGGCGAGACGCCGGTGCCGTGCATCGAGTGCAACCGCAGCGTCAAATTCCGCGACCTCCTGAAGACCGCGCGCGAGCTCGGCGCGCAGGCGCTCGCCACCGGCCATTACGTCGCCTCGCGCCGCCGCGAAGACGGCTCGCGCGCGCTGGTCTGCGCGGCCGACGCCGACCGCGACCAGAGCTATTTCCTGTTTGCGACCACGCAAGAACAGCTCGACTTCCTGCGCTTCCCGCTCGGCGACATGACCAAGCCCGAGACGCGCGAGCTCGCGCGCCGCTTTGGCCTGTCCGTCGCCGACAAGCACGACAGCCAGGACATCTGCTTCGTTCCGACGGGCCGCTACACCGACATCATCACGCGGCTGCGCCCCAACGCGATGGACCCCGGCGATATCGTCGATCTCGATGGACGCGTGCTCGGCCGGCACAACGGCATCGCCAATTTCACCGTCGGCCAGCGCCGCGGCCTCGGCATCGCCGCCCACGCGCCGCTGTTCGTGGTGCGGCTGGAGGCCGCCACCCGCCGCGTCGTCGTCGGCCCGCGCGATGCGCTGAAGATGCACCGCATCGCACTTCGCGACGTCAACTGGATCGGCGGCGGCGACATCGACCGCGCCATCGGCGCCGGCCTCGAATTGTTCGTGCGCGTGCGCTCGACCCGCAGCCCCCAGCCGGCATGGCTGCGCGGCAGCGATGGTCATTACGAGGTCGAGCTCGTCGCCGGCGAGGAGGGCGTCTCGCCCGGCCAGGCCTGCGTGTTCTACGACGCGCCCTCAGGGCAGGCGCGCGTGCTCGGCGGCGGCTTTATTCAGAGCGCCGCCGCGAAGGTCGCAAGCAACGCAGCGAGGCCGCTCGCTGAAGCGGTGCGCGGCTAAAAAAATACCGGGGCAGGGGCATGGCAGCAGACATCTCGCGGGCCGGGGTCGAGAAGGCCTATGGCCGCTGGGCGCCGGTCTATGATCTCGTGTTCGGCAAGGTGTTCGACGCCGGACGGCAGTCGACCATCGCAGAGGCGGACCGCATCGGCGGCCGCATCCTCGACGTCGGCGTCGGCACCGGGCTTTCGCTCTCCGACTATTCGCGCACCACGAAAATCTGCGGCGTCGACATCTCCGAGCCGATGCTGCGCAAGGCGCAGGCGCGCGTGCGTGCGCTTCGGCTCTCCAATGTCGAAGTGCTCTCGGTGATGGATGCGAAAAACCTCGCCTTCCCCGAAAACTTCTTCGACGCGGTGGTGGCGCAATATGTCATCACCGCCGTGCCCGATCCCGAAGGCACGCTCGACGAGTTCGTGCGCGTGCTCAAGCCCGGCGGCGAGCTGATCCTGGTCAACCACATCGGCGCCGAGACCGGCCCGCGCAAGCTGTTCGAGCTCGCCTTCGCCCCCGTCGCCCGCCGCCTCGGCTGGCGCCCGGAATTCCCGTGGGCCCGCCTCGAGGGCTGGGCCGCCAGGCACGGCGGCGTCACGCTGGCCGAGCGGAGGCCGATGCCGCCGATGGGGCACTTTTCGCTGATCCGCTACCACAAAGCCTGATCGCGGTTTGCCCGGCGTCCTGCCAAGCCGGCAGTGCGCTTCCTTCCCCGCAAGCGGGAGAGGTGCACCGAGAACGCGGCGAATAGCCCGATCACATCGCATTCCCACCGGGAACAGGCCGCGCTTCCTGCGCGTTTCCCTCCCATGCGCACGACATCAAACATCATCCTGGCCAGCCTGCTGATCGCCGCCTCCGGCAGCGCGATCGCGCAGGCGCCGCCCGCCCCGGCGACGCCGCCGCAAGCGACCGCGCCGCCATCCCCGCAACATGCGGCCAATTGCGCCCCGCAGGACCGCCCGAACCGCCAGGCCGATGGCACCACCACCGGCCAGTCCCGGGAACCGCTCGGCGACAGATTGGCAAAGTCCGACGGCGTGCTGTGCCCGCCCGCGGGCGTCGACCCCGAGATGCACGCCCCGGCCCCCGAAACCGGCGGCAACACCCCGGTGATCCCGCCCCCGGGCAGCCCCGGCGGCGACCCCAACGTGCGGCCGAAATAAGCGATTTCACGCCTTCGCGCCCTTCACCTCTCCCCGCCTGCGGGGAGAGGCCGGAGCGCGTCGGAGATGCGATCCGGGTGAGGGGGATTTTCCACGAGTCCGGTCTTCAAATGGGCAAATCCGGCGCCCAAATCGGCCGTTTCTCGCCATCTTGTCCCGCCGAAGCCTTGGCGAAGGCAGAAGCTTTTAGCGAAGGCGGATTGACTTACGCCCGCCCCCTTCTTTATATGCCGCGCGTTCGCGAGATCGGCCATAGCAGCCGTTCGCGGGCCCTGTGGCGGGGTAGCTCAGCTGGTTAGAGCACGGGAATCATAATCCTGGGGTCGGGGGTTCGAGTCCCTCTCCCGCTACCACCTTTCCCCACACTCCTCTAACTTGGTTGGGAAAGGCATTTTCGAGTACGGCGTTTAGCCGGCCTGCTATCTCGACGGCTACCCCACCCGGGCGTTCCGGATCACGGAACACAGTGACGGTCTCGACTAAGTCTCTGATGGCTTCTGCAGCCTCTCCATCCCCCGCATTAATACTTTTACCTAGTCCTTCTTCAAGCCGACCTAGTTGCTCCTCATAGCGTTTGAGGATGGCCGGATGCAGCGCAATTTCGTTCGGGGCAGGCGGCTCTCTTTGCAACTCCTCAGATATCCTCTTTCGTTCGGCATCTAAGGCAGTCGATCGCGGCCCTAGAACGGATGGATCGCCATGTCCCTTCGCAATCGCATCCACAAGTCGTTCAATTTCCCGAATTATTTGCCCTAGCTGCTGCTCTAGTCGGTGCCGCTTTGCCTGTGATTTAGCTAGGAGGCGCTTCCGCTCCTCAAGATAAGTTCGTACGTATTCCGAAAAGACCTTTGGCGCACGCAGTTCGGCCCTGAGCCCGCTGAGGACTGCACTTTCGACCGCGCCTAAATAAAAAGTCTTGGCGTCAGAACATGTCCCGCTCTCCTTCGCCGCGGAGCAGCGAATACGAACGCGCCCCGACTTGTCGCGTCCATTGGTTGCCATACCCGAACCGCATGAGCCGCAACGGAGCAGTCCGGACAGCATCCGACGAGGCCGACGCTGGTGGCTGGGATGGATGTGGCGGCGCTCTTCCTTGCGTTGCTGAGCGGCCGTGAATAGCTCTGGACTCACAATTGCAAGATGCGGCACTTCGGTCATCTGCCAGTCACTTTTCGGGTTAGGACGTGACAGGCGCTTTCCTGAGTCTGGGTCCTTCACCATCCTGACCTTGTTCCAGACAAGGCGCCCCATATAAAGTTCGTTCAGCAGAATGCCGGCGCTCCTCTCATGATTGCCATTGATTGTCGAGGCATTCCAAGCTCGACCCCGCGGGGGTGATATCCTCTCTTTGTTGAGATCATGCGCGATTTCCCGAGGCGTACAGCCGTCCACGTACTCCTGAAAAATGCGCCGGATCACTTGTGCCTCGGTCTCGACAACTGCTCGCTCGCCGCTTCTTCCAGGGATCGGAGCGTACCCGTATGTCAGACCCCCGCCCGCCAAACCTTGCTTGACCCGCCCTGCTTGGCCGCGACGCACTTTGTGCGCATTGTCCTCACGATAGAGTTGTCCGACCAAGCCGCGAAGGCCAACCAGCACGGTGTTAACGACCCCCTCGTGGACAGCCCGGATTTCGATCCCGAGAAACGACAGCCGTTTATGAATGCCCGCGAGGTCTTCCATGTCGCGCGAGAGGCGATCGAGCGCCTCGACTATCACCACGTCGAAGGACCTCTCCCGCGCCTGCTCCAACATTCGCAGGAGGCCTTCGCGGCCCATAACAGACCCGCCTGAACGAGCCCGATCTTCGTGGGTACTGACAACGGTTAAGCCTTCCCGCTCGGCATAGCCTTGACAAAGCGAAAGCTGATCCTCAATCGATCGCTCGTTCTGGAGATCGGTGGAGAATCGAGCATAGATCGTCGCTCTTTTCCCTATCGTTTCGATCGAAGAACTGTCTTTCATGATCTTCCCTCGCGGCCAAACGGGCAAGTACTCGCGCGAGGCGTAAGATCGCCTTGTCTGGATTCGCCTGCAAGGGAAATTTGCAGTCAGCTTCCCGCACGATCGAACCCCTAGGCCATCGCACCGCTCAACGACCTGCAAGCACCTGAGAATGCGCCACTCGACAGGAGGTGGGAGAGATTAATCATTTCGACCATCCTGCTCGGATGATCACCGAGTGCAACGGCGGCTATGAGCTGGCCGCAGAATCGGATGCTTAAGCGAAGAAAAGGAAAGACGAGAGCGGCTTTGCTTTCGCCGAATTAATGCTGCTGAAAAGGCCACGTCGCTATCTTGCGAATTCCAGCTGGTCTAGGCTCAGTCACGTGGCATTGTTCCAGCTATCGATGTCGCCGCCAGTTCGCTCGGATTGGAGCCTGTCATTGACGCAGGCGAAGAGGTGGCTGATGGCTCAATGTACGTAGGCGGGCCCAATCCAGGCGCTTGGAAATGCTCCTGGCGCCGCCTTGGATCGACGGCCGACTGCGGCTAAACCCTGAGCATGGATTTTGTGTGAAAACCCGGGACCGGGAGGATAGTTCAGTCTTGGACATAGAAGCCGTGGTGCTTCTCTTTGAAGACCCTCGAGGACTCCCGCGTGCATGGCATCCGACGCTTCTTGCCTTGCCTGACCCAATCTCGCCGTAGCTGAGAGCCGAACTCTAGTGAGGACTATGTTGTTCCCTGCAGTACAGCTCCCAAACGGCATCTTGGCTTAGGGGCCGCCGGCACACGGCAGACCACGCGCTCATCAAGACGTTGGGAGCTAACCTTCAGGTTGACATGAGCGACCGCGGAACTCGTTGGCGGTCGCATGATAGAGAGCCTACCGATCCTATCTGGTAGGTGCCTTGCAGGGCTTTTCTATTCTACATCGGATGCCCGTTATTCCTGCGCCGCCGCTTAGTGGCTGGCACCAATAGGTATGCATACAGCTTTCGGGTTCGACAGGACAAGGGATGATACCTGGCATAGATGTGGTGAAAGCGAGCTTTGGTGAATTTAGAAAGGCTTGGTTCGATTACGACAATAATCGAGCTGTCATTCTCTTCCCAATTCCCTCCGGTATAGAACAGACATTCAGACATACCCTCATAGGCACTTGGCGCAACCGCAACAAGCATCTTGCTCGCTACGATTTTTTGCCGAATTTTGTCTCAGATGAAGGACGCAGATACTACAGCGAATTCTGCGAGACGCCTTCGGGTTCTGACATTTTGGTATTCCTGAGGGACGGCCGGTGGTTACATGTACGCTCCATTGATCCGGAAGTCGCCAATCAGATCCGTGCCTACTGTGAACAAGCCAGAAGCTCATCATTATCCCGTCACGATAAGGGGTAAAGTTTGGTGCGGGGGCAGTAGTCGTCGCCACAACCAATCGTCTCACCTCAATTCTCCGTCAACCAGTTCAACCGACCAAATCTGGCAGGTGCGTTGCGGGATTTCTCGAGGATAAAAGGCAGAGCGCCCCGGGCAGTCGCCCAAGGGTGCGGGGAGGCAGCGTTGCAGTACCGCGACGCTGGCGGAGCGAAGTTGGTGGCGCACGTGATAGGGACAGCGCTTTCCAAGGGCCTCTTCGACGAGCGCCGAGTCACCTGGTCATTGACTTCGCTGGCAGCGCGGAGCCGGTCAATGCAGAGTCGCTTTGAACAGCGGGTCGCCGGCCCGCGCTACCTCCCTCTAATTTTTGACCCTACGGACATCGCGATCTGAAGAATAACGACACATTCCTTGGCCGGCATCTCATGCGCTGCGGCGTTGCCCAGCGACACGGAAAGCGGCTGAGATCGCCTCTTTCAGCAGTATCTCGAGCAGCAACTCGACTTGCTCCCTCTTAGATCCGATAGGTCACAGCTTCCATGACATCAACTAAGCTGCAGAGGAAGCAGACTTATTGCTGATGCCGTCAACGCCTGCCGATTACGTCCCTTTGGGGTCCAGGACGTGGGCGGATCTTTACTGCAAATCAGAGATCGCAGATGAGTCGAGATTTTTGGCGAGAGCGAAGAGGTAAACGCGTAAAGCCACTAGCCCACCGAAGCATTGTGCGTACGCAAGGTTCCGTCCGATTGACGTGGTCACAGAAATCTTGGCGAGCGGTGATGTCGACGAAGGCAGCCCGCTTCTCTTTCCGGCCAATTTTCGCAGCCGAGCGGATAACCTCAAGAATTGATCTCCTCACAGCATCACATGCGAAGTCTCCAAACCCACAGCGAGAGATCCTGCGAGAATTCGGGGCGGTCGCAAAATATGCGCCAAAGGCCGCTTGCATCGCCCCAGCTGTCATCGCAGCGCTTACGTAACTTCATTTTTGGGAACGCAAGCTGTTTGGCCGACCGCAGAAATCGCGACTACCGTAGCGTGCTGCCGCTATGCGAGGTCAGAAGCTCACGATCGACGAAAAAGGCCTCGTTTCGCGGGCGCTCGGCGCTCAGACGATGGTTTATGAACCGACCGCGCAGCCCCTGGGCGCAGAGACCTAGAGGCCTCTGAAAACTTTGATTGCGTTCGTCGGTAGGCCGCCCCTTCGGAGCGAAGTCACTACCGAATTCGCGTTATAACGCAATCTCCGCTCCCCTGAAAACAAGTTCGCAGGTTTCTCCCATGGCTGAGGGCCGAATCATCGTTTTCCGGGAAGACCGCAACAATCGGAGCCGGCACTTCGGCTATATCATCGACGCTGTGCTTGGCAGGAGTTGCGACCGTGAGCTAACCGTCTACTTTGATGAGCGCGATCTCGTCGGCTGCGGCACGAGCGAGATAGACGCGCCGCATACGAGGGTTAGCTTTGATTATGGCATACGACGTATGGGGCGAAACCCTCGCGCCCGGAATGTCCAGCTGCTGCAAACGCCTGAAACGCTTGGCCGGCATCAAGCCGAACGATCGCGGCTACTACGGCTTTCTGCATGCGGATGGCGAGGCACAGGATCATTATTTCACAGACCGAACTGTGATCAATTGCGACGTTCCGCTTTTAGTCGGCGCGCGAGTGAGGTTCTGGTATGACGACAACGGCGCTAATGGGCGTGCATACCGCGTTGAACCGGTAGAAGAAGAATAAAAATACTGGCCGAACATCCTGATCGCTACTGCTGAGCACCCCGATCCCCAATCCCTTGACGTCGGGCGGCGCTCCTATGAAATTCTTCCTTTCATTTATTCGATGCCGCGCGCCTGCATAAGCGCCTTGGGATCGAAGCGCTGGTTGCAATTCTAAATGCCGAGGTCTCAAATCGGCAATCGTTTAAACTAGAGCCAATCGGTCGGGGACCCGCGCCATTGGTGCCCATCAAGTACGTTGACGATATTCCGTAGCGTTTCACGGACAAACGACGCGCGAACTGGTCATCGCATGTGCGCGGCGAGGGATCCAGGGAGCGCAAGATCGCTGGCATGGTGAACGCTAGGCGATCGATGCAATCAACAACTGAGCGACGAGCGCCTGGAGTCTTCGTTGGTATCCGAACTTGGTCGGCTTCACGATGGCAGGACATTCCCAGGTCGTTCCAGCCATTATGACGAAATGCGGCGGCTGCGTGTTACCTTAGGTTGTGCTCGCTCCTTCTTAGGGCAGCTGAAGACATCATGTGATCGTTCTGGAGGTTAAGCGGCGCTAACTCGCTCGGTCGTCAAGTCTGGTCACAATTTATTCGTTTAGTGTGTAAGACCACCAATGCTGGTAGGTCACCCAAGGCCCCTCTCACGCTAAAGTCTCACGGTACCCTGAGGCGACGAGCCTCACGGGAAAGCGGGGTGGGCTAGTCTTATGATCCCCCGAGGCTACCTACAGATCTAGTGGAACGTGATAGTACCTTCCTTTTCTAATTGGGGTGCCTAGTCATGTCGCCCCTAGCTGTCCTGCGAAGCGGATGCGGCAGAGTTGGCGCGTTTATCCATCCTCCCCCGGTGCAATAGACGCCGAGTCGCATCCGCGCAGCCTCTCCAAGCGTCGATTGTGTCAAGCGTTAGCGCCTGCAGGCTGATGGCCGTGATGGAGCCTGACAACTTCATTTTGAGGGATCGGAGCCATGCATCGATTTGAGAAACCATCGTGGAAGGTGGCCCGGCAAGCGGCGCGAGGCATTTGCGCTTGAAACCAACTGATGCGCAATCCGATTGGGCAATCCTGCTCCGTCGAAGAACCGCACCTGAAGTCATGACGCCATTAATCTCAAATTAGCAGTGGACTGGGCGAACGCCAAACCGGCGCGTAGGCCCCCTGCCGCTGTCGTCAAGCACGCCGAATCTATTGTTTGAGGCGTAAGCGAAGCGGCCGAGGTGGGCCACATTTCGTTTGTGAAGTTGAAGTCCAAGTCTGTCAGCTTTCGGTAAGCCAGCTTCGATAAAGAGCGGACGGGTTTAACGAGGGCGTGGCAGGGACGGCACATGAGCTGAAGGACCACCATGTGCCGAGTTACGCTTCCGGTAAGCTCATTGCAGTGCGGATGCGGCAGGGACAGTGCCTCAAGATGCCCCCAGGCCTCAGGCGCCGAGCCGCGTTCGCACTGCTCCAAACTCAAGGATTGGGTCTCGTTCCGCCAATTTCGCTCGTTTATTAAGCCATGCGCACTCCATCTGTTTCTTGCCCCTGCGTGAGGCAGAGTCTGGAGGTTAGCTGAGTGGCAGGGACAAAGCGCTTCCCCGCGTGGAGGAAAGCCTCCGAATCAGCTTCTCATAAATTCAGCTGGCAGTGCGGGCGGGGTAGGGACAGCGTCTGCTCCAGAGCAACCAAGCGGCGCCGAGTCGCGCCCGCACTGCCTCCGATCAATCATCACCATCTCTCTGGAAGAGAACGATAATGCCTGACTAGATTCTGTTGCTGTTATCCTGGTGCAATTATGTCCGCCAATTGGGGAACGATGACCGATAGCGACGCCAGTTCTTCAACGTGGTAGCTCCTGTCGCGGCTTTCGAGCTCTCGGATAATCTTACTAACGCACTTCTTCTATCGCGCTGCGTCTGGATACTCCGCCAACATTTCGCGTCGGTCGTGAGCGTTGGCCTTTTATTCTCTTTTGCCGCGCACGCGTCTGCACGTGCTGTGTCTCCAAGTTGTTCAAGGCAGAGACCCACCCTAGGAAGCCGCTGACGAGGATGAAACCAACCGATTTTGGTAGGTGCCCTTCGGTACTTCTCCAAGGTACTACTTTGTAGCCCTGAGAATTTGAGCCTCATGGGAGCAAAGGTGGCCAGCCCGTTCTTCCTGAATGGGTTGGCCACCAGCCCTTGCGACATCAGCCCGCAGGGCAGCTATAGGCCAAGAAATGCATATGTTGGAGCGGCATATCGCCTCCCTGCGGGCGCAAGCGCTTGCGGTCCTTGCAGCCAATCAGGCCCGGGCCGCCGATCAGTCTCTGGGAATATCAGACCGCAAGGTCGCCACACTTAACATCGACGAAGTTCAGGCGATGCTCGCGATACTCGATTGCATGAAGTCGAACTTGCGGCCGAAGGAAGCACGACAGATTGCCGCCCGTATACGCACGATTCTAGAAGGGGCGCACGGAAAAGCGCCGGTTCGGGTAGCATGTCTGTGACACCAGGTGTGGGCTTTCAACAACTCGTGCCTGCAAACACAAGAAAGACTTCTGGTCTTGATGGCGCAACCAAAAGGATTTTCATCCTTCTGCGGGCCCTTTCCGAGGCTCGATTTCTTTTGCTCCTGCTGAGGTTGACAATTTTCTCTCACAGTCCTTAGGAAGGTACGCGGTGCGGGAGGCTCAACGATCTTCAAATGAGAAGACAGTTCGTTGCGAGCCATGAGAGGAAGGCAACTTTCATTGTCGCGGCTCGATCAACCTCGATCCACATCCCAATTTCAGCGGCCTATTTCACTAGGGAGATTCGTTAAGGTCCGGAATAAGAGCTCCGGGGGAGCGGATATTCGCCGATGTCACTCCCCCCACGCAGCTCTCAACGGCACCGATGCGCTGATCCGTTAAGCCAGCGACCAACTCATTGCGTGCTGTTTGTCCTTGGACGAACACCAGATAGTTGAGTTGGGGCCGAAGAGACTAACCTCCGTTTGCAGCAACCAGACTGCTGATGGTCTGACATACTCGAAGAGTACGAACGCTGTGGATCCCCATTGTGACGTCGAACGCCCTCGCGCATGATCATGTCCTCTTCACCAGCCCGGACGAGACAATCGCAATGCGGCCCGGCATACGCCTCAAAGGGCTCTTCCTGGACCCGCGCAGACTTTGAACTAATTGACGAGTCAATTCGAGGCTTTGCAGCCTCGCACCGCAAAACAGACTGAGGTCCAAATGAATCACGTTTCAGAGCAGCCGATCGACCGAATTACAATTCCATTTCTGCAGCGGTGGAAACAAGACGGCCGGCGTATCGTCATGACAACTGCCTACGATGCGGTTGGGGCGCGTATCGCGGACCGTTCTGTAGATATCATTCTTGTCGGCGACAGTGTCGGTAATGTTTGCCTTGGCTTCGAAAACACGCTCCCAGTGAGCGTTGCGATGATGAACCATCATCTCGAAGCCGTAGTACGCAGTAAGCCTCGTGCTCTGCTAGTCGCCGATATGCCTTTTCTCAGCTTCCACGTCAGCGTCGAGGAAACCATACGCAACGCTGGCGGATTTCTGCAGCGAGGCGCCGCTGCGGTGAAACTCGAGGGCGGTGGCAAGAGAATCGACATGGTTCGTGCCCTTGTAGATTGCGAGATTCCTGTGATGGGTCACCTTGGTCTTATGCCCCAGAGCGTCAATGTCATGGGCGGCTTCAAAGTGCAGGGTCGGAAAGCGGACGAAGCGCTGCGGCTGCTCGACGATGCTCACTGTCTTCAGGAAGCCGGCTGTTTCGCTTTGGTGTTGGAGGGCATCCCGGCTGAGCTTGCCGCTCGAGCGACGGATTCCTTGACAATACCAACGATCGGAATCGGTGCTGGTCCTTACTGTTCCGGGCAGGTGCTCGTGTTTCACGACGTGCTGGGCCTGACTGAAGGTCATCGTCCGAAATTCGTCCGCGCCTATGTGGAAGGCTTTCAGGAGTTGCAAGATGCGCTTTCTCGCTGGGCCGCGGATGTCCGCGGTGGTGCATTCCCCGGACCGCAAGAGTCCTATCGAGTTCCGGAAGGGATTGGCGAGGCCATTGCCAACTGGGTGCCGTCCAATTCAATTTAATGTAGAGCTCGAAATGCACACAATCACCACGGTCGCTGAACTTCGCCGTACTCTTGAAAAATCTCGCAGTGCCGATCAACGGGTCGGCTTCGTGCCGACGATGGGCTATTTGCACGATGGTCACTTGGCGCTCATCGCGGCGAGCCAGGCACAATGCGATGTGACCGTCGTAAGCATCTTCGTCAACCCGACTCAGTTCGGACCAAATGAAGATCTCAGCAGCTATCCGCGCGACTTCTTGCGTGATGAAGAACTGTGCCGCGGTCGGTGTGTCGCGATCCTCTTCGCGCCCGGCGCGCATGAAGTTTATCCGATCGATTTCCAAACCTTCGTTGAGCCGGGCGATCTCGCGAAACCACTGTGTGGATCCTTCAGGCCTGGACACTTTCGCGGCGTCGCGACTGTCGTATCCAAGTTGTTCAACATGGTGCAGCCGGATGTTGCGTTTTTTGGGCAGAAGGATTTTCAGCAATGCGCCGTCGTGCGTCGTATGGCAATTGATCTCAATCTCCCGATCAAAATTGTCACCGTACCGACCGTTCGCGAGCAGGATGGCCTCGCGATGAGCAGCCGCAACCGCTATCTCAGCGAAGAAGAGCGTCAGCGGGCCCTTGCGATCAGTCGTGGACTATCCGCAGCGCTGGACGAATTTTGCTCGGGAGAGCGCCACGTTGAAAAGCTGATTGCAGTCGCGAAGAAGCATTTAGAGGCAGTCGACAGGCTACAGTATCTTGAACTTATTGATGGTGACACTCTCAAAGCTGCGGACAGTCCACTGCACCGTTCCGCGGCGCTTTGTGCGGCCGCTTACGTCGGCTCAACACGGCTGATCGACAACGTAATATTGGCGTTGCCAGCTCAGTAGCGCAATGCGTAGCCACACTGCTTCCTGGATATTGAGCTGAGATAAAAGCTCGTCTGTTCGGAGAGGCATCGGGCAGGCACCAATGGGAGAGCTACGAGCCGGCTCTGTTCGGCGGGCTAGCGAAGCGGTAGCGCGTGCGCAGAATCAGCGGCCCTTCGACAAACCTTTGTATAGTGCTTCACAGCCGTTGCTATATCACCTACTTACCTTTGTAGAGTTGAGCATCGGTTAGATCGTTGTACTTTCGATGTCGAATCTAGATCAGCCGATCTGATGGGCGGAGCGAAGTCTGAGCTGGTGCCTTGTAAAGAAGTCGGCGCGTTTCAATCAGCTGTTGAGACGAACATCTGAGTCGGCCCCGTTTGGCCGATAGCAACAAAAAGGGCAGGAGCTTCATAGTTGTCGAGATCGCGATCCTGCCAGATCAGCGGAACAGCATTCAATTCAGCGACGAAAATGTGTTGCGAAATGAGACGTCTTCGCTCGCGTGCGTCTGAGCTGTTTATAGCAGCCAGTAACGTGTCGCTCGTGCTGGCCCCTCTGGTTCAGTCGCCGTCTCGATGATCATCGTCGTGGTGAAATTTGCGGGCGAATTTGCATTACAGGGTTAAAGGACAAGTTTCATGGCGTTTACCGAGCTTTTCATCAAGCGCCCGGTACTGTCTATCGTCATCAGTCTCTTGATCTTGCTGACCGGCCTGCGTGCTGCCACCCTACTGCCGATCCGGCAATATCCCAAGCTATCCAATACGGTCATCAGTATCACGACTTCCTATCCTGGTGCCTCCGCGGATATGATCCAGGGGTTCATCACCACACCCCTCGAGCAAGCAGTCGCGTCCGCTGAGGGCGTTGACTACATCACGTCGTCATCGGTGCTTGGTACCTCGACCATTCAAGTGCACGTCAAGCTTAATTTTGACTCCAATGAAGCGCTCACGGAGGTGCTCTCCAAGGTTAACTCAGTCAAATACCTGATCCCGAAGGAATCCAACGATCCGGTTGTCACGAGGTCGACCGGTCAGATCACGCCTGTCATGTTTATCGCATTCTCCAGCGAGGAACTTGCCGCGAGCGCGATCTCCGACTACCTCTCGCGCGTGGTGCAACCGGTTATCTCAACCGTCGACGGCGTGGCAGCAGCAGAGATGCTAGGTGGCCAGAGTTTTGCGATGCGAGTGTGGCTCGATCCTGCGCGAATGGCCGGGCACGACGTGTCACCGGCTGAGGTTTCAGCTGCAATCGCCGCTAACAACTTCCAGGCTGCGGCCGGCCAGATCAAAGGCTTTTTCACTATCTCCGATGTTACGGCCAATACTGATTTGCGGAGTGTCGATGAGTTTAAGCGGATGATCGTCAAAGCAAAAGACGGTGGACTTGTGCGCATCGAGGACATTGCGTCAGTCGAACTTGCCGCGCAGACGACAGACACTAGCGTCACGATGAACGGCGAGCACGCAGTCTTTATAGGTGTTCAGGCAAGCCCGCAGGGCAATCCGCTAAACATAGTGAAGGGCGTTCGAGCATTGCTTCCGGAACTCGAGCGCAGCCTTCCGCCATCTGTGAGGATGAAAGTGGCCTACGACTCTACCGCATTTATTCAATCGTCTATCGACGAGGTGGGGAAGACACTCATCGAGGCAGCCGTCGTCGTGTTGATTGTGATCTTTCTCTTCCTGGCATCGGTGAGGTCGGTCATCATTCCGCTGGTCACTATTCCGTTGTCGCTCATTGGCGTTTGCACCATGATGTTAGCATTGGGGTTTTCATTTAATCTGCTGACTCTCCTTGCGATGGTTCTCGCGATCGGTCTTGTTGTGGACGACGCGATCGTGGTGGTCGAGAACATTCATCGTCATTTGGAAGAAGGTGCGACGCCCCTAGCGGCGGCGACAAGCGGCGCGCGCGAGATTGTCCGTCCCGTTATCTCCATGACGATTACCTTGGCTGCGGTATTTGCCCCAATTGGCTTTCTCGGCGGCCTGACAGGCGCGCTATTTCGGGAGTTCGCGTTTACGCTGGCGGGAGCGGTTATTGTGTCTGGTGTAATCGCTTTGACGCTATCGCCCATGATGTGCTCGCTATTCCTAAAGCGCGCCGATGGGGGACGATTTGCGATGCTTGTGAACCGCGGCTTCGGTGCCGTAACACGATGGTATGGCCGCAAGCTCGACCGCTCGCTTGACTATCGCCCAGTTGCTGGTCTGTTTGCGCTGACCATGTTGGGCCTTGTTGGCTTTCTCTATATGAATATTTCCAAGGAACTCGCGCCGGAGGAGGATGAAGGCATCGTATTCGCGCTGATGAAAGCGCCGAAATACGCCAATATCGACTACCTCGACTATTACGGCACCAAGCTTGGAAATATGTTCAAGAAGTTTCCAGAGACCGACCTCAGCTTCGTACTCAATGGTACTAGCGGAACGCAGAGCGGCATGGCCGGCATGTTGCTTAAGCCGTGGGATGAACGCAATCGATCATCGAGTGTACTAAAGTCACTTGTCCAGACAGAACTATCCAAGATCGAGGGCGTTAACGCTTTTGCCTTTAGCTTGCCCCCCCTTCCTGGTGGTTCAGATGGCTTACCAGTGCAGATGGTCCTAAATTCGACGCTGGGCTTTCAATCCATTTACGAGCAGATGGCGAAGCTAAAGGATGCCGCGCAGAAGAGCGGTCTTTTCGTGGTGAGCGACTCCGATCTCGAGTTCAACCAGCCGGTGGTACGAATCAAGGTTGATCGATCCAAAGCTAATGAGCTTGGCATTACCATGCAGACGATCGGTAACGCGCTCGCCACCCTACTTGGGGGAAACTACATCAACCGCTTCAACTTGCAGGGCCGATCCTACCAGGTGATCCCGCTGGTGCCGCGGGAGGAGCGCTTAGCTCCGCAAGCAATCGGTAGCTATTATGTGAAGACTGCGACCGGATCGATGCTTCCGCTGTCCACCGTAGTTTCGACGGAGACCGCGACCGATCCTAGCGCGCTCACCCACTATAACCAGCTCAATAGCGCGACGTTTCAGGCCGTGCCAATGCCCGGCGTGACGATGGAGAAGGCTGTGGATTTCCTAGAAGCGGAGGCGAAGAAACTTCCCGCGGGATTCAGTCACGACTATCTGGCCGACGCCCGCCAGTATGTGCACGAGGGCAACCAAATCGCGATTACGTTTGCATTTGCACTGATCATCATATTTTTGGTGCTTTCAGCACAGTTCGAAAGTCTGCGCGATCCGCTCGTCATTTTGATCAGCGTGCCAATGGCAATCGTCGGCGCCTTGCTTCCGCTATTCTTCGGCTGGGCGACTATGAACATCTACACGCAGGTTGGACTGTTGACACTGGTCGGGCTGATTTCCAAGCACGGCATTCTGATGGTTGAGTTCGCCAATGAGCTTCAACTCAGGGAGAGGCTTGACCGTCGCTCGGCCATCGAGATGGCGGCGCGCGTCCGATTGCGGCCGATCTTGATGACCACCGCGGCAATGGTGGCTGGATTCATACCCTTGTTGACGGCAACGGGAGCTGGAGCGGCGAGCCGCTTCTCGATCGGGCTCGTCCTCGCCGCTGGCATGTCTGTTGGCACGCTGATTACGCTGTTCGTGCTCCCAGCGCTCTACGTCGCGATCGCTTCCAACCATCGTGGCGCTGCGAGCTCAAATCGTGCGAACCTTGCCGAGCTCGACTTTACAAGCACTTCAGATGCGGAGATGGCCAAGCAATGACCATCACAGCGTTTCTCTGCGAGGTGCAATAGGATCACTTCACGTTTCAAACGTATTGAGATCTTCGCGTAATTGCGTAAAGGATATAATATCCCTTGCTGGGCACTCGACGTGGTGATCCGCGGCCGGCCGCTAGTTTGGAGGTGGGTCGGAGAGTCTCTGCTGCTGAACCTCGAAAGCCAGTTTCGCTGGGGCAAAAGAAAACCAAGGCTCGCTTGTTAGAAGAGGGGGACTATCAATTCGAGCAAAGCGCATCCCGAGATAACAGGTTACTTTGCTATGATCTAATTCGGGTTGCAGACTGCTTTATCGAGATCAAGCCGATCACTCTGCTGCCGTCGATCGCTCTCAGTTCGAAAAGCTTGGTATGCTAGCTCAATTCCGTCCTTGAGGGAGGTGGTGGCACGCCAGCCGAGCCTCGACAGCCGACCAACATCGAGCAGCTTGCGCGGCATTCCGTCGGGGCGCGACGTATCGAAGCTGATCTCACCGCGAAAGCCGACGGCGGCCGCAATCATGAGTGCCAGCTCGGCGATGCTGCTGTCGTTGCCGGTGCCGATATTGACTGGTTCCGACGAGGAGTAGGTCTTCATCAAATAAACGCAGGCGTCGGCGAGATCGTCGACGTAAAGAAATTCGCGGCGTGGCGTGCCGGTTCCCCACACGACGACATTGTTGGCGCCCGATATCTTGGCCTCGTGGAACCGGCGGATCAGACCGGCAAAGACGTGGCTATATTCAGGGTGATAATTATCACCGGGGCCGTACAGATTGGTCGGCATCACGCTGATAAAATCGGCGCCATATTGGCTGCGATAAGCCTCGGCCATCTTGATGCCAGCGATCTTGGCGATGGCATAGGGCTCGTTGGTCGGCTCCAACGGGCCGGTCAACAGGTAACTTTCCCGCAGGGGCTGCGGCGCCAGCCGCGGATAGATGCAGGAGGAGCCGAAGAACATCAGCTTCTGGGATCTGTTGGCATGAGCCGCCTGGATCACGTTGCTCGATATTGCCAGATTGTCGCGGAGGAACTCGGCGCGAAAGGTGTTGTTCGCGACGATGCCGCCAACTTTGGCGGCCGCCAGGAACACGACCTGCGGCCGCTTCGCAGCGAACCAAAGATTCACTGCGGATTGGTCGCGCAGATCAACCTGGCTGCGCGACACCGTCAATAAATCGACCTGCTCGCATGCAAGTCGGCGCATCAGCGCTGCGCCGACCATGCCGCGATGGCCAGCGACGAACACCGTCTTGCCTTTCAGCTCAAACACCGCGCTGTCCCATTTACTGCGTCCTTTCTGGCTTGGATGAGATCGCTAACGACCATTTCCTTTACCAATTGTGAGAACGGCGTCTTCGGTGCCCAGCCGAGTTTCGCGCTCGCCTTGCTGGGGTCACCGATCAGCAGATCGACTTCGGTCGGACGGAAATAGGTCGGATCGACCTGCACCAGGGTCTTGCCTGTCGCTTTGTCGACTCCGATTTCCTCGATGCCCTTGCCGCGCCATTCGATGCAGCGACCGACCTCAGCAAACGCCAACTCGACAAACTCTCGGACCGATCGGGTCTGGCCGGTCGCGAGCACGAAGTCATCGGGCTCGTCGACCTGCAGGATCCTATGCATGCCCTCGACATAGTCGCGGGCATGACCCCAGTCGCGCTTAGCGTCGAGATTTCCGAGATAGAGCTTGGTCTCGATGCCGACCTCGATGCGGGCGACCCCTCGCGTGATCTTGCGTGTCACGAACGTCTCGCCGCGGATTGGACTCTCATGGTTGAATAGGATGCCGTTGGAGGCGAACATGCCATAGGCTTCACGGTAGTTTACCGTAATCCAATAGCCATAGAGTTTGGAGACGGCATAGGGAGAGCGCGGATAGAATGGCGTGGTTTCCTTCTGTGGCACCTCTTGCACAAGGCCGTAAAGCTCTGAGGTTGAAGCTTGATAGAAGCGCGTCTCCTTTTCCATGCCGAGGATACGGATGGCTTCCAAGAGGCGCAGCACACCAACTGCGTCCGCATTGGCGGTGTATTCCGGGCTCTCAAAACTGACCTGGACGTGGCTTTGGGCGGCCAGGTTATAGATCTCCGTCGGCCTGATCTGCTGGATGAGCCGGATCAGATTGGACGAATCCGTCATGTCCCCATAGTGCATTAGGAACGGCACGTCGTCGGCATGCGGATCTGTGTAGAGATGATCGACGCGCGCCGTGTTGAAGGAGGACGACCGGCGCTTGACCCCATGCACCGTGTAGCCGAGACAGAGCAAATGCTCGGCGAGATATGCGCCATCCTGCCCTGTAACGCCTGTGACCAACGCAACGCGCCGCTTTGAATTGTGAGCCGTCATGGTCTCCCTTAGTTTTGGGAGGAAAGAGTCTCGCGCTGAAAATCATTGCGAAGCCGCTTCCTGGAAGATCTAGATCCACACGCGGCCCCTCGATTGAAGCGCGATCGTAAGCCCGAGTCATACACACCATGCGGTAATCCACACCATATACATTGATTTATAGGCCAACCTGCTTACTTGGCAGGGTGGCTGGCAAAGAGGATAGGCCTATTACCCTCGTTGACTGTCGCATCGCTGTTTATGGCGTTAGCCATGCTGGCCTTTGCCAAGGCCTTGGTCATGGAGACGGAAGTCAAGGGAACGCGTCGACGATGATCCTGAGCAGGCGAGATGAAGTGTAAGCGCCATCACGTCCGACCTAGCGCGCTTGCCTCACTGCGATTTCCCACGAGACAGGTGTCATCCATCTCTGACCCTGATCTATCTTTGCGTGCATGTGAGCATTCGCGTGGTCTTATCAGGGCTTAGAGGAGTCACGAGGTGAGGCTTCCGATAGCAGACCCTTCTCGCGCCTCCCCTAATCGCTAAATTGTGCTGCGAGCAATGGACAGCGACGCAAGACAAATTCGAAGACGGGCAAACGTTGGTATAGACCTTTGAACATTTCGATATATCGAAAGGTTACGTTAGTACAATTGAGCTTCGACGCCAATTCTATAACCATGACCAAGACAGGTGCCTTGAAACTCAACGACTGAGCTGTCGCCCGATCGATTACGCGAGGCAGCCGAGTATCGTAGCTCACGTCGATTGGAAACTTAAAATGCGGGGTGAAAGAGAGCATCAGCCTAAGTGGATCAGTCAAGTAGATCTGTCGTGCCGGAAGATGATTGGCGTTGCGAACGGTTCGAATGTCCTCATTTCCTGGAGCAAGACTATTTGCACGAGGTCTTCCGGCGACTTTTTGCGACTACCCGTGCCTCCGAGTAAAGGCTGTTTGTGCGGTGCCGCAGGCGCACCTGCACCATCCTTCCGCCGAGCCGGTGCGCTTTCGACGTTAGATTCCTTAACTTGGGACTCCATAGATTGATATGTGTGGAATTGTTGGCATTTTGGGGCGTGGTCCAGTCGTTGGAAATCTGGTCGCCTCGCTCAAGCGACTGGAATATCGTGGGTACGACTCAGCGGGTATTGCAACTCTCGAAGCTCTGCGTATTGAGCGCCGCCGCGCTCAAGGTAAGCTGAGAAACCTCGAAGATCGGCTCCGCGATCGTCCGCCGGCAGGTCAAAGCGGCATTGGTCACACCCGCTGGGCGACTCATGGAAAGCCGACGGAGAACAACGCTCACCCGCATGCGACTGAAAATGTCGCGGTCGTCCACAACGGCATCATCGAGAATTTCCGAGAGCTGCGCGCTGAGTTGGAGCGGAATGGCGCCGACTTTGATTCAGAGACGGACACCGAGGTGGTGCCGCACCTCGTTGAGTCTTATCTAAAGAACGGCTACTCGCCGCAAGATGCTGTGCAGGCATCGCTGCCGCGGCTACGCGGTGCCTTCGCATTGGCGTTCCTTTTCAAGGGGCACGACGATCTTTTGATCGGTGCGTGCAAAGGCTCGCCCCTTGCGATTGGACATGGAAACGGCGAAGTGTATCTAGGATCGGACGCGATCGCGCTTGCGCCTTTGACCGACACCATTACTTATCTTGAAGATGGTGACTGTGCCAAGCTTACGCGCACGACGTGCGTGATCTACGGCGCAGGCCGCTCTATCGTCCAGCGGGCAACATCGAAATCTGTCGTATCGTCTCTCCTTTCGGACAAGGCGAATTATAGCCACTTCATGGCCAAGGAGATTCACGAGCAGCCGGCAGTAGTCGGCAAGACATTGAACCATTATCTGGACATAGCAGCCACGCGCGTCGCCATGCCGCTGACGATGCCGTTCGACTTCAGTTCCATTCAACGGATTTCAATTATTGCGTGCGGTACGGCAAGTTACGCCGGCCACATCGCCAAATATTGGTTCGAGCGGCTGGGGCGTTTAGCTGTCGAGATCGATGTCGCGTCCGAGTTCCGCTACCGGGAAGCGCCTCTGCGCCGAGGTGATCTCGCGATCGTCATCTCCCAGTCGGGCGAGACCGCCGACACACTGGCTGCGTTGCGATACGCTAAGGAACACGGCTTACACACGATATCTGTAGTTAATGTCGCGACGTCGACGATTGCGCGCGAGAGCGAGACCGTTCTGCCGACATTGGCAGGACCAGAAATCGGCGTCGCGTCTACCAAGGCATTCATATGTCAGCTGATGGTATTGGCGGTGCTCGCCATCAAAGCAGGTATAGAGCGCGGCAAGCTGTCTGAAATCGAAGAATCGAACCTCGTGCGAGAGCTCATTGAAGTGCCGCGTTTGATTGCCGCGGCCCTGTTGGTCGAGCCACAGATTGAGAAGCTCGCTCATCATATGGCCGGGGCGAGGGCTGCGATCTATATAGGTCGGGGCACATCGGCCCCTCTGGCGTTTGAGGGCGCGCTTAAGCTGAAGGAAATTTCCTATATCCATTCAGAAGGCTATGCTGCTGGGGAGCTCAAGCACGGACCGATCGCGCTGATCGATGAGGCTGTTCCTGTAGTCGTAATCGCGCCTTACGACCGCGTCTTCGACAAGACGGTTTCGAATATGCAGGAAGTGGCGGCCCGGGGAGGAAACATTATCCTGGTCACCGATGCGAAGGGGGCTTCCGAAGCGACGGTGGACACGCTCGCGACGATTGTGCTGCCACCAATGGTCGCAAACTTTACGCCGATGGTGTATGCTATTCCGGTCCAGCTCTTGGCTTATCATGCCGCGGTTGCAAGGGGCGCGGACGTCGATCAGCCGCGAAATCTCGCGAAATCGGTCACTGTGGAGTGAGGCTGCAGAGCTTTTTGTTCAGGCGATGAGGTCTCGGCTGCGACCCGTTCAGCTTGCGTTTCGTTGCTTCCGTTTGTGGGAATGCAACCAGTTTTCAAATCTAGAAATCCCTCGTACCTGCCGTGTGGCCGCCCACATCGACCGGTGCGACTATTAGCCCGAAGGGATATGACAGGATCAAGTGTCACGTTAGGCGCGGGGCACTTTTTCGTTGCTGTCGCGCTCGACAGGTATCCCGGTGCTGAGGTCTAGTTGCATCAAAGTCAAATTCCGGGTCGGGTGCAGCGCTTTCGTTACGCGTCGACCTAGAACAAGTCAGGTCTCCACGCACCCCGTGTCCTCGTTGCTGCCAGCCGATATAAATTTAGAGCAAGTTGCGGTTCCGATTGCGAGACAATGCTTGTCCGTGGGATCTTCATTCTGGCGCGTTAGATCGGACTTGAACTAAACGAGCGGGTTGCAATCAGATACCGCCTCGAGCGCCATATGCCTTCAGTGCGGTGTTGAGACATTTGAGTAACTCTTGTCCGGCAAATGGTTTGGCGAGAAATCCAATCGCTCCGGCGTCCAGAGCTGAGGCACGCACGCGCTCGTCGGGGAAAGCTGTAATGAAGATGAACGGTGCGTCGTACCCACGCGTCCGGACCTCTGCCAGCAGTTCCAACCCGCTCATCGTCGACATCTGCACATCGGTAATGATACAGGACGTCTCGATCAACTGCGGCGATCGCAGGAAGGCCTCGGCCGACGCAAATATCTCCACGACATAGCCACGCGATTTCAAAAGGTTTTCTGTCGCCGCGCGGACTGAGGCGTCGTCGTCAACGACGGAAATCAATGGCGTGGACAAGATGAGCCCTCCCAACGCAGTACAGCGGCTGTCAAAGCGTCAGCCACTTTCGAAGCAAAGTGGGCTCAAGTGATGAAATTGTAAAATCATACTTGGGTTTGTTCAGGACGATTGGCGCCAATTCCCAGAGTCTCGCTCATCCTGATCAAGTCAGCTAGCGAGCGGGCACGCATCTTTTTCATTACGTGTCCTCGGTAGATCTTGACGGTGATCTCGGCGAGCCCAAGTTCGGCGGCTACCTGTTTGTTCATCAGGCCGGCTGCGACGAGTTTCATCACTGCCTGCTCTCGTGGGCTGAGGGTCTCAAATAATGACTGCAGATTCGCGACGGTTCGCTGCGCTTCCCGCCTCTTGTGGTCGCGCTCGGTCGCCGCGACCACCGCATCAAGCAGCTCCTGGTCGCGGAAGGGCTTGCTGAGAAAATCGATCGCACCTCCCTTCATGGCTCTGACCGTCATGGGAATGTCGCCATGGCCGGTAATGAAAATGATTGGGATGTGTATGTTTAATCTGGCCAGCTCCGTCTGGTAGTCAAGGCCGCTCAAGCCTGGCAGCCGGACATCAAGAACTAGACAGCTTGTGACGTCTGGAATTGTGCTTTGTAGCATTTCGCGCGCCGATCCGAATGCCACGACGTCCAACCCAACCGATTGAAAAAGGTTCGTCAGCGAACGACGCATGGAGATGTCATCCTCGACGACAAAGACGATCGCCTTTGTCGAAGCCTCGGCATTGCCGACTTCTCCTGGCGAGTTAAACCGTCCTGTCACGATATGGCCTCCTTATGCTGCGGCAGGGCAAACTGGAAAGTCGCGCCCGGTCCATTTTTCTGAACAACTGAAATCCGCCCTCCGTGAGCTTCCACGATCGACCGGCAAATGGAAAGGCCCATTCCTAAGCCGCTCGGCTTAGTGGTGAAGAAGGGATCCAGGACGCGGTCGGCGTCGTTCTCAGCGATTCCGACGCCGCAATCGCTTACCGCAAGCTGCACGTAACCCAGATCGTCCGTAGATGACTGAATAAGAAGCTCTCGCGGCCGGTCCGTAACTGCTTCCATGGCCTCGATTCCGTTCATCACGAGATTGATAACCACCTGTTGGAGCTGAACTCTATCACCGAGGACCGTGGGCAGCGCGGACATCAACTCGCTTCGCAGCGTCACTCGGTGGCTCGTCAGCTCTCGTGCTACCAGTGCAACGACATCCCTCACCACCTGATTGATGTCGAGCGGCACCATCTCGATTTCGCCCTTCTTCGCGAGCGCACGTATGCTACGGATCACCTCGCTTGCCCGAATTGCATCTTCGATGATCCACTCAACTGAAGAGCGTGCGGCCGCAAGATTGGGAGCTTCGCGAGCCATCCAGCTGAGGCAGGCATCGGCGTTGCTGAGAATAGCGGCGAGTGGCTGGTTTATCTCGTGGGCGATAGAAGTTGTCAGTTCTCCCAAAGTCGTTATACGCGTCACATGTGTAAGCTCCGCCTGTGCCTTGCGCAGCTCTTGTTCGGCCTGGCCGGCGCGAATAATAGCGGTGATGTCAGTGCTCACCCCGCGGTATCCGAGAAAATTACCGTTTCCGTCGAAGAATGGCTTGCCACTCGTGCGGACGTAGATAGGAGATCCAGTTCGATTCACGGTGCGATAGACGAGATCCCGAAAGGGCAGATACGCCTGCAACGTCTCCCGATGCTGACGCCACTTCTCGGATTCCTCTTCGGTGTCGCACGCAATGTCCCAGCGAAGCAGGCCAATCAATCCTGTCGAAAGAATCCCCGCATCGCTGGTGTGCTCGGACAAGCGAGTGACACGATGATCTGGCCCGGTTTCCCAGAGCCAATCGGAAGCTGTCTCGGCGTAGTCGCGAAAACGCTGTTCGCTTTCGCGTAGCGCGACAAGCGCGTTTTCCAGGCGTTCCCTTGCTGCGTGCTGCTCGGTGACATCCATATGTGTTCCGATCAGCTCGCTTATATTGCTATCGCTGCCGAGGACAACGTGTGCAACGGAATGTATACGCCTTATCCGGCCATCTGGCAGAACAACACGAAAATCGTATTCGAACCGTTCTTGCTCGTGTTCAATCGCCTGGCGCTGCACCTCCTGTAGCCGCGGCAAGTCTTCCGGATGGATGCGCGACCGAATAGTCTCTATCGAAACCGGCTCTTGCGGCTCAAAGCCAAACAGGCGATCGACCTCAGCGGAACGATAAATAAAATCGAGAGATTGGACGTCCCAGGACCAGCTGCCTGTGTGCGTGAGATGCTGGGCCTCGGCCAGATAGGCCTCGCTCCGGCGCAACTGCTGTTCTGCTGTCCTCGCCGCCGTAACATCGGTGGCTGCGCCAACAAACTCAATCTCACCAGAGGCAGTTCGCGTGGCTCGTGCCTGCGCATGAATGTGCTTTACCGAGCCGTCCGGTAGCAGAAGCCGGTATTCGTGCTCGAAATCGCTCGGGTCTCGCATTGCGCGATCGATAGTTTCTTTAACCGAAGCCCTATCATCTGGATGAGTTCGCTCAACGACGAACTGAGGCCCAGGTGGCACTGTCTGAGGATCTGATTGGAAAATCCGAAATGTTTCCTTTGACCAGAAGGCATCGCCCGTAGCGGGGTTCCAGCTGAAGCTGCCTGTGTGACTCAACTCCTGCGCCTGGGCCAAATGTGCTTCGCTCCGCTGCAGGGCAAGTTCGGTCCGCCTTCGCTCCGTGATATCTTCACAGGCGATAAGGACAACGGGCTGCTCAGCCGCCCAAAGCATGGCTTTGGCGTTTTCACGTACCCATAACACCGAGCGGTCGTTCCTGACTTTCTGGACGTCCCACGTGTGCGTTTGTCCCACATCCTCAAGGCATGTCCGAATGCACTCGCGAAAGAATTCGTGATCCTCCTCGAGAAATACGTCCAGCACAGATCGACCGATCAGCTCAGCACGAGCATAGCCTAGTTGTGTCGCGCCGAACGTATTGACGTTGAGGACAGTGCCGGCTTCATCGACCATGAAGTACATGGCCGGATTGTGCTCGAAGATGGCGCGCCACCGTTTTTCTCGATCCTCCAAATCTGTGGCACTCCGGTGAAGCTTGGCAGCAGTCATACGTGCAGCCTCTCTTTCCTGGCGGAGTTTTACGATCAGGTACGTTCCCACAATTGAAACAATAAAGAATGCCATAACCACAGCAACATCGCGGGGCTCATCGATTCTCAGGCTGAGCGCCGGCGGGGTAAAGTAGTAAGCGAGAGCAGCGATCGCGACGATGCAAAGCGCCGATGACGCGGTGAAGCTGCCCATCAACGAAAATAGTAAGATTACCAACAAATAGGCGAACGCCGTGGCAGCGAAATGCGCATGGAAGTACAAGCAAGTCAGTGTAACCGCGGCTAGCGTTATGCTGCCCAAAGTCAACTGAGGGGCTGAACTTTTGAAACTGCTGATCCTATGCATTTTGAGACCGTCCGGCCTATCATCCGGCGGGAAAGCTATAGCATTTTTGTTAAAAATGGGGCAATCGCCGAACATCGCGCCGGCAAGAGAGCGCGTTCGGCTTTGATCACCTCTTGCGGAGCTCAGCACGCGCTGCGAAAAAACGCATTATAAACATACGTATATTTGTCTTAAACCTTTCGATAGGTGCCGTTGAGGCGGTCGCAGCCGACGCTCAAATGTCTGCTTTGCGCGGTTGTCCAAAGCTTGAGGCCAGTTGCTCAATGGTATGGCGATGCTCCAGCTTTCGGCCCGGAGCACTACCGAATCGGTCTTTTCACTGGCACGGCGCATTCTGCGAAGAAGCGCAAGCCGGGGTTGCGCGAGTCCTGCCTATCCGATCCGGCCATCACTCGATGCAAAAGTCTCGTCTCCAACTGGTGTCGCTCGAACCGAGCGCCGACTCTGTCGCCGAACCAAGTCGCCTTGTATGACTTGCTCCGAGTACCATCTTCAAGCTGACCACCGCCCATGATTTGGTGGCGGAGCGCAAGTAACGACGGATGATAGGTTGCAGGATCCCTGCGACGTCCTTAGAAGCACAAGACAAGACCACGCGTATGAGTATTGGTACGCGGATCAATACCGAGTCCGTCACGCCGGCCACGTTGTTCTGCTGCCGGTCCTGAGCTCGGCGAACCCTGTGCAAGCGTTACACCGCCGGTGGCCGTGGCCCGGGAACAGAAGCTCAGAAAAGAGCCCGTACCTCTTTGCTCGCCTGCCTCCCAGGAGCAACTGCCTGTTGCGAAGCTAAGCAAGGGCTGTACGCCGGGAGTGTACGAGACAGAAGTCGTGCCCGGCGGCGCGTTTAAGATCCGGATCTAGCTCATTGTGCTCGTGGTGGGCTCGTTGTGGAAGGGAGAGGCTGGTTGAGCCTAGCCTGCAACATCACTTGATCGAGCTCGCCTTCCCACCAGGATACGAAAACGCATGCGATGCCGTTGCCGATGATGTTGGTAAGCGCGCGCACCTCGCTCATGAACTTGTCGATCGAAAACACGATTGCCATGCCCGGTACGAGAGCTGGGTTGACCGCCGATAATGTCGCAGCGAGAGTGATGAAGCCAGCGCCGGTGACGCCGCTGGCTCCCTTGGACGTTAGCATTGCCACGAGTAGGATCGTAAGCTGCTGGCCAAAGCTGAGATCGACGCCGAGTGCCTGGGCAATGAACAATGTTGCAAGTGTCATATAGATGTTAGTGCCGTCAAGGTTAAAGGAGTAGCCAGTGGGCACCACTAGCCCGACCACCGGCTTGGAGCAGCCCAGCTGCTCGAGCTTCTCCATCAATTGCGGCAGCGCGCTCTCGGAGGACGAAGTGCCGAGCACGATCAGGATCTCATCTTTTAAGTAGACAACGAACTTGAATATCGAAAAGCCGACGAGGCGGGCGATGAGACCAAGCACCACGACCACAAATAGCGCGGCCGTCACGTAAAACAGCGCGATCAGACCAATCAGATTGCCGAGTGCTGCGGGCCCGAACTTGCCGACCGTAAAAGCCATCGCGCCGAAAGCTCCGATTGGGGCCGCTTTCATTATGATGGCGATCACTCCGAATGCCGCATGCGCGACGTCGTCAATCATGCCGCGCAGACGCTCACCCCGCTTTCCCAGCGACATCAGCGAGAAGCCGAAAAGGACCGCGAAAAGGAGAACTTGCAGGATATCGCCGCGAGCGAAGGCGCCGACCACGCTATCGGGAATGATGTTGAGAATAAAGTCGACGGTCTTCGAGGCTTCCGCCTGCTTGACGTAATTGGCAACCGCCGCAGCATCCGGCTTGACCGCAAGGGCATGTCCGATCCGAACCAGATTGCCCATAACGAGGCCCAACAATAAGGCAAAGCTGGAGACGATCTCGAAATAGAACAAGGCCTTGATCCCAACCGACCCGACTTTCTTTGCATCCTGAATATGCGCAATACCAGATGCGACGGTGCAGAATACAATCGGCGCGATCACCATTTTGATGAGCTTGATGAATCCGTCACCGAGCGCCTTAACCCAGTCGTTGGTGGCGACAGACGGCCATAGGCAGCCGAGCATGGCGCCGACTAAAATAGCGATTAGGACTTGGACGTAGAGTATTTTGTACCAAACGCGCGAGGCGCGTACAGGCGCCGCTGCTGCCATGGTAGTCATGACGCTTCCTTCCCATACTCGAATGTCAGCCGCCGCCATTGAGGGGCGACAGCGTCATCGAGACTCATCTTTTGGCCATGTCCGATTGAAGACGTTCCGGGAGCCGGCGCGTCCTTCTAAAGGCAGGCGTTTAGTTTCGTTCCATTCTCGGTAAGCAAGATATGCACCAGATGTCCGAAAAGCCGCAGATTAATCAGCCTGGGAAAACTCTTCCGCACTCTGCAGCATTGGTTGATTGCTAAGAGCGCCAAGGTCGCCGCGGAATTGCAGGGTAGCGCGCCTCAACCGGAGTTGCTTGTGGGCTGGTGGGCGCGGAGTGCTGAGATCGATGCATCAATACGTGGCATCGGTAAAATTGATAATTTGGATTGCATGCATTTGCCGTATGCAAGGCCGGCTTAGGAACTAGTTTGTGCGAAAGAATCTTGGGCGGAGCTGCGTTGTCGCTACCGGCAAAGCCCGTTCGTGCGAGAGAGCAAGCTTAGCGCCGACGATTCCGCGTCGGCCTGGTCTCTTAGAAGCGGCATTCGTCGCGCCGCCCCGCGCCGTTTGCCACCTCGCAGAAGCAGCTCTATGGCAATTACTTAGCTGCGCCCTTTGTTTTGCTGCCTAAGGGCCGGCACCCATCTTAGTGACATTCTTCCCGCGGCAAACTCTAAAGCTTAGTTACGGGGCTGACGCTGTCTTCTCAGGAACAAAAGATGACAGAACCCTGACAGAGCGTTAGGTCCGCTCCAAAGTGACGTTGGCGCCAGCTCGAATTTCTCTTCGATCGAGGATCGTGCGCCTTGGCTCGCAAGCGGCACATGAATTGCTGATCACAAAGAAGAAGCGATCGCTGTAAAATAGATCGACGCGGATCTGCCAGCGAGGTTGCTGGGTGAAGTTCGCGATGCTGCTTTTTGACCGAACATTCGACGTGCGCGGGTTTGCCGGCCGCGATTACCTGCGGCGCAGCCAAATCGCAGCAGGTTGGAGCCTCGAAGGCGCAGCTTGATATCTTTCAAACGCTTCATCTTTTTGTTGGCCGACTTTTTGCTTAATGTCAGAAATCGTTAAGACCGACGACTGCTCAGTTGAGTTGTTTCATGGGTGATACAACGGAAACGTTCTACAGCGTGATCAGAGGTCAGGGGGTCTCGCGTCGCAGTTTCCACAAACTCTGTTGTTTGACGGCAGCGAGCTTTGGACTTAGTCCGCTCACCGCAAACAGTATTGCCCACGCTCTGGAGACCAAACCACGTGTGCCCGTTATCTGGTTGCACGGGCTCGAATGTACCTGTTGCTCGGAAAGTTTCATCCGCTCAGCGCATCCCCTGATCAAAGACGCGCTGCTGTCGATGATTTCGCTCGACTACGACGACACGATCATGACGGCGGCGGGACACCAGGCAGAGGCCATCCTGAACGAAACCCGCACAAAGTACAAAGGCAAGTATGTGCTCGCCATTGAAGGCAATCCGCCGTTGAAGGAAGGCGGCATGTTCTGCATTGACGGCGGCAGGCCGTTCGTTGAAAAGCTGAGGTCGATGGCGGAAGAGGCCATGGCGATTATTGCTTGGGGCACGTGTGCATCCTGGGGATGTGTGCAAGCGGCCAAGCCTAATCCGACTGGCGCGACCCCAATTGATAAGGTGATCACCAACAAGCCCATTATAAAGGTGCCCGGGTGCCCTCCTATCGCAGAGGTCATGAGTGGCCTCGTGACCTTCATGATCACTTTCGGAAAGCTTCCGGAGCTCGATCGCCAAGGGCGTCCGGTCATGTTTTACTCCGAGCGCATCCACGACAAGTGCTATCGGCGGTCCCATTTCGACGCTGGCCAATTCGTCGAAGAGTGGGATGATACGTACGCCCGAAAGGGCTATTGCCTATACAAGATGGGCTGTAAAGGGCCGACCACGTATAATGCCTGTTCAGCCATTCGGTGGAACGGTGGCGTTTCATTTTCCATTCAGTCCGGCCACGGTTGCCTCGGCTGCTCCGAAGACGGCTTCTGGGATAGAGGATCTTTTTACGACCGACTCACAACCATTAAGCAGTTCGGCATCGAAGAGAACGCCGATCAGATCGGCATGGCCGCTGCAGGGGTGGTTGGGTTAGGCGTCGCTGCCCATGCTGCCCTCACCGCAGTAAAGAAGTTGACTGATAAATCGGATCGCTCGTCAGATAAGATCAGGCCGACTTGAGGGGACGAGCGTGGCTGTGCAGACGCCGAATGGGTTTGATCTCGATCGTTCTGGCAGGCGAATTGTCATCGACCCGCTAACGCGGATCGAAGGCCACCTGCGCGTCGAAGCTAATCTCGATTCCGACAATGTGATTCGCAATGCGGTTTCAAGCGGGACGATGTGGCGTGGAATTGAAGTCATACTGCGCGGACGCGATCCGCGCGACGCCTGGGCGTTCACCGAGCGGATTTGTGGGGTCTGCACCGGCACCCATGCGCTCGCATCCGTGCGTGCGGTTGAAAATGCACTTGGAATTACAATTCCCGAGAATGCCAATTCAATTCGCAATATCATGCAGCTGTGCCTGCTGGTGCATGATCATCTCGTACACTTCTATCACTTGCATGCGTTGGATTGGGTCGACGTGGTCTCCGCGCTCAAAGCTGATCCCAAATCGACCTCCGAACTGGCGCAGTCTATCTCGCCCTGGCCGCTGTCATCCCCGGGCTATTTCCAGGATCTACAGACCCGGCTCAATAAATTCTTCGGATCAGGGCAACTCGGGCCGTTCAAGAATGGCTATTGGGGGCATTCGGCCTACAAGCTACCACCGGAAGCCAACCTGATGACGGTAGCTCATTATATGGAAGCGCTCGACTTCCAGAAGGAGATCGTCAAAATCCAGGCCGTTTACGGCGGCAAAAACCCCCATCCGAACTGGTTGGTTGGCGGCGTGCCCTGCGCGATCAACATCGACGCAATCGGTGCGGTGGGGGCGATCAATATGGAGCGACTGAACGTCGTCTCCTCGATCATCGACCGCTCGATCGAGTTTGTCGAGCAGGTCTACCTGCCAGACATTGCCTCTATCTGCTCATACTACAAGGACTGGCTCCACGGCGGCGGTCTTTCGAGTAAAAGCGTGATGTCCTATGGCGACATCCCCGAAAAGGCCAATGATTGTTCCGCCGAGAGTCTTAAGCTGCCGCGCGGAGTCATTGTTGATGGCAATCTCGAGGAGATATTGCCGATCGACCATGGTGATCCCGAACAGATCCAGGAATTCGTCGCGCATTCGTGGTATAAGTACCCCGACGATTGCGGTGGACTGCATCCCTGGGATGGTATCACCGAGCCGAACTTTGAGCTTGGGCCAAAACTCAAAGGTAGCAAGACAGACATTCAGGAGCTCGACGAAGGCGGCAAGTATTCCTGGATCAAGGCCCCACGCTGGCGCGGCCGCGCCGTGGAGGTCGGCCCGTTGGCGCGATACATCGTTGGTTATGCGCAGGGCAGGGCCGAATTTAAGGAGCCCGCTGAGAGACTGCTCAAAGGGCTCAATCTTCCCGTGACGGCGCTGTTCTCGACGCTTGGCCGTACTGCTTTGCGGGCACTTGAATGCCAGTGGGCGGCACATCAGATGCGCTATTTCCAGGATAAGCTCGTAAGCCACATCAAGGCAGGCAACACGGCAACCGCCAATGTCAGCAGATGGAGCCCCGACAGCTGGCCTAAGGAGGTGAAGGGCTACGGGTTCACTGAGGCGCCTCGTGGTGCACTTGGCCACTGGATCAAGATAAAAAATGCCAAGATCGACAACTATCAATGCGTCGTTCCGACCACGTGGAACGGATCTCCTCGCGATCCCAAGGGCAATATTGGCGCCTTTGAAGCTTCCCTGATTGGTACCCCGATCGCCGATCCGCACCAGCCCCTGGAGATCTTGCGCACCATCCATTCCTTTGATCCGTGCTTGGCTTGCTCGACCCACGTGATGAGTCCTGAAGGTCAAGAAATGGTTTCAGTCAAAGTGCGTTAGACCATGATGGACAGGGCTCGGAGGCTCCTCGCCGGAATCGATAAGGCACGGACTGATCACTGCATCGGCGGCGTCTCCTATGATTATGCGGCAGTGCGAGTATGGCATTGGGTTAATGCGGCAGCCGTTCTGGTGCTGAGTTTATCCGGCTACCTTATTGGAATTGGCACACCAGTGATGCCGGAGGAGGCAAGCAGCCTGTTCGGCAATATCCGCTTTTCCCATTTCTCGGCTGCGTATCTCCTCAGCGTCGGCTTTCTTTGGCGTGTCTACTGGGCGTTGAAGGGAAATGTGCATGCCATTCAGATCTTTTACGTGCCGCTCTGGCGTAGGTGCTTTTGGCGGGAAGTGTACCACGAGGTTCGCTGGTACGCATTCCTTACCGGGCCGCCTGAGAGGGCCGTTGGGCACAATCGCCTTGCCCAGCTCGCAATGTTCTTGATGTTTACGCCGACGACTACGTTTCTGATCGTCTCTGGCTTTGCACTGTATGGGCAAGGTGCCGGTACAGACAGTTGGCAGTTTAAGGTGTTCGGCTGGGTATTTTCAATCTGGCCGAACAGCCAGGACGTCCACACCTGGCATCATCTCGGCCTCTGGGTCATTGTCGTGTTCGCGCTAGTCCACGTCTATGCCGTGATCCGGGACGATATCATATCGCGCCGCAGCTTCTCTTCTATGGTTTCGTCTGAGCGCGAGGTTCGCCATTGACTGGAAGGCGGATGCATAATCGGAAAGACAAACAGCGGATCCTGGTGCTCGGCATCGGCAATATCTTGTGGGGCGATGAGGGCTTCGGCGTACGGGTTGTCGAGGAATTTCATCGCCGATACGCAGTAGATGAAAATGTCACCGTCCTGGATGGCGGCACCCAGGGGCTCTACCTCGTCGGCTTTCTTGAGCATACCGATTGCCTGATCGTGTTCGATGCCATCGACTACGGATTACCACCCGGGCAATTGGAGCTTTTACAGGATGACGAGGTGCCAAGATTTACTGGCGCCAAGAAAATAAGCCTGCATCAGACCGGCTTTCAGGAGGTCTTGAGCGCGGCCGATTTGCTTGGACACCGGCCGCGTGAGCTTGCTCTCATTGGTTGTCAGCCGTTGGATTTGGAGAATTGGGGCGGTCCGCTGACCCAGCCCGTGCGCGCTCAGATTGCGCCCGCGATTGAAATGGCTTGTAAGCTGCTAGCGCAGTGGGACTCGCCGGCAAAGCCCCGGAGCGAGCCCCTGCCTGCATCAAAACGGCTGTTGGGGAACAATATTGACCATGCGAACTATGAAATCAGAGACGCAGCCGATTTAGAGCCCTGCGACTGAGCATGTGCCTTGGCTTGCCAATGACGATTGTCGAGACCGACGGTCTCACGGCGCTGTGCGAGTATGGCAATGAACTGCGGCACGTCTCGGTCATGCTGCTTACCAATGTAACACTTGGCGCCAAAGTCCTCGTCCATATCGATAGCGCGGTCCGGCTCTTGGACGACAAAGAAGCCAGTCTAATCTCTGAAGCTCTTAACGGGCTTGATGCCAGCCTCAACGGTCAGGACTACGATCGCTTCTTTACGGACTTAATTGATCGCGAGCCTGAATTGCCGGAGCACCTGCGCTAGCAAGTTTTCTCGCCTGAGTTCTCGCAAGCTCAGTCCAATTCATATGAACGTTGGCCTGGGCAATGTCAGCTTGCACGCAGCTCGTTCAAGCGCGAATCGACGACGGAAGTAATTGGCATGCGCCTTGCTGGCGCTTGCCCGCAGACCAATACATCAGAAGGCGCGTAATGAAGTTGCAGCCGGCGCAGCATGGACCAGCGCGACCCGCTCTGTCCGAGGTGGAGGGCGTCCCCGGCGGTGCGCGCCCGGTCGCGCTCGCTCCAGAAAGAGTAAGCGTCATGCCGTGGTCGGCGGCCGATATGCGCGAAATTATCCCACTCACATTTTTGTTTCCTGAGGTTTATCGTCCAGGCACACAAGGCGCAGCGCCGTCGCGACGCGCTAGTTGCACGCTAGGCGGCCGGCGCAGCGCGCGTCGATTGTCGACGCCGAGCGTATGCCGAAGGCACGACAAACTCTGTCTGACCAGCCAGAGACAGGACTATTTGTTCATGATCGACCGCATCGTCGTACCAGTCATTCGGGTACACGCCGGCAGCGATGACAATGCACCTCGAAACAGGCACATCGCGTCGTGAAAACAGCAGTTTCCGTTGCATCCGGCAGCGCCGACCTGGCAGCGCGCCACCTTGTCAGTGATTGTCAAGGAATCGATGTAGTCCATGGCGGCTCGACCAGGGCGCTCGCCAAGCCAACCTGGTGCGATAGTAACGAGCATGTCAGGAACTATTCGAATGCCGCTTTGCTGTTGTCAAACGTCGCGGCTGCAGCTGGCGATCAGAGAAACGGCGCTCGGACACAATTGTACGGGCTCGCAAATCTCAGCGGTGCCGAGCGCAAGCTGATCGGCGAGCTGCTGGGAAAAGGTGAGGTGACCGGCGTTGTCGGGCTGCCAGATGGCTCTTTGGCGGAGATTCGTGAATCCGTGCTGGCGGGAATTTGGCGCGTGCGCATTGGGACCGAACCATCCCACGAATATGTTGAGGTCGGCGCGATCCCGCGGCTTGTCCGGCGTGCCGCAGCTGACCTAACGTCCCCCAATCTTGTGATTGGGACGCCGCCGGATGGAGCGATGAACGTTCAACCGGTGCTAGCCGAAATACGGGAGCGGGCTAGCGTTTGGCGATTCGGCATGTATGCGCACGTCATCAATCTGACATTGATGCCAATGAGCAGGATCGACTTGGCATTCCTGCAGCAAAGATTGGGCGAGGGACCGGTTCAACTCGTGTTTCATGGCTATGGCACCTGCCGAGTGCGGGCAACCGGGATTAGAAATGTGTGGTCCGTGCAGTTCTTCAATTCTACCGGCAACATCATCCTTGACACGCTGGAGATCGGCGGTGTGCCGATTGTTGCGTTGGCCGCCGAGGACGACTTCCAGGACTCTGCTGAACGCATGCAAGAGATCATAAAGGCATACCTCACATGAAGAGCTTTGGTCTCGTGCATCAGGTCGGGTTCCGCAGCCAGCGCGTGCGCATGAACTATAGCTTGCGCGCTATGATGGGGCAGCGTTGCGCATGAGCCTCGTCGATCGTAACAAGATCCATATCCGCGTATTCCTGACTGCGAACGTCATCGCTTCGATTCAGATCCTACCGCGGGTCCGGCCGCCGCTGGCGCGGGTCTTCGCCGGAAGGGAGCCGTCGGCAGTAATCGACGTACTGCCGCGGCTTTTCGCGTTGTGTGTCGCCGCGCAGCAAACCGCGCTTGTGTCCGCGATCGAGACGGCGCGGGATGAAGTGACCCCCCTCGCAATACAGCAGCACCGTATTACGCTGCTTGTTATCGAGCGCCTCGTGGATTTGGTACGGGGCCTCTTTGTCGGACATCTTACGCTAAACGTCGCTGTTGCGACGGCGATCCGCTCTCTGATATCCGATCTATCGGCGCTTGGCGGCTCTACACAGCCAGCCTGCGGCTGCTCTCAACGCGAAGCAACGGCGCGGGTTGTCACTGCGTTAGCGACACTTGGCGTACGGGAGGGGGGCGCGCTCCGGCCCGGTAGCCCGCTAGCGCTCAGCTTTGCGACGCTTAATGAAGAGGGCCTGAAAACAACTCCGACGGGATACGCGTTCCTTTCTGTCGTTGACGACCCCAAGATCACGAACCGGATGCTCGAGGACGATCCGACGTTTTGCTGCTGTCCCGATCTAGAAGGAGAGGTACCCGAGACAGGGCCATGGGCGCGCCAAATGACTCGAGATCGGCTCCCGATGAACCCTTTCGGTGCGGCCGAGCGGCTGTCGGCCAGAATTGTTGAAATCGTCCGACTATGTGGGTGGCTTGAGGCGGGCTCTCGGGATGACGCCGCGGTGAATGGGATCATCGGAAGATATAAACTAGGGCCCGGCCGTGCAGCGGCCGCAGTCGAGTGCGCCAGGGGCCGTCTCTATCATGCGGTCGAGCTTGACGCTCACGGCAGGATATCTCGTTTCGAATTCCTTGCGCCGACAGAGTGGAATTTCCATCGGCGTGGACCACTTGTACGGAACCTGCAGGGCGCGGTGCTGACGGCGCAGCGACGCCGTAATGCGGTCCATGCGGTGATCGCATCGCTGGACCCCTGCGTCGGATTCACGCTCGATTTTCGCGATGCATGAAATGGCGATTTGTCTTGGGATCATTCAGATCGTCGAGGAGACGGTGCGCGAGCGATCATCTCCTCGGGTGCGGAGCGTCTGTTTGGAGATGGGCGCGCTGAGTGACGCCGCGCCTGAGGCGATCAGGTTCTGCTTTGCTGCCACTGCAAGGCGGACGGTTGCCGAGGGCGCGGCTCTTAATATCGTCGAGCGACCAGGCGTTGCCTGGTGCATGAGTTGTTCGAAGAGCGTCGAAATCGCGCGGCGAGGTGAGTGCTGTCCTTGCTGTGGCAGCTATCAGTTGCAGGTAATCGCAGGCGAACAGATGCGCGTGAAAGAGCTGGAGATCGAATGATGTGTACCGTTTGCGGTTGCGCGGAAGAGACGCCTTTAACAAAACGCTCCGCGGTGAATGATGCGGAAAGCTATGAACGACACGATGAGCATGCTGAGGACGATTGTGATAGCCGTTCTGCCCTTCCGATGGGCGACCAACGAGAGGCTCGTTTAAACCATGCTAGCGATGGATATAGCCGATATCATCGCTCAATCTATCATCGGGCACACGGCACAAAGTCGCTTCTGAGCGGCGGAGCCCGCTCGGCTGGTTCGGGCAGAAAGCGGCTTATTGAGGTGGAGCGCGATGTTCTGGGCAAGAATGATGAGCTTGCGGCGGTCAACCGTGCGCTCTTCGTGGCCAAAGATCTTCTGGTATTTAATGTGTTGTCGAGCCCTGGGGCAGGTAAGACGACGCTGCTCGTGCGCGCCGTGTCCGAGCTCAAGCGAGGCCGGCCCATCGCAGTCATTGAAGGCGACCAGCAGACCTCACACGATGCCGAACGTATTCAAGCCGCCGGCGTGCCGGCAGTTCAAATCAATATCGGTAAGAATTGTCATCTTGATGCTGCAATGATTAGGAAAGCTTATCGTCGCTTACCACCGTTGTCAGGCGGTATCCTCTTCATCGAGAACGTCGGCAATCTGATCTGTCCCGCTGCCTTCGATCTTGGCGAGGCCTGCAAGATCGTAGTTTTTTCGATCACGGAAGGTGAGGACAAGCCGCTCAAATATCCTGATATGTTCGCCGCTTCCTCGCTTATGGTCATTAACAAGATTGATCTGGCACCGCTGCTTGATTTCGATTTGGATAGGACCATCGAATATGCCAGACGCGTCAATCGAAGTATCGATGTGCTAGTTGTTTCGGCGAAGACTGGCGAGGGCTTTGGCGCGTTCTACGCCTGGCTTGATAGGCAGGCCGTACGTCTGAGGCGCGCCGTAGAGGACTCAAGGCGATGAGCTCCGCTGCCTGCTCTGGAGCTCGGCTGCGCGTTCGCGTGAATGGCGCAGTGCAAGGGGTTGGCTTTCGTCCTTACGTCTACGGCTTGGCGAAGCGGTACGGACTAGCGGGTTTTGTCATCAATGGCCCCGACGGCGTTATCATCGAGGTCGAGGGGCAGCGTGTGTCGGAGTTTGTGGCCACCTTGCCGCTTGAGGCGCCTCCATTGGCGCGTATAGACGACATCTGCGTTCGGGAGACTGCGCCGCTCGCGGCCAAGGAGTTCTCCATCGGTAAGAGCGAAGTTGGCAGATTATCAACGCAGATCGGCGCCGACGCCGCGGTCTGCCAGCAGTGCCTCAAGGAGCTCTTCGATCCAGAAAATCGGCATTACCTTTATCCCTTCATCAGTTGTTGCCATTGCGGTCCACGCTACACGATCGCCGAGCGTCTTCCGTACGATCGTCGCAATACTGTGATGGGGGCTTTTAGGTTATGCGCGGCGTGTGCGGCCGACTATGCCGATCCGGCGAGCCGCAGGTTTCATGTGGAGGCGATCGCGTGCCCGGCTTGCGGCCCGCGGCTCAGCCATGGGATCGATGCCATTGTCGCGGCAATCGCGAGTGGGCAGATCGTGGCGATCAAGGGGGTGGGGGGATACCAGCTTCTTTGTGATGCATATAATCAGGAATCTGTGGAGCGCTTGCGCAGGAGAAAGCACCGCCTTCAGAAGCCGTTTGCAGTTATGGTCGGTTCCATACAGCCCGTTCACGAGATCGCGAAAGCGACCGTGGCCGAGCTTGCACTGCTCGACTCCGTCGCTCGTCCTATCGTTCTCCTGCCATCGCGCAACAATCTGGCGCCCGCGGTAGCTCCCGGTTTATCGCGTGTGGGTGTAATGTTGCCCGCAGCGCCGCTGCATCACCTCATCTTCCGTGCGCTTCGCCCGCCAAACCCGCTTAAGGGATCTGGGCCGGTGATCGTCGCGACCAGCGCCAATCTCCACGGCGAACCGCTGCTCATTGACAACGCGCAGGCGCTGCGGCGGCTCGAGGGGATCGCCGACCTTGTCGTGACCCACGATCGCGACATTGTAACGCTTGCTGATGATTCCGTGCTTGCCGTGACGGCTGGCCGGCCCCAATTCATTCGTCGTGCCCGCGGCTATGTTCCCGATCCGATCCGGCTTCAGAGGTCCGTCCCGCCCGTCCTCGCCGTCGGTGGCGCATTGAAGTCAACCGTCACCATAACGCGGGGCAATCAGGCGTTCGTCTCTCAGCATATTGGCGACCTCAATACGGGCGAAGGTGTAAGAGCATTCGAGAAGACGATCCGACACCTCACCTCGAGCCTTGACGTGGAGCCCGTCGTCGTTGCGCACGACCTGGATCCCAATATGGCTTCCACCCGGTTTGCGGAATCGAATGCGCGCGCGCTAGTGCCGGTGCAGCATCACCATGCACACGCCGCCGCAGTGATCGCCGAGGCTGGCCATGAGGGCCCTGCACTTGCCCTGGTGCTAGATGGCCATGGTCTTGGCTCCGACGGCGGCAATTGGGGTGGCGAACTATTGTTGTGCGAAGGGACATGGTTCCGGCGCATCGGGCACTTAGAGCCCCTGCAGATGCCTGGGGGAGATCGGGCAGCCCGCGAGCCGTGGCGCATGGCGAGCGCAATATTACACATGCTTGGCCGCGGTAACGAAATCGAGCAGCGCTTTGCGGCGCAAAGGCAAGCAGGATGTGTGTCGGACTTGCTTGATCAGCCGGGCGGCACCACCACGACCAGTGCGGGACGGCTGTTCGACGCAGCAGCGGCGCTGCTGGGGATTGCGAACACGCAGAGTTATGAGGGCGAAGCAGCGATGAAGCTCGAAGCGGTGGTGCGGCGGGCTGCGATTCTGGAAGCCGGCTGGACCATCAATAGCGGCGTGCTGTCGCTTGGCCCGCTATTTTCACGTTTGGTTGCTGATGAGATCGACGCCGCCGGCGCAGCCGGGCTGTTTCATGGCACGTTCGCCGCCGCGTGCGTTGACTGGGTCATACGCTCTGCGATGACAACCGGCGTTAATACCGTCGTTCTGAGTGGCGGCTGTTTCCAAAACGCGGTGCTGGCAGACAAAATCCCGCGCGGTTGCCGCGATGCCGGTCTTACCCCGCTGGTACCGCGGCAGCTGCCGCCCAATGACGGTGGTTTGAGCCTCGGCCAAGCGTGGATTGCCGCCCTACAGATCGCTCGGTCGTCCACCAGAGGAGGAGCTGTCTGATGTGTCTTTCAGTCCCGGCAATGATCACTAAGGTTCTTCCTAACGATATGGCCCTCGTGTCCATTGATGGCATCAGCCTGGAGATATCAATTGCTCTCATCGACGAGCTCGACGTCGGCGATTGCGTCCTCGTCCATGTCGGCTATGCGCTCGCTAAGATCGATCCGGCGGAAGCCGAGCGTACGCTAGAACTCCTGCAGGAGCTAGGAAGCGCTACGCAGGAATGACGATTATGAAATATTCTGACGAATATCGCCACAAAGCCATCGTGCAGGGACTTGCTCGTGCGATTGGCGCTGAGGTCAGTTCGCAGAGAGCCTATCGGTTCATGGAATTTTGTGGTGGACACACTCATGCGATCTCTCGCTACGGTCTGGAGGATCTGCTACCCGCGAACGTCCGGATGATCCACGGGCCCGGTTGCCCGGTCTGCGTTCTGCCCGCGGGCAGAGTCGAAATGGCGATCCAGCTCGTCAAGCGACCAGAAGTCACTCTGTGCGTCTACGGCGACCTTATGCGTGCCCCCGGGTCGCAAGGACATACCCTGTTGCGAGCCAAAGCGCTGGGTGCCGACATTCGGATGGTCTACTCGACGCTGGACGCTATGCGGATCGCGGAACAGGCGCCCGGCCGCGAAGTGGTCTTCTTTGCTATCGGATTTGAGACCACGACACCTCAGACGGCGGTAATGATCAGAATTGCCGAGGACAAGCGCTTGCAGGGCCTTAGCGTATTCTGCAATCACGTGCTTACGCCTTCTGCAATGCACAGCATCCTCGAGAACCCGAAGATCCGCAACACCGGTGGGGTCCCCGTTGACGGCTTCATCGGACCTGCACATGTCAGTACCATTATTGGTACGCGGCCCTACGAGCCCCTTTCGGAACGGTTCGAGAAGCCGATCGTGGTTGCCGGATTTGAACCTCTTGACGTGCTGCAAGCTATCCTGATGCTGGTCCGGCAGGTGAACCAATGTCGCCACGAGGTGGAAAATCAATACAGCCGTGCAGTGACGCGCGAAGGCAATCGGCGCGCCAAGGAGGAGGTCTCGCAGGTATTTGAAATGCGAGAGCAGTTTGAATGGCGCGGGCTTGGACTTGTATCCAAGAGTGGACTGAAGCTAAAGCGATCTTACGAAAAATTTGACGCGGAGGCCCGTTTTGCGCTCCATGAAATGCGTTTGCCAGATAATCCGGCCTGCGAGTGCTGCGCGGTCCTGCGTGGCGCCAAACGACCGGTCGATTGCAAGTTGTTCGGAAACGCCTGCACTCCGGAGACGCCCATAGGTGCCTGCATGGTGTCGTCAGAAGGGGCCTGCGCGGCCTATTGGACCTATGGCCGATTCCGCGATGAGCAGGTGAGGCAGACGTCGTGAGGATGAATGCTTATAAACGCAAGCTCGACGTGGAGAACGGGCACGTTGAACTTTCCCACGGGTCCGGGGGGCGTGCCATGGCGCAGCTGATCTCGGGCCTTTTTCACCAAGCCTTCGGTAATGAATGGCTGGCGCGCTGCAATGATCAGTCGGCGTTTGACGTTATGGCGGGTAGGATGGTGATGACGACCGACGGCTATGTGGTTTCGCCACTGTTCTTTCCGGGCGGCAACATCGGGTCATTGGCTGTGCATGGCACGATCAATGATATCGCGATGTCTGGTGCGCGTCCCCTCTATTTGTCGGCCAGTTTTATCATCGAGGAGGGTTTTCGGCTCTCCGATCTCAAGGTTATCGCGGAGTCGATGGGCGCGGTAGCGCACGGGGCTGGCGTTTACATCATTGCCGGTGACACCAAGGTGGTTGAGCGCGGCAAGGCGGATGGTCTGTTCATCTCTATGGCAGGAATAGGGCATATAGCCGATGGGCTCGCTCTGTCCGCCGACAGGGCACGGGCCGGAGACCGCGTGCTGCTGTCCGGCAGCCTCGGCGATCACGGGGTGGCGATCATGTCAAAGCGCCAGAACGTCGCTTTTCAAACCGAAATTGTCTCGGACTCTGCGGCGTTGCATAATCTCGTAGCCGCCATGGTTACTGCTGGTGGTGGCGGCATTCGAGTGATGCGCGACCCCACGCGTGGTGGGCTGGCGGCGGCTCTCAACGAGATTGCGCATCAATCCAACGTCGGGTTTCATCTGCAGGAATCGACCATTCCGGTGAAGCCTGCGGTTGCGGCTATCTGCGAACTGCTAGGACTTGAGCCGATCCATGTCGCTAACGAGGGCAAACTCGTTGCGATCGTCGCTCCGGATGCCGCCGATGCCGTGCTCGCAGCCATGAAGGCGCATCCGCTCGGGTCCGATGCAGCTGACATTGGCGAGGCGGTGGCTGACGAGCACCATTTTGTTCAGATGACGACCGGTTTTGGCGGCCGACGAATCGTTGACTGGCTGTGGGGCGAACAATTGCCTCGGATCTGTTGAAAAGGCTGCGCAACGTCCATTTGCTGGAAGCCAATTTTCCATCAATAGTCATTGGCCATCAGCTATGAGAGCGCTTCGCTTGATTGGCAATCTTGCTTGATTGGCAAATCGCCATTCTCGCTGCTTGAGAACGTCAGGCCGGATTCCGCTTGTCAGTCTTCTGCGGGCGGAGACCCGCAATTCGGAACGATGTATCGCCATCGCGCAGTTTCGATGGTTAAGTTCGCCATCACATCGTACGATCCGTTCAGCCTCCCGGGTCTGAAATCCTGCGAAGCCTGTCAAATATCGCTGAATTCCTGCGCCATTTTGGTCGGCAGCGTCGCGATATTGCTTCGCTCTTCCGATAAGAAGAGCGCGTCAGGCAGGGAGTTTTCAAATGAAAGTCGGAGTCCCGAAGGAAATCAAGACGCACGAATATCGCGTGGGCCTTACTCCTGGGGCTGCCCGCGAGTACGTGGCAGCAGGCCACCGGGTGATGATCGAAACCGATGCGGGCGCTGGCATTGGCGCAACCGATGAAGATTATCGCAAGGCTGGCGCAACTATTCTAACCTCTGCAGCTGAGCTATTCGCGTCGAGCGAGATGATCGTAAAAGTCAAGGAGCCTCAGCCGTCGGAGTGGTCTCAGCTTCGTGAAGATCACATTCTGTTCACTTATCTGCATCTGGCTCCTGACCCTGATCAGGCAAAGGGTCTCTTGAAATCTGGATGCACCGCAATTGCCTACGAGACCGTAACTGATGCGCAGAATGGTCTTCCGCTGCTGGCGCCGATGAGCGAGGTCGCGGGCAGGCTTGCGATCGAAGCGGCCGGTAGCGCGTTGAAGCGCAGTACCGGTGGTCGAGGGCTCCTGATCGGCGGGGTACCCGGTGTCCAGCCTGCCCGAATCGTGGTGATCGGAGGTGGCGTCGTTGGCACGCACGCGGCACGCATGGCGGTCGGTCTGGGCGCAGAAGTGACCATCATCGATCGCTCGATAGTTCGGCTACGCGAACTGGACCAGCTATTTGAGGGACGCGTCCGCACCAGGTTTTCGACCATCGAGTCCGTTGAGGAAGAGGTATTTGCGGCGGATGTGGTGATAGGTGCGGTGCTCGTTCCAGGTGCGAGCGCGCCGAAGCTGGTCAGCCGGAGCATGCTGCGCTCGATGCGCAAGAGGGCGGTGCTCGTGGACGTTGCTATCGACCAGGGCGGTTGCTTTGAGACATCGCACCCGACCACTCACGCTGATCCGACTTACGAAGTAGATGACGTCATTCACTATTGTGTGGCCAATATGCCCGGAGCCGTGCCGCTGACGTCGAGCCAAGCCCTGAATAACGCTACCCTACCGTTTGGTTTGGCTCTGGCCAACAAGGGCTTTTCAGCCGTACTCGAGAATCCACATCTGCGCGCCGGCCTCAACGTTCATCGGGGGCGGCTAACCTACAAAGCGGTGGCCGAGAGTCTTGGGCTGCCCTTCTCACCGATCGAACAGGCTGCGGCCTGATCTCAGAGGCCCTCATGGGGGCGTTTCCTCCCTGACTTAAGGCCACCCTTCGGGGTGGCTTTTTTTTGGCTATCAGTCGGATCGACTCCGCCTATCTAGATTGCGGAGAGAAGCCGGGGATTGCCAGACGAGCGCCTGCCTTCAATCCTTAAATAGGCGACCGGATGGGAAAGACCCTGTTCCGCTCCTTGGAGCGCTGTTGGATGTCAGTGTCCCCGCGGTGCAGAGGAACTGAGAATGCATCCATAGGTGCGGGGATGCGTAAGAACGCTGCGACTTTACCAGGCAATCGCTGCGGCCATTCGGATCAGCCGAGGAGACGTGGGCCCGACCTGCAATGACGACCGGTGGTTCGTCGTGATGCTGTCGCCTAAGCCGCGTCTGTCCCGCTGAGTGGAACCAACACAATGCGCTCGGGGTCGTCCGCGCAGAACCTGGTTATGTCGCGCGATGCTTCGTTTGTAACCGCGCGACGTGCGCTTCGGGAATGTCCTAGCGCGAACCCCAGCGATAAGATCAAGCTGTCATGTCTCGTTGTAGGGTTTGCGACACGGCTTCGAGCGGCGACATGCGGCATGGAAATTGGTCAGACAATTCAAGCCGAGGCTGTTTGGCACAAGACTTGTTAGCAGGAAACTGTCGCGCAACTTTGCTTATGGAATCGCAGTAATGGCCTACAAGATAATCGCGTCCCAGTGCACCGTCTGTGGCGCGTGTGAGTTCGAGTGTCCAAATGCCGCGATCAGCCTAAAGAACGACATATATGTGATCAATCCGTCCAAGTGTACTCAATGCGAGGGTCAGTTTGACGCGCCACAATGCGCCGTCGTTTGCCCTGTGCCGGATACATGCGTGCCAGCACAGGGGGGCTAGCGGTTGGGGGATCTCCTGCATGACAGATGACGAAGACGCTCTCGATAAGCCGCAGGCTTTACGGTTGGTCTCCTGCATCCTCATTCGCTGCTCCCATATTCGAAATGGTTGATTCGAGTCGCTCGGAGCGCTTCCAGCGCAATGCTCGCGGTCGGAAGCTGCTCTTGCGCAAGTGGAGCGGGCAATGGTAACCGTTCGAGAGACGGGCGAGGCTATCAAGCCCGTCGAAGTCAAGAAGTATGGTTGTGGGTTTGAGACCCTGATCGCGCAGGCACCCAACGCGCTGTCGGAAGAGACCGCCGAGTTCATCGCGCAGAAGAAGAATGAACCCGGCTCGATGCTCCAGTCGCGGCTTGAGGCGTATCGCCGCGAGCTGACCATGAAGGAGCCGACATGGGGCAGCGTCGATTGTCCCAGATTCGACTTTCAGGATCTGTATTCCTGGGGGGCGCCGAAGCCGAAGCGAAAGAAAACGGTCACCTCGCTCGACGAAGTCCTGGAGACGTATGAGAAGCTCGGCATCTCATTGCGGGAAATCGCGATGCTTCGAAGGGCGTCGAGCCGAAGCTTGACGAAGAAAATTCCGTGCGCTGAGAGATCGCGGACGATGCGCTCTTCGATTCGGTATGGGTTGCGACCACCTTCAAGGCGGAGCTGAAGAAGGCCGCCGTGACTCTTAGGCCGGTCTCGGAGGCCATCCGCGAGCATTCCGAATTGGTCTAGAAACGTCTCTGATTGGTGGTTCCGGCCCATGGCAATTTGTGCGCGGCGCTGAACTCGCCAGTGTTGTCCGATGGCTTGCTGGGTTACGGCGACCGTACGTGCGCTGCCCGATGGAGCTGTCGACGTTTTTCCGTATCCACGAGCGAAACAGGGTCCGTTCAAGCGCACGCTGATCGTCGGCGACAAGCTTCCTCCGTCTTCTACGTCGAGGGTTGGCGCCGCACCGCTCTGCGAGCGGATGCTGTGATCCGATTGCGCCGAGGCCGAGAACGAGCCGAGCTCGCAATCATCGCTGACGACGTGACCTGCAGTCTAAGCGATTGAAGTATCGCGAGCAACCAATCTCGCGAGTTTGTCACCGAGCGACCTGAATACTGGCTGCAGGTCGGAGACCAGTAAGCTAGAGGATTGGCAAGCCTGCATCGGTCAGCGGGCATTGCAGGCAACCTCCGCCTTCGCATTGGGCTGCTACCACTGGCAAGCTCCGGAATCGGCACGAAGAGTCGCGCCACGACCAGCCTTGTACCATTTCGAACAGGGGCAAAGCGAGAGTTCTCTGAGAAAGCGGGATGTCGGATTCGCAACAACACGCCCGCCATTGGACTTAGTGCGCTAAGCAATGTTGATCGTTGTGCTTTTCGTGCTCACGACGCGCTGGCATGCTGGTTGCTAAGTCTTGGGGCACAAAGCCGCTCTCACAACAGCTAACCTTCAAAGGACATCAGATGAGTCTCGCCACGACCCAGGGCACCGCAGAAATTAGGGCTCGCAACAAAGAGCTGATCGAGGATGTGCTGAAGGTCTATCCGGAGAAAACCGCGAAACGGCGTGCCAAGCACCTCAACGTTCACCAGGCCGGCAAGGCCGATTGCGGTGTAAAGTCCAATATTAAATCCATACCTGGCGTGATGACGATTAGAGGGTGCGCCTATGCAGGATCAAAGGGGGTGGTCTGGGGACCAATCAAGGACATGGTCCATATAAGTCATGGCCCGGTCGGCTGCGGCCAGTATTCGTGGGGCTCGCGGCGAAACTATTACGTTGGCACTACCGGTATCGATAGCTTCGTGACGCTGCAATTCACCTCCGACTTCCAGGAAAAGGATATTGTATTTGGCGGCGACAAAAAGCTTGTCAAAGTCCTCGATGAAATCCAGGAGCTGTTTCCACTCAACAATGGCATCACGATCCAATCGGAATGCCCGGTCGGCTTGATCGGTGACGATATCGAGGCCGTGTCAAGAGCGAAATCCAAGGAATATGGTGGCAAGACCATCGTTCCGGTCCGTTGTGAGGGCTTCCGGGGCGTGTCGCAGTCACTAGGCCATCACATTGCAAACGATGCAGTGCGCGATTGGATTTTTGACAATCTCGATGTCGACGGCAAGCCAAAGTTCGAGCCGACATCCTACGACGTTGCGATCATCGGAGACTACAACATCGGTGGCGACGCCTGGTCGTCGCGGATCCTGCTGGAGGAAATGGGCCTGCGGGTAATCGCGCAGTGGTCCGGCGACGGTTCACTGGCAGAGCTCGAAGCAACCCCGAAAGCAAAACTCAACATCCTGCATTGCTATCGCTCGATGAATTACATCTCACGCCACATGGAAGAAAAGTTCGGTATTCCTTGGTGCGAGTACAACTTCTTCGGACCTTCAAAAATCGCGGAGTCGCTGCGCAGGATTGCCGGTTATTTCGACGACAAGATCAAAGAGGGCGCCGAGCGAGTGATCGAGAAGTATCAGCCGCTGGTGGACGCCGTGATCGCAAAATATCGCCCACGCCTCGAGGGCAAGTCGGTGATGCTGTACGTCGGTGGGCTCCGTCCACGTCACGTGATTGGCGCATACGAGGACCTCGGCATGGACGTCATTGGCACCGGATATGAGTTCGGTCACAACGACGACTATCAGCGCACAGCTCAGCACTACGTGAAGGACAGCACGCTCATTTACGACGATGTCAATGGTTACGAATTCGAGCGCTTCGTCGAAAAACTCCAGCCTGATCTCGTCGGATCGGGCATCAAGGAAAAATACGTCTTTCAAAAGATGGGTGTGCCGTTCCGGCAGATGCATTCATGGGACTATTCGGGGCCATATCACGGCTATGACGGATTTGCGATCTTTGCGCGCGACATGGACATGGCCGTCAACTCGCCGATTTGGAAAAAAACCAAGGCTCCCTGGAAAGAAGCGCCCATCGCGAAGCTCCAGGCTGCAGAATAAAGCCACTCATATCGCCCCTGTGGGAAGACCCGGGCGATATCAATCCCGATAGTGAAGGATTTCACCAATGGCGCAGAGTGCCGAACACGTACTCGATCATTTCGAACTGTTCCGCGGTCCAGAATACCAGCAAATGCTGGAGAAGAAGAAAATATTCGAGAATCCTCGCGATCCTGCCGAGGTCGAACGTGTCAAGGAATGGACAAAAACGGCCGAATATCGCGAGAAGAACTTCGCGCGGGAGGCGCTGACGGTTAATCCGGCCAAGGCGTGCCAGCCGCTTGGCGCAGTTTTCGCCTCTGTCGGCTTTGAGCGCACGTTGCCCTTCGTCCACGGCTCGCAAGGCTGTGTGGCCTATTACCGCAGTCATTTGTCGCGGCACTTCAAGGAGCCGAGCTCCTGTGTCTCTTCATCAATGACGGAAGACGCCGCCGTATTCGGCGGTCTGAACAACATGACCGATGGGCTTGCGAACAGCTACAACATGTACAAGCCCAAGATGATTGCGGTTTCCACAACCTGCATGGCCGAGGTTATCGGCGATGACCTTAACGCCTTCATCAAGACATCGAAGGAAAAGGGCTCGGTTCCGGCGGACTTCGACGTGCCGTTCGCCCATACGCCGGCGTTTGTTGGCAGCCATGTCACCGGCTATGACAATGCGCTCAAGGGAATTCTTGAACATTTTTGGGACGGCAAGGCCGGAACAGCGCCAAAACTGAAGCGCAAACCAAATGGCGCGATCAATATCATCGGTGGGTTCGATGGCTATACTGTCGGGAATCTTCGCGAGATCAAGCGCATCTTGGAATTGATGGGCATCCAGCACACGATTTTAGCCGACAACTCTGAAGTGTTCGATACTCCTACAGACGGCGAATTCCGGATGTATGACGGCGGCACGACGCTAGAGGATGCCGCGAACGCGATTCACGCCAAGGCGACGATCTCCATGCAGCAATGGTCCACGGAAAAGACCCTGACCTTCGTAGCGGAGCATGGTCAGGACGTCTTTTCCTTTAATTACCCGGTGGGCTTGTCCGCAACGGATGACTTTATCGTCGCGCTGTCACGAATCAGCGGCAAGGAAATTCCCGAGCAGCTCGCGCGAGAACGTGGTCGGCTGGTTGATGCCATCGCCGATTCCACCGCTCACGTTCATGGCAAGAAGTTCGCGATCTATGGCGATCCGGATCTTTGCTACGGATTGGCTGCGTTTCTGCTCGAACTCGGCGCCGAACCGACCCATGTACTGTGCACGAACGGAAACAAGGCGTGGCAGGAGAAAATGCAGGCTCTGTTTGCAAACTCGCCATTTGGGAAGGATTGCCAAGCTTATCCGGGCCGAGACCTCTGGCATATGCGCTCACTCTTGTTTACCGAGCCAGTCGATCTTCTCATTGGAAACACCTACGGGAAGTATCTCGAACGCGACACTGGAACACCGCTCATTCGCATTGGTTTTCCGATTTTTGATCGACATCACCATCACCGCGTCCCACTGTGGGGCTACCAAGGCGGCCTGAATGTGCTGGTGAAGATCTTGGACAAGATCTTCGACGAGATCGACAAGAAAACCAGCGTTCTTGGCAAGACCGACTACAGTTTCGACATCATTCGGTAAAGCGATTGACCGTGCTATCGCTCAAGAGCGGTGGCACGTTCATACGAGGGTTCGCTTTTTCCATTGTTTGCCCTGAGAGGACACAGGATGAGTTCACTAGCGGCCACGGTCCAGAATATCTTTGATGAGCCGGGCTGCGACAAGAATGGCAGAAAGCCGGAGGCTGAGCGTAGGAACGGCTGTACCAAACAGCTGCAGCCGGGTAGCGCTGCCGGCGGCTGCGCCTTCGATGGCGCGAAGATTGCGCTGCAGCCGTTTACCGATGTCGCTCACTTAGTGCATGGTCCGATCGCCTGTGAGGGTAATTCCTGGGACAACCGCGGCGCGGCCTCATCAGGTTCGAATTTATGGCGCACCGCATTCACAACCGATTTGACCGAAACCGATATTGTATTCGGAGGCGAGAAGCGGCTCTGCAAAGCAATCAAGGAGATCGTCGACAAGTGGGATCCGCCTGCAATCTTTGTCTATCAAACCTGCATCCCGGCGATGATCGGCGACGATATCAACGCAGTTTGCAAGGCAGCATCTCAAAGATTTTCTAAGCCCGTCGTCCCGATCAATTCTCCGGGCTTCGTTGGATCAAAGAACCTCGGGAACAAGCTCGCGAGCGAGGCTTTACTCGACTATGTGATCGGGACGCGAGAACCTGACCACACCACACCGTGCGACATCAACTTGATCGGAGAATACAACCTTTCGGGCGAGCTCTGGCAAGTGAAGCCGTTGCTGGACGAGCTTGGAGTGCGGATTCTGTCCTGCATCTCCGGCGATGGTAAATATCACGAAGTCGCTTCATCTCATCGCGCGCGGGCCGCGATGTTGGTGTGTTCAAAGTCCATGATCAACATGGCACGCAAGATGGAGCAACGCTACGGGATCCCATTCTTCGAGGGGTCGTTCTACGGTATTCAAGACACAAGCGCATCGCTACGCCAGCTCGCCCGCTTGTTGGTGGGACGCGGCGCCGCGCCAGAGTTGCTCGTGCGCACCGAAGCGGTGATTGCGCGCGAGGAAGCGCGTGCGTGGGCTGCCATAAAACCGTACAAGCCGCGGCTCGAAGGCAAAAAGGCCTTGTTGATGACGGGCGGAGTCAAATCGTGGTCGGTCGTTGCGGCACTGCAGGAGGCCGGACTGGAGTTAGTCGGAACCAGTGTTAAGAAATCGACCCGAGAAGACAAGGAGCGCATCAAGGAGCTGATGGGGCAGGATGCCCACATGATCGAGGACATGAGCGCCCGCGAGATGCACAAGATGTTGAAGGAGGCAAAAGCAGATATCATGCTATCGGGCGGCAAATCGCAGTTTATTGCGCTGAAGGCGGCAGTGCCCTGGCTTGATATTAACCAGGAGCGTCGCCACGCCTATATGGGCTACGTTGGAATGGTCAAGCTGGTGGAGGAGATCGATAAGTCCCTCTCCAGCCCGATGTGGGATGAGCTACGCAGACCAGCGCCATGGGAGGCATTGGCGAAGGCCACAGACCAGATGCAATCTCCGATGGTTACGATCACTTGCGATCCGGCGCACACCGAGGCGGCGCACCGCACGCGGAAGGTCTGCGCGTGTAACAGCGACGATCTGGGTACGATTGAGGATGCAATTAACACGCAGGGCCTGAGGAGCGTCGCAGCGGTCCGTGAACATACCAATGCGGTCGGTGGCTGCTGTCAGAGGCTCATCGAAGGTATGTTAGCTTCTGAGCAACCTGAAATGCGACAGGCGGCAGAGTAGGGAATGGCCATGGCACTGGTCCTGACGCCATCAAAAGCCTGTGCCGTCAACCCGCTGAAGATGAGTCAGACCATCGGCGGCGCATACGCCTTCTTGGGGCTGCGTGGGGCGATGCCGCTTCTGCACGGCTCCCAGGGGTGCACATCCTTTGGATTGACGCTCTTTGTGCGGCATTTCAGGGAGGCAATACCGTTGCAGACCACCGCGATGAGTGAGGTGGCGACCGTCCTCGGCGGCTACGAGAATCTCGAGCAGGCGATACTGAACATCTCCCACCGCGCCAAGCCGAAGGTCATCGGAATCTGTTCGACCGGGGTCACGGAGACTAACGGCGACGATGTGGATGCGTATCTGAAGCTAATCCGGACGAAATATCCGCAGCTCGCAAAGTTGCCGCTTGTAAATGTATCGACGCCTGATTTTAAGGGTGCCTTCCAGGATGGCTGGGTGAGGGCGGTCGCGCGTATGGTGGAGGTGCTGGTGGAGGGGCCGAGCGCCCATGCCCTACAGGATCCATCGAAAGTCAATGTTCTGCCGGGGTGTCACCTGACCCCCGGCGACCTTGATGAACTCCATGTCATACTGGAGGATTTCGGATTGTGCCCCTCCTTTCTCCCTGATCTTGCAGGATCGCTCGACGGGCACATCCCCGATGAGTTTACGTCAACGACCATTGGCGGCATTGACGTCGGCGAAATCGCCAGCATGGGGCGCGCCGGGTGGACAATTGCAATCGGCGCGCAGATGCGCCGGCCAGCTGAGTTGATGCAGGCTAAGACCGGCGTGCCTTTTCGTGTGTTCGAGCGGCTGTGTGGTCTCGGCCCGAACGACGAATTCATGACGTTTTTGAGCGAGATTAGTGGCCGGCCAATACCGTTAAAGTACCGACGTCAGCGCAGTCAGCTCGCGGATGCTATGCTTGATGCTCACTTCCATATTGGCGGTCGCAAACTCGCGATCGGTGCTGAGCCAGACCTTCTGTTTGATTTGTCCGGCTTGCTGCACGACATGGGTGCGCATGTGACCGTCGCCGTGACGACCACTCAGTCGGAGGTGATCGAGCGGATTAAGACCAAGGAGGTTCTCATTGGCGACCTCGAAGATCTGGAAGGGCTTGCCAAAACGAGGCATTGCGACCTGCTGATCGCGCATTCGCATGGAAGGCAAGCGGCGGCGCGGCTGAAAGTGCCGTTCCACCGCGCAGGTTTTCCGATGTTCGATCGACTTGGCGCGGGCCACCGAGTATCCGTGGGCTACCGCGGTACCCGCAATCTAATCTTCGAGATCGCCAATCTCGTGATCGCACATCGTGACGAGAACGAAAGGCCTACGCCGGACAGCTGGCGAAGTACGCCCGAGGTGCCGCAAGGTTCTCGGTACAGCCGCTCAACGGGCGATATGGAAAGGTCAATCGCATGAAGGTCGCTTTTGCCACTCAGGACCTGAGGCACGTCGATGCTCATTTTGGCTGGGCAAAGAATATCGCAATCTACGATGTTTCGCCTGACGGGCATGTATTTTTGAATGCGATAGAGTTTCAGGGCGATCTTAAGGAAGACGGTGGCGATGACAAGTTGGTACCAAAGATTGACGCGGTCAAGGATTGCGCAATTCTTTACGTCGCTGCCATCGGTGGTGCCGCGGCTGCCCGAGTGGTGGCTAACAAAATTCATCCTATCAAGGTGAGTAAACCAGAAAGCATTCTGGTGCTGCTAGAAAGGCTCGAGCGGGTACTGAAGGGCACGCCGCCTCCGTGGCTGCGAAAGGTCCTGGCAAAGGACCAACGGCGGACCTTCGAGTTCGACGAGTGAGGTGATATGACTACGAAAGGTGAGCAGCAGAGCAACGTGATCGAGGCACCATTCCTGGCCCAACTGGTCAAAATTTGGCGTGCTCAGGACACCAACGGAGCTTGGGGCCGGAAGAGCGATGTTGATTTGCTCGAACCCTATATCCTGAACAAAGATAAACGGCGCGCGCTGCCGATTATCGGTGATCCCGATCCCAAGACACTGTGGCGGCTTGAGCTGTTCTTTAATGCGGTCGCACTGTCAGTAGAGCGGGAGACCGGCATTATGATCCAGCCGATCTTGAAGCTGCATCCTGAAGGGTTCGGCCGCATAGTGCTCGTTGCAGGGCGGTTGGTCGCCGTAAACAAGCAGCTGCGCGATGTTCATCGTTTCGGGTTCGATAATCGCGCGAAGCTGGCTCAGGAGGGCGATAAATATGTCAGCGAGGGAATCGGCCTGATCCGGAAATTTCCAGCCGTGGCGAACTATTGAGGATAGTCGCTCATGGGTGATCGTGAAACACTTAAGGCTGAGCTAAAAAAGTTGTCCGTCAAGGCGATACAAGCCAAGATGGATCTGCATGACCTTTCGGAAGAATTACCTACCAACTGGATCTCGATTATGAGGGTGGCGCAGAAGGCGTACGATGCCTATGCCGAACTCGAGCGAAAAGGTCGTGACTTGAAGGCGCTTGAAAATAATTAAAGGGGCAACGCATGTCGTTTCAAACACGAGACGGACGCGACTGGATACCACAATACCTGATCTCTATCGATCCAAAGAAGTGCATTGGATGTGGCCGCTGCTTCAAGGTGTGCGGCCGAGATGTCATGACCTTGAAAGGACTCAGTGAGGACGGCGAACTTGTCAAACTCGATGACGATGACGATGAGATTGAAAAGAAGATCATGATCCTGGATGACCAGGGCGCCTGCGTTGGTTGCGGTGCATGCGCCAGGGTTTGCCCGGCCAATTGCCAGACTCACAGCTCGGCCGAAGCTGAAGCGGCTTGAGCCTGTGATCAGGTGGGCTGATCGCGAGGCGGCGCGTCAGGAAGGTGCCGATCAAACTCGAATAGCCGGGTCGAGCGGGTTTATGCGCAAGTGTGTGGCCCAGCCGACGGTTGGGCGACAGCAATCCATGCCGGTAGAACATCTGTTGCTCACAAAACACTCACTCCAAAAGTCCACGTATTCGTGAACTGGGCGTCGCGCAATACTATTTGAGCCGAGTTCAAACGCTGCTAGCCCCCACATGGGCTGTCTGATCAAAGCGGATGCACGAATCGGGAAGAAGGCAAGCTCGCCGCCGGTGCCGATTGTGCACAATAATGGTCCAGCCTGGATGGTCGATTCCCGGCCAAGGTGGTCGGGAAACACTTTCGGTTGGTTCTTGGCACGGCTGGCGTCGGGGCGACATTTCGCTGCTCAGGCGGTCCTTGCAATAGAGCAGCGGGATCGGGAGCACACTGCAAAAAAGCACGATACAGTTCTTCGTTGCGCGCATTCGCGGGCATGTGCCTGGTTGACCCACGAACCGTGTGCCCCTGGAACACGGAATACGCGAGCCATCGCCATTAAGTGTTGGCGCTCGGAAAGGCCGGTGGCCCGTTTACTAAGGCAGAGGTCGCCTACAGATCACCGCCTTCATCGACAGGTACATATCTAACTCACGCGAGATTGTGTTCTAAGTCGCGAGGGGGCGCGCAGGAGGGTCGGACAGGTTGTGGTCAGCTAGGAATACTATCCTTGTCGCGGGGCTTGCACGGCACGAGCTCAATTGCGTGCAATTTTTGCCGATAGGAGAGCGGTCTCATGTATCGCGGAATCGCTGGCTCATCTAGCCAGTTCACAACCGGTAGCCAAACTGACGATTCGTCAGAAGCGGGAGACAGCCCCCGGTTTGCGCAGACAGTTGCAGGAACGGAGCGAGGTGGGTCATCCGAACCAGCGGCGTCATACTCTCTCGTTCCCGAGCCGCCCATTAGAGACATCGCCCGCAGAACGTTCAATGATGAAGTTCGCAGATACAGGGGCAGTGAGATCAGGCAGATCGCCGAGAACCCAGAAGAGTACTCAGAATTCGTGGCCGAAAAGGCTGCGCGCGCAGCAATGGTTGCTGGAAGCTACGCCAACACCTATGACGATCCAGACAAGCCGGCACGATTTTACGGCTACCATTTGGGCAATGAAATCGTGGGAGTTCTGCGAGCCGGGGGTCCTGCACGGATCAAGGGTGATCATTTTCAACAACAGTTTGGGCGCAACGATATCACATCCGTGGTGGACCTTAGGCTGACTCATCCATTCGTCGAAAACGCTGGCGATATCCTGCTAGAACATCAACTGCGAGAGGATGGCGAACATCCGCTGATCTTGTCGCGGCCGGCCTTACCAGGCATGGAACCGCGCCTGGCGGAAATGGGCTTCGTTCACGTGGGTCGTAATCACTGGGTGCTTGATCCTCACCAGCACCCGGATGTGTGGACGAAGAACGAGAATGACAAGTGGCAGCGAGTAGGCAAGCCTACGAAGTATCTTTCGCAGGATGGGGGCCATGACGTCGGTCCTCAAAGAGGTTACGACACGGATTCGTCCGACGATGACCCTTCATTCTACTTAGAGCGCGCTCTTAGAGGGATGCGTATCGGGTGAATTGGCTGCAATAGCAGCAGCGGGCTGGAGTGGTAGACATTTGACCGTTGTCCCTCCGGCCCCGGCGGTCTCGCTTAAACGAGGGGGCGTACGCCCAACGCGCCCCTCTTTGCAGGATGAAGGGCACTTCAACTCTTCTCGACGGCACCCCCAACGTGACGCTAGATGCGCGATCCGAGGGGCGTAACTAAACTCGTTGGCCCCTAACGGGAAGCGATAACGAGCCCCCGCTTCACGCTAGAGTGCATGGAGCCCCAAGCTGCAGCTGCGCAGCCTTCATGGAAACGGCAGAAGGTCCAATTGTCGAGCGAAATTGGCCCAATTGCGCGCCGGAGCGTTGGATCAGCAATCCTGCCTTGCGGATTGGATGACCACGGGGACGATACGCTCCAGCAATTGTACGATTCTTGCAAGTCAACCGCACGGCGATATGACCTCGTCTTGCAATAAACGTGCGATCAGTCCAGCCAAAACCAATCTATGCCATTTGCGGCTTTGCAGACATCCCGGACCGACAGGCCCTAGGATTTCACCTTATGGTCGCCGAAGATGACGGTAAGCAACAGCCGTGGTCCGTTGTTGTGGCGCGGAGGGGCAAAAAGGTGCTTGGCTACGTCAATAAATGCCCGCACAACAGCGTCCGATTGGATTGGGAGCAGAACCAGTTCTTCGATCGATACGGTATCCGGCTGACGTGCGGGAAGCACGGTTCGACCTGCGAACTCGGCACCGGCCGTTTGCGTCGAAGGTCCATGTCAAGGTCGAGCGCTCACGCCGATCGCGTTGGCGGTTCTCGATGGCGATATCTGCGTGTTGGTATGCATCTTGTCGAAGGCGATCCATCGACGACCGAGTGAAACCGTGCTCAGACCGGGCGGTTCTCGTTACGGTTCTTCACAGCTTCCATCCTCCCTAGTCCATCCTCATACGAGATCTCCTCATAAGAGAGATCGAGATCCTTTGCAGCATCGAGGAGGACATCAAGCTTGCCCCCTGGATCGAGCTTCTTGATGTCGTCTTTGTTCAGCCCTGCCAGGTCCATCATCTCCTTCCAAACTGTGGACTCGTCGCACGGTAAGACGTGGAATTTAACATCGCCAAACTTGACTCGGTACTTCGCCAGCAGGTCGATGTTGTTGCAGAACATAAAATAGCTGCCTGTCGAGCTTAAGACGCCGTCAAGAACGGTCGAAACGTCGTCTAAATAGGCAAAGGAGTGTAGGTAGCCGGCCAGCACCGGAATGGTGCGTTCTCCGTCCTGCGCGATGGTCAGAACTTGCTCAATCGAGTAGTCCGGCGGCCGTTTCTCATCCGCCACCTGAGTTTGAAACTTCAGTGCGATGTCGCCGCGAAAGCCAAATCGGCCCGGCTTGCTAGTCGCGCCTTTGAGTACGGCATTGAGCAAGCGGCCCTCCTTCTTGAGTCTACCGAGTGCAGTGTTTTCGATTGAAGTCATTAATTTGGTCCTCGATCTAAGGCCTTCATCGACCCATTTGGTCAGGTGCCAAATGAGATGCAATTTGCCTGCCGGCGGATGTGTAGGGGCCGAGCTAGGAAGAAAGAGGGCAGGCAAACCCTCGACGAGATGTTAGGAACCGGACAACTGTTCCAAAAACAACGGCGCCAAAGCAGGCATGAGTCAGCGGCTGCGTGGTGGCACGTGACTTGCTCATTGCTGGGTCCAAACTGACGGGGCAAAGACATGATCAACCTGACGCACAGTGCAGTGAATGCGATCAAGAGCGCGATGTCATCATCCCCGCACTCGTCCGGGGGGCTTCGCATCATGATCGAAGCAGGCGGCTGTAATGGCTTCAAATACAAGATGGGCCTGGCCGAAGAGCCAAAGCCCGACGAGACCGTAATCGAATGCGATGGTCTGAAGGTCTTCGTCGATAACAACAGTCAAGAGTATCTGGTCGGTACGACCATCGATTTCGTGCTAGCACCGGACAGCCCGGGCTTTACCTTCTGCAACCCGAACGCGACAACAAACTGCTCCTGCGGAAAATCATTCAGCTGATGGAAAAGCCCTAATCAGAGGATGGGGGAATACATTGAACGATGCCGGCCTAGCCAGAGCAACCGAGGGCATTGTCGCTTGGGGGGGAGCGCTAGCCTCGCATCGGCCGCTCGCTCGAAGCGATGCCGCTCAATCAGTAAGACCGGAGTTATCGGCTGATCGGCACGACGGCAGCATGTTCATGTCGAGGCTGGCCGGTGCCGCCACATCGTCAAGGCTCTCGCGTGTGCGCTTGAGGGGAAGTCAGACGCGGCAAGATGGGCTCGGAGTATTGGACCGCCAAATCCTTGTTGCTGCTGCAGACGAGGTGCTGGATTGAGCGAAAATCGAGTGCCGATTTACCTTGATAACAATGCAACGACGCGGACCGATCCGTCCGTCGTGCAAGCAATGTTGCCTTTCTTCAGTGAGCAGTTCGGCAATGCCTCGTCCACGCACGCGTTCGGCAACGAGGTCGCAGTCGCCTTGAGGCGAGCCAGGAGAAACTTGAGGGGCTTGTTAGGCAGCCTCTACGATCACGAAATCGTCTTCACCTCGGGAGGGACTGAAGCCAATAATGCCGCAATTCTCTCGGCGCTTGCGACTAACAAAGGTAGAGACGAAGTTGTCACCACTTCGGTTGAGCACTCCGCCATACTAGCGCTGACGGAGCAACTGGCGGCAAAGGAAGTCAGGACGCGCATTGTACCCGTAGATGCATGCGGCCGGCTCGACATCGAGGCATTTCGCTGCGCGCTTGGACCACGGACAGCGATTGCCTCTGTTATGCTAGCCAATAACGAGACGGGAACGATATTTCCTGTGGAGTATTTGGCCGGGTTGGCCCATGAGGCGGGTGCGTTGTTTCATACAGATGCGGTCCAGGCCATTGGTAAGGTGCGCTTGAACCTGAAGGACAGCGCGATCGACATGCTATCGCTATCCGCGCACAAACTCCACGGTCCCAAGGGGGTCGGCGCGCTATATTTGCGCAAAGGCACTGAATTCCGGCCGCTCATCTGCGGCGGATCACAGGAACGAGGGCGTCGCGGGGGGACCGAGAATGTTCCGGGAATCGTCGGCCTGGGAAGAGCTGCCGAGCTTGCGGCGGAACGCCTTGAACCCGAGAACATTCGCATCGGCGCTTTGCGCAACCGCCTTGAGCAAGGGATTTTGCAAAATGGCGGGTGCGTTGTGCTTGGCGACGTCAGCAATCGGTTGGCGAACACGACAAATATTGTCTTCGACCATCTCGAAGGCGAAGCCATTGCCCATCATCTTAATCTCGCGGGCATCGCCGTGTCGCTCGGATCAGCTTGCAGCTCGGGCTCAATGCAGCCATCGCACGTCCTGCGAGCCATGCAGGTGCCGACCTGGCGGATGCATGGCGCCGTGCGCTTTTCTCTTTCGCGTGAAACCTCCCTCGCTGAAGTCGATGAAGTCGTGTGCGCAATGTCAGATATCGTCGCGCGCCTGCGCGCCGGCCCGCGCCTTACAGACGGAGAATAGATCGAATGAAGATCATGATTCGTCGCTCTCCGGAAACGGGTCTGTCGATTTACGTGCCAAAAAAAGATCTCGAAGAGCCGATCGTAGCCTCGGAATACGAGACCCTCTGGGGCGGCTGGATCAAAGTGGCTAACGGCTGGGTGCTCGATCTACCCGAGATGGCGAGCGACACGCGATTACCAATTACAATCGAGGCGAAGAAGCGGGACGAGAACGGCAGCGATGCATGAAGGCACTCACGCAAATCGAATCTATCGATGCGGGTGCAAGGATCAATCTCGCGCCTCCCGGCGAGCCGACTTGGGATTGCCGGCGGCCTTTGGCGACGAATGGCTCTCGGCGCGGCATATTTAAGATCAGCAAAGTGCTCTCCTCGACGGCATTGATGGTGAAAACTTTGCTCGGCCGTTCGGGCAGAGAAGATTGCGCAATCATCTTTTGCACTCATTGCTGCGGGTCATCGCAGGACGCGTCGTGCATACTCTTAGCCTTGTAAGTCTGGATCGGTTGATTCGGATCCGCTCATTGCGAGAGCGGAAACGCGTGAATACCCCTTCTAGTTCTTGGCGGCCTGTGCGCGCAGAGCGCGACAGTGAAAGCGCAAGCCAAGTAGCTCTAGGTAAGAATGGCGACGCATCTGTCGCTTTGCAAACAAGCTCATGATTGCCGCTCCTGCAAGTGCCAACGCCAGTTTCGCTAGCTTGATGAACCACAACCGCATTGGCCATTCTCGGTATGGCATGCGAGTTGCTACCATCAGCCTGAGGCTCGCTCGAGAATGATCTTGAGAGGGCGATGATGGCAGGGAAATCGGAATGAACGCGGTCAGGGGACGCGGGAAATATGTCACAGCTGCAATGAATTGCCAGGAAATGATGCGGCCCGTCACCGAGCAAGAGGGCTGCGCCGCTAACGCCAGGACCGGACAGGCGAACTGCGGCTCGACGTCTGGCCAAGGCGAGCTGCCGAACGAAATCTGGGACAAGGTCAAAAAGCACCCCTGTTACAGCGAGGATGCGCACCATCACTACGCTCGCATGCATGTTGCGGTCGCGCCTGCCTGCAACATCCAGTGCAATTACTGCAACCGAAAATACGATTGCACCAATGAGTCGCGCCCGGGTGTGGTGAGCGAGAAGCTCACGCCTGAGCAAGCCGTGAGAAAAGTGATTGCCGTCGCGACAACAATTCCGCAGATGACAGTACTTGGCATCGCTGGTCCCGGCGATGCGCTCGCCAACCCAGAAAAGACCTTCAAAACGTTTGAGCTGGTCGCCAGGGCTGCCCCCGACATCCAGCTTTGTCTGTCAACCAACGGACTCGCGCTGCCGGACTATGTTGATACCATCGTGAACGCCAAGATCGACCACGTCACCATCACCATCAACATGATCGATCCGGAAATCGGAGCCAAGATTCATCCGTGGATCTTCTTCAACCACAAGCGATATACCGGCGTCGAGGCGGCAAGGATACTCACTGACCGCCAGCTCCAGGGCCTCGAGATGCTTAGCAATCGCGGCATCTTGTGCAAAATCAACTCAGTGATGATTCCCAACGTCAACGACGAGCATCTGGTTGAGGTCAACAAGGCGGTCACCTCGCGCGGTGCGTTCCTCCACAATATCATGCCGCTGATCTCTGCGCCCGCGCACGGCACAGTGTTTGGCCTCAAAGGTCAGCGGGGACCGACGCCGCAAGAGCTGAAGGCGCTGCAAGAAGCTTGTGAAGGGCAGATAACCATGATGCGGCATTGCCGCCAGTGCCGCGCCGATGCCGTCGGTCTACTCGGCGAAGATCGTCGCGAAGAGTTCAATATGGCTCAGGTGATGAAAATGAACGTCCGTTATGATCTGGAGAAGCGTAAGACGTATCAAAAGAGAATGGAGGATGAGCGCGCCTCCAAAGTGACGGTCGGCCAACCGAAGCTGACCGAGGCCGGTGAAGAGGTGAGCGAGATAACTCTCCGAGTTGCTGTCGCAACCAAGGACGCTGGGTTAATTAACGAGCACTTTGGGCACGCAAAGGAATTCCTAGTGTACGAGCTCTCCACGTCAGGCGCCAAGCTCATCGGTCCACGTCGCGTGCAGGAGTACTGTCAGGGCGGATACGGCGAGGAAGACAAGCTGGCTGCCATCATGCGCGACATTCGCGACTGCCATGCGGTCTTCGTGGCTAAGATCGGCGGCTGCCCGAAAAGCAATCTGATCCAGGCAGGAATTGAGCCGGTCGATCAATTTGCTCATGAGCTCATTGAGAAATCGATAATTGCGTGGTTCGGAGCGTATCTCGGCAGGGTAAAGCGCGGTGAGATCCAGCACGTGCAGCGCGGCGAGGAGGCGTGTCATTTGGAAGATCGTAGCTCTGCGGCATAAGGAGAAAGGTGTGCCATTCAAAATCATATCGTCGCAGTGCACAAGCTGCTCAGCGTGCGAGCCTCTATGCCCGAATGTTGCTATCTCTGAGAAGGGCGGGAGCTTTGTCATTGAAGCGTCGAAATGCACTGAGTGTCTCGGCCACTTTGACGAGCCGCAATGTGTCGCTGCCTGTCCGGTCGATGATACCTGCGTGGTCGACAGGTCCTTGCCTCGCTACGAAGCGCCCGTCTCGTAAAGCCTCATGAGCGATATGCCAACGCGACACATCCGGAGTGGGGGATGAGCAGAAGTACCAGCGACAGCGAGGTCGTTGAGCTGAACGGTCCGCCAGTCTTCAGCTTTGGCCAAAAGCTTCGAGCCAATCGCGTCATCCGAAATGATGGCACGTATCCCGGCAAGCAGATCGGAGACGTATTGGTCAAAAAGGGAGAGATCGGTTACGTCGTCTCGATCGGAACATTCCTGCAGCAATTCTATATCTACGGCGTTGAGTTTTTGGAAAGTGGGCGCCGCGTTGGCATGAAACGCAAGGAATTGGAGCCAGTGGGTTCCTGCGAGGAGGACGTTGATTTGCCGTCACCAGAGGAGGCGTGACCTTTGAGGCCATCATCTATCAATCATGTTGCTCCGGATCTGATCGTTATCGTGGGATCTCGAAGAAAAGTTGATCATCGGCCGGCTTGAAGAACAATTTACAGTGCGTTGAGAGGGAGGCGTCCGGCATGAATGCCGCGGTAATGAGGAAAGTAAAGGCGGGGGCTAGTGCCTCACCCCAATGAGCTTGATCGCAACCGAATCAAACGCGGCTTATCCGCGCGCAAGCGTTATCTCTACGTCTCACCAAGCGTAAGGCCGGTGAGAGGCGGCTACCTCATCGAGAGCCCCTGTTGCTCGCGGAATGCTGACGAGAACGGAGCTCTCATCGACGTCGCGCTGATTCTTTATGATGCCGTGAGCGGCATCTGGAAGCTGTTTCGCAAGAATCACGCGGTCGGAATCTGGGAATTTTATAGCCTTTACCATCGTTTGGCTTCTGTAATCGACGAATTGAGTGCAGACCCGGAGCGCGTGTTTTGGCAGTGAGGGGACGACCGTATTCGCGGCGTAGAGAAAACGACAACGGCACTTACCGCGGAGGGATTGATCGAAATTGAGCGACTGCTTTCTACCGATGGAGCCGAGATGTGTGAATTGTCGAGCTGCGCCGCCGCTTTCCACAGCGCGCATGGGCGCGTTGTGATGCGTCAGACTTAACAAGTGGCCCTTTCGGCTGTCTCCTGGCTTGGATCTTGACCTGCAGGATAGATCGGACCACTGCGTGCAGATCACGGCCGGCACAACGTGAGCGCCGGCGACCGTATTGGCCGAAAGGACTGTTGAACGGTGAGTACAGGCCCGAGCGTTTTACGTTGAGAGTCTAGATGATGTCGAAAGGTCTAGCGTTAGGAGGCGCAGCTGCAGATGCCTATGGCTCAGTCGCCTCTACCGCCAGCCATTACGTGACTATTTCCCGTATGAGGAGGAGAAAGCCGATGGCATCATGGCCGTCCATTTTATACCAGTCTCACGACAAGGGGCTCGGGCGCATGGTAGCCCATGACGGCATGGATCGTTGAATATGGAATAGACGCCCCGACAAATCACATAAATTCGAAACTGTCGGAATCGGAATCGCGATTGTTGGTGACCAAATTGAGGGAGCGATACATGGACTCGCAAGAAGTAGTAATCCACGTCCGCTTTGCCCCGAACGGCAGGGTGATACAGATCAGCGAACGTCCAGCAAAGCTCACTCCGAACCAATGGTTTGATGTCCTACACACCCGAGCCGGCTCGGCTTATCGACCACTCGCTCGAGGTCGCGGGGCTTTTCGGTTGAGCCGGACTGCAGTCGACCATTTCAAGCAGCAAACCGCGGGGCATAGATGAGCGAACCGAGTACCGGCGACTTTGTGGGCTAGCAGAGCTCCTCTTTTGGCCGATAGCCATCAGTATAAGCGGGGCAATAGACTTTTATCATTCTCACTGCTTTCGAGCGAGAGTAGGAATCAGTTGCATATACCGGCCAAAGAGCGCTCAGTCGTTACACATTCTTGGAAATCATGTGCTCAAGCTTGTTCGTCTATGCGCTGGCTGATTGTGAGCCCAGATGAACCGAGGTAACGAGGCACTTCGCGCCTACTAGTACGCTGGCAGCAGGTCATTGCGCTCCGTGGGGCCTACCGTCTTTCACGGGAAAATGAGAACTTTGCTTCATTGCAAAGCGCGACGAAGCAGACGTCCGGCATATGCCGGCCGATCCATCTATTTGTGGTGCTGTCAGCCACGTGGCGCGCGATTCCGGACGCGAATTGCGAGCGATGCTCCGAATGAGCCCGCCGCTCGCGAGCTGACGCTTCTGTGACGCGCCAGCCGGCTCTCCCCACGCTCCAGTACCAGCGGGAGACGCGCTCGACGAGAACGCTGCGTTTCGAGCTGGCCAGACCGAGTCTTCTTTCCGGGTTTTGTTTCTGGCCTTGTTTTGGCGTCAGAACTTGTAAGCGACCCCGCCGCTGACGAGCCATGGCTCGATATTGGCGCGTCCGGTAACGGTAAGCGCATTGTTCACTGTCGCTGAGTACTCCGGCCGCAGCCACAGCCTTTCACGTCGAAGTTGAGACCCCAGTGACTATCAAGCATATGGTCGAAGCCGAACTGGACCGCCACGCCGAATTGGTTCCTGATGTGGAGATCCGTGACGGCCGGACCAGCGAGCGACGTATTGGCGGCCGTGGTTGAAGAATACAGGGTAGTTGATGCCTGCGCCGATATAGGCTCAAGCACGCCAAAATCGGTGAAGTGATATTGCAGGGTCAGCGTGGACGGCAACAGCCAGGCTTTGCCAATATCGAGCCCGGTGAGCGCGCCATTGCCGCTGACGTGATGGCTAGTCACGCCCAGGATCAGTTCAGCGCCGGGTTCTTTGTGAAAAAAGGCTCTGGTACGACCTGATCGCTGATCGAAAGCCCAGCACGTGAGGAAAGCGATGGAGCCCCCGGAATGTTGACCGAACTGCCTTCGGCATCCGGCAAAACGCCGAGCACGCGCAAGCGGATCATCCACGGATTGGCGGATTCGATTAGCGGGGCTTTTTAGTAGACCGGCGCCGGCCCCAGATCCGCACCTCGTACCGAGTTGCTAGCCAACGAGGTCGCCAACGCGACGACCGATACTGCCGCCAGAACTGTTCGTGCTCTCATCGAACTCTCTATTCCAAAAAATCGCGCGGCTGGCCGCGCAGAAGGCCTGTCACATACAAGCGGCGGCCAAAGAGTTGATACGAATCAAATGCGGGTGCGGCCGTTTACAGGATTGCGTCGGTCAGTTGCATCAGGAGCACAGCCGCGAGACACGCCTAGCTCACGGTACAAACCGCTGATAGCTTTCTCACACCCCTGCAAAGGCCGTAAGCATGGCATCAAGGGCAATGCCCGGGGCCATCCTGCTGAGTAGCCACTCGCGCGGGCCATGAGCGCGAAGGCTGCCCGCGTACTGCCCCCATGGAAAAGCCGAAGTTGGAGAACGTCATTTGTTGTCTGGTGTGATCGAGGCTCATCGCCTTCACCTTTGCGGGCAACGCGTGCGGTCTGCTTCGTGTGAACATTCTATTGAGCTCGTCTTGCATCTCGGGGCCAAGAAGCGCCAGCACGGGTTCACGATCGAGTCCAGCACACCGTGCCTCGCCTACGTCGATCAACGGTCGCCGTATCAGGAGCGGATTGTCTAGCATCAATGCGAATGCGCTTGCCGTGTCGACCCAATTGGGTTGATTTCGCCTGACTTGATCCTGGGCGAGGCAGGGTTCAACCAGGAGCTGACCGGCATATTGTGGAAAAGCTGCGCAATTTGTCCGCTTGCCATGGCACCTTCGAGATGTCTTTGACGATTATTTCATGACCTGCGGACCTGAGCGCCCGAATCTGGCGCGTGTTCGCGGCGCAACCGGGCTTTTCATGAAAGATGATCTTCGCTACAGCGTACCTACGTAATCGTACCAAGCGGCGCAAGGCGCACGGCGCTCCCGCATCCGCGAGCCTTTTCGAGGTGTCTAGGTTCCAACTCGGATATCAGCGCCAAGAGTCACAGCGCGTTTGCGCGACCCGCCACGGGGCGGACTGATTTGGAATAGCTCGGGCAGGGCTACTCTTCTCGAAAGCTAGCGTTGCGATAGGAGCAGCAAGTCCCGTCCATAAACGGACGTCGAGATGGTTCGGCCACACAGCTTTTCGCGTTGATGGTCGGAGCAGTTTGTACGTTGTCCGACAGCGTCGCAGACCCTGTCGGGTCCAAAACAGCCGACGGACACGCAAGCAGCCGGCGGCATTGTGCAGTGCAATCATAAACTTAAGTGCGCGGTCGAGTGTTGGCATAGCCATTGCTAATATGGGGCAGCAACACTGAGTGAGGGCTGAGTGCACGTCGACGCATAGGCGAGCGATGCGCTCCTTCCCTTGAACCCGTGTGCCCTCGCTTTTGTGAGAGAAACAAGCTCACACAAGAAGCGCGCAACGTTTGGCAAATTGGTTGATGGAGAGCAACATGTCTTCACTAAGACAAATCGCGTTCTACGGAAAGGGTGGCATCGGTAAATCCACCACCTCGCAGAACACGCTGGCAGCACTGGCCGAGATGGGTCAGAAAATTCTGATTGTGGGGTGTGATCCGAAGGCCGATTCGACCCGGCTGATTCTGCACGCGAAGGCGCAAGATACGATTTTGAGCCTTGCAGCAAGCGCCGGCAGCGTGGAGGACCTAGAGCTCGAAGACGTAATGAAGGTCGGCTACAGGGACATTCGCTGCGTGGAATCCGGCGGTCCTGAGCCAGGGGTCGGCTGTGCGGGCCGCGGCGTCATCACCTCAATCAATTTTCTGGAGGAGAACGGCGCCTACGAGAACATTGACTATGTCTCATACGACGTTCTTGGCGACGTCGTTTGCGGTGGCTTTGCGATGCCGATTCGCGAAAACAAGGCACAGGAAATCTACATTGTGATGTCCGGTGAAATGATGGCGATGTATGCCGCAAACAACATTTCCAAGGGCATCCTGAAATACGCGAACTCTGGGGGGGTGCGGCTTGGCGGGCTGATCTGCAACGAGCGGCAGACCGACAAGGAATTGGAACTGGCGGAAGCGTTGGCCAAAAAGCTTGGCACTCAGTTGATCTACTTCGTGCCACGTGACAACGTGGTGCAGCATGCGGAGCTACGCCGTATGACGGTGCTTGAATATGCACCCGATTCCAAGCAGGCCGATCACTATCGGAAGCTCGCTCAGAAGGTTCACAACAATGGCGGTAAAGGAATCATCCCGACCCCGATCTCTATGGACGAGCTCGAGGACATGCTGATGGAGCACGGCATTCTGAAGGCGGTGGATGAATCGGTCATCGGAAAAACCGCCGCTGAGCTCGCAGCCTCGTAAAGGTCGCGAGTCGCTGCCTTGCGAAGGCGCGCGACAGATGCCGGTCTCCCTTACCGTCCCTCCCGGGGGGCCGGCATACTGACAATCGACGGTAGCCAAAATCAATGTGGGACGTTGCAGGCCTCTCGATTGTGAAAACTCAAAAGATTATGTCCGAACCGCACATCCTTCCAGTCATGGCTGAATGTGCTGCCGCCTGTAGCCAGTCACACAGGGGAATTACCGCCTACCGTTTGCTCACCGGTGAGGCTCCTGCTGATGCAAATATCTCCAGCGACTCTAAGCTCGATCGTCATGTCCTGGCGTCCATTCTGGCGGCTGCCACGATGGATGGTGGCTCCCTGCTTGAGAAGGTTGGCCTGTCCGGCCTTGAACTGGCGGCCCTGCTGCAGCAGTACTTTCCCTCAACCAAGATCAATGCCGCGCAGCGAGCTTCGCTCCTCAAGGAGGAAGATGACGAGGAGATCGTAATGCTGCGCGATCTGTTGCTCAAGCAGCGATCTACGGAAGGGGATATCGGAGTATGGCTGGCCGCAATGATCGCACGTCGAGCCATGGAGCCGGACCATTTGTGGGAAGCTCTCGGCTTGCGTAATCGTGGCGAACTCGTTCTCGTGCTGACCCGGCATTTCGGGCCGCTGGCCGCTCGAAATGTCAACAATATGCGCTGGAAGCGTTTTTTCTACCGAATGCTTTGCGAGAACGAAGGCCTTGTGATGTGTACGACGCCCGTGTGCGACCAATGTAGGGAATTCGACATCTGCTTCGGTGAAGAAAGCGGCGAGAGCCGGATGGCTGAGCGTCGGCGCGAGTTGCTATTGCAGGAGGCTGCTCGGCCGGTTGTGGTCGGCGACCAAGCGTCTGAACCAGCCGAAATGGTCTGAGATTGCATCGGCCTCCGAGAATCCGTAGGCGGCCGGGGGCGTGTAGGCGGGGTATAACGCTTGACTGCAACGGCGTGGCGATGCGTCCGACACGGCAGAGGCAGGACTCTCGCAATCGCGAACCCGGTACGCGCGATGAAGGCTGGGGTGAAACGCTTCAGCGATCATAATTAGGCTCGGCGAAGTACCAAAAAACGCGGCTTAAGGAACTCGCGGTAATATTCGAGCAGATTTATAGGAGATGGGCGTCATGCTCGCGGGGCAGAAGAGCCTAGACCGGGCGCGAGACAGCCGGGCCGCACGTGCGATGGTCATGAGTAAGGTGAGTGGGCGTGTATTCACCCGAATCCGGCGTTCATGCCCATTCGAAAGACCAGAACACCTATCGATCGCTTGATCACGAGTTGGCTCTAGCGCCGTAAAGAACAAACGAAGGAGAATGTTGATGATCAACTCGTCCACGGCGTCCGGTATCCTGGATCGGCTCGGCAAGGCCTCCTCGGCAGAGGAGTTTTTCTCGCTGCTTGGCGTCGAGTACGATCCTAAGATCGTCAATGTGGCGCGCCTTCACATCTTGCGGCGCATGGGACAATATTTCGCCCAAGAGCAACTTGCTGATGCCGAAGAGGGGGAGATCAGAGCTCGATGCAAGGCGATGCTCGAACAAGCCTATGCCGATTTCGTAGCTTCGTCACCAATCGAGCAGCGAGTATTCAAGGTTTTAAAGAGAGCCGTCGCAGACCCTCAGGGGGCTGCGGCCTTTGTCCCTTTGACCGAGCTGAAGTGATGTCGCGTTCCACCGTAAGGAAGTGATCTCGACGAGCGAGGAGACCCTGCGTTGTTGTGAGCGTCCTCTTTATTGGAGGCTAGTCTCTGCAGCCATGCCCGACAGGTGACCGTTGTATTGCCGACCGATGCCTGGGATTGCTCGTGCCATCAATACAGCGGCTTTTGAAGTGTCACGCAAGCGATTACGTTCCGCAGCGTTTCTATCTTCTTTGTAACTGGTACGACACTTGCTTTTCTTGGGCTGGTCTAATGATCGATGCCGATAGACGGTAGCGTCTGCGATGAGTGTGAAGGACGACCCATGATGCTGCTTTTACTGGCTGCCGAGCCGCGCGGTGCCCTCGTAGCGAGTATTATGATCCAGCCAGCTACGTTCGCAATAGTCTTGAGCACGGCCGCGGTCTTGTAGAAACGGTGAGACGGTGGTCAATGAAAGAGTGTCCCCTTCGCGCTACTCCTTCAGTGGGTATGCACAGCGTCATGGGAAGCAAATTGGCTCTCGACACCGATCAGTTTCTCTATCTCATGGCGGATAAAAACCACAACGCCAAGAGCGGGAGTACTGTTCCTTGCCGATCACTGCGGAAGGCACGGCATTGCTTGTGCGGCAGAAGCGTTGCCAGGACCGCCCTCGTTGCCACCGCCAACGCGGAGCCGCTGGGCCGAACTCAGCCGCCAGCTCTGCGCAATGAACTGGCTCACCGACTCGTATCCGGAGACGATTGGCTTGAATCACCCGCGGCCCTGGGCAGCCGCGACGGCGCTCGTTCGTCTCGGTGGGCAGGGCTCCGGTTAATCTCGCAAAGTCGGTCGAACGGGTACTCTATCGCCACAATGCAAATGCTTGCGCGACCGGTCAACGACGCAGGCGGAGCAGAGCGATTGACCATTTTCTGACCGAACGTGACCTTCAGTTAAAGAACTTAAAAAAAGCAACCGGGGCGCGGGCGCGCCTATCGTTGAGAGGAGCTAGACATGAGCAACGTCAGCAGAGCGACCATGCCCCCGGGGAGCAGCCGCGCAGCAGCCAGGAAGGAGCTCCCGGAGCACTTCAAGTCCTATAAGCACGTCTGGGTCTTCGTCGAGTTGGAGCGTGGCCAGGTGCATCCCGTTTCCTGGGAACTTATGGGTACGGGGCGCGGTCTTGCTGACAAGCTAAATGTAAATCTTGCGGCGGTCGTTATCGGTCCGGAGGGGCAGCACACACGCAACGCCGCGCTTGACGCATTCTGCTATGGCGCCGATCTGGCATATCTCGTAAGCGACAATGTTTTGTCGGATTATCGCAACGAATCCTACACCAAGGCGCTAGCCGACCTCGTCAACACCTACAAACCCGAGATCCTGCTGCTGGGTGCGACGACGCTCGGTCGCGATCTCGCAGGTTCCGTTGCGACGACCCTATCGACGGGACTTACGGCCGACTGCACGGCGCTGGAAGTCGACGCGGATGGCTCGCTTGCGGCGACGCGCCCGACCTTTGGCGGATCGCTGCTCTGCACGATCTATACGCTGAATTATCGCCCGCAGATGGCCACCGTCCGGCCGCGAGTTATGCCGATGCCTGAGCGCGTTGCACGCGACGCCGCTCATATCGTCGTTCACCCACTGGGCCTTGTGGAAGACGATGTTGTGACAAAAGTATTGTCGTTTCTACCCGACCGCGATGCGGAGACGTCTAATCTTGCCTATGCTGATGTGGTTGTCGCGGGGGGGCTAGGACTAGGCTCTTCCGAGAACTTTCGGTTGGTGCGCGAGCTCGCAACTCTGCTTGGGGCGGAATATGGCTGCTCGCGTCCTGTCGTACAAAAAGGTTGGCTTACACCTGACAGGCAAATCGGCCAGACAGGCAAAACTATTCGGCCGAAGCTCTATATTGCTGCCGGCATATCAGGAGCGATCCAGCACCGGGTTGGCATCGAGGGTGCGGATCTGATCGTTGCGGTCAACACCGACAAGAACGCTCCGATCTTCGACTTCGCCCATTTGGCGATCGTCAGTGATGCCATGCAGTTGCTGCCGGCGCTGACGGCTGCTTTTCGCGCGCGGCTTGTGTCAGAGTCGCGCGCACGGATCGCGGTTTAGAGGAGATTCGGATGATTGAAGAGAGATTCGATGCAATCGTGGTCGGAGCTGGTATGGCCGGCAACGCGGCGGCATTGACGATGGCGAAGCGCGGCATGAAGGTGCTGCAGCTCGAGCGGGGTGAATACCCCGGATCAAAGAATGTGCAGGGCGCTATCCTCTATGCCGATATGATGGAAGAGCTGGTCCCAGACTTTCGCGAGGAGGCGCCGCTCGAACGCCACCTGATCGAACAGCGGTTCTGGATGATGGACGATCGCTCCCATGTCGGCGTGCATTACCGTTCGGAGGACTTCAACGAGGAGCGGCCGAACCGCTACACGATTATACGAGCTCAGTTTGACAAATGGTTTTCTTCCAAGGTGCGCGAGGCCGGCGCACTCGTGCTGTGCGAAACCACCGTTACAGAGCTCGTGCGAGACGGCCGTAAAAAAATCATCGGTGTTCGTACGGATCGCCGCGACGGCGAAATACATGCCGACGTGGTCGTGCTCGCTGAAGGGGTCAATGGCCTGCTCGGGACGCGTGCAGCCCTGCGCGCGCGGCCGAGACCCGATAACGTTGCGCTGGCGGTCAAAGAAATGCACTTTTTCCCTCGCGAGACCATCGAGGCGCGCTTTAACCTCAACGGTGACGAAGGTGTCGTGATCGAGGCGGCTGGTACCATTTCCCGCGGCATGACCGGAATGGGATTTATCTACGCCAATAAAGAGTGCATCTCGCTGGGTATCGGTTGCCTCGTCGCAGATTTCCAGCGCACGGGCCAGACGCCGTACGGCCTACTCGAACAATTCAAGAGGCATCCCTCCGTGGCGCCTTTGATGGCAGGGTCAGAAGTCAAGGAGTATGCCGCGCACCTCATTCCCGAAGGCGGCTACAAATCAATTCCGCAGCTCTATGGAGACGGCTGGGTCGTGGTGGGCGATGCTGCACAACTCAACAATGCCGTTCATCGTGAGGGCTCCAATCTTGCGATGACATCCGGCCGTATCGCCGCCGAGGCGATAAGTCTCGTCAAATCGCGCGGCGAGTCGATGAGTGCAACAAATCTGTCGATCTACAAGAAGATGCTGGATGAGTCTTTCGTCATCAAAGATTTGAAAAAGTATAAGGATTTGCCGCCCCTAATGCATACCCACTCCCAAAACTTCTTCCTCACCTATCCGCAGCTCATCTCCAAGGCGATGCAGAACTTTGTGCGCGTTGATGGTACACCGAAGGTAGAGAAGGAGAGGGCGAGCCTCAAATCCTTCGTCAAGGCGCGGTCGTGGTCGGGCCTGGTCGGCGATGCTTGCCGTTTTGCCCGCGCCTGGCGCTGACCGCAAGAGAGAAGCTTAACAATGGAAAGCCAAAGCATGAATTGCGAACCCACAGTGCGCGTCGAAGACAAGCTGTATTACAACCGCTATCTTGTCGATGTCGGACACCCCCACGTCAAGGTCCGTGCGCACACAACGCCATCGCCACAGCTACTTGCACTTTTGAAAGTCTGCCCTGCCCGATGTTACGAGCTCAACGATAACGGTCAGGTCGAGATAGCAATTGATGGCTGCATCGAGTGCGGTACCTGTCGGGTTATCGCCGAGCCGACGGGCGACATCCAATGGAGCCATCCGCGCGGGGGATATGGCGTGTTGTTCAAGTTTGGGTGATGGCGGACGAAGGATGTGGTGCGACCGAGGCGGGGCGACAGGAACTCATGCTGGTCCGATGCGCATACCGTGACAATCGTAGGGCCGCGGGATTCGGCGCGACCTCTCCATGAGAACTGGCGCTGCCGAAGTTTCCAACGTGACGCCGGTTCGCTAGCTGCAGAGAGCTCTTGTGGTGCGAGTGAGTGGAACTCAAGCCCCGTTGGTGTCGGATTGTAGCGCGATCAGCCCATCGCCTGAGGGCGGGCGGAGCCAGGAGTGTCGATTGCGATCGCCACTGATTGGGTGATCGCAGCGAAACGCACGGCTGTGTGTATCGCTCCGGAATCGACGCCCGCAGCTCTTAATGTCATCTCATGGGCATCAATGCAGGCACCGCAACCGTTTATGACGGAGACCGCAAGCGACCACAGCTCAAAATCTGACTTGTCTACGCCGGGATTGCCAGTCACGTCCATACGCAGCCGGGGCGGCATCGTCTTGTATTCCGGGGCGGAGACGAGGTGAGCGAACCGGTAGTAGATGTTGTTCATTGCCTCCACTGAGGCCGCGGCTTTCGCCGCGGCGATCGCTGCAGGGGGCATCACGTGAGACGCGTCGGACTCGATCGCGGCAACCAGGGTTGCATTTCTGGTGGCCGCCGCACTCGCCAGCAGCAGCCCGTATTTGCGCTGCGGCGAAAGTGTCTCATCAGCCACCAAGGAGGTCAAGTTTACCCTGACATCGTTCGCGAAGTCAGGAATCCTGGCGTATATGTCTTCGATCGAGGACATGCCGCGTCAGGCAACTTTCAAAGTCTCGCCGCCGATTTCGCGGTTGCAGGGACAGAGTTCGTCCGTTTGCAGCGCGTCGAGCACTCGGAGCGTGTCCTTAGGACTGCGTCCGACACGGAGATTAGTCGCATAGACGTGCTGGATCGTGTTGCGGGGGTCAACAATGAAGGTGTAACGATAGGCAACCCCTTCGGGTGATCGCACTCCAAGGCCGTCGACGAGCGTTCCCTTCGTGTCGGCAAACTGCCAGATTGGTAGATTGTGCAAGTCGACATGTGAGCGTCGCCAAGCAAGCTTGCAGAATTCATTGTCGGTTGAGCCGCCCAGAACAACCGCATCGCGGTCAGCGAAGTCGTTGGCAAGCCGGGCAAACTCAGCGATCTCAGTCGGACAGACGAAGGTAAAGTCCTTGGGATAGAAGAAGATGATCTTCCATTTTTTCGGAAAGCTCCTTTCGGTCAGCGTCTCAAATGCACTCTGCCCTTCTTCTTCCTGCGCCTGAAAACCGGGCTTGACGCCCGTGATGTCGAATGGCGGCAACTGACTTCCAATTCCGAGCATGCTGTCCTCATAAACTTGCGTTCTGTAGATCGTTGACGTCTCCGTTGAAGCAAGCCATATGCCATCGTTCTCGCGCGAGAAGTTTACCGGTCTGTGGACAGGCATGCTCGCACGTCGGTAGCGTCAATAGCCGGTCTTCTGGAAATGTTGTAGTTAATCTCTTTCTGCTGCGGACCCCTCCCATGAGTTGGTGTGTAGGCGACGCATTCAACCTTTGCGGAAGGCATAACGTTGCCGCGAGCGCCTGCGTTGTCCTACAAGCGTTTGATGCGACCTGATAAGGCTGCGCCGGAGAAAAGACCTGGTTCTGCGCCTCGTAGACGCGGGCTGACAGTGTTTGCAGCAGACTAACGTCTTCAGCAGGCGACAGCAGTTCCGCGGACAACGCTTAACGAGGTCCTCCGCCTTTACGTTTGTCGTGGAGCTTCACTAAATGGTAAAGCGCAAATGCGCTAAGTCCGAAAAGCGCTGCTAAGAATTCTACGACGTGCAATGTGGTCGGCGTCAGGGTTCCTAGCGGATTGGCGGATAGATAATGAACCATCTCAATTGGGATATTTTGATCGCCGCGGAGTTGCGTTCGATAACTCCAGCCCTAGGCGGTGTGACATCGTGGATTGGCCAATTGTTGGTCGCTACAGCAACTGTCTCCAGAGTGAGCGGACGACAATGTGAAATTTATGGCGGATGCCGGTGCCGGTGCAGTGAGCGCGCTAATGCTGAAGATCAGGAGCAACGTGAATTTGTTATTGCTTCGGACATGCTGTGGTTCATAGGAGTAAAGCACTGCCTGTCCCTGGCCTATGTGCTTCCAGCGAGCCGCTCCATTTTTCGGCGTGCAAAACCACCATTAAACGAAGCCTGCTAGGGCGAGCAGTTCTCGCTGGCGCTCGCGTGAGCCGCAGCCGCCCCCAATCTGCCATTCGGCCGGCGCTGAGCTTCGGCACATGCTGGACACCTGCTCAGCGCTCGCTCGACGAACCGCGAGGCCTGCCAAACCTGCGCCGAGTCGTCGCAAACGCCGCTGCATGTCCAAGTCGCCGCTTGCGAGATTTGACGGGAAACATCCCGATCCGCGCCAGGTTCGATAGAAGTTGCTGCGAGGGGAATCCGAAGCAAAGAGCCTTGAGCTTTGCTGGCTGATCTGAAGCATGGATCGCGCCCGATAGTCATAGCGTGCGCGCTATCGGGTGCGAGCAAAGTCAAAGCGAAATCCATTAAGATCAATCGGATAAGTCTCATTGGTACTCCGGCCCGGCGGCGACTGCTTCCCTTCGCGAGATATGCTCGATGTCTCGGCCAGCAAATCGCGTGCCGTGGGTAGGAATAGCACCGAAACTAACTCGATCTACGCCTCCTGCAGTCTTCGTCCGCCGCAACTCTTTGTCGGGCTTTTGACACTCGCGCTGGTAACCACCCATGCAAAAAAAGGTGATAAGAGGGACGATAATGAACCGCATCTTATTGATGCTTAGGCGGATAATGCTGCCCTTTGTGTAGACGCAGATTTCCGCCGATCGATTCCATGGATGTCCTTGGCGCGCCTTGACGAATAGGGGAAGCTTCATCAAGGAAATCGGGCCTTTCGTAAACGAAAGCAGGCGATTAAGCCTGGAGTCGTGTCTGCCCGAAGGGGCGTTCCCTCAGAACATACTTACAACTGCCGAAGACTAAAAAGAGCTTGAATCGGCGGTAGCGTCAGGTTGTACGCCTTTGCGAAGGAGTGCGCGATGTTCGAAGCGAGGATCGGCACACAAGCGCTAAGTATCGACCAGGGTGTATCGCGGTCTTGCAAACGACTCGAGTGTTTTGTCCAGACTCTGATGCCGGCGCCCTCAATCAGGGGGCGCAGCATGACAGCCGCAGCCGCCGAGGGCACTCGGGTGAAGAGAACAGGCTTCGGGAGGAACAATTACAGTGAAGGACATGCGGCCCAGAACAGGATGCGTGGAGCAAGAGCTACGAATGAGTTGTACCTGCGATCTTCATTTGCGTGTGGTCGCTCTTGCCGTCATATTAATCGCGGCATCATGGTGGACCGGACGCGCTGATGCGCGAGATCTTCGGGCTGAGCGGGTCTTGACGTCATGCAGATCAGAAGTAATGCGTTTCTGTGACCGATTTAAAGAGCGTGGCGATGAGGACATAGCCATTTTTTGTCTTAGGGGAAATTTCGAGAGCTTGCGTACCCAATGCCGGCGCATGATTCCAATCGCCGCAAAGAGAAGTGACGGACCGGTACGGCGTATCAACAAGTTTCCACTCGTCCTCCATCGAGAGACGGAGCGGTCCGAGCGACAGATACAAAAGTCTAGCGTCAGCGAGGAATTCAGACGACGGTCGCCGGAGCTCGGCCAACTTGGTGACCGAAAGCCGATCTGTCTGGAAGTGTCCACCTGTTCAGATACCACTCGTCAACGGGCAGATTGAGCTCCGTGCAGCAATTGGTCTCCATCACGATTGTGGGAATAGCTGCCATAAAGAGCGTCCTCGTGCACAGAAGTCGTGTGAGCACTTGAAAGCTCATTGGACTAACCGGTCTCATAGGAAAGCAGCCAAGCGCCCCCCCCCGCAGCATCGAGGTCCTCGTGGATGCCAGAGGCAGCCCAATGGAACTAGTCTGACGGCCCCGCAGCCCATCACCATCCCGGTGCAGAGCGACTGCGACGCTCCGCCAGAGGCTGCGGAGAGTCAACGAAAGCCAGCGCTACGATGTCAAGAGGGTTTCTGACCGGACGCGCACGACAGCTCGACTTTTGCGCGTGCTGATCTGCCGGACGAAGGGCGCGGGGTGGAGCCCCTGGAATGAGCTGAGATAGATATGGAATGTCGCGCAGCTTCGGCGCACCAACAGCGTGATGACAACAATCGCGCTCCCCAGAGTTCCCGCACGGCCAGCTTGGTTCTGAGATCGGAAGGCTCTGCATATGAGGCGAAACACCGTACCCTGCTGCAAGTACAGCACCAGCGTGCTCTGTCCTATTTTAACTCGACTTGAGTGGCAAAATCTCCAGCATGAGTTGGAGCAATGGTCGCATCGCGCGCTCTTGACTGGAGGTTCACTCGCTTCATTCGATCTCAGTGCATTTTGGGAAATGCACTTTTGGACTCAAAATCAAAGGTAATGCTATCGATAAGAGCCGTTCAAAGGCAGAAAGCTGTTCAATTAGACGCTTCTCAGTGGCCACGCGCGCCGCACCAGCCAGGCCACTTTTTAGTAATCTACGGCGGCGCCAGATTTCGTTCCTCAGCCATCTGATCTCACTGAGTGTATCGTCAATTGAAGTCGTCATCGATGTGGTCCGCTTCGTCCCTCGAGAGTCGAGCATAGCCATGGTACGGGTGGCGCATTCTTGTGTTACGCCTTGCTGCCGCGTAGTGCCAGCGACTTTACTCTTGTAGGGGCTGGAACTAAGCAGCCCGTCCGGATCAATATCACCATCGCGCAGCGGCTGTGATGAGGAGTTTCCGCGGATCATGGGGTTTTGCGGCGCTCCTATTGGCTGACTTGCATAATTCCTGCACGGTACGTGATTGATTGGGTACGCCAAAAGATGACTAACCGATCAAGCTGCACGATTAAGAGGCTCGATAGAAAGAACGGGCGCCGAACAGATCGGAATCTCAATCGGCCCTTGTGTAACGTAGGCTGTCGATATCTGTCCCCCGGGATCGAAAGGGACTTCGAACCATCACGCTAGCATCAAGGTCGCGAAACATGCTGTAAGTCTGACGGATCCACTGATGCAGCTCGGTCGACCAGTCCTTCTCGTTGCGCAAATACTCAGTGAAGGAAAAGCCAAGCCGGTCAATATATCGGTTGAGGAACGGCGGAAGCGCGGCAATCCGAAGAATGCGGTCGCCGTGCATCGCTTCACATGGCCCGCCGCGCAGCACGTATTCATTGTGAATGGTAACCAGCGAGGCTGGCGGAATTCGCCGCCGCAGCATTTCGTACTTGCGAAGAGAAATGCGTTCAGCGCCGGAAACGAAGAGGATCATAGGAGCGACATAGCGGCGTGCCGTCTCCTTTATGAAGCCGACCTCCTCGCACAGTTTGAAGAACTCGTCGAAGGCGTGAAAGCCAAGATCGATTACCTTGGGTACCCGATCGTGGATGACAAGAGGGTCCATGAGCTGCATCTTGCCATAAGTGTCGATCAGATCCGCGGTTTCTGTGATGTTTGGCAGGTAGTCGACCAGCGACGGCTCGTTCAGGTTGACGTCCAATGACAGCGCTGTGCCATGTTTTAGGAACAAGAACTCGCTCATGATCCGGGCGATGAGAGTTTTACCGACGTGCGGGCTAGGAGAGCAGATGAGGTAGATTGGGGTTGCTAACATAGCCAGCAAGTCAGTTTCGATGCGTACGAGGTTAGCCGAAGCTCACCATATATGAGGCTAATTCTCGCCGGCCCGAGCGGTGGCCTTGGCGCCGGCCAATTCCGTCAAATTGATGCGATCAAATTCCCTCCAGACATTTGCCAACCAGTGCCGAACATAGCCGCGAAGCACGAACGAGTTGTTCGCGGGTTCATCGTTGCGCCCTTTGTTTGCCACGAAGTCTACAAAAGGTACGGATGCGACCTCTACCTGCTCATAGGCCATCTCGTTAAGTTTTGGTATGACCAACTCGGTCGCGTGTTTGATGCGGTGAAAATACGAATTGTACGTCGCTTGGTCCCACTGGAAAAACTGAGTGTCGTTGATGAAGTTTTTGACTAGATAGTACTTCGCGCCGTTCATGAATGTCGCGGTTTCAGCGATCTCGTCTAACGAAGCAATAGAAGATCCAAGGATATGGAACACGGCGAACGTAATCTGGCCAGCGCGCGCAGAGTCGAGAAATCCGATGTCGCGTAAGGACGCCAACGCCGATGATAGTAAGCCGGCGCGAGCATCGATGACCGTGACGGATAGCCCGGCATTGAGTGTGTCGAATATCTTCATCTGGTCAGTCGTCGTCGTCATGTCGACGATCTCAGTGATCTCGGGATAAAAACGCTTCAGCGTCCCCCGTGGCGACTCCGTATCAAAAGCGCGTGTTTGAACGTTGTTGACGCGGAAGTAGTCCAGTAGCGTTCGTGATACGGTCGTCTTGCCGACTCCACCCTTGTCCGCACCTACCACAATTACGACTGGCTTCACCATAGAAATCTCCTGAGACGCTTGTGCCGTGCGCAAGATGCGCAACCGACGCTGCTCTGCTTTAGGTGTGAACATGGCAGAAAGAAGGGTCAACGAACGGCTCATGCGATCGCTCCGCTTTTGATGAAGGTTTTCAACATCAAGTGAGCGAGGGTAACGGATCGCAGCGACCATGCAGGCCGAGATGTAGCGTAAATAACTTGTACTCGCGGTCTACGTGAGGTTTGCGAGCGACGCGAATGCGAGGCGCCATCATATCGATTGCGTCGCCATCTGGATTGGCATCAAGCGACCGATCCTTACGTAGCGTCGGTTTACCAGCTCGGGGAAGCGCAATTGAAGCGGGCCACGATGTCCACGGTTATGGCTCGGGAATCAACAAAGGTCCGCTGGCCAGATCGTTATCTGGCGTGCAGATGAGTGCCGAGAGATGAGCCTGCACGACCGATCTCTCACTCTGCTGAACGATATTGGGATATCCGGGCGCTGAGAGGGGTCTCTAAGGCAAATGGCAGGGATGACATCTGTTCACAGGCGAGATTATCGTTTCATCGAGAACGAGATCGAGAGGTGAGTGGGTCTTACGCCGACGGAGCAACATCGGCGGCGAAGCGACATCGAGAGCGCTCCGCAAAAAGAAAGGGCGTACAACCAATACGACCAGCGATTGCGCCTGCGCTGACAGCGGCTTCCTCTCGGGTACTGAGTTCGCCGATGAATTACGTGGTGGAAGTCGGTACTAACTTGCAGCGATGCCCTGGCGCGTGTGCGGTCTCGCTGGGCTGCTTCCGTGGGCGCGGCGTACGGTGTACATTATCCTTGTGAAGGGCTTACTCTGGCGAGCCGTTCTTTACTAGGTAAGCTCTCAGATGCGAGGTGCGTGTCCAGTTCTCCCTTCTTCTGACCGTCGGCTTTAGATAGTGGGTTGGCATAGTCGGGCTCTGCGTAAAGCAGCGCCATCCTCGTCTTTATATGGGCAACCATCCGAGCGTTGCAGGATACCTCCCTAGGCGCTTGAGGAGCATCGATCCCGCTGGCGCGCCAGCCTTGCGGCGTAACGCAGCTCGAAGACAGGTGAACGCGGCGAAGGCGGATACCTACTGCAACAATTAGGGGCGTGGAAAGCAGGAAACGCCGGCTTCATAGCTGCCGCCCAAGGCCGCCGAAAGAGGCAATCCTCTGGCGCTGGGAAGAGCTCCGGTCCGAATATCGCTGGTGTGACTGGAAATGGAGAGAATTAGGAGCGAGCCATTTGGTAACCGGCTGGCACCTCGCCGAGTTGTGACGAAGGCGCGGAAGCACGGTGGAAGGATCGTTCGACACTGGCCCGTTCGAGACGGCGCGAGGTTCGTGCCATCCCCAAAGGGTCAAAGGGCTTCGTCTGCGTTGTCCTGGAGCGTGCGCAAAGAACGGTGGAGGTGCTCATGGGCCGAGCGAGAATGAGTCGCGCGACGGTCGAGCCGCTCAGCAAAGGTCTTTAAGTCAAGTCCGGCAGAAACTTCCTCGCGCAGGCTCTGCGGATGCTTTCGCCCTAGCGGACGCTGTGCCAAAGCCGCCGCCTGGTAAGGCTAGCCGTCGGCAAGCTGACAGCAAAGTATCGAGACGCTACCGTTCCGAGCCGCTCCCGCATTGGCTTGCTCCAGATAGCGCCGCTAAGTGGCGGAAGTCCTGCTGCGGTGCTGGGTTGGCGCCGCTGGTCTCCGTCTTACCTTCAAGGGCAAGGGACAGTTTCAAATTATTGCGCAGCATCGGGTTTGCGGGTTCCGCAGCGAGAGCTTGGCGGTAGAGTTCTTGGGCCTCGTGATGCCTGCTCTCTTGATCGAGAACAACTGCTTTGGCATTCAGTGCGCGCAGGTCGCCAGGGGCTGCCAATAAGATCCCGTCGAGCACCTCAAGCGCATCATTCGGGCATTTGCGTGCCAGCAAGCCCCGCGCAAGAGGAATTGCCGCATCGACATTGTCCGGTTGTTGCTTCAGCGTGTCGCGCAAAGCCTTCTCGTCAGCATCACGGTCGAGGGCGTGAGTGATGCGCTCACGCATAGCAGGATCGACCTCCTTGGGCCCGAACAGCTCTGCTGTGGACGTCGGCTGCTGTAAAAAACCAGACTTGTGCGAGCCGGCACAACCTGTGAGCAGCACGATGGCAAGCATGGGGAGAAAGGCCAAGCACGAATGGCGATGAAAGTTACGCCAACGCCGCAGAACATTAGTCTTATGTGAATTCATAAGCGATCTCACGACCCAACACCTACGCTCGTCAGCCAGCCGCAGGGAGGAGGTCACGATAGCCGCCTGTAGGAGCTTTGTCCTTGGCAGGCGCAAGTTTTACGGAGCCAATCGGCTGGACGGTGAAATCCGAGGCGAGATCCTGATAGGAGAGAACAGGTAGGTCTATTCCATTGCGGGTGAGAAAGCCGCGGACGAAGCGCCGGATATCCATCGAGCCCAGGATTACCGGCTGGTTCTGACTGCGTGCGATACTCAAATGGATCTGCCGAAATTGCGCAAGCAGCATCTCGCTTTGCCGGTCCTCCAAAACGAGGTAGGGACCGACGGCGGTCTCGCGAACCGCACTGCGCACGATATCCTCGGTCTCACGCTCGACGATAAAGGCCGCCACTACACGATGGGCATTGGCATAGCGGTGACAGATCTGTCGCTTCAGCGCGGAGCGCACATATTCGGTGAGCAATACGGCGTTTTGCTCTCGTTCGCTCCATTCTGCAAGCGCCTCCAAAACCAGACGGGTGTTCCGTATCGGAATGCCCTCGTCCAGCAAACGACGTAGGACATCCGCTATCCGAGGGATCGGTGTCGTGCGCAGCACCTCTTTCACCAGATCGGCATATTCCTGCTCCATCCGGCCAAGCAACTGACGCGTCTCCTGGATGCCCACGAGGCGCTGTGCATAGCGTGTCAACGTCGACTGGACCCTCAAGGCGATTATTTCGCTCGGACGGTGATGCCCTATTCCGGCAGCTTTGAGAGCAGGCGCATGGCCTTGTTCGATCCAGATCTGATTCGTGTCCGGGTCGTGCCTAAAGGGGATCCCGCTCAAGTCAATGTTCGCCACGTCGTCGTTAAGTAAGAGTTGTGTAGGATCAATGGCGCCCTCTTCCACGGGCACTCCTTCGACATCGACCCGGAATTGCGATTGCGCCAGGTGCCTTGCACTTTGAGCGGGAATGCGCGGAATTGTAATGCCAAGATCAGCCGAAACCAGGGCCGAAACCCGAGCGACACGCTGCTCCAGTTCCCCTACGTCGATCGCCTGCATAAGGTTCGGCGCTAGCAACAGCGTAATCGGAAGTGCCTCCGCGGGGACAGCTTGCTTCTGGCCCTGTGCGGAAGCAGGAGCCGTACCGGTGAGACCAGTACCGACCTTGGGAGCGGTGTTGCCCTCTTGCATGCCAACTTTGAAAAAGCTGGCGGCGGAGAAGAGGGCGGCCAGTATGACAAAGGGGAGCAAAGGGAAGCCAGGAACCAACCCCATCACAAGCAAGACACAGGACGCCAAGCGTAGCGCTTGTGTGCTGGCCGTAAGTTGGTTGACGATATCGGCGCCGAGATTGAGTTTGGAAGGACCGTTGACACGAGTGACAATGGTTGCGGCGGTAATTGACAGCAACAGAGCAGGAATTTGTGAAATGAGCGCATCACCGATCGTCAGGATCGTGTATTGATGCATCGCGTCCTCGAGGGACATGCCTTTGGAGAGCGATCCGATCGTGATGCCGCCCAGCATGTTGATGCAGATGACTATGAGGCCGGCTATGGCATCGCCCTTCACAAATTTCATAGCGCCGTCCATCGCGCCGTGCAGTTGGCTTTCTCGCTCCAGCGCGCCGCGCCGGCTGCGGGCTTCGTGCTGGTCGATATGGCCGTTGCGCAGCTCCGCGTCGATTGCCATCTGCTTGCCCGGCAAAGCATCGAGCGTGAAGCGCGCCGATACCTCCGCCACCCGTTCGGCGCCCTTAGCGAGAACCATGAACTGCACCATGGTCACAATCAGGAATATGACAATGCCGACGGCGATGTTGCCGGATATGACGAAATCGCCGAAAGTATGAATGATGCTGCCGGCATCGCCCTCGGCTAGAATCAGTCGCGTCGTTGCAACGGTAAGAGCGAGACGAAAGACGGTAGAGATCAGTATGACGCCCGGCAGAGACGAAAAGTCGAGCGGCGTGTTCAGATACAGGGCTACCATCAACAGCAATATGGCAAAGCCCAGATTGAATCCGATCAGCATGTCGACCACAACTATCGGGATCGGCATGATCATCATTCCGATCGCCAGGAGGAGCATCAGCGCGACCATTAAATCCGGGTGAGCCGGCGCGCGCGTGATGAATTTTCTTAGAAGGTTGGCCATGAGAAGCCTTATTGTTGTTCGATTACAGCTGTGCTTCCCCGCAACAAAACATAGCGTTTGAAGAGGGCTCGTGCTTCGGTCATGCGGCCAGCGTGACGCAGGGCGTGGCTGCGCATCAGCATCAAGGGCAGACACGAAGACGGCTCGTCATCCAGTTTGACAAGCTGGTCCAATACCGACAGTGCCTCGTCGCCGAGTCGCTCCGAGATGAGAGCGTAAGCCAGGATCCGGAGCAGGCCGATGTCTTGAGACTGTTCGTGAGCGACCAGCCGTAACAGAGCCACGCTTTTGGCGCTTTGTCCGCACGCAAGGTGGGCATATGAAAGCACGCAGAGCAAATCTCGCTCAGGCCCGGAGATCAACTCGACAGCGCCGGTTTCGGAAACGATTGCCGGCTGTGCAGATGCGACGTGTTGCACTTTGTCTGGACCGGTCATTGCTAACCTTTGATCAAGCCGTTGTGACTCTGCCGAAGCAGGATTAATCGCTGCAGCTCCAGTCGCAGAAGGGCGGCCCCTTCACGCGACACCAAATCCTCTGCCGAGGCTGATAGCTTATCAGCCAAACGCTCCAGAAGAAGGCCATGTTGCTCTGGACGCAGAACGTGCGAATGACGTAAGCGCGGCGTCACGAAGGAGAGCAGACTGTTCGCGAGATTTAGCTCGTTAGACCAAGCGAGTTCCGAGCCCGGATCGCTCCGAGGCAGGGCGCCCGCCTCGTCCAGTTTGATGCTCGAAACTGCATCGATCGAACTGAGCTGTAACGTGCTCTCGACCGTGGCGTCCACCAACCGATCCGGCACGTCGCTATGACGAGAAATTGAGGGGTGGCTGTTATCATTGCCACGGGTCCGATCAATCCCGATGGACTTGGCTCGAGAATTAACCTGCGTCATGCTAGTTGCATGATGATCGACGTTTGGCTCCTGAAAAGGGGTGCCAGGCTTGACGGGATTGGGGGGCAGCCTAGTCATGGCACTTTCCTTCGTTACCTGCGGGCTAATCGCTAATAGGGTAAAGTGGCACGCCGGCCATCTCGGCTCAACAGAACACGCTCTTTCTCAATCCCGTAGACGGTCCATCCATTGCTCAGGAGCGCGCCGACGAAATACTTTTGACCAGCAATGACGATATAGGGATCGCTCCCGCGCCAAACAGCCTGGACCCCAATTGTGGGGGGCGTCTTCTCATCCTTGAGCGCGACCGCATTGACGAGCGTATAAGCCCCATTGCTATAGTGATCAAACCGCTGCTGGACGTCTCGCCATGTGGCGAGCGATGCGGGCGGAACGGTACCGTCGGCAGTGACAACGCCCCCTTGAGAGCCGATCTTGATGCCGACAAGGCCCGCTCTATCAACTTCCTCTTGCAGCTGCTTGGCAGCTGCATCGGTGGCCAGAACATCCGGAGTGCTGAGCGCCAGCTTGGGTGTAATCTCAGTAGCAGGTGCCGGCGGACTTGACGCCATGGTGGTGTCGGTCTGGACAAAACTGGATGAGACTGCGCCAATCGCAGCAGAGCTGATCAGGATCAAAGCGAGAACTGCGAGCAATATACGCCGGTGATGGATGGAGCTAGCTTGTTTGTAGTCCCCGATCGTCCAGCGAATGGACATCCCCCCGGCATGCAAAACGACAGGAAGAGGGACAACAATGGGCTCTTTCGGTAAAACTGTCTCGTGACCCTCGATCCTGACGCCCCCCGCAAGGGTCTCAATCTCGATTGCATTGGAATGGGGGGTGACACGAAGATGGTGCGGTTCGAGGCCTTGTTCGACGAAGATTAAGTCTGCATCGAGGCTGCTGCCAATCAGACACGATTCGCCCTTTATTTTACTTGTCAGCCCGGAATAAGGTCCCGACAGCACTTCGAAATGCGGGCAATTTGGTTCAATCACGGTCGGTTTCCTGAGCAGCGAACAGGACCGTACGGCAAAACCGTACGGCCCGTTGCGACTTCACAGACTAAGCAGCAGGGAAAATGGGGCGGCGACCTCGCCCCATCTTATCCTTTACTGCACCCGCTCGTCGGCCGCTTTTTTGACGGTCGAGAGCTCGGTCGAGACGACGCGAAGTTCCACATCCCTCTCGGCAGCTTTTGTGCTGGTCAAAGTCAGAGCGGCGATTTGCCGTTGGAATGCGGCCTCTCCAGCAGCTTCAGCAGCCGTGGAAGCGGCTGCAGCAGTAGCGGTGCCAGCTGCCCCACCTGCAGCTGAGGTATGAGACGCACCAACATTTTTAGACATACTATTCTCCTGTGTGCTCGAATTTCGCCGCCACATGCGGCGCCTATTTCCCAGCGTCGCAACATGCGACGTCAGGAATCCTCCTCTGTCTCTGCCATGACATCTTCGAAATGGCTCATTGCACTATTCGCAATTTGGAGAGCAGCGGCTCCCAGAGCGACGCTGAACGCTTGCTGCATAGCGGCTTCATGCGAGTTACCGCCTGCAGTGGAGGCGCCGCTGTTTACGGGAATGTTTGTATCAGGCGATCGGTCATGATTTTCGCGCTCGCCCGGCTTATGAGAACCTTTCTTGCCGCCGCTTTTGCCGCCGGCCTGATGAAGGTCAGCATCAAAGTGCGCAGCGGCATTAGAGCTCGTAACGCGCATCGGGTTCTCCTATGTCAGTTCGATGTGCCGATGGTTGAAGTTTCTGCCCCCACTATGCAAGTCTTAGCTTTCGACAAGCTGACGAGTCGTAGAATGTGCAATGAGCCGATCCTCGATCCTCACTAAAGGTCTTCACCAGCAGGCCGTATTTGAAAGGTCGCCGGCGAAAGTTGGAGATCAGATAGATAGAAACAACGGATGGTTTGTCGAGATTCATCGGGTGAGCATGTTGCTCATCACTTCAAAAGCGTTCAATATGCGAAATATCAAAGCCACCACTATAAGAGTGTTTTGGGGCCGACGTGCTGCAAGCTCGGGCTCACGTTCCTTGAGATGCCTCCGAGCTCTCTCAGCAATTTGCTTGGAGCCAGGCACGGAGCTTGACCTGTTCGGGAGTGAGGCGGACAGTCAGAGTGACGGCCGATTTAGGGGCGGTCCATCGGGCCTGGGCGGGCTCATGGCAGATCCGTCAATCGCGATCTTTCACGGAGACTGATTAGGAGCCTGCGGCTCGACAAAGAGCCCTTCGGGTCCTACCGATCGCGACCAATGTGCTCGCGATCCTTGCGCAATCGACCGGCATGGCGGCTGCGGCCAGTCTGTCGCACAATTTCAATGCATCGTGTGTTGACAGGGGGCGTCAGCGGCAGACTGGGTTTGAAGTCGGACCCGGGCGAGCGAGTGCGGCCAACATACTTGCGCAGTGAAGTGCCGAAATAAGCTCTCTGGATTCCGGGGGCGGTAGAGCTTGCGCCACCTGCTGCTCGGCAGAGAGGCCCAACCGCGCGGGAGGCCGCGCAAGCTCAGTTTCCAGCGTGATGAGAGGATAGCGTCTCTCGGCCTAAGCGTAAGCGCCTGCAGCTTGCAAGCGCTCGGACTCGATACGGGCCTTTAGGCTATTCAGATAATCCTCCGCGTAGGACTGGGCCACGGAAACGGGCAGGTTGATGCCGGCCGTCGCAGCTTCTTGAATAGCCTTCTTCACCAAGCCTTCTCGCATTGCTAATTTGACCTCAGGTCCGGCGATGCAGCCCACCGCCTGTGCCGCAAGGCTCAGCCCGGCTTCTTCCAGCGCTTGCTTTAGGTTACCGCCACTGATCGCAGTGTGAAGAAGATTTGCAGCTTGCGCCTCGGCTTCTAATATCATTGACCCCAGATCGGCTAATTCACCCAAGCCTGGAATGAAGCCAAGTACACCAACTGCTGTCGCGGCCCAGTCGAGTACCTTGGAGCCAACTTTGAGCACGTCGTTAAGTGCGTGCATGAAGGCGCCACCGTTCTTTTTGGCAGACTTGATGTCGGGTTGATCTGCCAAGCCCATCGTCATGTCCGCGACCGCGTCTTGCTCGGCAGGCGTCCTGGCGCCATGCGTCTTCACCTGGTGAACGGTACGGTTGGCGTCCGACATGTTTTTGAAGAACTGGTTGAAGTCGCTGTTGCTGATGTTGCCGGAATCGACCGTATGCCCCCCGCCGAAGTCGAAGAACTTGTGGTGGGTCTTGTAGCCCGTAATCGCGTTGTTCATCACCCCGAACAACACAGGATCGGAGAGCAGCTGGGAGGCCGCCTTTCGTACCTCGGGCGCGAGGCTTTTATCATCGACCATACTCATCAGCTTCTCCCGGGTCAGGTCGCCCTTCCCGAAGAAAGCGTTTTGGTTCTTGCTGATCGTTTTGAGGGTGTCGAGCTCGGCTTGCGTGAGATTCATCGATGATGAAGCAACCTGCAGGAAGTCCTCTTTGTGGACCTTATCTATGGTGCCACCATACAGCTGCTTCCATTCATCCGGATGGTCGAGGAAGTATTGAGCGGCCGCGAGGACTTGTGGCGGGCATTTGCCACTTTTCGCTTCGCCGTCGACGATTTGCTTGAAATCCGCGAGGCTCAAGTTCTTAGGCAGGTTGTCGGAATACCGATAGAGCTCGCGCAATGCATCGGTCTTGGTCATAACCGATGGCTCGCCATTCCCGGTGCCGTCGGAAGGGATGTAGTTTTGCGTATAGCTCTTTGCTCGCTGCTCCTGGTACGCAGCAACCTGGGGATGGTGATCGGAGAAGCCGGAGAGATCATTTGCTTTGATCTTTCCGCCACAGCGGCCGTCACCTTGCGAGCCTATCGCATAGAAGAGCTCTGGGTCCTGTTGCAGAGCCTCAATTGCCGCCTTTAGATCGGGCGGTGTGGAGGGATCGTTGGCCAAATCTCCAAGAGATTTCCAATCCAGCGGGCATTTGTCTTTGTGTCGGTTCAGCACTGACACAATCTGCAGCTCGGAATCAGTCAGTGTGCCGCTGTTCCACGTAATCCTGGAGCTTTGCACGGGTGCCTCTGCAATCTTTGGGGCGCTTGCAGCGGAGGAGGACTCCGGGGAGGATGGCTCTGGAGCCGATTGACATGCGTCCAGTGCGGCCTTGATCTCCGGTGGGAGAATGTTCCGCACCTCTTGCGTGAGTTCCTCCGTTAACTGCTTAGCTGAGGCTGCAGCGCCCGGATCCTGCGGCGCGGAACGATCATCGGTCTTGTCTTGCGACGAGAAACTAGCCAGCATCGCCTGGAAGTTTGAAAAATCTCGTGCCGATGAGGGGCCGGGGGTCAGCCCGGATAAAGTCGAGCTGGCAGTTAGCGATAAGTTGTTGACTGACATCATACGTCCTCTGGTTTGAGAGTGCACCACAAGCCTGTCATGTGGCGCAGACCGAGAGCCGCGACGAACAACGAGCAAGAAATATCGATAGCCTTCGATGCTCCTACCGCTTGCTTCCGATTGCTCCGCGGGCCCCTCAGCGCTCTGTTCCGCTGCAATCTATAGGCACATCGCCCCTAGATATTCGCGCTGCATGATAGGTTTGATTAGCTTTCCAAAAGCTGACGGCGCTCAGATTTTTCACAACGGGACGCAAAATGATGGTGTGAAAGACAGCAATGGAATCTCGATATCGGAATCGGCTTGCGTGCTGTGCCCGATCGCTCGCGCCTCCGCGCCAACTACTCTGGCTGGTGCCTCGCATGGCCGAGTGCGAGAAGGTTATTTATCTCAGGCCATCGCTGGATACTGCCCTTTGATTGTCGGTCCGAACGAACACTCGCTAAGCGGCCAAGCATGATGGCAAGTAGATGCCAAGCACAGCTGAGCTTCGATCCGGAAGGATTTCGTCGGACTAGATTATCTAGTCAATTGATACGATCATTCGGTATGTGGCTCATCTGGTAGGTGCCATCGGTATAAGATCGCGGTTTCTTAGCATTGCGATCAGAGCATACGTTGCAGTTTGGCCAGTGAAGAACCACTCGGTCTGACGCGACGACATTTCGCCACGGCGAAATTTCCAATTTACAGCGGAGCAACCAGTGCGCGCAACGTGGACTCAGCTTGAGACGGTCCAGCGTGAGGTAACCCGGCCTGCCATTAGCCAAGGATCTAGAACTTGCCAAATAGGTCGTTGCGAAATCGGAGGCGTCCGCGGCCTTGAGCGATCGGCTGTTGGGAATCGGACCGCTCGCTGATGGCTCGGTACGGGATGATCTGCCTCCGAGTTCCTGCCAAATCAGGTTCCGCTGTTTCAAGCAATCCATTAGTTCACGCTCAAACTTCCTTAGACCGGCGCGACGAGGACGAATGGGGCGCTGGGCTGTTGTCCGCCGGGCTTAGTACGTTCAATTCCATCCTGTTCCTCCCTTTGAACACGGGAGTGGCTTTCATTCTTATGCGACAAAGCTCGTTTGCATGACGGATTCGTAGAGTTGTTCAAAAGCTCGCGTGAGGCACTAAAAAGCGCCGCTGCCGCTGCTGCTGGCCAGGAGTCTGGTTCGCACCGGCTGCGGCCTGAACGTTTATTGCGTCGTCCTGCGGCATCGGCCATCTACACATCCGAGCTCTGACAGTTGCAGCAGTAGCTTTCGAACGCGACTACAAGGCATAAACAGAAGTCATTTGTTAGTTGAATCGGGTGTGTGGACCAACCCCTCTTTATGTGATGCCTCCGGCGAAGGAGCGTCATTCGGTTGTCCTTCGCGAACGACCACGCTGGAAGATCCCCGAAATAGCATCAAAACCGAGTCGTGCGGTGGCTTTTCGCTGCCGCTCGGGTTTCGTCGTGCCTGTGCCTCCGCCACAAGTCCTTTGAGTGTTTGCTCCACAAGCGCGACAAAGCGGGGTGGACCAGAGGCGAAGACGAGGCCATCTCCCGGCACCGTTCTCACAATGTAACGCTCGTCTGAGATGTTGAGTGCATCGAGTGCCGCCTTAAATGCATCAAAGTTGATTGGGCTCAAGAGCAAAAGGCGGCTCTGCGCCTCATGAGCGTCGGATACGTAGAGCACCAGCCCATCGTAGTACCATTGGAGATTGTACAAGTTGATCAACCGTTCGAGGAAATCTCGCGGTGGGAGATCGGGCATTCGCCCGCGAATCCGCCCCTTCACCCCGGCGCTGACATTGACCCTGATATTTAGGTTGTTGCCGAATTCCTGCAGTGCTGCCGCGAGGTCCTGATCCAGAACTGTGTAACTATAGGGCGTCGACGGCAGCGCCAAGGGAGCGCCGAGCGCCTCAACGACGCCCAAGGAAATAAGAACACCAGCATAGAGAACTTTCTTCAAGTTGTGCAGTCCTATGGATGAGATGAGCATTCCTGCTATTTTACACATGAGAACGAGGCGTCGGATGGAAGCCGATGCTTCATCCCAGATTGGAAGTGGACCGTGATCATTAGATGGCAGCTCCTCGTCAGTTTTTGGTCAGCTTGCTTTTCTAAGGTGCCGCCCATTCGTTTGAACAAATGGCACTTCTCACTACAGGACAGCAATGATTTCCTCCATGTTGTTCGGCATTAAGTCGGTCTCTTCCAATTCCGTCGAGTGCGCCTCCGACGGATGTTCGCCGGTACGTGCCCAGTTCGACGAGAGTCTTGCGCAGGCGGCCTCGAACCAGGGCACTGCTTCTTCTGTGGCCGAGCCCGCGTCGGCTCGATCGCTGCCGGAAGTGCAGCGCGCAGTGACGCCGGCAAGTCCGCTCGGCGATCGCGTCCTTCAGAGCATTTCTGCTATGCACCAGGTCACACCGTTTGCCTCGAGTTCAGTCTCCCCGCCGATCGTCGACGTGCCTGATGCTACCAAGAGTCTGCAGCTTGGGCCGGCAGCGCAACCTGTCTTGCGCGGGCAGCAAATCGAGGTACATCCAGCGGGAAAACCGGAAGGTGCGGATCATTTCGAATCGGCGCTGGCGAATCTGCGGGGCGTTTACAACGGAGTCATCCAGGTGTCGCTCCTCTCCAAGGGGACAGGTGCTGTTAGTTCATCTCTGAACAAGCTTCTATCGGCGGGTTGAGCGGGCCCTTGGCTGTCTTAACGAAAGACAAGATCAGGAACGGCTGTCCCGCAGGAAGGCGGAATTATGCTCTCGTCCTGTTGCCGCTCTTAGTGATCCTCGCCGGTTGCAAAGCTGATCTGTATACGAAAGTTCAGGAGCGCGAAGCTAACGAGATGCTTGGGTTGCTCCTGAGCAAAGGCGTCGATGCCAGCCGTGTCGTCGGTAAGGATGGCACCAGCACAATTCAGGTGGAAGAAAAGCAGCTCGCCTACTCGATCGATCTGCTGAATGACCAGGGCCTGCCGCGCCAACCCTTCAAGAGCCTTGGTGAGGTGTTCAAGGGTGCGGGCCTTGTTGCCTCTCCCGTTGAGGAGCGAGCCCGGTACGTCTATGCTCTCAGCGAAGAATTGTCGCGCACGATCAATGATATCGATGGGGTTCTTTCCGCCCGTGTTCATGTCGTTCTGCCGAAGAATGATCTTTTGCGACAGGATGCAACTCCGTCCTCGGCGTCGGTGTTTATTCGACACGCCTCCAACGCGAAGCTCTCTGCCCTGCTACCGCAGATCAAGATGCTCGTCGCCAACAGCATCGAGGGTCTATCATACGACAAGGTGGCGGTCGTGTTCGTGCCGGTTGAGCGGGCTCAGCATGAGGTCTCCGTCGTGCCAGCGGCAGTTTCCGCCGAACCAACCAAGTTGATCGCAACCCACATCGCGATCGGCGCAGGAGGTGCGCTCGCCGCGTTGGGCATTCTATCTTTGCTGCTGAGCGCGCGTGGGCAACGGCTGCGTCAATCCTGGCGCAAAGTGACAAGTCTTGGCAGAGACGTCGGCAAGCCAGTGGTCCGGTCCGCTGGCAAAAAGCTCTCCTCCGATCCGAAATAGTGGCAGCAGGTCCGTATCGATGGCATCCAGTGACCCAAATTATTCACTCAACCCGCGTTCCGATCGCCTGCGCGGGCTTGCCGCTTTAATCCATCCCAGCCGGTTTGCCGGCCACCTTGATGGGCTCCTGTCGCCCGACACAGTGCTGCAGTTGCAGAAGACTGGCAGGCTGCAGCAAAGACTCGTCGAATTGCTACTAGGCAATGAGCTGGTCTCGAACGGAACCGACTGGGGTAGGGACGTCCTGCTCGGGCATGATCCACGTCGGGCGGCGCTGCTCGCTGGGAGTATCTGGCATGCCCGTTCGGTGCTGAAGTTTGTGTCAAGGCAGGATGTAGCAATTCTGATCGAAAATATTGGCGCGGAAGCACATGCTTTCGCAATCCGACACTTGTCCAGCGGTGTCGCAACCACATCCATTGACGACCCGCAGAAGCTGGCGAGCCAGATTGAGCATGACGGATATGCCTGCCTTGGCGCTTGGCTCAAGGAGACGTCAAAGCTTGACCGTGTGCGCGTTCTTTTCCGCTTACCTGTGGGGACTAGCGCCGAATCCCCAGCAGCCGAACATTATAACTCAGCGGGTCGGTTGCTGACTTTGGTGGTGGCCCACTTGGCCACGGAGGAGCCAGCGGCATGACGGACAATGAAACAGTCTTGCCAGATAGCCCCAGGATACGACCGCTTGGTCCACTCATACCCGCCGCGGAACTTGGCATCTGGTACGACGCTGTGCAGACGCGTGCGCTAGCCGAGCGATACCTGCGGCAGGTTCGTTGTTGGGCAAGGAAAGCCTATCAGCAGGAGCGAGAGCGCGGCCATCAGGAGGGTCTGAAGTCAGGCTCCGACGAAATGGCACAGCTGATCGCCCGAGCTGCTTCCGATCTGGCACGGCGAAAAGCCGCTCTGCAACAGGAGTTGCCACAGCTCGTCACTGAGATATTGGCCAATTTATTGGGCTCCTTTGATCCAGGTGAGATGTTGGTAAGGGCCGTTCGTCACGCCGTCGAGCAAAGATATGGCAGCGCAGAAGTATGCCTTCACGTGTCTCCTATGAACGCTGATGCACTAAGACATACATTTCTGGCGTTCGATGGAACGGATGGTCGGCCGAAAGTCAGAATTAATCCGGACCCGGCCGTGGGGCCCGACCAGTGCGTTCTGTGGAGTGAGTTCGGCAATGTCGATTTAGGACTCGCCGCGCAGGTCCGCACATTGCGTCTCGGCCTCGATCCATCTTCTCAGGAAAACTATCTGTGACGACTCAAGGATCAGGCCATGATCAAGCGGCCGGAGAAGGGGATGTGCATGCGGCGTTAGCATCTCTAAGATTCGCGGCAAAGGATCTCGATACGCGTGCCGTGCGGGGACGGATTACGCGTGCGATCGGCACCCTGCTCCATGCCGTGTTGCCAGGGGCCCGTGTTGGCGAACTTTGCCTGTTGCAGGATCACGCTTCCGGATGGTCACTTGAGGCGGAAGTCATCGGTTTGCTGCCGGACGGGGTGCTGCTGACGCCCATCGGCGATATGGTAGGCTTGTCCCACCGCGCGGAGGTGCTCCCGACCGGGCGCATGCAGGAAGTGTCAGTCGGGCCCGACCTGCTCGGCCGCGTTATCGATAGCTTCGGCCGTCCACTCGATGGCAAGGGGCCGATAAAGACGGTCGACACCTGTCCGCTCCGCGGCAAGGCGCCCAACCCGATGAGGCGGCGTGGCATCGAGCAGCCGTTTCCACTCGGCGTTCGCGTGCTGGACGGACTTCTGACGTGTGGCGAAGGTCAGCGGATCGGAATCTATGGAGATGCCGGTTGCGGTAAGTCGACTTTGATGTCGCAAATTGTAAAAGGCGCGGCCGCAGATGTCACCGTGGTTGCGCTCATAGGAGAGCGTGGACGCGAGGTGCGTGAATTCATCCAACGTCATATTGGAGATGCCCTCGCTCGTACGATCGTTGTCGTCGAGACATCCGATCGATCGGCAATGGAGCGGGCGCAATGCGCTCATATGGCGACCGCACTCGCTGAGTATTTTCGTGATCAAGGCCTGCGGGTGGTTCTGATGATGGACTCGCTGACGCGCTTTAGCCGTGCGATGCGCGAAATCGGCCTTGCCGCCGGAGAACCCCCCACCCGGCGCGGTTTTCCTCCTTCCGTCTTTGCTCTGCTTCCCGGTCTGCTAGAGCGAGCCGGTATGGGCGAGCGGGGCTCGATCACGGCATTCTATACCGTGCTTGTTGAAGGTGACGGCACAGGCGATCCGATCGCCGAAGAGTCGCGCGGCATTCTCGATGGTCATATCATCCTTTCGCGCGCGCTGGCCTCGCGAGAGCATTTTCCCGCCATCGACGTGCTGTCGAGCCGAAGTCGTGTCATGGATGCGGTTGCCTCTGGTCCACATCGCAAGGCGGCATCCGTCTTCCGCGATCTGCTCTCGCGCTACAATGATGCAGAGTTCTTGATCAAGGTGGGTGAATACAAGGTGGGCGGCGATCCGCTGACTGATCTGGCAATCGATTCAATCGAGGAACTGCGTGGATTCTTACGCCAGGGACAGGACGAGCCGTCTAACTTTGAGGAGACCATTTCATGGATGTCGCGTCTGACGGCCTGAATCTCATGCAAGCGTCGAAATTGCGATTGGTGAAAGACATGAGAGAGCGAAACGCCGTTCGTGAATTGTCGAACATTGAAGCCAGACGCCAAATTTCGCTCGAAGCGCTGCAGCGGGCGGTTGAGAATCTTAAAAGCGCGGAGAATCGTCGTGCCAAGGTCGAAAGTGAACTTTATCAGGAGTTGGCGTCGCTCGAGACGATGTCCGTGACCGAGCTCGATCGTCGCTGTCAACTCGTCCTTGGGCGGCTGGCAGCAGAGATCGAATCGGCACGCCAGGAGCGTGAGCAGGCGCGCATCGCGCATGAGCAAGCCCAGCGAGCGGTGAACGAGGCGCGGGCCATTTGGGCCAAGCGTTCGGCGGCCAGTCAGAAATGGCGGGAGATTGAGGGTGATATCCAGCGCACCACCACTGTCCGCTCGGAGTTGGCAGCCGAAATCGATGCCGACGATGAGGTCTTGCTCAGATACATGGGTAATTCGCGCAGCCAGGCGGTGGGTGGCTCAAACTGATGGCTGGTTCGCTTATTAAGTCGCGAGCTGCACCCGTGGAAACTGTCGGTAAATGCCGTGGGTGAACTCGCACTATTTCAGCCAGCGGCAAAGCTGTCGCATGTTGTGGTCTCGTGGCTCAACGATATCGCCGCACCCCGCACGGTTTTGCGCAGCCGCATTGGCGATAGGACGCTATTGATCCGTATGAGCCGGCTCGTTTGGCGGGCCGAGCCATATGCCATGTCGATGCTCGACTGCGTATTTTGCGCCGGAGGACAGACCACTGTGTTGTCCCTGCCCCGCCCCCTCATCGAGGCACTGATTTCAACGGTCCAGAATGGCCTTACTTTACCGTCTGACCCAACCCGTTCGCTTCTTCTCGAACTTGCGCTGGAACCCTGGCTCGCCCCATTAGAGATCGTGCTCGCGCAAAATTTGCAGCTGATCCGCGTCGAAGACGCAAAGGCCAAAGACCCCTATTTGGAGCTCGATGTTACTTTCGGGCCGCTGGCGGCCAAGGCCCGCCTGTTCTTGTTCGCGCCTCTTGACGGTCCGGTTCCGTCTGCGTTTCGTGCCTTGGGCGAGTTGATCGGCCAATTACCGCGAGATTTATGCAATATTCCTTCGGAGTTGCCGGTTGTAATTGCGAGAGAGATTGGCTCGCTGCGCGCGCCCATCAAGCTTCTTCGCCAAGCACAGCGCGGCGACGCACTGCTGCCCGACGTCATTCCTTTTGCCCGTAGCCAGCTCATCCTCGCGGCGGACAAGTTGTGGGCGCCCGCGCAGGCCGCGGGCGACAGACTTATCCTTCGAGGACCATTCCGCCTGCAGTCCAATCCTCTAAGGTGCGCAAATATGACCATACGCCCCCAAGCTGAGCAAGCAATTCCGCCCTCGGAAGCCGACCTCGACAGTGTTGAGATCACGCTTGTGTTTGAATGCGGCCGGTGGCCCATCCCGCTGGGTACATTGAGAAGCATCAACGAGGGGCACGTGTTCGAGTTTGGGCGGCCGGCCGACTGCCCGGTCGATATTGTTGCCAATGGTCAATTGATCGGCCGGGGCGACATCGTACGTGTCGGAGAAGAGTTGGGCATCCGGTTACGTAGCAAGTTGGCGGTCAATGGTTGACATTCAACCTAGCATCCTTGCGCTTGTTGCGGCGACCGCCGGCCTTGGGCTGCTGGCGTTCGCGGTCGTCACAACAACGGCGTTCATCAAGGTTTCCGTCGTTCTCTTCCTGGTCCGCAACGCGCTCGGCACTCAGTCCATACCACCGAACATCGTTCTGTATGGCGCTGCATTGATCCTTACGGTGTTCATAGGCGCCCCGGTATTCGAGCAAACCTACAACCGCGTCACGGATACGCAACTTCGTTACCAAACCGCCGACGACTGGTTGACCGCCGTCAAAGAGGGCAGCGAGCCGCTGCGCGCCCATCTCAAAAAATTCACCACTGAGGAGCAGCGCACGTTCTTCCTGTCATCGACGGAACATATCTGGTCGGAGGAGATGCGCGCCAACGCAACAGCCGATGATTTTGCGATCCTCGTGCCGTCGTTTTTGATTTCGGAGCTTAAGCGTGCGTTCGAAATCGGCTTCCTTCTCTATCTTCCGTTCATCACAATTGACCTGATTGTGACGACAATTCTGATGGCCATGGGCATGTCAATGGTTTCACCAACAATGATATCCGTTCCTTTCAAGCTCTTTCTGTTCGTCACGATCGATGGCTGGTCGCGGCTCATGCACGGGTTAGTCTTAAGCTACGCGTCTCCGGGGAGTTGAGATGGACGAGGCCAGCATCCTCACCCACTTGAGCCGATCACTGGTCCTGTTCATGATCTGGGTTCTACCGCCGCTCCTGGCAGCCCTCGTGGCCGGATTGGGTATCGGCATCGTGCAGGCAGCAACTCAGCTCCAGGATCAAACCTTGCCGCTCACCGTGAAGCTTCTCGTCGTCGTCGCCGTGCTCGTTCTGTTTGCTCCGGTGCTGAGCGCGCCGCTGATCGAGCAAGCCCAGCATATTTTCACTGAGTTTCCCTCGCTCACAGCGAGGTATTAGTGCGCGGAACGCAAGGCTTGCAAAGTTTAGCTACGGCGCGCGTTTGTCGGCCTTCATTATGAAGCACAGGAGGACGAGTTAGTCAGGTTATCGAAAGCTCGCCTGTCTAGCATGAGACGGATAGATATCCGAACTGCCGTGTTCAGCGCCGTAAGCCAGCAGTATTCGGAGGAAGAATGATCCCATTGGAATTGCTATTCATTCGAGTTAGGCGAAGTCCCTGCTGAACCTGATCCTCGATGCATCTGCCTGGCGAGTTGTCGAGCAGTGAACGGACGAATCGCTTTGATTGCAAGCGAATCAACGAGTCTGGGGTTCTGGTGAATGAGCCTGCGAATGAAGGTGCCACTCGAGACCGATCGCCATAGAATGGTGAGATTGATGAAAGCTTCGAGGCCCTCGGATCTCCACTCAGCGCTGCGACCGGTGAGAGTGGACGAAGCCTGGTTCGTCAGCCGCGCAGCAGCGCGAGTCCGCCGGTGCTCTCATCGAACAGTCATACCTCTGCTCCGGATGGCTATAGATGTGTGGACAGTTGAAGCCGAAGTCATCTGCCTTGTGGGAGGCCTGTCGCTTTCCGGCCTCTGGGACACGAGATCTGCAGAGTTCTTGACTCACATGTGGCGAGCCGAGGCAACCTTACATTGGCTGATATAACCACGAGCTGAGCTCAGATGGATGCTTTGTCACCCACCGATACGCAAGCTCTTATTCAGACAGCTGTCGAGTTCGTCGTTGCGGCCGGCCTTGGCGCGGCCCGCGCGCTCGGAATTATGCTCGTCCTTCCAGTATTCACGCGACCGCACATTGGCGGGATTATCCGCGCAAGCGTGACGGTTGTGCTTGGATTACCTTGCTTGATGCAGATCAGGAATGGCTTGCAGACGCTAGATCCGAGCACTCGTATGATTGCGGTCTCCCTCCTGGGTTTGAAAGAGATGTTTATCGGCCTGCTGTTCGGTTTTCTCCTTAGTATACCGCTTTGGAGCATCCAGGCTGTTGGTGACATCATTGATACCCAGCGCGGCGTCTCCAGCCAGGTGGACGATCCTGGCACACGCAGTCAAACCGCCCCGATGGGGCTCTTTCTCGGAACTGCGGCGATCACGATTTTCGTCGTATCAGGGGGTCTGCAGACTATGGTCAGATGCCTCTATGGAAGTTATCTGATCTGGCCCGTGTATCGGCTGCTACCCCCTGTGACCCCCAAAGGGGCCATGGAGTTTATCGGGCTTCTCGACCATGTCATGCGTACGACGCTCGTGGTCGCCGGGCCCGTCTTGGCTCTGCTGGTTCTGATCGACGTATCCCTCATGCTGCTCGGGCGCTTTGCGCCGCAAATCAAGCTGAACGATCTCTCTCCGACCATCAAAAATGCTGCCTTTGGCATCATTATAGTCAGCTATGCCGTCTTCCTGATCCACTATATGGGAGCAGAGATCAGTCGGTTCGATGGCGTGCTCGAGTGGCTCGAGAAGTTCTTGAGATGAACGACACGAGCGAAGAGAAGAACCTTCCACCAAGCCAGAAGAAGCTGAGGGACGCGCGCAAGAAAGGGCAGAGCCCGCGCAGCGCCGACTTTGTGACTGCGGCAAGCCTTTGCGCTGCTTTCGGCTGCCTCTGCTTCAGGGCGGGCCCGATCGAAGACGGATGGTTCGAAGCGGTGCGGGTAATCGACAAGCTGCAGGAACAGCCTTTCAACACTGCGGTCCGGCAGGCGTTGGTCGGATTGTTGGATCTTTCTATAACTGCCGCGGCTCCCATCCTGGGTGCCGCGGTCTTTGCAGCGATTCTGGCCGGTGTCTTGGCCGGAGGCGGGCTGACGATTTCGGTCGAGCCGCTTAAACCCAGCCTTGAGAAATTGGACCCCGTCAAAGGGCTGAAGCGGATTGTCTCCCAGCGCTCGGTTGTCGAGCTTGGAAAGTCCATCGTCAAAGTGTTGGTTCTTGGCGGTACGTTCGTTTTCACCGTGCTCGCAAGTTGGAGGGCACTGGTATACTTGCCGGTCTGCGATTTGAGCTGCTTTGGTTTTGTCTTTGCGGAGATTAAAGTGCTGATCTCCATTGCTGCCGGCGCTCTTCTGATTGGCGGCTTGACCGATCTGCTCATTCAGCGTTGGTTGTTCTTGCGAGACATGCGCATGTCGCGGAGCGAAGCCAAACGTGAGTCTAAGGAACAGGATGGTAATCCGCAGATCAAAGGTGAACACCGCAGGCTGCGCCGGGAGTCGGCGAGCGAGTCTCCGCTCGGAATCCATCGGGCGACAGTGATACTGTGGGGACGAGATACATTGATTGGGCTGCGCTATGTTCGGGGCGAGACCGGCGTCCCGGTACTGGTGTGCCGCGGTGAGGGCGAAACGGCCTCACAGCTACTGGCGGAGGCGCGCGCCCGGCGTCTGACCATTGTCAAGGACCATGTGTTGGCGCGTCAGCTGATCCGAAAAGGTGCAATGGGCAAGGCCGTTCCGATGGAGTTTTTCGAGGGGGTTGCAAAGGCAGTCTTTGCCGCCGGCCTTGTTTAGCGCCCGTACCAACCAGCTATGGGTCAATTCTCTAGTCAACGACCCCGCCGTCCAAGAACCTGATCTGCAAGCGGCACGATCCCCAGAAAACACCCGAGCAAATTGGATTCCGGGACGCTCGTCTACAATTCGAAGACTGACGGACAAGAATGCCAACCAACGGTCATGCTGCTCGGGTCTCACGAGCCGCTTATTGGTTTTCTGGCGCAACCTTATTACGCGTTTCATCGTCCAAATTGCTCCTATTGTCCGACGTCGTGGTCCCACGTGCGGTGATGGGAAGCACTGCACGATCACCACTGGTCGGCATGACAGCGTCATTACCTAACAAGTCGCCCGGGTCATTGATTATGACCGCAAGGTTGTTTCGGACTGAGCAACCAATGGTTGGACTGAACGAATTGTCGTTCACTGTAGGACCGACGATCGAGAGCGAAGGGCAGACCGGAGGATGGGCTTCGAAGGTGATGGCTTCGATCCTTACCCCGGAACTCGCCGGCAAATCCATACGAGAAGCAAACAGGCGGATGTTGTAGCTGGCAACCCCCATGGCGCGAACCTCGTGGGCGACCTGTGCAACGAGTTTTGGGGGGCCGATGATACCGACATGGAGGGCATCCCGCCGGCCCCGACTAGTCGCTGTAATAAAGCTTCGCAGCCGATGCCGTTCGGGGCCATGTAGGCTCTGCAGGAACATCACGCTACTCTTCTGCTCGACCTTGATCTCTTGCTCCGCCGGCGCTGGATGGATCGAAGCAGTATTGGCGCAGCCCCCCAATGTCGCTCCAACAACGATGGGGTAGCACAGATATCGCAAAGTCATTTTTTAGCGACCCTCATTCGATAATAAAGCCGGTGCTGCCGGTCAATCCTGGTGCGCCGGCGCGAGGCGCATCGCGGTCTCGCGGCGGCTTGGCGACCGTGTTCGTCAAAATCCGCCCCGCGTCTGAAGGCGGTGAGATGCGCTCGCTAGGAGCACTCATTCGGTTCGGATTCGGTCCGGGCCGCACGATGTAGGGCGTGACAATAATGACCAGCTCAGTTTCACGTTTTTGAAACGATGACGAGCGGAAAAGCGCGCCCAGGATCGGCACATCGCCGAGCCAGGGAAACTCGTCGATATCGGTGTTGAAGTTCCGCCTGATGAGGCCGCCGATTGCAAAGCTCTGACCGCTGCCGAGCTCGACCACGGTGCTCGCCCGCCGAGTCGAGAGGGCAGGGACGGCCATGCCGTTGATCTTGACCTCGCCTTCGGTCGAGAGTTCGCTGACTTCGGGCTTCACGCGGACATTGATCTGATTATTGTTGAGAACTGTCGGAACGAACTCGAGGCTCACGCCGAACTGGCGAAATTGGACCGAAACCTGTCGGTTGTCCTGCATCACCGGAATGGGAAATTCGCCTCCGGCAAGGAAGCTTGCGGCTTCGCCCGACATTGCTGTCAGATTCGGCTCAGCCAGAATTGAGGCGAGATGTTCGCTCGCGAGCGCGTCGAGAACAGCGCTTAAATTCGCTTTCCCTGCGCTAAACCCAATCCCGATCGTGCCGCCGCCGGCCACCGTGCTGGAGCCGCCCGATTTGCCGGTGACCAGGAAAGCCCCGTTTGGTCCCGAGGCGCTGAAGTTGATATTGAGATCTTTGACCGCGCTGCGCGAGACCTCCGCCACCCTTACGCTGAGATTCACCTGCAACGAGCCGGCGACCTGGATCTTATTGACAACCAATGCGCCGGCCCCAAGGAACTGCTCAGTAACCTTCCTGGCCAGCTCGACAACGTCGGCACTGGGTGCTGTACCGCTAAGGATCGCGCCGCGCGGGGTATAGCTGACCTGGATCGGATAGTCGCCGACCTCGGCCTTAAGTGCGGCTCGCAGATCCTCAATCGGTTGGGTAACAACAACGCGCAGCTCGGCCAGTGCCTCTCCCTTGTCGTTCAAGGCGAATAGACTGGTCCGTCCGGACTTCTTGCCAAATACAAAAATCGTCGTGTTCGACGGTGCCTGATAATCAGCAATTGCGGGATCGGCAACGAAGATGCTTGCTGCCGGTCCGTTCAGATGAACTGTCTTACCTTGCGAGGAGATAAGACTGAGTGTGCCAGTGTTGCTGCTAGGCGCAGCACGTGGCGATTCTCCATTGCCATTTGTCTGAGCTTTGACAGCAAGTGGAAATAGCAGAGCAGCCGCGCACACGGCGCCGGCGAGGCGGCGGAGCGCGACACGGTAGGAGCCGCTGGCGACCATCGACGGCTCATCGGAGCTGTGGTCCATGTTAAAGGACTTCAAGGGGTGTTGCTTTCGAAGTTGGATCGGCTATGCAGCCGATGCTGCGCCAATGAGTTCAAGGGTGTAGCCGACACCGCGAGCGGTCTTGATCCTGAGCGTTGCGCCCGCCTGGCTCAAATGCGTACGTAAGCGATAAATCCCGACCTCCAGTGCATTGGTCGAGACCTCGTCGTCAAATGCATATAAGCTATCTTCGAGCGATGTGCGCGGCACGGTACGGCCCGCGCGGCTGAGCAGATGCTCAAGAATGCACACTTCGCGCCGCGCGATTCTCAGTACTTGACCCCCGACGGAGACTTGTCTCGCGATGGGATCAAAGTGCAAATTCCCGAATGTCACCACGGGCGCTGTCATCTGCGTTGACCGTCGCAGAAGAGCCCGCATGCGAGCAATGAGTTCGTCGATGGACACGGGCTTGGGCAGAAAATCATCCGCGCCGGCATTGAAGATGGCAATCCGCTGACTGAGGTCATTGAAATCGCTCATCATCAAAGTCGGCATAGACCGCCCGTCACGCCGCAACTGCCTCAGCCAGTCCAATCCGTCTCCATCTGGCAAGGCCAACTCGAGCAGGACCATGTGGTAATTCGCGCAATCGAGCGCCGCCGCGGCCTCATCCAGCGTGCGTGTTACGTCAACGGCGAAGCCGCAATTTAGCAGTTCGTCCTTCACGTCGCGGACGAAGTCCGCGTGATTGTCAACCAACAGAACTCGCATTGCATCGCCTTTCGTCCAACCACGCTACGACCTGAGCACGTCACTATCGACCAAGGGTTCGATGGAACAGAGAAGCGGTTGCACTGATGTGAATACAAAGAACTCGAAACTAGACGGCGGAATATGTCGAGAGGCCATCATAACTTGCCAAGCTTTCGTCATCGGCTCGACTGTTGACCGCTTTTTAACGCGGTCGGCGCTACTGGGCATGCCCCGGGTGCCTGCGAAAGGTCTAATCCTGTTTAAAGAAATCAAAGCCGCGGCAGCCTGCCGAGAGAATTGTAGACTGGTCACAGCCCCTCTTCCACGCCTTGACGGGTGGCCCTCAGTGCAAATAGCGGCGGGTAGCGCAGCCGAAGCCAAAGTGCGAAAGACGATCGGAGTTTTGGCCGAACGAAAGGGCGAAACCGACATGTTAGAAACTTTCCGAATGTGTTGGGTCCTAGGCGCATCTTGCTGGGCAGTTGAGGCGACATGTCGTGGAGATCGCGCCAATGCAAAGGCATCAGCCTCAGAAGAGCATCTGGCGATGATTTCACGGGCCGAGATGTACGATTCGAGCGACCAATGCAGTATTCGGCTTGTAGAGGACGCTCGAGATAGATCTGTACGACACTAGAATGATGGTACTGTCGATTTTGACGTAGCATAGTGCTCGACGGAGGCGAGATGGAGATCGCAGCTAATTCCTCGCGCGGCGCCTCCTCTTGATGCCAAAGTAGTAGCGCTGGGTGCTCTGCTCCCCACACAAGCGATCTCGAACCGCAGCAAGCGAGGGAAATATAGCAGCAGCGCGGAGTGGCGGACTTTGCTGATCTTGAGATGTTCGCAATCTTGCTACCTGTCAGGAACGGTTCACGCGTTGGAGGGCTGTGTCGCGGTCTGTCGGAAATCCTACAATCTGACGCTGGGTGAGATTCAAGTACCTTTGGCGATTGGCTGTAGCATTCTCGAAGCCGCAAGCATTCTTAGGCGAGGGCGACACAGTCCGGGCCAGACTATTAAGCTCTAACTACTGCTCGCGTCTCTCGCCATGTCACAAGCATTTAATCGAGCCGGTCGCGCCGCTCGAACTGCAGGCGACAATGGCCACGGCAGTCGTCCTTGCTGGCCCTTGCGACGTAATGCCCCGCTGGTTAGGTCAAGCCCGTCATTGCCATTTTTGCTGAGCAGTCGCTGACGAGCCAACCAATGTTCCTATGTGAAGCGGGAAATCGAATCTTTGCGACGGACGCGCGAGCGCGCTGGCCGCGTCAAGCGCCAGAGCGTTAGAAAGGAATGGATTGCCGCACAACATTCTTGAACACTGTCTCCATAGATCGCGGCCGATTATGGGACCTTTGGATAAAAAGGGAAAAATCAATTGTTTTGATGGAACACATCCAAGCAGCGAATACAGGAATGTGCGATTACATGACTTGCGGCGGAGCTATTCTCTCTCGACCTTCGCCATTGGTGCGATCGAACTTCGGCTCCCTTGATAGATAGGCTGCCGCCGTCGTAAAACTGCGAAGAGATCATGATCCGCGTTGCCGCTCGAGCCTCCGATCTCTCGGATGTGCGGCGGCCATCGGTGCGAAGTCGGCCAAATCGAAACACCTAAGTCTTCGCGTTGCGGCGATGAGCGGTGCGCGTTCCTCCAGGAAGCGCCGGCGACCTCTTTGGATGTCTGTGCGCTTTATCCTTGGCGCGGAGTTGCCGTGACGTAATCGCGAGACGACTATCTATGTCGTGAGACGGCACAGCGCGGGCTAGGGTAGTGTCTGCTGAGAACACGGAATGTCCGAGTACTGCGCGCTCGCCACTTACCTAGTCATTTCTTTCCACTTTCCGCTTGTAGGGGTTGCCTTCGCTATAGATCCGGTAGCTCTCCAAATTGCCGCCCATGAATAAGCGCTCGGTCTCACGCGTCGGCGTTCTGCCCAGTGAGCACATCAGATCCAGGTCCGCGTCGACGTTATCCTGGTCCTCCGTGTTCATTCCAATGGCAATACTGCTCAGGACGTCGTCGGGTGTCCAGACCGCGGATTTGGGTACCGCATAAGTGTGCAGCGTATTAGCATTGTGCGCTATCGCTCTTGCCCAGTGGTCACGCGAAACGGTCAGTTTGGAAGGGTCTTCGACCAAAGACACGAATGGAGAAACCGTTGTCTTGCCGCGCATATGCCATCCAGCCTGGCGTGCCCTATCCATCGGATATCGCTCCAGAGGATCTCCAACCGAAGAATGATCCCGAGCCGTGTTTCGCACATGAGATATTGCGGTCATGTCATCTTCCGTATGCGGCTTGCAATCAGTGTCCTGATTCTGGAAACGCCGCAGTATGACATATGACGACCCCGCGACAACGTCGAATACGCGGTCTCGATCGATGGCAGGTTCGCTCGCCGACGACCACCGTGCTGCTTGCTGCTCCGCGAGTGCGATTTCGTTCCGTAGTGCTTCAAGATTGGCGCCGGTCAATGTGGCGGCTAGCTGAGCGCGTGAACTAACGAATGATGAAGCTGGATAGCGACTGGATTCCGACTTCGCCTCGTTTGGAGAAGACGAGGGCCGGGTGGTCGCGGAATCTACCGCGAAGGAAACCGCCTCCGAGCTTGGATTGGGCGAATCCAAATCGTCTAGCGCCAAGTCCTTCAGCTGCTGCTCAAAGCTCGCTTGAGCTTCTGAACTCGTCTTTGAGCTGGTGTGGGCGCTAAGCTGGCCCTGCTGTCGACCGACGGAATGCGGCTGCTGAACCCCTAAAGAATTTTCTGCGGCATTCCGTGGATCAACATTCATCTCGTGTTTCTCGCTTCCATGTGCCGCCCGCCGCCGTTGACTGTCGCAGTTGCAGCTTTCGAGAAGCTGACCGATTGGAAAGAGGTTATTTAACTCAACCGCCGCCCTGTTGCTTTTAGCATTGCTGATTCGATTAGGCTGAGATCAGGTTTCTCGGCCGCTGCGGCGCATTCGCTCCACGACCTTGTTGCAGACGGGTTGCGCAGGGCAGACAACCCTTGCAGAACAGGATGGACAAGCAAGGGCATACGGATGATCGAGGCGTTCTTTGGTCGATTGTATGCTTCTGCAGACGTGGACGGCTGCATCTCCTCGCTGACGCGGCCCTGTAGTCGACCAGCGCGACCTAGTCGTTTCGTGATTTCCAAGCGCGAAGACCTTTAGAAACCTAACCTACGAGGTTGTGATGTTGGAATGGCCGTCACAACTACTTGCGCCGGATTGCGTGAGGCGGCTTTTTGTTCGAGCGCGAGCGTGCTTGCGAATGAAATCCAAGCAATTTGCGAGCACGGCCTCGGGAAAACGTAGGCTGCAATGGAGGGAAGAGAATATGAAGACTATCAGCGAAGGACTGACCGTCCTGTTATCATTGCTTTCAGTCGCGAGCGTTGGCGCTCTGGCGAGAGCCGAGGAACCTTCGTCGAAATACACCGAGGTGCTCAATGCCCTGCAGGCGGGAAAGAATGTGAAGCTCATACTGGACATGAGCCGCTGTAACGCGGTGGAGGGCGGCAAGCCTGCATCGGCCGCGCAGGCCGGTCTAGTTATCAATGCATTCAGGGTGACGGTCCAGAACGGAATCAGTTTCGCCAATGCTCATCAAACGGTTGACAGCTCTGGACATGCGGTGACTGAGTACATCCGCCATAGCCTTAGCCGCGAAGGCAAGCTGACAGTGCGGGCCTCGAAGCTCGTTGTCGGAACTACGGAGCTCGTGAACCAGGGCGAATTTATCTGCGAACTGCCGGATGGCGCAAAGTTCATCTGGTAACGAAGAGCACTGAGAGCGGAAGGGCGGTCCGAGGAGATGATCCTTCGATCGTGTGGAGGCCTTCGGGTATGACACGGGTTGTCTCGATCTCGGGACACTCAGAGAATTTCTGGCCGTCTTTTTGCTTGAGTAGGATCGACTTGTGCTAACTTGATGCTGGTCGACCAAGGTAAGTCATGTGCGCCGCCGATATTCATTCGGTCTCAGCGATCGGAGGATCGGCGGTGCGGGCTGTCATTGTACGGGTTCGAGCCAAGGCGTTTCAGTTGAACGCTCCACATGGGTCGGGCAAGGTACGTCCCCATACCCTTTGCGGGCCTGTGAGGGCGCGTATTCCCAACTTGACTAAGTGGCGGGCTCGCGATCATCTCGCTCAGCTCGCTGCCGCCGCGGGATGCGCTCGTATCTTTCGTCCCCGTTCTTTCCTTTGAAACTTCCGCGCTACCGAATGCAGGCGGAGGGTGATTGAACCATCCTGCTAGAGATCGTGCTGTGAATCGCCGCTACTCGGTTTGTTCACGGTCTTAATTCTCGTTGGGAAGCGATTCTGATTGCAAAAAGAGTCGATCCGAGTGGATTCGGGAGCTTGAGCGGGTGCGTGAGCGGCCGACAGCAAATCGGTCAGCCAAATTGACGCCGATGAAAGAGAAGAATGCGGCCACCGGGTAGGCGTTCGGCGATGTAAGGCTCGCCGTGGATCAAAAAGCAGGTCATAGGGATGTCCTAGCGCGGCAGAAGGGCCTCGCTTTGGAGTATGTCGATCGCGAGAGGCGAAGCTTCTCGCGGGCCGTGCCTCCAAGCTTCGCCAACAACTCTCCGGCTTCAGGCATTCGCGGGAGCCGGTGATGGCCCGAGACGGCCGTTGGCAAGCTAGAATGAATATTGGTCGGCAAGTGCCTTTCGAATCGGACGACAAGTGTGCCGAACGTAAAGACAGTGCTGGCTTTCGGTGAATTCTGATTTTCCAGGTGCGATACCCGGCCAGCTCCCCGATGGCCAGCTGCCGGAAGCATTATAATCGAGCGAAGGCTGCTTTCGAGTTTCCGAGCATCGGAAACGGCGAAATAATTTTGCTAAGCCCCCATCCTCATTTTTCTTTCTCCGACTTTCGGTAGGGATTCGACCCGCTCGCGGTCCGATAGTCATCCAGATTCCCGCCCAAAAACAATACCTCGCGCTCCTCAGTTGGGGTGTCGCTCACCCAAGCCAGATCGGGTTCATCATCCTCGGTGCCGTCCTCAAGAATACTCACGATCTCCTCGGCCGTCCAAGCGGTGATCCTCGGCACGGTGTACGTGTGCAACTCACTCGCATTTTCCGCGATCACTTTGGCGCCATACTCGTTGTCGTCATCCGGCGAGAGGAGCAATTGTGAGGCCTCCTCGGACAGAGACACAAAGGGTGAAGAAGTGGTGTCGCCCCTCATGTGTTCTGCCGCTGCACGACCCAGATCGAGTCGTTGGCCTCCCCAGATATTCCAAGGGGCAGCGTCGAAACGCGAAGCCGCCATGGAACGCAAATGAGCAATCGCGCTTTGGTTGGCCATCGCGCGCGGCTTGCAATGGCTTTCGTGGGTTTGAAAACGCTGCAGCTCTGCGTATGAGGATGCCACCACGTCGTCGTAAATGCGGCCAATGTCCACATCGCCGGCCAAGGGTCCAGTCGCTCCAGACCACGGTGTTGATGTCTGCGCAGCCAGGTCGATTTCTCTTTTGAGTTCCACGATGTTCGCACAGGTCAGAGTAGTGGCGAGCCGAGCACGCGCTTCTACAAAGGATGCGGCTGTGCAGCGTTCGGTCCGCGAGATGAGGGCCGCTCTCCGGTTGCCATCCGTGGCTGTTCGGCTCGATCCAGCTCCGGCTGAAGCTAGTGCTGGGAGGACTGGCCCATTCTCTCTAAGCCGCAGCTCAAAGTCTGCTTGCGGCGTGGTCTCTTCCTGCTGCGGCTCAACGTAACTGATGAGAGCCGCGGAGGGGTTGTCGTTGTCAAATGGGTCCATTCCCTTTCCCCATGGGTTGCCTTCTGAATTTCATTTGAGCAAAGTTCGTCCGATGAGGATCAGAAGCTGAGCCGGGCACAAATTCTCAGTAAGATTGCAGCGGATACGGTTCTGTACGGATCGAGCTGACCCAAGACCCAGGTCCTTCTTCCAGGTCTCGAGCCATCAAGGGGCCTGCTGGTCGGATAGAGCAGCTCTGCTAGAGGACTTAGGGTGTGTACCTAATTAGCGGTTTCTGATTCCCTCGCACCGAGTTGATTCGGCACGGGGGACTTCGATGCGCAAAGGACTGTTCTGGCTGAAC
>NZ_JACIHC010000023.1:0-90558 GCF_014198205.1 Bradyrhizobium sp. SBR1B
GCCCATTGGGCATCAGTCAAAACGAATCGGTTCATTCCAAGCTTGAATCACAATCAAGCGGGAATGAGAATCCTGAATCCAAACAGACCCTAGGCAATTCACGCGCGTCAGCGATGCTGATATCCGTCTTTATCAAGCTGATCTCATTCGGCTCCGCTACCGATCGTCGAACCGTCACACATGTGCCCTCGTGTGTGAGGACTTCGAAGTAGAACACAAAATCGTTGAAACGATCCTTGTGTTTGGCAAGAAAGTGATCCGCTCCTGAGATGTCTTTGAGTAGGACGAAGTCGATCAGTGCGATCAAAGTCGTCTTGCCGAGGTTGTGCGAATCTCCGTCTCGGGCACGCTTTCTCGTTACCTCAGCAAACACGACGTTCAGAAACGAAGATGCTGGGCCAGCATTGAAGTGGATCGGGGTAAAGAGATGATCCAGATTCGAATATAGTCGGTTTAGTTGCATGGCCGTAACTTCATCACGCTCGATATTCGAATGTATCGTTTTTCGAGTGATATTCGAGTCGGCCTATGAGGAATAGAAAGCTTATCGCTGGAGCAATTACTGCTTCGCCATCGTCTCCTATGCGTCGCTTAATCAATCGCATTGCTGAATCGTAGTCCATGATTCGTCTTCGACGTAGTTCGGCTAGAAGCTCGCTAGCGACCCGAACGACAGCTCTGTCCAAATCAAGATGCTTCGAGGGGATTAGCATGTTGGCCGATATCGCAAGTGTAATACATGTAATGCAGAAAGAGTGAGGCGTATCGACGCCGTTTGTTTAAGCTGGGATTGTTGGTTGTGACCAAGTCTATGATGGACGTTAGGGCATCGTCGAAGCTTTCAAACGGAGGCGACTTGGTGATTAGTTTGCGTCTGATCTCGTCGGCCGTGTCTTCATACATCTCTCTAAAGTCAATGTTGCGCGGATTCTTGAGGAAGTCTTCTATCGTCCTGAAGTACGGCAGTGACCGAGTTCGAATTTCTTCCCAATAGGAATCGCTCAGTTTGTTGATCTTATTCTTTTTGGGTTTGGAGACGTACGTGAGATCTGTGCCGTCCCCAATTGGAGGCGTTCCGCTGACGGTCTGATGGAATGCAGTTATTACTGAGGTGAGATCATCGACCTGAATTCGCAGTGGTGCATCAAATCGATCAAATCCTAACTTTGACCAGATTTCTGGATGGAGAGTGAGCCAGAGCCGCAATTGTTCGGCCCCGAGAAGGTGTGCCGATGTGAGGCCCAGCGCCAGTAACGCCTGCTCCTTGGTGATGGCATCGTTCGCCGGCTTTTTGCGGTTTGTAAATACGAGATAGTGCTCCAGCTCTCCAGTTGCGATGAGTTTCGCAATCTTTGAGTGCTCGCCTACTAGTATCCTTCCGAAAATGGCATCGGCGCAGGAGCCGGCGGGATTCTGTGTGTGTTTCGCTTGAACGATGAACTTGCCCGCAAGTGGCGCCGCCGGACTAGGAAACTTGCTGGCTGTTCCAGTAAAGAGTCCGTCCCTTCCACCGTCCGGACCGGTGGCAAAAACGATGATGCCTGTGCCAAGGACATGGTAGCAAATTGCTGCGACGAGCGTCTCGAACTCGTCGTCTGAAAGATCGTGCGTTGGAAACGTTCGGTGCAATACGACTTTTCCCAAAGAGAAAGAAAGTGGCGGCGATTCTTCGGCTAAACTCTAGGCTGTAGCGCAGTGCACCATCAAGTCGGGTATCCACCGTTTCGTGACCTTTGGTGCTTTGGGGGCTCAAAACTCCACACAAACAAAAACGGCCGGATCATCCGATCCGGCCGCAACGCAAACTCTACTGGCTAAGCCTACGCCACGCGACGCAACCTAGCCCCCGCCCAATTCTGAAAAACTTAGCTGGCCTTCTTGGCCGGTGCCGCCGACGGGCCGACCTTCTTCTGGATGGCGCGCTTCAGCTCGAGGGCGCGCGGCGACAGCAGGTCGGCCTTGGCCTTGAGCAGGAAGGCATCGAGGCCGCCATTGTGGTCGACGCTCTTGACCGCGTTGGTGGAGACGCGCAGGCGCACGTTGCGCTCCAGGGCTTCGCTGATGAAGGTCACGTTGACTAGGTTCGGCAGGAAGCGGCGCTTGGTCTTGATGTTGGAGTGGCTGACCTTGTGGCCGACGAGGGGGCCCTTGGCCGTCAGTTCGCAGCGGCGAGACATGGCATAAATCCTTGAGTTCGATCCCCCAACGATTGCGGCCGCCATTCTGGGCGCCACGGGGGCTAATTCTTTTGTCCTTGCAGGGAGCGGGCGGACGTATAGGGGGGAAGGGGCGGGCAGTCAAGGTTTTGGGCGGGGATTTGCGCGCCACAACAGGTGTCATCGCCCGGCCTTGCGCGCAATTGCGCGCTGGGACCGGGCGATCCAGTACTCCGCGGCGGCGCGGCTGACCAGGGGGGGCCGCGGCGTACTGGATGCCCCGGTCAAGCCGGGGCATGACGGCGGAGTGGGTGGAGGTAGGTGAGCGCTCCCGGCTACCGTCGATCACCAAAACGGCAATGTTTGTCGCGCCTTACCATCACATAAAGGGCGTATTCGCGCCTGAAGACTCCGGTGGAGTTCCCGGCTCGATACGCCCGGACACATTGTTTGCCGCGGTTTTTGGCTTAAGTAACAACCGTCGCGCCCCGATTGGATTGTTTCGTGCTCACAACGTCCCCTTTTGCGCCAGAACAGCGCTCAGTCCGCCCGCGCTTTGCCGGCTGGCTGGCGGCGCTTTGCGGCCTGGTGGTGGCGTGGGGCGCGGTGCCCGCGGCGGCGCAGGGCAAGCTCGAGGCGCAATATGAGGCCTCGCTGGCCGGCATTCCCGTCGGCAAGGGCGCATGGAACATCGACATCCAGGACGACGTGTTCTCGGCGGCGGCCGCGGGCGGCACCTCGGGGCTGCTGAAGTCGTTCACCGGCGGGTCCGGCACCGGCGCTAGCCAAGGGCGCATCGTCAACGGCGCGCTGGTTGCGACCGGCTACCAGGCCTCCACCACCACCTCGAAGAAGACCGAAGAGATCCGCATCACGCTCGACAAGGGCAATGTGAAGGATTTTGCCATTCTGCCGGAGCCGCCGGTCGATCCGGACCGTATCGTCGTCACCGACGCGCACCGCCGCGGCGTCTGGGACCCCATGACGGCCTCGCTGCTGCGCGTGCCCGGCAATGGCGACCCGGTCTCGCCGGACGCCTGCCACAACTCGGCGCCCGTGTTCGACGGCCGCATGCGCTACGATCTGAAGCTCGATTTCAAGCGAATGGAGAGCGTGAAGGCGGAGAAGGGCTATCACGGCCCGGTGGTGGTCTGTTCGCTCTATTTCGTGCCCGTCGCCGGCTACATCCCGGACCGCCCCGTGATCAAATACCTCGCCGCCCAGCGCAACATCGAGATCGCCTTTGCCCCCGTCGCCGGCACGCGCGTCCTGGTCCCGTTCTGGCTGAAAGTGCCGACGCCGCTCGGCCCGGCCATGCTGGAAGCCACCAGCTTCATCACCACGGCCCAGCCGCCAAGGGTGGCGAAGACGCAGTAGGCGGCTGTTTCCGCGCCTGTCCTTTGTTAACTCGTCACCCTGAGGTGGCCGCCTCTTTGGCGGCCCTCGAAGGGCGACAGCCCGGCTCTCACCGCGAGGAAACCAGCGCCAGCCGCCGCAACCGGGCCGTCCATCCTTCGAGGCTCCCGGCGCGGTGCTGGGCACCGCGCCACTCGCACCTCAGGATGACGGAAGAAGTGTCGTGATTTTAATTACTTACCTACTGTGCATGGGGTTGTTTTCGCGAAAATGGGTTTGGGCGGCCTCGATCCGGGGAATCCATTTGACTCCTCCCCGATTCTGATTCGACTCCGCGTCGTCCCCAACTTAAGGCTTTGCGCCATCGAAACGTCACTTGTACGGCGGCCCAAAACTCCATCTAGTTGCAGCCAACAAGACTCCCGCGACATGTTGCGTGAACGGAACATGACTCCAGGGGGAGTCAGCGATTCGGCCGCGATTCGTTCTAGAGTCGTTCCGAAGCTTAAAGCCAACGGGAAAAGCGTCGCAAAGTGAGACAGTTGCGCGAGGTTTGGGGAGGCGCCGGATTCTCCGCCGCCACATCCCGTCACCCTGAGGTGGCCGCTTCTTCAGCGGCCCTCGAAGGGCGACGGGCCCGGCTGGCGCCGCGGACATTCGCTGGATTGGCACCCGGGCCGTTCATCCTTCGAGGCTCCCCATGCGGCGCGATGCGCCGCATGGCTCGCGCCTCAGGATGACGGGCTGATGGTGGGCGGATCAGCCCCCAAGCCCCGCCCCCGCCCCAGACAGCACTGACATTCGCCCAAATCGCCACTACCTAATCCCCCAGATGCCCTTTTCCTCCTCCCCCTTCGCTTCCGAGCGCGCGCCGTCCGATCGGGTGCCTGGCGCCGGCGTCACTGCGGTGCTCGGGCCGACCAACACCGGCAAGACCCATCTCGCCATCGAGCGGATGCTGGCGCATCCGTCGGGGATGATCGGCCTGCCGCTGCGCCTGCTCGCGCGCGAGGTCTACAACAAGATCGCTGGCCGGGTCGGCGCCGAGGCGGTCGCGCTCGTCACCGGCGAGGAGAAGATCAAGCCCAGGAATCCCCGCTATTGGGTCTCGACCGTCGAGGCGATGCCGCGCGACCTCGACCTTTCCTTCCTCGCCGTCGACGAGGTCCAGATCGCCAGCGATCTCGAACGCGGCCACGTCTTCACCGATCGCATCCTCAACCGCCGCGGCCGCGACGAGACGCTGCTGCTGGGCGCCGCCACGATGCGCCCGATCATCGAGCGGCTGCTGCCTGGCGTCTCCATGATCACGCGGCCGCGCCTGTCGCAGCTCGAATTCGCCGGCGACCGCAAGATCACGCGCCAGCCGCGCCGCACTGCCATCGTCGCGTTCTCGGCCGACGAGGTCTACGCCATCGCCGAGCTGATCCGCCGCCAGCATGGCGGCGCCGCCGTGGTGCTGGGCTCGCTCTCGCCCCGCACGCGGAACGCGCAGGTGGCGATGTTCCAGAACGGCGATGTCGATTATCTCGTCGCCACCGATGCCGTCGGCATGGGCCTCAATCTCGACGTCGACCACGTTGCGTTTGCCTCCGACCGCAAGTTCGACGGCTACCAGTTCCGTAGGCTGACGCCGTCCGAATTCGCGCAGATTGCGGGGCGCGCCGGCCGCGCCACGCGCAACGGCACTTTCGGCACCACCGGCCGCTGCGCGCCGTTCGAGCCCGAGCTCGTCAACGCGCTGCAGAACCACACTTTCGATCCCGTGAAGATGCTGCAATGGCGCAACGCCAGGCTGGATTTCTCCTCGCTCGGCGCGCTCCAGGTGTCCCTGAACCTCGCCCCCGGCCACGAGGCGCTGACGCGCGCCCCCGTCGCCGAGGACATGCGCGTGCTCGACCATGCCGCCCGCGACGTCGAGGTGCGCGATATCGCGCATGGCAAGGCGGCGGTGGAGCGGCTGTGGGAGGCCTGCCAGGTCCCCGATTACCGAAAATTGTCGCCGGCCGCCCATGCCGAGCTGGTGACCACGCTATACGGCTTCCTGATGCGGAAGGGCTGCATCCCCGACGCCTGGTTCGAGTCTCAGATCACCCAGGCCGACCGCGTCGACGGCGACATCGACACGCTGTCGGCCCGGATCGCGCAGATTCGCACCTGGACCTTCGTCGCCAACCGCCCGGACTGGCTGAAAGACCCCGAACGCTGGCAGGGGATCGCGCGGGAGGTCGAAAATAAATTATCGGATGCGCTCCATGAACGCTTGACTGAGCGTTTCGTTGATCGCCGGACCAGTGTATTGATGCGCCGCCTGCGGGAGAACACGAGCTTGAATACTGAAATCGGCAAGACCGGCGAAGTCATCGTCGAAGGCCATGTCATCGGCCGCCTCGACGGCTTCACCTTTGCACCGGATGCGGCGGAAGCCGGCTCGGATGCGAAAGCCTTGCAGGCTGCAGCGCAAGCGGTGCTCGCCGGCGAGATCAACACGCGCGCCGAAAAGCTCGGCAACGCGCCGGACGATCAGTTCGTGCTGACCTCCGAAGGCATCATCCGCTGGACCGGCGATGCCGTGGCGCGGCTGTCCGCCGCAGAGGACGCGCTGCATCCGCGCATCCGCATCATCTCCGACGAGCGCCTGACCGGCGGCCCCCGCGAGAAGGTGCAGGCCCGGCTCGAGCTCTGGCTCAAGACCCATGTCGAGAAGCTGCTCGGGCCGATGTTCGAGCTCTCCAAGGCCGAGGACGTCACCGGCATCGCCCGCGGCATCGCCTATCAGCTCGTCGAGGCGCTCGGCGTGCTCGAGCGTCCGAAGATCGCCAACGAGCTGAAGGATCTCGACCAGCCGTCGCGCGCGGTGTTGCGCAAATACGGCGTCCGTTTCGGCGCCTATCACATCTATTTCCCCGGCCTTTTGAAGCCGGCCGCGCGTGCGCTCGCGGCGCTGCTCTGGGCGCTGAAGCAGGACAATGTCGATCTGTCCTCGCTGTCGGGCGCGCAGCATCTGGCATCCTCGGGGCGCACCTCGTTCCCGGTCGACAAGGCCTTGCCGCGCGATGCCTATCGCGTGCTCGGCTACAAGCAGGCCGGCGAGCGCGCCGTGCGCGTCGACATTCTGGAGCGTCTTGCCGATCTGATCCGTCCGGCGCTGGCCTGGCGCGAGAACGCGTCCGGCGAAAAGCCGGCCGGCGCCTTCGACGGCCGCGGCTTCGTGGTGACGCAGGCGATGACGTCGCTCACGGGATCTGCCGGCGAAGATTTTGCGTCGGTCTTGCGCGCGCTCGGCTATCGCATGGAGAAGCGTCCGCCGCTGCCGCAAAAGCCGGCCGTGGTGGAAACGGTCGCGGCCGAGACGCCGCCGGCTGAAGGCAGCGCCGAATCCGCGACAGCGACCTCGACCGAGACCGCCGCAGAGGCCGTTGCCGGCCTGCCGGCGGAGGCTTCCACCGAAGCGGTCGCCGAGCCGGTCACGGTCGAAGATGCGCCCGGCATGGAGCTGCAGGACGAGCCGGCTCAGGAGGCCGAGCCCGCGCTCGAAGCCTCTCCCGAGGCCCCTGTCACGCCCGAAGACGCCCCCGGCATTGCGCCGCCGGCGGAAGAGCCTGCTGCGCCCACCGAGACTGCCGGCCTCGAAGCCGCTCCGGCCGAGACGGCTGCAACCGAAGCCGCCGCGTCACCCGACGCCGCCGCGCCTGTCGAAGCTGCGGCGACGCCCGCCGAGCCCGAGCTGATCGAGGTCTGGCGTCCCGGCGGCCGTCACGAGGACCGCAAGCCGCGCCACGAGCGCCATCGCCACCAGCGTCACCACCATCAGCGTCCGCAAGGAGGCGCAGAGGCAGGTGCCGCGCCCGCGGAAGGCGGGGCCGCACAAGCAGCCGACGGCGCCAAGCCGGGCCAGCGTCATGGCGGCCATCGCAGGGACGGCGGCAGAGACTTCCGCAAGCCGCGCGAAGGTGGCGAGGGCGCGCCGCGTCCCGAGGGGCGCGACGACAGGAACCGCCGCTTCGAGGGCAAGGATCGCGACAACAAGGGGCGCGATCGCGACAAGGGCAAATTCGGCGGAGACCGCGACAAGGGCCGTGACAACCGCGGCCGCGACCGCGACAAGGGCCGCGACCGCCAGGGCGGACCCTCGCTGCGTCCCTACGCCTCGAGCGCAAATCCGCGCGAGCGCGATCGCCCGGCCGATCCGAATTCGCCCTTCGCCAAGCTCGCGGCGCTGAAAGAGCAGCTGTCCGGGCGCAAGGAGTAGCATAGCGTTTTCAAGCGAAGTGCGGAGCGGTTCGCGTGAAGAAAACGCGTCAGAAGGAATAGAGCCACGACGACCGAGCGGCAGCGCCTCGACAAATGGCTGTGGCACGCGCGGGTGGTGAAGGCGCGCACCTCCGCGGCCGAGCTCGTCGGGTCGGGCCACGTTCGCGTCAACGGCGAGCGTGAAAAGTCGCCGGGGCATGCGATCAAGATCGGCGACGTCATCACCGTCGCGCTCGATCGCACCGTGCGGGTGTTGAAGGTCACCGGCTTCAGCGAACGCCGTGGCGATGCTGCCGCGGCGCGGGTGCTCTTTGAGGAGCTAAGCGAAGCGAAACGCAATTAATTGCGTTTCGAATTCAGTTCTTGGTCGATCAAACACACAAAGCCGTCATGATCGGGCCTTCCCGACCTTGCAGCGCAGGGCCATACGCGCTACGCAAGCCGCGACTTTTAAAAGAGCTTTTCGGAGCGTTGGATGACTTACGTCGTCACTGAAAACTGCATCAAGTGCAAGTACACCGACTGCGTCGAGGTCTGCCCGGTCGACTGCTTCTACGAGGGTGACAACATGCTCGTCATCCACCCGGACGAGTGCATCGATTGCGGCGTGTGCGAGCCGGAATGCCCCGCCGACGCCATCAAGCCGGACACGGAACCGGGCCTGGAAAAGTGGCTTTCGGTCAACGCCGACTACGCCAAGAGCTGGCCGAACATCACCCAGAAGAAAGAATCACCTGCCGACGCCAAGGAATTCGACGGCATGGAAGGCAAGTTCGAGAAATATTTTTCTCCGAACCCCGGCTCCGGCGACTGAATCGGGCTCAAACTTAACCCTAATAGCGGCGCTTCCGCCGAAAACCAGCCCTCAAGACCCCTAAATCATTGATTTTTGCGGGAAATGTGCTATATTGGGCACATTAAGCCGAACCCTGTCAGCCCCGTTGGCCCCGCTGGGTTCCCGTGAAACCAAATGTCGAACAGGGGCGTGGCAGTTTCCGCGCGCAGGCTGTGTCACAGAAAACGCGTAAAAAGAGTACTTCAGCGAGGGCTTCCCATAAGGAGGCCAAAAAAGTCGCCGCGGCCAGCCGTAGCGCATCCAAAGGTCGGACCGCGACGAAGGCGCCGGCTGCAAAGTCCTCGAAGAACAAAAGAAGCGCAATGCCTAACAAGACTGCCAAACCGGCCGCGAAAGCGACCGTTGCCAAGCCTGCTGTCAAGCCCGTTGCCGCCAAGGCTCCCGCTGCCAAGCCCGCCGCGTCGAAGGCTCCCGTTGCTGCTCCTGCCAAGGCTCCCGTTGCTGCCGCCAAGCCCGCTGTGAAGCCGGCGGCTGCTGCGCCGAAGGTCGAGGAAAAGAAGGTCGTGACCCAGCGTCAGGGCTTCAAGGCCAATGAATTCGTCGTCTATCCCGCTCACGGCGTCGGCCAGATCCTGGCCATCGAGGAGCAGGAGATCGCCGGCGCGAAGCTCGAGCTGTTCGTCATCAACTTCATCAAGGACAAGATGACGCTGCGCGTGCCGACCGCCAAGGTCGCCAATGTCGGCATGCGCAAGCTGTCCGAGCCGGCGCTGGTGAAGAAGGCGCTGGAGACGCTCAAGGGCCGCGCCCGCGTCAAGCGCACCATGTGGTCGCGCCGCGCCCAGGAATACGAAGCGAAGATCAATTCGGGCGACATCGTCGCGATCGCGGAAGTCGTGCGCGACCTCTACCGCTCGGAGTCGCAGCCGGAGCAGTCCTACAGCGAACGCCAGCTCTATGAAGCGGCGCTCGATCGTCTCTCCCGCGAGATCGCGGTGGTGCAGCACTCGACCGAGACCGAAGCGGTCAAGGAGATCGAAGCCCAGCTCGCCAAGAGCCCGCGCCGCACCAACGCCAAGGCGGAAGCCGCCGACGGCGAGGGCGATACGGATGCCGAGGGCGATACCGACGACACCGATGGCGACGACACCACCGTCGCCGACGAGGCCGCGTAAGCAGCTTCGCTCTGCGCAAGCAATCAAAAGCCCGGCCGAATGGCCGGGCTTTTTGTTTGGGGAATGTTTTCCAAGACGATGACTGAAGCTTCGTGCAAGAGCTCTCTCGACAAACTCGGTGTCGTCCCGGCGAACGCCGGGACCCATACCCCCAGGGGAGAAGTTTGACGAAGACTAGTCGTTCGGTACGCCTACCGATCGCAACGATAGATTCCGCGGTAGGGGTCCCGGCGTTCGCCGGGACGACGAGAGGAGAGAGTCTTCGTCAAACGACGCGTGGCGGGTCACTTCACCGGCCGCTTCTCGAGCTTCCTTGCCAGCGTGCGCCGGTGCATGCCGAGCCTTCTTGCCGCCTCCGAGATATTGAAATCGGTCTCGATCAGGGTCTGGTGGATGCGCTCCCATTCCAGCGTCTTGATCGAGGTCGGCCGTGCATCGAGCGCGACCTCGGCGTTGCCTTCGGCCTTGTTGAAGGCGGCTTCGATGTCGTCGGTGTTCGAGGGCTTTGCGAGATAGTGGCAGGCGCCCAGCTTGATCGCCTCGACGGCGGTCGAGATGCTGGCAAAGCCGGTGAGCACCACGATCAGCATGTCAGGGTCGTGCGTGTGCAGCAGCTCGACGCAGGCAAGGCCCGAGGCGCCGCCGAGCTTGAGGTCGACGACGGCGTGGCCGAAGGAGCGTTCCTCCAGCACGTTCCGCACGTCCTCGATCGAGGCGGCGAGCACGACATCATAGCCGCGGCGCTCGAACGAGCGCTTCAGCGTGCGCGCAAAGCCGGCATCGTCCTCGACGACGATGAGCGAACGGTCAGGCGTCAAAATTCCCTCCGATCGCCAGCGTTGCGAGCGGTAGCGTGAGGCGGACGGTGGCGCCGCGCTTCCTGTGGTTCTCGGCGGTCACGGTGCCTCCGAGCTTGCGCACCACGTTCACCACCAGGAACAGCCCGAGCCCGCCGCCGGCGCGGCCCTTGCTCGAGTGATAGGGTTTTCCGAGCTGCGCCAGCATCTCCGGCGCAAAGCCCGGGCCGCGATCGCTGATCGACAGCACGAGATTGTCGCCCTCGCGCTCGGCGACGAGCTCGACCCATTCCCGCGAGACTTCATAGGCGTTGTCGAGCACGTTGAAGATGACCTGCTTCAGCGCGATGTCGGAGACGATGGCGACGTCCGCTCCGAACGTATTGACGAAGTAGAGCGTCCGCGCCGAGCGCGCGTCGCGCCATTCGTCGACCAGGGCGGTCACGAAGGCCGTCACCGTCGTCGGCGATGAGCCTTCGCCGCGCGCTTCGCCGGCCGAGACCAGGATGCCCGTCACGATCGACTTGCAGCGCTGCAGCGAGGTTTCCATCTCCGCGAGGTCCTCGGCGAGCTCCTGATCGGCGGCAAGATCCGGCATGCGGCGCCAATCGCTGAGGATCACCGAGAGCGAGGCGAGCGGTGTGCCGAGCTCATGGGCCGCGCCGGAGGCGAGCAGGCCCATGCGGACGATGTGATCCTGCTCGGCGGCATGCTGGCGCAGCGCGGCCAGATTCGCGTCGCGCTCGCGCAAATTCCTGTTGATGCGGGTGACGAACACGACCAGCAGCACGGCGTTGAGAACGAAGCCCAGCAGCATGCCGGCGACCGTGAGCGTATAGGTCTCGCTCAGCGGGTTCGGCGGCAGGTCCAGCGGGCGGTATGCCAGCGTCAGCCAGACAAAACTCGCGCAGGTCAGCGCGACCAGCGACCAGGTCGAGCGGGCATCGAGCAGCACCGCGCCGAGCGTCACCTGGAGCAGGAACAGCGAGGTGAAGGGATTGGTGGCGCCGCCAGAGAGGTAGAGCTGCGCGGTTAGCGCGGCGACGTCCAGCATCAAGGCGACCAGCAGCTCGTTGTTGGTGATCGCGGCGCGATGGCGCACCCAGACCAGGCTGGAGACGTTGAGCAGCACCAGCGCGCCGATCACCGCGCCCATCCGCTCCAGCGGCAGGGGAATGCCGAGCCCAAGATGCACGCCGCCGATCGTCACGATCTGGCCGACCACCGCGGTCCAGCGCAGCTGGATCAGCAGCGCCATGTTCTTGCGGTTGGTCTCGTCGTCGGTCGGAGTCGTGCCGATCAGCTCGCTGCGCGCGTCCGCCTGCGATTGCAGCGTGACGGCCAGCCCGCCATGCGCAAGTGTGTGGGAAAGCGTCTTCCCGTCGTCAGGTCGGCTCGACGATCGTTCCAGCATCTGATCCCGTCCTGCGGGCGACGGCATCGGAGCCGCCTGCCTTTTCGTGGACGAAGCGTTTGCGGCGGAACAGCCCGCCGCCGAATGTGACGAAGAGTTTACCCGCCAGCATGAAAGCCAGGGCGAACCACGTCAGCGCGTAGATCAGGTGGTTATTGGGAAAGCTGACCACGGTCAATCCGCCGATTGGACCGCTGCCGGATTGTGATCCGGCATCGGCATCGACGAAGAACGGCGCGACATCGTGCAGACCGCGGGCGGTCGCAATCGCGGCGACATCCCGCGAATACCAGCGGTTGTGCTGGGGCACGTTGTTCCGGAGGAATCCGCCTTTCGGCTCTGTCATGCGGAGCAGGCCGGTGATCTCGACCTGGCCGTCCGGATTGCCGTCCCGGCGCGTCGATGCGTCGCGCCGCTCGGACGGCACGAAGCCGCGGTTGACCAGGACCTGTGTGCCGTCATCGCGCTGGAGCGGTGTCAGCACCCAATAGCCCGGGCCTTCCTCGGTGACCGCCTGGACCAGCGTCTCGCGGTCATGCAGGAAGCGGCCGGTGACGCTGACATGCCTGTATTCGTCATTTGCCCTGGAAACCGCAGGCCATGAATCGGGCGAGGGGATCGGCTGGGCCGGGGCATGGACACGCTGCTCGACGCGGTCGATCAGCGCCAGCTTCCAGGCGCGGCGCTCGATCTGCCAGATGCCGAGTGCGATCAGAACAACAAAGGCCGTCAGCGAGAGGACCGTGAGCCACAGGGACGGGGACCGCGCAGCCTCGCTGCGCGCCCCGCTCGTCTTGCTGGTCACGGTCCTGACTTCGCTCACTTCATTCCGCTCATCTGGTGGATCGGCATCATGTTGCTGTTGAGGTGGCTCATCACCCACAGCGAACCCGACAGCGCGATCACCACCATGACGATGGTGAAGATCAGCGCCATCATGCTCCAGCCGTTCTCGGACGTCGTGTTCATGTGCAGGAAGTAGATCATGTGCACGACGATCTGCACGACCGCGAAGGCCATGATCACGAGCGCGGTGATCTGCTTGCTCGGCAGTGCGCCGCTCATCACCAGCCAGAACGGGATCGCGGTCAGCACGACCGAGAGCACGAAGCCGAGCATGTAGCCCGAGAACGTGCTGTGGGCGTGGCCGTCGGCGTGGTGATGGTCGTGCGCGCCGGCTGCGTGGGTATCGGTGCTCATCGCAGAACTCCCAGGAGATAGACGAAGGTGAAGACGCCGATCCAGACCACGTCGAGGAAGTGCCAGAACATCGACAGGCACATCAGGCGGCGGCGGTTGGCTTCGATCAGGCCGAACTTCTGGACCTGCACCATCAGCGTCACCAGCCAGATCAGGCCGCAGGAAACGTGCAGGCCGTGGGTGCCGACCAGGGTGAAGAACGCCGACAGGAAGGCGCTGCGCTGGGGCGTGGCGCCTTCATGGATCATGTGAGCGAACTCGGTGAGCTCGATGCCGATGAAGGCGAGACCGAACAGGCCGGTGATCGCCAGCCAGATTTGCGTCTGTGCGACCTTGTTCTGCTGCATCGTCAGCATGGCAAAGCCATACGTGATCGACGACAGCAGCAGCATCGAAGTGTTCACCGCGACCAGGTTCAGGTCGAACAGGTCCTTCGGTGCGGGGCCTGCGGCGTAGTTGCCACCGAGCACGCCAAAGGTGGCGAACAGGATCGCGAAGATGAGACAGTCGCTCATCAGGTAGATCCAGAAGCCGAGCGAGGTGCTCCAGCCTTCCGGATGCGGGTGTTCGTCGGCGAGATAGAAGACCGGCTCGCCGGTCTGGGCGGGATTGACAGCGACAGTCATTTACTTGGCTCCGGCGAGCAGTTTGGTGCGCGCGTCCTCGGTCCGGATGACGTCTTCAGCCGGAATGTCGAAGTCGCGGTGATAGTTGAAGGTGTGGCCGATGCCGACGACGAGCAGCGCGGCGAAGCACACTGCGGCGAGCCACCAGATGTACCAGATCAGGCCGAATCCCATCGCGGTGGCGAGGCCGGCGAGGATGATGCCGGTGCCGGTGCTGCTGGGCATGTGGATCGGCCTGAACCCGGTGAGCGGACGCTGGTAGCCGTGCTTCTTCATGTCCCACCACGCGTCATTGTCGTGAACGACGGGGGTGAAGGCGAAGTTGTAGTCCGGCGGGGGCGAGGAGGTCGCCCATTCCAGCGTGCGCGCGTCCCAGGGATCGCCGGTGACGTCCTTGAGCTGCTCGCGCCTGAGGAAGCTGACCGCGAACTGCATCAGCATGCTGAGGATACCGAGCAGGACGAGGAAGGCCCCGATCGCGGCGATGACGAACCAGATCTGCAAGGACGGATCGTCGAACACGCGCAGGCGGCGGGTCACGCCCATCAGGCCGAGCACGTAGAGCGGCATGAAGGCGAGGTAGAAGCCGGTGACCCAGAACCAGAACGACATCTTGCCCCAGAATGGATCGAGCTTGAAGCCGAACGCTTTCGGGAACCAGTAGGAGATGCCGGCGAAGGCGCCGAACACCACGCCGCCGATGATCACGTTGTGGAAGTGCGCGATCAGGAACAGGCTGTTGTGCAGCACGAAGTCGGCCGGCGGCACCGCCAGCAGCACGCCGGTCATGCCGCCGATCACGAAGGTCAGCATGAAGGCGATCGTCCACATCATCGGCAGCTCGTAGCGGATGCGGCCGCGATACATCGTGAACAGCCAGTTGAACATCTTCGCGCCCGTCGGGATCGAGATGATCATCGTGGTGATGCCGAAGAACGAGTTGACGCTGGCGCCCGAGCCCATCGTGAAGAAGTGATGCAGCCAGACCAGGTACGACAGGATGGTGATGACGACCGTGGCGTAGACCATCGAGGTGTAGCCGAACAGCCGCTTGCCGGAGAAGGTCGAGGTCACTTCCGAGAAGATGCCGAACGCCGGGAGAACCAGGATGTAGACTTCGGGATGACCCCAGATCCAGATCAGGTTCACGTACATCATCGGGCTGCCGCCGAAATCGTTCGTGAAGAAGTTGGTGCCGACGTAGCGGTCGAGCGAGAGCAGCGCGAGCACCACTGTCAGAACCGGGAAGGAGGCGACGATCAGGACGTTGGTGCAGAGCGACGTCCAGGTGAAGACCGGCATCTTCATCATGGTCATGCCGGGACACCGCAGCTTGACGATGGTGCAGATCAGGTTGATGCCTGACAATGTCGTGCCGACGCCCGCGACCTGCAGCGCCCAGATGTAATAGTCGACGCCGACATCGGGGCTGTAGCCGATGTTCGACAGCGGCGGATAAGCCAGCCAGCCGGTGCGGGCGAATTCGCCGATGAACAGCGAAGCCATCACCAGCACTGCGCCGCCGACCGTCATCCAGAAGCTGAAATTGTTCAGGAACGGGAACGACACGTCGCGCGCGCCGATCTGGAGCGGCACGACATAGTTCATCAGGCCGGTCACCAGCGGCATCGCCACGAAGAAGATCATGATCACGCCGTGGGCGGTGAAGACCTGGTCGTAGTGATGGGCGTTGAGATAGCCTTCGGAGCCGCCAAAGGCCAGCATCTGCTGGCCGCGCATCATCAGCGCATCGGCAAAGCCGCGCAGCAGCATCACGATGCCGAGGATCATGTACATGATGCCGATGCGCTTGTGGTTCACGGTGGTGAACCATTCGCGCCAGAGATAACCCCAGAGGCGGAAATAGGTGAGGCCGCCGAGCAGTGCGGCGCCGCCGAGCGCGACCACCGCGAAGGTGCCGACGACGATCGGCTCGTGCAGCGGCAACGATTCGAAGCCGAGCCGGCCGAAGATGAGCTTGAGAAGATCAGGAGACATGCGGGGATCTCTTTAGGAGTCTGACTTCGGACGCAGTCCGAGGAAGAAGGACGAGGACTTGAGCGGCGCGAAGCTCGGCCGCTTCAGGCCGGCGCCGAGCAGCGGCGCGGTGTCGACAGGAGCCGTGATCGACGCCGTGGTCTTGCCCTGCGGCGCATCGGGCGTGCAGGTGCCGGCGACGAAAGTCGGCTCCGGCCCGAGCGGGGTGCCGCGGCGGGCGTACTTGTCGTAAGTGAGCGGCAGGGTGTTGTTCAGGCCCTGATGACCGTTGCCGCCCTTGGCGTCGATCGCCATCATCTCGCTTTGGCACATCTTGCCGGTCTCGACGCACATGTTGAGGATCAGGCGGTAGAGATCGGAGTCGATCGTGCCGTAGCGGCGTTCCGGCTCGTTCTGGCTGGGCTTTTCGAGCTGAAGATATTCGGCGCGGCCGAGCGAGCCGCCGGCGGATTTGGCGCTGGCGATCCAGGCGTCAAAGCCCTTGTCGTCGAGTCCTCTAAAGTTGAAGTGCATGCCTGAGAAGCCGGCGCCGCTGTAGTTCGCCGAGAAGCCCTTGTAGGTGCCGGCGTGGTTGACGACGGCGTGGAGCTTCGTCTCCATGCCCGGCATCGCGTAGATCTGGCCGGCAAGCGCGGGGATGTAGAACGAGTTCATCACCGAGGATGCGGTGATGCGGAAGTTGATCGGACGGTCGACCGGTGCTGCGAGCTCGTTGACGGTGGCGATGCCGTAATCCGGATAGATAAAGAGCCACTTCCAGTCGAGCGCGACGACGTCGACCTCGAGCGGGGCCTTGGACTGGTCCACGGCGCGGTCGGCATGGATGCGGCCGAGAGTGCGATAGGGGTCGAGCAGATGCGTGCCCATCCAGGTCAGTGCGCCCAGGCAGACGATGATCAGCAGCGGCGCCGACCAGATCACCAGCTCGAGCTTGGTCGAGTGGTCCCATTCCGGCTCATAGCGAGCGGCCGTGTTGGACTGGCGATAGCGCCAGGCGAACAGCACCGTCAGCGCCATCACGGGGACGACGATCAGGAGCATCAGGACGGTGGAGATGATGACGAGGTCGCGCTGCTGGGCAGCGATATCGCCGGCTGGCGCCAGCACGACGTAGTCGCAGCCGCTGAGCGCAGCAGCCAGAGGTAGTAGCGCCAGGATCTTGAGACGAGACACGGGCCGAGCCTTTGAGAATGAGTTTCTTTTGCGGGGCCAACGGGTAGCTGCGGCGCAACAATCCGGACATTGGACAATTTGTCCAATGTTGCAGTGCGGAATGTTGGGTCAGAGAGGGCCAGATTGCCCGGCGCCCGCCGGGCGGTCGGCTTTGGTTTTCAGGACGTTAAGGGCGCACGAATGGCGACGGCACAGACCCCCGCAATGGCAGACCTCCACACGGGCGAGCACGGCCACGACCAGGCCAGTCCCGGCGAGATCGCCATCGGCGTCATCATCGGCCGCACCTCGGAATTCTTCGACTTCTTCGTCTTCGCGATCGCCTCGGTGATCGTGTTCCCGCGCCTGGTGTTCCCGTTCGCGAGCGAGCTGACCGGCACGCTCTATTCCTTCATGATCTTCGCGCTGGCCTTCATGGCGCGGCCGATCGGCACCGTCATTTTCATGACGGTGGACCGTGCCTACGGCAAGACCGCCAAGCTGATCTCGGCGCTGTTCCTGCTCGGCACCGCCACGGTCGCGCTGGCGTTCCTGCCCGGCTATCACGACATCGGCGTTGCCGCGATCTGGCTGCTGGCGCTGGCGCGCATCGCGCAGGGTCTGGCCTGGGGCGGTGCCTGGGACGGCATGGCTTCGCTGCTGGCGCTGAACGCGCCGCCCTCCAAGCGCGGCTGGTACGCGATGGTGCCGCAGCTCGGCGCTCCGCTCGGGCTGATCGTGGCGAGCGCGCTGTTCGCCTATTTCGCCGGCAACCTCTCGGCCGACGATTTCTTCGACTGGGGCTGGCGCTATCCGTTCTTCGTCGCCTTTGCCATCAACGTCGTGGCGCTGTTCGCGCGCCTGCGCATGGTGACGACGGAGGAATATGCCTCGCTGTTCGAGACCCGCGAGTTGCAGCCCGCGCGCATCTCCGACACCGTCGCGAGCGAAGGCCAGAACATCATGCTGGGAGCGTTCGCACCGCTGGCGAGCTTCGCGCTGTTTCACATGGTTACGGTGTTTCCGCTGTCCTGGGTGTTCCTGTTCACCCGCGAAAGCCCGGTACGCTTCCTGATCATCGAGATCGTCGCCGCCGTGTTCGGCGTTGGCGCGATCGTGATGTCCGGCATCATCGCCGACCGCGTCGGCCGCAAGTCGCTGCTGATGGGATCGGCGATCGCGATCGCGATCTATAGCGGCTTTGCCCCGCAGCTGCTCGATGCCGGCGCGTTCGGCGAGACCATCTATATGGTGATCGGCTTCATCCTGCTCGGCCTGTCGTTCGGCCAGTCCTCGGGCGCGATCGCCTCGAACTTCAAGCAGGCGTACCGATACACGGCGTCCGCGCTGACCTCGGACATGGCCTGGCTGTTCGGTGCCGGCTTCGCGCCGCTGGTCGCCTTGCTGCTCGCGACCAATCTCGGCGTCATCGCCTCGGGCGCGTATCTGTTGTCCGGCGCGTTCTGGACCCTGCTGGCGCTCTGGCTCAGCGGCCAGCGCGAGAAGGGCGATATGGATACGGGGCGTTAAGCTCGAGCTGTAGCCACATCACAGGTGCGGTAGGGTGGGCAAAGGCGCCCTTGCGCCGTGCCCACCATCTCTCTCGATCGCAAAAGATGCGTGGGCACGCTTGCGCTTTGCCCACCCTACGGCACCACCCGTTTCGCTAATCCGCCACGATCTTCACGCGATCACGCACCTTCACCTGCGCGGTGCGATCGAGGCCGTTCAGCACGCGGAAGCGTTCGGCGGGATGGTCGACGCCGGCCATGCGGTGGGAGAGCGATTCCACGGTGTCGCCGGGCTGCACGGTGATGACTTTGATGCGGAGCGGGCGCGCGGCCTGGATCTCGTCGAGCGTCAGGCGGCGGAATGAATTGACGGTCTCGCGCGCGTTGCGCTCACTCTCGGTCGACTTCTGCCGTGCCGCGAAGATGAAGCGATAGACGTCGCTGCCGAAGCGCAGCGCGTAGACCTTGAACTGCCACTGGTCGCCTTTGGCGGTGGCCGACGCAGCCGGGAAACCGTTGATGGTGATGTCTTCGGTGGACGCCTTCTCGACGCCCTCCATCCAGCCGGAATTGAGGTAGTCGCCGAGCGACTGCTCGGCCGGCACGCGCACCACGTCGAAACGCATCGCCTGTGCGCCGCCCTCGCGCACGCCGATCACCGCCTGCGCGGTGTTGTCGAGCGTGAAATTGTCCGGCGCCTGGAAGGTGAAGCCCAGCTTCGGATGCAGGAAGCGGCGGCCGCGGACGAAACCTTCGCTGGGGTCTTCGCCGTAGACGAGGTTGTCGATCGCAGCGAGATAGCTCTCGCGGTCGCGCTCGGCGCCTTCAGGCGCCGTGTATTGCCGCGCGATGGTCTGCGCGTTCTGCACGCGCTCCGGGGTTGCCGGATGCGAGGAGGTGAAATCCTGCGCGCGCGGATCGAGCGAGCTCTTGCCGGCCTTCAGCTCGGCATTGCGCTCCATCGCGGAGAGGAAGCGCGCAGCACCGTAGGGATCGAAATGCGCCTTGGCGGAAATGCCGACGCCGATGCCGTCGGCCTCGAACTCCTGCTTGCGCGAAAAACTCGCCATGGTGAGCTTGGTCTTGGCCAGCGCGAGCGCGGTGAGATCGGGGTCGTTGCTCATGTCGGTGACGACGCGGGTGACGATCGCGGCCTGGCGCGCCTGGTCCTCGCGCATCGCGGCATGCTTGGACAGCACGTGCGCCATCTCGTGGCTGAGCACGGAGGACAATTCCGAGGTGTCGCTGGCGAGCGCGAGAAGTCCGCGGGTGACATAGAGCTGGCCGTTCGGCAGCGCGAAGGCGTTCACCGCGCCGGAATTGAGGATGGTGACCTTGTAGCCCTGGTCGGGACGGTCGGACGCTGCGACCAGCCGGTCGACGGTCTTGCTGACGAGCGATTCGAGCCTGGGATCGTCGTAAGTGCCGCCATAGCTCGCCAGGATGCGCTCGTGCTCCTTCTCGGTGGCGGGGGTCTGCGCGACGGCCGGCTTCGGCTTGGGCATCGCAACGGTCGGTGGGGTCGCGGCAGCCTGGAACCGGCCCATGTCGCCGCAGCCGGCGAGAAGCCCGCCCAGCGCAAGGCAAAGCGCGGCCGGCGCCGCCCGCAGGCGGCGGCAATCGCCCAGTCCGTGCCGTTCTAGCACCCCATTCACTTCAATTAACCCGTGCCCGGCCGTTAAGGCCTTACCCCAGTAGGCTCGTTTGCGCCCAGCAATTCAACCTGTCCCAAGAGACGCACATCGATGCGCGGCCCCGTACTTCCCTCGACCCAGCCTCGGACTCGAATACGCTTACTTTCCAATGACTTAAGGGTGATCCCGGCATTTTCGAACGCCGGTAGCGTGCGCTTTGAAATAGTCACGGCAAAGCCACGTGTCCAGTTCCGTTCGAAGTTGAGGTAGGTCATTGCCCCAGCTTGCCGGACCGACAGGACTTTGCCCTCGACCACCATAAAGCGCCCGATCCCCGCCAAAATATCGTCCGGACTTTCCGCGTTTTTTATGGCCGACGGGTCAGCCCAACTGCCCTTTTTTTGGCGCCGCGCCTCGGCCTCCGACGCCATCAGGGCCGCCGCGCAGTCCTTGTCCGTGATTTCGGCCGACACCAGGGCGTCGCCCTGGGCGAGCAGCATGGCCTGCACCGAGGTGTCGCTCTCGCCGATGAAGACCAGCGCGCCCTGGCGGCCGTAGCGGTCGGGCGTGTCGTCGTTGCCGCGGAGTGTCACGTCGCGGCTCGCGAGCAGTGAGGCCAGCGCCTGCTTCGTCGTCGCCGTCGTCTCGATGCCTGCGAGGCGGATCTCGCGGCCATCGTCGAGACGAACGCTGCGCGCATCGACGATCGCAGCGACACGGCCTTCGCTTTGCGACTCGAACTGGCACGGCATCGCGAGCGCGGTGTGACTCGCGAGGAGAAGGAATGCGACGATGAGGTGAAGCCGTTGCGCCACGTGACCCGTAGAGGTTGCGTTGTGCGTCGATCCTAACTCAAACGATGCCAATGACGAAGGGACTCTCGTAGGGTGGGCAAAGCGAAGCGTGCCCACGTCTTTGCCGATCGCGCCGACTCGTGGGCACGGCGCGAAGAGCGCGCCTTTGCCCACCCTACGGCAGCGAGTGCGGGGCTTCGATGTCATCTCACACGCTCGCAATGACGTGGAAACATGTTTCCGCATCTCACCATTCCGTTTTGCGGAAAACATGCCGCCACCGCAAGACTCGCATGGCGCCCTCGCGCTTGCTGCGCTCTTGCGCATGCGGCATGATTGCGGCAACAGCGATTGCCAAGAGCAATAACCAAGCCGCCATCAGAGTACGGCGCGATAAGGGAGATCGTTTTCCATGAAGACAATTTTGTCGGGCATTTTTGCCGCCGCGTTTGCCCTCAGTGCGAGCGCCGCCGCGCAGGCCCAGGACAAGCCACCTCTCAAGATCGGCGGCATCCTCGACATGTCGAGCCTCTATGCCGACATCACCGGACCCGGCAGCGAGACCGCGGCCAAGATGGCCGTTGAGGATTTCGGCGGCGAGGTGCTGGGGCGCAAGATCCAGGTGCTGGCGGCCGATCATCAAAACAAGGCCGATCTCTCCGCCAACATCGCCCGCGACATGCTCGACAACCAGGGCGTCGAGATGATTTACGACGTCGCGGCCTCCGCGACCGCGCTTGCGGCAGGCGAGATCGCCAAGGCGCGCAACAAGATCATCATCTTCAACGGTCCGGGCTCGATCCGTCTCACCAACGAGGCCTGCGGTCCCTATACCATCCACTACGTGTTCGACACCTACGGCCAGGCCAATGTGACCGGCCTTGCGGCCGTGAAGTCCGGCCTCGACAGCTGGTACTTCCTCACCGCCGATTACGCCTTCGGCCAGGATCTGGAGAAGGACACCAGTGCCGTCGTCACCAAGACCGGCGGCAAGGTGCTAGGCAGCGTGCGCCATCCGCTCAACACGTCGGATTTCTCGTCGTTCCTGCTTCAGGCGCAGGCTTCGAAGGCCAAGGTGATCGGGCTTGCGAACGCCGGCGGCGACACCGTCAACGCCATCAAGCAGGCGGCGGAGTTCGGGATCATGAAGGGCGGTCAGAAAGTCTCGCCGCTGCTCGTCTTCGTCACCGATATCGACTCGATCGGCCTGGAGACCGCGCAGGGGTTGCTACTGGCGGAAGCCTTCTATTGGGACATGAACGACGAGACGCGCGCCTTCTCCAAGCGCTTTCAGGAGCGCGTGAAGCGGCCGCCGACCTCGGCGCAGGCCGGCGTCTACTCCTCCGTCACGCACTACCTGAAGGCGGTGAAGGCGGCCGGCACGACCGATGCAGCGACTGTCATGAAGGTGATGAAGGAGACGCCGATCAACGACTTCTTCGCCAAGGGTGGCAAGATCCGCGAGGACGGCCGCATGATCCACGACATGTACCTGTTCGAGGTGAAGAAGCCGTCGGAGTCGAAGGGCCGCTGGGACGACTACAAGCTGCTCGCCACCGTGCCCGGCAGCGAAGCGTTCCAGTCGCTGGAGCAGTCGCGCTGCCCGCTGGTGAAGAAGTGACGCGAAGCGTCATCCCGGGGCGCGCGTAAGCGCGAACCTGGGATCCATCGGGCCGCAGTGATTATCGACAAATGGATTCCGGGTTCGGGCTTCGCGCGCCCCGGAATGACGGAGCAAAACAACAAGGGAGACGCCCTATGAGCAACGACATGGTCCTGCAAAAGCTCGAAGGCGGGCTGCTCACCATCACCATGAACCGTCCGGAGCGGAAGAACGCGCTCAACCCTGAGATGGTGGCCGGGCTGGTCGAAGCGGCACGCCGCGCCGCTGACGATCCGGAGGTGCGCGCGGTGCTGTTCAAGGGGGCCGGCGGATCGTTCTGCGTCGGCGGCGACGTCAAGTCGATGGCCGCGGGCCGCGCGCCGCTGCCGTTCGAGCAGAAGCTTGCGAATCTGCGCCGCGGCATGGAGGTCTCGCGCATCCTGCACCAGATGCCGAAGCCCGTGGTGGCGCAGCTCGACGGCGCCGCGGCTGGCGCCGGCCTGTCGATGGCGCTGTCCTGTGACCTGCGCATCGCCTCGGAATCCTGCAAGATCACGACAGCCTTCGCCAAGGTCGGCTTCTCCGGCGATTACGGCGGGACCTATTTCCTGACGCAGCTGCTCGGCAGCGCGCGGGCGCGCGAGCTCTATCTGATGTCGCCGGTGCTCACGGCCAAGGAAGCGCATGCGATCGGCATGGTGACCAAGGTCGTGCCCGACGCCGAGATCGATGCCGCCGCGCACGAGGTCGCGCTGTCGCTGGCGCAAGGGCCGTCGATCGCGCTCGGCTTCATCAAGCGCAACATCAACAATGCCGAGCATCTGGCGCTGGAAGACTGTTTTGACGGCGAGGCGATCCATCACACCCGCTGCGGCGACACCGAGGATCACAAGGAGGCCGCAAAGGCCTTCGTCGAGAAGCGCAAGCCGACCTTCAGGGGCGTATGACCATGGCGCCCTATATGCGGTTGCGGCAGATCTGCCTGGTCGCGCCGCAGCTCGCGCCCGTGATCTCCGACATCGCGGAGATCATGGGCCTCGCCGTGTGCTACCGCGACGGTAATGTCGCGAAATACGGCCTGGAGAATGCGCTGCTACCGGTCGACACGATTTTGCTGGAGGTGGTCGCACCCTTCAAGGGCGGTACCACGGCCGGCCGCTTCATCGAGAAGACCGGCGGCCGCGGCGGCTATATGGCGATCTTCTGCTGCAATGATCCCGACGAGCGCGGTCGCAACGCCAATGCGCTTGGCGTGCGCACCGCCAACGTGATCGACCATGCGCCCTATCACGGCGTCCAGCTTCACCCCCGCGACTGCCGTGCTGCCTTCATCGAGTTCAATCACACCGAAGGCAGCGATGATATTTTGGGGCCATATCCGCCGGCCGGACCGGACTGGCAGAAATTCATCCGCAAGGACGTGACGCAGACGCTGACCGGCGTGGAGATGCAGAGCCCGGATCCGAAGGGGCTGGCGGAGCATTGGGGGAAGATCATCGGCATTGTGCCTGAAGGTGCCGAGCTGAAACTGCCCAATGCGGCCTTCCGTTTCGTAAAAGGCGCCAGCGAGATCATGAGCGCGCTGGAGTTTCGGGTGGCCGACGTTGCGCAGGTGCTGCACGCCGCGAAGGCGAGGGGGCTTGCGGTGGCGGGGAACGAGTTTCTGCTGGGCGGCGTGACGTTCCGCGTCAGTTGATCCCTCCACCGTTATCCGTCACCCTGAGGTGCTCGCCCCTTCGGCGAGCCTCGAAGGGCGACGGCCACGGTGGGGCCGTTCATCCTTCGAGGCCTCCGCTGCGTTCCGGCGCCTCAGGATGACGGTGAGAGATGCGGTGCAGCCAACAATAAGAAGGACTCGTCCTATGCCGCATCCGCTCGACAGCTTCTTCGCGCCCGCCAGCATCGCGCTGATCGGCGCCTCGCGCGACCACGAGAAGATCCCGGGGCGGCTGTTGTCGATGCTGCGCAAGAACGAATATCCCGGGACGATCTACCCGGTGAACCCGAACTACGCCGATATCGACGGGCTCGCCTGTTACAAATCGATCGGCGAGATCGGCGCGCCGATCGACCTTGCCGTCATCATCATCCCCGCCCGCGCCGTGCTTCCCGCGCTCGAGCAATGCGCTGCCGCCGGCGTCAGGAACGCCGTGATCATCTCCTCCGGCTTTGCCGAGGAGGGCGGCGACAGCGCGGCGATGCAGGACGCGATCGCGGCGCTGGCGAAGCGCACCGGCATGCGGATATCCGGGCCGAACGCCGAGGGCTTCTTCAGTCAGGTGCAGCGCGTGGCGGCGACATTCAGTCCGGCCGTCGATGTCAAGCCAGGCGTGGTGCCGCTTGTTGCCAGCAAAAAACGGATCGGCATCGTCGCGCAGAGCGGCGGCATTGGCTTCGCCTATTATCATCGCGCGCGGGCCCTCGGAATCGCCGTCAGCTATGTCGTCAGCACCGGCAATGAATCCGATCTCGGCGCCGGCGAGTTCCTGGATTACATGGTGCAGGATTCCTCGACCGACGTGATCCTGCTGTTCATCGAGGGCATCCGCGACGTCGACAAATTTCTCGTCGCCGCCCGGCGCGCTGCGGAGATGAAAAAGCCGGTGATCGTGACAAAAGTCGGCCGCTCCGGCGCAGGCCAGCGCGCGGCTGCCTCGCATACCGCGAGCATGGCCGGCTGGTCGGCGGCCTATGACGCGGTGTTCGCAAAATACGGCTTCATCGTCTCCAACGATCTGGATGAAGCGCTGACGATCGCGGCGGTGCTTGCCAGCAATCCGCTGCCGAACGGCGATCGCGTTGCCGTCGTCACCGTCTCCGGCGGCGCCGGCATCTGGGGCGCCGATGCGGTGGCGCTGCAAGGCTTGCAGGTGCCGGAGCTGTCAGAAAAGGTCCAGGCGGGGATCAAGCAGTTGATGCCGTCCTATGGCACGGCGCGCAACCCGATCGACGTCACCGCGCAAGGCGTCACCTCTGGCGGCTTGCAGAAGAGCGTCGATGTGCTCACTGCCTCCGACGAGGTCGATGCGATCCTGGTCGTGCTGTCGCTGTCGAGCGAGGTGCGCAAGCCCTTCAAGGAGGAGGAGCTGACGCCGGTGCTGTCGGCGCAACGCAAGCCGGTGGTGTTCTATTCCTATACGGTGCCGTCCGACTTCGCCCGCCGCGAGCTCGCCAAATCCGGCGTCGTCGTGCTCTCGGGCCTCACCCATGTCGGCGTCGCGATGCGTCGGCTCGTCGACTACGCCAGTTTCAAGCTGCCGCTACCTGCGGACACAGCGCGGCTGCCGGCGCGCGATCTTTCTACGCATCTGAAATCGCCCGTTCTGTCCGAGGCCGACAGCAAGGCGTTGCTCCGCACCGCCGGCATCGCACTGCCGGATGAGGTGCTGGTGAGAGACAAGAACGAGCTCGACGGAGCCGTCACCCGCGTCGGCTTTCCCCTGGCGATGAAGATTCAGTCGCCTGATATCGCCCATAAGAGCGAAGTCGGTGGCGTGCGCGTCAACATCACCACCAAGGGCGAGGTGTTTCTGGCATTCGAGGCGCTGCTGGACAATGCGCGCCGGCACCGGCCGGAGGCGGATATCCAAGGCGTGCTGGTCGGCCCGATGGCGAAGAAGGGCGTCGAGATCATCGTCGGCACGATGACCGACGAGACGTTCGGTCCCATGGTGATGGTGGGTCTCGGCGGCATCACCACCGAGCTGTCCCGCGACGTCGTCTACCGCCCGGCGCCGGTGAGTGCGGAGGAGGCGGGTGCGATGCTGGCGGGCTTGAAGGCTGCGCCGCTCCTCAATGGGTTTCGTGGAGCGGTGAAGGCGGACGTTGCGGCTTTGTCGCGGTTGATCGCCGACGTTTCAGTGCTCGCCGCGCGGCATGCAAAGGAGATCGCCGAGATCGAGCTCAATCCGGTCCTGGTGCACACCGAGGGGCAGGGCGTGACGATCGTCGATGCGCTGGTGGTGGGGAGGAAGTAGCGAGGCCACAAACACCATTGTCGTCCCGGGGCGCGAAGCGAACCCGGGACCCATAACTACAGGGAGGAGTTTGGCGAAGATTCGTGGTGACGGTCTGCGCCCTATAGCTTCTTCCTGTGGTTATGGGGCCCCGCTTTCGCGGGGACGACAGGAGAAATTGCCGAAGCGCCGGCGCGATACGTCGACTATCGCCCCTTGAAATTCGCCGCGCGCCGTTCTTCCGTGGCCTTCACGCCTTCCTTGAAATCCTCCGTCGCGCGCAGCCGGGTCTGCTCGGCGAGTTCGTGGTTGGTCGCGGCCATGACGCGGTCGGCGAGGCCATTGCGCATCGTGGCGCGGGTTGAGAGCAGGCCGAGCGGGGAGCATTCGGCGATCTCGCCGGCGAGCTTCATCGCGGCCGCCTTGACCTGGTCCTGTGGCACCAGCTCGTTGGCGAGGCCCCACTTCACGGCTTCTTCGCCGGTGACGCGGCGGCTGGTGTAGAACATCAGCTCGGCGTTGTTCTTGCCGATCAGCTCAGGAAGAGTCGTCGTCAGGCCGAAGCCGGGATGGAAGCCAAGCTTGGTGAAGTTGGCTGAGAAGCGCGCTTCGGGGCAGGTGACGCGGAAGTCCGCCGAAACCGCGAGACCCAATCCGCCGCCGATGGCGGCGCCCTGCACGGCGGCGACGATCGGCTTCTTGGCGCGGAAGATGCGCACGGCCTGGATGTAGAGATGGTTGATCGGCCCGAGATTGTCGGCGGGGTCGCCCTTCTTCTCGGCCTCGCGCGCCTCCTGCGCCTGCCGCGCCGGGTCGCCAAAGTTCGCGCCGGCGCAGAACGCCTTGCCCTGCGCCGAGAGAACGGAGGCGCGGATCTCGATGTCGCGGTCGAATTCGTCGAGCGCATCGGCGATCTGGTTGATCAGCGAGATGTCGAAGAAGTTCAGCGGCGGGCGGCGGATCTCGATGGTGCCGACGTGTCCGACTTTTTCGACGCCGATGTCTTTGTAGGTGGTCATGATGATCCTCGAATGATTAGCGCAGGCCCAATCCGCGGGCGATGATGCCGCGCAGCACCTCGGTGGTGCCGCCCTGGATGGTGAGTTTCGGTGCGGTCTTGATGGCGAAGTCGAGCTGCCGCTCCAAGGTCTCGCGGTTGGTCGCGGTCTCCTCGACGAAAGCAGCAAGGTCGCGGACACGGTGCGGGAGCTGCTGCTCCCACACCGTGCCGATGTCCTTGACGATGGACGCCTCGACCACAGGCTCCTTGCCGGCCTGCAGCATGCCGGCGACCGAGACCGACATGCGCCGCATGGTATGGAGCTGCGCCACCAGGCGCCCGATGCCTTCGGCGCTGCGCGTATCCGGGTTGGGGCCGACCGCACGGACCAGCTCGGTCAGCACGTAATAGGTTTCGAGGAAACGCTCGGGGCCCGAACGCTCATAGGCGAGTTCGCTCGTCGCCTGCTTCCAGGCGCCGTCGACCTCGCCGAGCACGTGATCGTCGGGGACGAAGAAATCGGTGAAGACGACCTCGTTGAACTCGTACTGGCCGGTGATCTGGCCGATCGGGTTCACCTTGATGCCCGGCTGCTTCATCTTGACCAGGAATTGCGTCAGGCCGTGACGGCGGTTTTCCTTGGTCGGCTGTGAGGTCCGGAAGATCGCGATCATGTAGTCGGCGATGTGGGCCGACGAGGTCCAGATCTTGGTGCCGTTGATCAGATAGCCGCCGTCGGTCTTGGTCGCGCGCGTCTTTGCCGCGAACAGGTCGGAGCCGGAATTCGGCTCGCTCATGCCGATCGCAAAGCAGATCTCGCCGCGACAGATCCGCGGCAGGATGTCCATCTTGATATGTTCAGGCGCGTATTTCAGCAGCACCGGTCCGCTCTGGCGGTCGGCCACGAAGAAGCGCCGCGTGGGCGCATTCGCGACGCGCATCTCCTCGGTCACCACGTAACGTTCGAGGAAGGAGCGCTCCTGGCCGCCGTATTTCTTCGGCCAGGTCATCCCGAGCCAGCCCTTGGCGCCGACCCGACGGGAAAATTCCGGCGCGTCGGTGTCTTCGCGATTGGGCGTGTGCGGATCGAAGGTGCCGGCGGCGATTTCTTCGGCGAGGAAGGCGCGCACTTCCTTACGCAATTGCTCGCACTTCTCGGGCAGGCGGATCGGATCGAAACGGAGGGCAGCGGTCATGTGTTTCTCTCCCTGATCAGCGCGACGCCACGAGCGGCCACAATTCGTCGGCGCCGCGGTTTGCGACCAGCTTGCCGAGCTCGACGGCCCAGTGGCTCTCCGAGCCGAAATCGTCGCGCCAGGCCAACGCCCGCAGCGAATAGCGGTGCAGGATGTGCTCGAGGGTGAAGCCGATCGCGCCGTGCACCTGATGTGCGATGGCGCCGCCCTTTTCCGCGGCTTCCGCGCAGCGGATCTTTGCCGAGGCGGCTTCGAGATAAACTTCGTCGTCGAAACGCGACGCATTCGCGATGGCGTCGGCGGCCGAGGTCGCAGCCGCAAGAGCGGCGGCGGATTCGCCGGCGAGGCGGGCGAGATTGTGCTGCACGGCCTGGAATTTCGAGATCTTCTTCTCGAAGGCGACGCGCTCGTTGGAATAGCGCACGGAGATGTCGAGCATCGATTCCAGCGCGCCGGCGATCTGCAGGCTGCGCGCAACGCCGCCCATCAGCATCATCGTGGTCTGGTCAAAGCCCTTCGGCGCGGCCTTGCGCGTGACGGGCTGGACCTTGTCGAGCGTCACGGTGTCGCTGTGGTCGTAGCCGACATTGAGGCCGGACTCGATCCGGACCTTGCCGGCATCGACCAGCGCGATCGAGACGCCATCCTTGCCGTGCGCCAGCACCGCAAAATGCTTTGCCGCTTTCGCAAAGGGCACGCCGCGGGCGCGGCCGGAAAGCGAGCCATCGGCATCGAGGGTGATGCGGTCCTTCGGCGATGCCGGCAGCACCGTCATCTCGCCCTCGGGCGATGCGATCTTCGCTTGCGCCAGCAGCCAGCCCGCCAGCATGGTCTCGGCCAGCGGAACCGCGACGGCGAAACGGCCGGCGGCGTTCAGAAGCGCAAAGCCGTCGGCAAGGCTCGCGCCGGAGCCGCCGAGATCGTCGGGCACCCAGGACAATGGCAGGCCGGCTTCGCTCAGCGCCCGCCACAGCGGCGCCTGCCAGGCATCCTTCTTGTCATTGTTGATGGTTTGCGGATCGGCGAGATCGGCGAAGATCTTCTCCGCAGTCTCGACGACGATGTTGTCACTCTCCGCCACAGCGTTCCCCGTTTTTTGCCGTTGGCGCGGCCCGCCTGGTGGAGCGAACCGCGCAAGTCTTCTTGCGCCCGATGATCCGAAAAAGCCATGGCCCTGACAAGCGTTGATCGCAGGTCAACCTGCGGCGCGGGCATGGGGCCAGGATCATAGGAGGCTAATTCCGCTTAGCGGAGTTTGCTTGATTTGCAGGGCGCCGCAAACTCGCTAAACAAGGCCAGCGACCTAAGGCTTGCATTAGAACCAGGGGAAGGAAATCCGGATGGCCAAAGACAGTCTGTGCGCAATCGTGACGGGGTCCGCCTCCGGGCTTGGCGCAGCAACCGCGGAAATCCTCGCGCGAAGCGGGGCGCGGCTCGTCATCAACTATTCCTCTAGCCAGAAAGAAGCCGAGGCCACGGCGGAGCTTTGCCGCAAAGCAGGCTCTCCGGAAGTCCTGGTTGCGCAGGGCGACGTTTCAAAGGACGACGATTGCCGCAAGATCGTTGCGGCGGCCAGCGCCTGGGGCCGGCTCGACATCCTCGTCAACAATGCCGGCACCACCAAGCATGTCGCCCATGCCGATCTCGACGGATTGTCGGCTGAAGATTTCCAGCGCGTGTATGGCGTCAACACCATCGGCCCGTTCCAGATGGTGCGTGCCGCGCGCAGCCTGCTCGAAGCCGGCGCTAAGGCCTCGGAGCGGCCCTCCGCCGTGGTCAACGTGTCCTCGGTCGCCGGCATCAGCGGCGTCGGCTCGTCGATCGCCTACGCCGCGAGCAAGGGCGCGCTCAACACCATGACGCTGTCGCTGTCGCGCGCGCTGGCGCCGCTGATCCGCGTCAACACGGTCTGCCCCGGCTATATCGACACGCCCTGGTTCACCAAGGGCCGCGGCGAAGCCGGCGCCAAGCAGGTGCGCGATAGCGTGGTCGCGAAGGTGCCGCTCAGGGTCGCATCATCAGCCGAGGACATCGCGCAACTCGTCTGCTTCCTGGCGATGCCGGCCTCCAGCAACATGACCGGCGAGGTCGTGCGCATGGATGCGGGGATGCATCTGATTACGTGAGATCGCGTTCCAATCTCCGCTGTCATCCCCGCCTAGTGCGCAATTGCGCACGGGGCGCGAGGATCCATAACCACAGGGAGAAGTTTGGCGCGACTCCGATCACTCCGAGACTTCGCCAAACTCCTCCCTGTGGTTGGGTCCCGGATCGGCGCGCGCTTAGGGCGCGCTTGTCCGGGACGACACCGAGTTGGATGATAGGTCGCGCCACAACGCGACAGTGACTACCCCTTGATCACACCGCTCGCGACCAGCCGGTGCCAGATGAACAGCACCACCACCGCGCCGAGTGTGGCCATGATAAAGCCGGCGCCCTGGTCTGGGCTGTAATGGCCGATCGCCTGGCCGACGAAGGTCGCGAGAAACGCGCCGGCGATGCCGAGGATGGTGGTGAGGATGAAGCCGCTCGGGTTGTTCGGTCCCGGCGCCAGCCAGCGCGCGATGAGGCCGGCGACGAAGCCGACGACGATGATCCACAACAGGCCGCCCATGCTCATGAGTGTGCTCCCCTTCCCGAAAGCGCGTCGATCAACGTCCGATTAAAGTCTGCCCGAGATCTCGTTCTCGGTCGGCAGCCGTCCGTCCGGGGTCAAATGGTCGACCACCTGCGGCAGATACTGGCTGAGGCCGTTGAGCAGCTCCTCGCGCGACAGGCCGCTCTGGGCGGACAGGCTGTCGATCTGGTCGGCGCCGAGTGCGCTCGCAAGATCGCCCGGCGCGATCGGCTTGTTCTGACCCTTGCCGACCCAGGAATTCGCAGCGTCGCCGTGGCCGCCCTGCTGAAGCTGGTTGAGGAGATCGCCGAGGCCGCCGCTGAGCACGGTGCCGGCCGCGCCGCCCGCAAGCAGGCCGCCGAGGCCGCCTTTGAGCAGGCCTCCGAGACCGCCAAGACCGCCGCTGTCGGCGGTGTTCGCGTTCACCGGCGGAGGGGCCGGCGTCGGCGACGGCTGCGGCGCCGTACCGGACTGGTTTGCCGTCATGTGCTTGAACGCCTTCCAGGCAAGCAGGCCGAGCAGCGCCATGGTCATCGGCGACATGCCGCCGGAGGATTTCTCGGAGCTGGGTGTAGAGGGGCCGCGCGGGCCGTTCTGCATGCCGTTGAGGACGTCGAGTAGACCCATGGTGCTCTCCCTTGGCGTGTCGTTCGGCGAGCGCTCGCCGCTGACTGCCCCGGGCCGAAAACATATGGGGCTCTCATGACGGTTACAAGGCGGCTGCGCAGCGATGGGCAGCCGGCCTCGCCTCTGCTATCGAGGGGCGATCGTTCAGGGAGCAAGGCGAGGTGATGACGGATCGACCGATCGTGGTGGCCGGCGCGGGCGCCATCGGCTGTTTCGTCGGCGGCATGCTGGCCGCCAGTGGCCGCCGTGTCGCGCTGCTGGTGCGGCCGCGGGTGAAGACCGAGATCGAGCGGTTCGGCCTGCGATTGACGGATTTCGACGGCTCGGAGACGAAGCTCGGCGCAGGGCAGCTCGCGCTGTCGGAGGACCCCGCGATCTTCCACAGCGCCGGCATCGTGCTGGTCACGGTGAAGAGCGCCGACACCGCCGATGTCGCGGATCAGATCGCGCAGCATGCGCCTGAGGATGCCGTCATCGTTTCGCTGCAGAACGGCATCGGCAATATCGCGGTGCTGCGCGAGCGTCTCGGTGGCCGCCGCGTGCTCGCGGGCATGGTGCCGTTCAACGTGATCGCGATGGGCGAGGGCCGTTTCCACCGCTCGACCTCCGGCGACATCCATGTCGGAGAGGACGCTGGGAACACGGCCGCGGCATTGTCGGTATCCGGCCTCGCCATGCGCGCGAGCCGCGACATCACCGGCGTGCAATGGGGCAAGCTGATCATCAATCTGAACAACGCGCTCAGCGCATTGTCCGACATGCCGCTCGCCGCGCAACTGGCAAACCGCGACTGGCGCAGGCTGTTCGCCGACCAGATGGCCGAAGGGCTGGCCGCGCTGAAGGCCGCCGGCATCGCGCCGGTCTCGGCGACGCCGATCCCGATGAACTGGACGCCGGCCTTGCTGCGGCTGCCCGACATGATCTTCAATGCGATCCTGGGACCGACCATGAAGATCGATCCCGAGGCGCGCTCTTCGATGTGGCAGGATTTGAAACAGGGACGCAAGACCGAGATCGACTATCTCCAGGGTGCCGTCATCGCGCTCGCCGAGCAAAACCATGTCGGGGTGCCGCTGATGCGCCGCATTGTTGCGCTGATCAAGGAGGCCGAAGCCGCCGGCAACGGTCCGCCGCGGCTGACGCCGCAGCAGATTCGCGCGGTGGTTTGAGTGCAAGGAGGGACCGATGAAACGTAGCTTGATGATCGGGCTCGCGCTTGCCGCGCTTTGCGGCGCGTCGACGCTCGCTCTTGCGAGACCGCCGACGGTCGTGAACTCGCCCGGCTATGATAGGCGGTTGCAGGAGAGCAGGTCGCAGTTGGGCAGCTCGCCGACGACTGCGCCGGTGGATGTGCCAACGGTCAAATCGAAGCGCGGCAAGAAGAAGCAACCGAACTGACGTTCCACACCCCGCTGTCGTAGGGTGGGCAAAGCGGAGCGTGCCCACCAACCTCTTTGTCTTGCTTCTTTGTCTTGCCAGGGTGGTGGGCACGGCGCTTGCGCGCCTTTGCCCATCCTACAAGTCAGTGCGAGGAGCTTAACCCTTCTTCGCCGGCTTGCTCGGGGTCGGATTGAACAGCTTTTTCAAATCGTTCAAGCTCTCCGACAGCCGCGGCCATTCGCAGGAGAATGAGCCTTTGGTGCACGCGCCCTTCGGGCGCTGACCGACGGTCTGCTGCACCTTTGGCCGCTCGACCGGGACGGGCACGCGCGCGACGTCGGTTCGCAGCGCGACCTGCTGGAGTTGCCGCGCCTGCAGTTCCTGCTGCTCGCGCTGTTGACGGGCGGCGGCCTCGGCCGCTTCGTTGCTGCGGCGCTCTTTGGCGAGATAGGCGGTGTAAGCTGCGTCGATTTTCTTTTGCTCCTCCGGCGTCGGATTGGGGCCGGCGATGTCGAAGGTGCGATCCTGCAGGAAGTCGTAATAGGAATAACCCCCGCCTGCCTTGCGGCGGCCGGCGAACTTGGCGTTGCAATCGGCAAGCGCGGATGTCTTCTCGGACTTGGTCGCAGCCTTCTCGGCCGCGTCGGCGCATTCCTCGAAATCGACCGGCGCGCGTTTCCACCATTGCGCCTGGGCATGCGCGAGCGTCAGCAGGAAAAATCCTGCCGCGGCAACAAGAACCAGCGCCGCACGACGCAATGCTATCACGGACGACATTCTACGAGAGCATTCCTTGCAAAACTCAACCCGAACTGAGTCGAGCCAGATTTTTGCCTCTTTATCGCCGGCTTGTCACCCATGGAACCCGGGAATTTCATGGCCGGGATGCTGACATTTTGTGCTTGACGTGGCGCGTGAGTCACAGCACCGCCCCGGCGGGCTGCTACACTTCGCCTTGCGAGCGCCTCACCTGAGGCGGCGCCAAGAAAGACCCCAAGAAACGAAATGGAAACGCCCGATGCTGCTGCCCCTGTCTGACGTGCCGCGCTGGTACGCTGAACGCAAACCACATGGCACGATTGCAATCCGTCACGGGCAGGACACGCTGACATGGGACGAGCTCGAGCGCGGCGCCAACCGGCGCGCGCGGGCGTTCATGGCCAAAGGCGTCAAGCCCGGCGACTTCGTCGCGATCGGATTGCCCAACGGCAACGCGTTTTTCGAGACCTCCTTTGCGGTCTGGAAGTGCGGTGCGACACCGACCTCGCTGTCATGGCGACTGCCGCGCGGCGAGGCCGCCGCCGTGCTCGACATTCTCAAGCCGGCGCTGGTGGTCGGCGGCGAGGCCGACTGGAACGCGCCGAACCGCCTCCCGGCGGATTTCGTGCCGGAAGGATTCTCCGATGAGCCGCTCAATCCGCCGGTGGCGCGCTACTGGAAGGCCATGACCTCTGGCGGCTCGACCGGCCGGCCGAAGGTGATCCTCGATCATCAGCCGGCCGTGACCGACACGGTCGCCGCGCCGCCGCTCAATATCCCCTTCGGAGTCTCGCTGCTCAATCCCGGTCCGCTCTACCACAACGCGCCGTTCATCGTGTCGCACTACGCCCTGTTCACCGGCGGCCAGCTCACCGGTCTCGTCAAGTTCGACGCCGAGGAGACATTGCGGCAGATCGAACGCGAGCGCGTGCAATGGGTCAATTTCGTGCCGACCATGATGCACCGGATCTGGGCGCTGCCGGAGCAGGTGCGCAACGCCTACGATCTGTCGAGCCTTCAGACCGTCTTCCACATGGCGGCGCCGATGCCGCCCTGGCTGAAGGAGAACTGGATCGCCTGGCTCGGCCCCGAGCGGATCTGGGAGCTCTATGGCGGCACCGAGCGGCAAGGCTCCTGCATCATATCAGGCACGGAATGGCTGACGCACAAGGGCTCGGTCGGCAAGATCGGCGAGATGGCGCGCTTACGCATTATCGGCGAGGACGGCAACGACGTCGCGCCCGGCGAGACCGGCGAGATCTATTTCCTCAACAATGACGGCAGGGACGCCACCTATCATTATCTCGGCGCCGAGCCGAAGCGCCGCAGCGATGGTTGGGAATCACTCGGTGATATCGGCAGGCTGGATGCGGAAGGCTATCTCTATCTCGGCGACCGCCTCGCCGACATGGTGCTGCGCGGCGGCGCCAACATCTATCCGGCCGAGGTCGAGGCTGCCGTCTCCGAGTCTCCCGGTGTGCGATCCTGCGTCGTGGTGGGATTGCCCGATCCGGAATTGGGCCAGCGCGTGCACGCCATCATCGAGCCGGAGGGCGATGCCGACGGCCAGGCGATCGCCGACGGCATGGCGGAGTTCTTGAAGGACAGGCTCAGCCGCTACAAGCATCCGGAAAGCTTCGAGATCGTCGGCGCCCCGCCGCGCGATGATTCAGGCAAGGTTCGCAGAACACTGTTGCGCGACGAGCGCGCGGCGTGGATGAAGGAAGGGCGCGCCTTCCGGATCATGCCGGCGAAGGCGCGGGCGCACGCCGATTAAGAAGGAAGGATTTTTGGACATGACCATCACGATCGCAGCCAACAGCGTGCCGAAACCGCCGGCCGAGATCATCGAGGGTTTTCGCGGTGCGCCGACCTCGGTCATCTCAGACAATCTCGCCCGGCTGCCCGGCGCGGTCGGGCTAAAGCCCTATCATCGCGGGGCTAAGCTGGTGGGCACTGCCTTCACGGTGCGCACGCGCCCCGGCGACAATCTCGCCATCCACCGCGCGCTCGAGCTGGTCGGCCCCGGGGACGTCATCGTGGTCGATGGCGGTGGTGACGAGACGCGCGCGCTGGTGGGCGAGATCATGAAGAACATCGCGCAATGGCGCAAAGCGGAAGGCTATGTGATCGACGGTGCGATCCGCGATGTCGCGGCCTTCGCGGCCGACGACTTCCCCTGCTACGCCCGTGCGGTGATCCACCGCGGTCCCTACAAGAACGGCCCCGGCGAGATCAACGTGCCGGTCACGATCGGCGGCAGCGTGATTGCGCCCGGCGACATCGTGGTTGGTGACGAGGATGGTGTCGTGTCGTTTCCCGCCGCCGGCGCCGCGGCGCTGCTCGAAGCGGTCCGCGCCCAGGTCGCGCGCGAGGAGGAGACCCTGAAGGCGATCCGCGAGGGCCGCTATCAGGGCTCCTATGGCAAGACTTGATCGAACGAGAATGAAGGAGAGGGCGACGTGAGTCAGAAGGAAGAATTCCACAATATCGATGATCCCAGCGACGGGCTGTTCCGCGAGCTCGCTTCAGGGGTGACCACGCGCATCTTCTCCGGCGAGCAGGCGATGCTGTCGGTGGTGACGCTGGCGCCGCATGCGCAAGGCACGCTGCACCATCATCCCGAGGAGCAATGGGGCGTGCTGCTCGATGGCTCCGCCATCCGCGTCCAGGGCGATGAGGAAATTGCCGTGACGAAGGGCGATTTCTGGCGCACCCCGGGCAATGTGCCGCACACCATGCGCGCCGGCCCCAATGGGGCCCGGGTGCTGGACATCTTCAGTCCGCCTCGGCCAGAATACAAGAAAGCTGGGTCGGGCTTCGGGACGACTTAAGCGCTTCGCGCTTAGGGTATTTTCTTGAGCATGGTCTTATCGGGACACCGCTGCACACTTTTCCGGATCATGCTGTAGCGCCAAAGAGCAAAAGCCGGGCGCCGAAACCAAAAAGGGAGGGGACCATGACGATCACACGACGCACGCTGCTGGCTGCACCGGCCATTCTCGCATTGACGCCGGCGATGGCGCAGGCCGGCAAGATCACGCTGGTGGTGCCGTTTCCGCCGGGCGGCTCGACCGATGCGATGGCGCGGCTGCTGCAGGCCAGCCTGCAAACCAAGCTCGGTCGCATCGTCGTGGTCGAGAACAAGTCGGGCGCCGCGGGCGCGCTCGGCGCGGCGCAAGTCGCCAAGAGCCCGGCGGACGGCACCTCGTTCCTGGTGACGTTCGATTCCCATGCTGTGATTCCGTCGATCCTCGACAAGCCGCCGGTCGACGTCGAGCGCGAGCTGATGCCGGTGCTGCTGATCGGCACTGCGCCCTATGTGATCGCCGCCGGCGCCGGCCGCCCCTACAAGAGCTTTGCCGATGTGGTAGCCGCCTGCAAGGCGACTCCGGGCGCGGTGAAATATGCGTCCGTCGGCATCGGCACGCTCGGCCATCTCGCCATGACCGTGCTCGGCAGCAAGGCTGGGGTCGAGATCATGCACGTGCCTTATCGCGGCGGCGGGCCGGCCATGAACGACGTGCTCGGCGGCCATGTCGATCTCATCGCGGGATCGGCCGCGCTGGTCGCCGCCCAGCTTGGCACCAACATGCTGCGTCCGATCCTGCAGCTCGGCCGCGAGCGGCTGCCGGCCTTGGGGGATACGCAGACCGCGATCGAGGCGGGCTTTCCCGATTTCGAGACGCTGGCCTGGTGGGGCATCTTCGCGCCCGCAGGCACGCCGCCCGATATCGTCGCAGCCTTCGCGGCGGCGTCCAAGGAGATACTGAGCGAGCCCGCGACCGCCGCCCAGCTCAAGGACACCCAGCACATGACGCTGCTGCTCCAGGACGGCGCCGCCTTCAAGACCTTCTTCGACAAGCAGGTCGCCACTTGGGGCAAGGTGGTCAAGGACAACAATATCAGGGCGTGAGAGGCCTCTGCCCGGGATTGCCATCCCGGGTCCGGTGCGCTCGCGCGGGCCTGAGCGTCAGAGCATCTTGCCGACGATCTTTGTCATATCCGCTGCCGAAAACGCGCGCAGCGTTTCGGTGCGGACGTTGCCGAGTGCGCTGAGACTCAGGCTGAGCGACATCGCGGCAGCCTCATCTGGAGCCTCGATAACGGTCACAACGTCATATCGTCCCTGCGTCCAGACGATCTCTTTCACAGTCACGCCGAACGTTTTGGCCATCTCCTTGAAGGCGTCTGCCCGCTTCGGCGAGTCCTTGACGTTGCGGACTCCCTGATCCGTGAAGTTCGACAGCACAACATAGGTTACCATGGTCGTCCTCCCTGGTTAGAACTTGAGGAAACCGCGCTGAGCTTGCCACGGCGGCTGAGACAGCGCTACTTGCGCGTTGGAACGTCAGCAGATGCGACTTATTCGGTCAGGACAACGGCCGTGCGAAACTGAGCTCATGGCCGTCGGGGTCGGTGAGATGGAAGTAGCGCTCACCCCATTCCGCATCGCGCGGCGTCGTCGACGGCTGCCACCCGGCAGCGCGCGCCTGTGCGTAGGTCTCGTCGACATCGGCCACGTAGAAGATGACGCGGCCCCACCAGAACCAGCGCTTGTCTTCCGGTTGCGCAGTCAGATTGAGATAGCCGCTGCCGGCGGGGAAGCTCGTGAATGCGGCGGCTTCGCCACCATACAGGAGCTCGAACCCCAGCGATCGGTAGAAGTGCACGGCGAGCTCCATGTCATGCGTGCCGAGCGTGATGGCGCTGATGCTTTCGATCATGTGAGCTGCTCCGCTGAGGGGGGCCTGGCAGCGATTGTATAGCCACCCCGTTCAGGTTGACGATGGTCTGGCCCGCCTGACGGCTGGCGAACCGCATTTTGCTCTGCTATGACGGGATCGAACCCGTACCCACGGGTTCCGCGGTCCCGTAGCTCAGCCGGATAGAGCGACGGTTTCCTAAACCGTAGGTCGGAAGTTCGAGTCTTCCCGGGATCGCCAATATCTCAGACACTTGACGTGATTGCGGGCCGCCCCCCGGGGGCTTGCGTGCGCCTTCCCCAATCCTTCGGCTTCGCCCTCGTGTTCGCCCGTCATCCCGCCGCTGACGATGGCGAGGTCATGTCGTCCCGGCTAGCGGAAGGGTAGCGGCGGGGGTATCCTGCTCGCTTTGTAATTGAAGATCTGGATGCCCCGCGCAGCAGCTCGCTGCAATCATTTCCACAGGGCTCGCTCATCATCACTCGCTTCAGGAAGCTCTGGCCGTGATCAAGCAAACGTCAAACAGAAGCGGCGGGATCGAGCCGCGTTCATTTCTGGACGACAACAAGGCGTTCGAGCGCTGGCTGCGTTCCCAATGCACGGTCGTCGAGCCCGACCTCGACGAAAAGCACAAGAAGATGAAAGATGACCCGTTCGTCTTCCTTCGTGCAACTTTCTTCCGCTGGGCCAGGTGTATCGAAGCGCTCTGCCCGGAGTTGAAGGACGCGCCGCGGGTGCCGTCCGTGGGCGACACTCATATCGAGAATTTCGGCACCTGGCGCGACGCGGAGGGACGTCTCGTCTGGGGCGTCAACGATTTCGACGAGGCCGCGAGCATCGCCTATCCCTTCGATCTCGTGCGCCTGGCGACGAGCGCGCGGCTGGCGCCAAAGGCCAGGAAAAAGAAGGCGAGAGCCATGACCCATGTCGGCAATGGCGACGCCGCCATGGCGATTCTCGATGGTTACAAGAAGGGTCTCAAGAAGCCGCTGCCCTCGCTACTGGATGAGCAGGCGAGCTGGATGCGCGCTTATGTGGCATGCACCGACGACGAACGTCAGGAGTTCTGGGACGATGTGAAGAACTACCCGCGGGCGAAGCCACCGTCCCTCGTTGCCGCAGCCCTCCGCAAGAAACTACCGCCCGGCGCCTCATCCGGTCGCTTCGCGACGCGCGTGGCAGGAGTCGGCAGCCTGGGCCGGCCCCGTTTTCTCGTCATCGCCGACTGGTGCGGCGGCCAGATCGTCAGGGAAGCCAAGGCGCTGGTGCCGTCGGCCTGGGATTGGGCGCACGACCAGCAGGGCAAGCTGCGCTTCCTTGACCTCGCCAAAGCTCCGTATCGAGCTCCCGATCCACACCTCGCGCTCGAACGTCGGAGCGGCTTCGTGATCCGGCGCCTTGCGCCCGACTCCCGCAAGATCAATCTCGGGGATCACGCGAACATGAGCCTGGAGCTCGATCTGCTCAACGTCATGGGCTTCGACATCGGCGCCATTCATGCCGCCAAGGGTGCATCGGAGAGGATCGCTGCAGATCTGAGCAAGCGCGACAATGATTGGCTCCATGCCGCTGCAAAGGCCGCCGCCGCATTCGTCGAGGACGATTTCAGGGCGTGGCGCAGGCACGGTTGACCGGCGAGCGCCGGCCCCGTTCTCGATTGTCCCTGTGCTTTGCTCGATTGGTGCAAGATTTGCTATAGGCCATTGAAAGAGGCAGGAAGCGGCTTGGCCCGCGCCCGCCATGCCACGTCCGGAGACAAAAATGACTTTCGACTTGATCCTGCGCGGGGGCCGAGTGATCGACCCCTCCCAGAAGCTCGATGCCGTGATGGACGTCGCCTTTGCCGGCGGCAAGGTGGCGGCAGTCGGCACCGGGCTCAAGGCGGATCCGGGCACCGAGGTGCGCGACGTCTCGCGCTATATCGTGACGCCCGGACTGATCGATCTGCACACCCATGTCTATTGGGGCGGCACCTCGCTCGGCATCGATGCCGAGGAATTCTGCCGCCTCTCCGGTGTCACCACGGCGGTCGACACCGGCAGCGCCGGGCCCGGCAATTTCGCCGGCTTCCGCAAGCATGTGATCGAGCCGAGCCAGGTCCGCATCCTCGCTTATTTGCACGTGTCCCATGCCGGCATCTTCGGCTTCTCGCACCGGATCATGGTCGGTGAAAGCGAAGAGTTGCGGCTGATGAACCCGATCGAGGCGGCCAAGGTGGCCGATGCCAACCGCGATCTCATCGTCGGCATCAAGGTCCGCGTGGGCCTGCATTCCTCGGGTACCTCGGGCGCGGTACCGCTCGACATCGCGCTCGAGGTTGCCAACGAGGTCGGCATGCCCTTGATGGCGCATATCGACCATCCGCCGCCGAGCTATGAGGAGGTGCTGGCACGCCTCCGTCCCGGGGACGTGCTGACCCATGCGTTCCGCCCGTTCCCGAATACGCCGGCAACGGCGCAGGGCACGGTGAAGAAGGCGGTGCTGGACGCGCGCGAGCGCGGCGTGCTGTTCGACATCGGCCACGGCAAGGGCTCGTTCGCGTTCAAGACCGCGCGCGCGATGCTCGCCAACGGCTTCTACCCCGACACCATCTCCTCCGACATCCATCAGCTTTGCATCGATGGCCCGGCCTATGACCAGGTCACGACCATGTCGAAATTCCTGTGCATGGGCATGGAGCTATCCGACGTGATCGCGGCCTCGACGGTGAATGCGGCGATGGCCTTGCGCCGCCCCGAGCTCGGCGGCCTCAAGCCCGGCTGCGTCGGCGACGCCACGCTTGTTACGGTCAGGCAGGGCCAGTTCGACTACGAGGACGTCGTCGGCGAGCATTTGATCGGCGACCGCAAGATCGTCTCCGAAGGCGTCGTCATCGGCGGCCGCTGGTGGCATCCGAACTGAGCGCTAAACGTGGGGAATCGGGAGCGTACCTCGCTGCTGCCGTCGCGCCATTCGGCGCGACGAGCTTGCCAAGACGGAAGCGCGACCGAACGTGTTCTTCGATGCCCCCGGAACGCGTTATTTGAGCTTATTCGCAATGCTGTCGAACGTTGCGAATACGGGTTCGATGGCGTACCCGGCGAGAAACGACAGAGCAAAGGCAGACACCGAACTCTGCGACAAGACACCGCCGAAGCCGATGGCGACGCCTGCTAGAGCTCCTAGTGTTACGCGGACTAAATTGCGAATTCCGGACGTGCTAGAATATGAGCTGCTTCTAATCTGCTCTGATAGCATCCGGACAACGTAGGCACAGGAGCCAGTCAATCCCAATAAAATGGGCAAGATGGTTGCCCTGATCATGCTTCCAACATCTTGCGCGCGCTGAGTTATGGGCTGGGCGCGACGCGACAATAAGCGATAGTTGTCGACCGTATCTTGCACGACGTTCAGTCTTGTCGGAATGCCGCCATCACCTTTTTCGTAACAGAATGACGATTTCGAGAATTCCTTGTCTCTTTCGCAAGTGGGAAAACGCTTCCAGTTTAGGTAAACGACTGAATCGGTTTTCGCATAAAGTGTATCTGCGTTGGCATACAATGTCGGCAGTGCACTCGCTAGTTTTCCAGCAGCAGTTCGGTACTCGGCATCCTTCTGCAGTTCCGCTTTTCCAGGAGCAACAAAGTCGTCGTCTTTGGTGAGACCTTTATCCCTCAAAATTGAAATCTGCTTCACGATATCGTCTGCTATCGGATCTGTCGCCTTCACTAGGTTTTTCACGTCGTCGTTTATGGTTGTGGTATTTGACGTGAGAAACATTAGCGTTGCCGAAACGATCAACAACACGAACAGAAGCGACATGTACCAAAATGCAGCGCGCTGTGGGGCGGTCGTCATCGCCCCCGCCGGCGCAAGCCAGAATCTGGATGGGATTTGGTCCGTGCTCGTAATGAGCGTGTCGGTGTTGACTGGACTTATGAGCGAACAAAGCGAATTGAAGCTGATCCAGAACTTTGAAGCTATTGCCGGCGTCCAACCGTTAGCTGAGTGTGCATCCAGACTTTCTTGAACAGTCGTTATAACTTCGGCCAGGGCTTTTTTCTTTTCGTTGTCCGTTATCGTTTGGGCGGCAAACTTTATCAATGGACCGCATTGTTTGAAGGTTGAAATCTCTAGATCACTTGCAGTAGCCATGGATGAAATCCTTTGGTGTTAATGATCAGCTCATCGAAAAAATGCTGTTTGGAATCAAGAATTGATATTTGCGAGCAATTTTATGAAAAGTAACCTTGAGATGCAAGCGCGATTGGGCCCCAGACGTTCGCAGAGGCCGCACCGACTTAGTCTGAGAGCAGCCCAGCTGTCATGGCCTGGTCGAGCACCCGATCGCGGCCGCAGGTCGCCCGGAGCGAGGCGCCATTGGGCGGCTGCTGGTGGCATCCGATTGAGCATCGCGCGTGCAAGAAGAACGTTGATGCCTGGGACCAGGCCGGGCATGACGACTTATCGTTGCTCTTGCTCATTCTGCTCGGAGTTGCCGAGATACCTATAGCGACCTCGCGATCAGCAGCTTCATGATCTCGTTGGTGCCGCCATAGATCTTCTGGATGCGGGAATCGATGAAGATGCGCGAGATCGGGTATTCCTGCATGTAGCCGTAGCCGCCGAACAGCTGGAGGCATTCGTCGGCGGTCTCGACCTGCTTCTCCGAGCACCAGTATTTCGCCATCGACGCCGTGACGGTGTCGAGATCCCCGGCGACCAGGCGCTCGATGCACCAGTCGACGAAGACGCGCGCTATCATTGCTTCGGTCTTGCGCTCGGCGAGCTTGAAGGCGGTGTTCTGGAAATCCATCAACGGCTTGCCGAACGCTTTCCGCTCCTTGGTGTAGTCGGTGGTGAGCTTGACCGCGCGCTCCATCGAGGCGACGGCACCGACCGCGAGCGCAAGGCGCTCCTGCGGCAATTGCTGCATCAGCTGGACGAAGCCCTGGCCTTCCTCCTTGCCGAGCAGGTTCTCGGGCGGCACGGTGACGTTGTCGAAGAACAGTTCCGAGGTGTCGGAGGCATGCAGGCCGATCTTGTCGAGGTTGCGCCCGCGCTTATAGCCGTCCGCGCATGCGGTCTCGACCACGATCAGCGAGATGCCCTTGGCGCCGGCGTCGCCGGTGCGCGCGACCACGATGACGAGATCGGCGGCCTGGCCGTTGGTGATGAACGTCTTCTGGCCGTTGATGACGTAGGAATTGCCCTGCTTCTTCGCTGTGGTCTTGACGGCCTGCAGGTCCGAACCAGTGCCGGGCTCCGTCATGGCGATGGCGCCGACCATCTCGCCCGAGGCCATCTTCGGCAGCCAGCGCTTCTTCTGCTCCTCCGAGCCGTAATTGAGGATGTAATGCGCGACGATGGCGCTGTGCACGGAGACGCCGGTCGTCATCTCCGGCACCGTGCTTTCGAGATCGTCCAGCACCGCCGCGTCATAGGCGAAGGTGGCGCCCAGGCCGCCATATTCCTCCGGGACGCTCGCCAGCAGCGCGCCCATCTCGCCGAGGCCGCGCCAGGCGAAGCGGTCGACCATCTTCTGCTCGCGCCATTTTTCGGCATGCGGCGCCAGGTCCTTGGCGAGGTATTTCCGGAACTGGTCGCGGAAGACGTCGAGCTCTTCGGTCATCCAGGAGGAGCGGTAGGACATGGTTACCTCGGTTGATGCGCAGTTCCGGCTTGGTAGGCCAGCCGGGCGCGGCAATTATTGTGTTTTCAGGCTGCGCCGGTGACGCTACCAAGGCGGCCGGAAACGCGTCTGTCGGGATGATCGATTGTGGCTGTCAAAACTCAAGAGCTCAAGCTCGACATCGAAAACATCGGCACGGTGTCAGCGATCCTGACGCAGCCTGACGGCGCGAGGGCCTGTTACGTGCTGGCACATGGTGCGGGCGCCGACATGCGGCATGCCTTCATGGCGAAGACCGCAGAAGGACTCGCGGATCGTGGCATCGCGGCGCTCCGCTTCAATTTCCTCTACATGGAAGAGAAGAAGGGGCGCCCCGACCAGCCGGCGGTCGCGCACTCCGCCATCCGCGCGGCGGTGGAGGAGGCGGCACGGCAGTGTCCCGGGGTGCCGCTTGTCGCCGGCGGAAAATCGTTCGGCGGGCGCATGACCTCGCAGGCGCAGTCGAAGGCGCCCCTGCAAGGCGTCAAAGGGCTCGCCTTCCTCGGCTTCCCCCTGCATGCCGCCAAGAAGCCGTCGTCCGAGCGTGCCGAGCACCTCGCGGGGGTCACGATCCCCATGCTGTTCCTGCAGGGCACGCGGGACGGGCTTGCCGATCTCGGCCATCTCAGGCCCGTCGTCACGGCGCTCGGCGCGAAGGCGACGCTGCACGAGGTCGAAGGCGGCGATCATTCCTTCGCGGTGCTGAAGAAGTCCGGCCGGACGAATGAAGAGGCGCTCACAGAAGTGCTCGACACGCTCGCGGCCTGGATTGACCAACTCGCCTGAGCTTCACGCCGCATAAAGCCCCTTGTCGCGCGCCTTCTGGATTGCCAGCGCGGCGATCAGGTCGAGCGTCGGTGTCGACAGGCCGGCGGTGCGCGCGAAGGCGGCGGGCGCCCTCACCAGCACGTCGATCTCCATGGCGCGGCCAAGCTCGTAGTCCTGCAGCAGCGAGGGCTTGTGATTGGGGGCGGGCCCGCTGCGCGTTACGCGCTTGACCTCGGGAATGAAGTGCTGGGCGATGTCGTTGGCCTCGTTCAGCATGCGCGGGATGACCTCCGCAAAGGCGGCGTCGTCGCGCACGCCGCGTGCGGTCTGGCCTGTCAGCAGGCACAGCACCGACAGCGACATGTTGGTCAGCAACTTTGACCAGATCGCCTCGCGGATTTCGGCGACCGGCGGTGATTCCAGCCGCGCGTCGTTGAAGACGCCGCGAAGCCTGGTGATGCGCTCGCAATTGCGGTCGTCGCATTCGCCGATCAAGAGGCGGTTTCGGTCCGGGGTGAGGTTGTGCACCACGCCTGGCGCCGTCACCTCGTTGGAGGAGAAGACGACGCCGCCGATGATCCGCTCCTTCGGGATGCAGCTGCGCAAGCGCCCGCCGGGATCGAGGAAGGAAATGTCCGGCGGTGTCGGATGCCGCGGCGGCAGGCCGATCCCGTACCACCAGGGAATACCGTTCTGGGCAAAGACGATGGCGGTGTCGTCCTGAAGCAGCGGCTTGATGCTGGCGACCAGCCCCGGGAGCGCGGTGGCCTTCAACGTCGAGATCACGACGTCCTGCGGCCCGAGCTGGGCCGGATCGCCCGAGGCGTTCACCTTGGCGGAGACCTCGGAATCACCGACGCGCAGTTTGAGGCCACCTGCCCGGACCGCCTCCAGATGCGCCCCCCGCATCACGCACGAAACGTCATGACCGGCGCGCGCCAGCCGGACCGCGATGTGGCTGCCGACGGCGCCCGCGCCGAAAATGCAGATGCGCATGATGATTCCGTCCTGTCCCTTGGTGCCACCGGGCGGCAGCATGACACAAGCCGCCATGCGATGGACGCGGCCGCCCCACGCTGGAAAGATATGGATCGGCATGCGTTGCCTCGGCCATAGTGCAGGGCAAACAATGACCGGAGGGATCGCCGATGACTGCCAGCCCCGTGCTGTGGACCCTTGATGAGCGTGGGGTTGCGACCGTCACGTTGAACCGGCCGGAGGTCAACAACGCCTATGACGGCGCGTTGATCGCGGGCGTGCTCGCGGCGATGAACGATCTCGGCAAAAAGCCGAATCTCCGCGTCGTCGTGCTCAGGGGCAACGGCAAGCATTTCCAGGCCGGCGCCGACCTGAAATGGATCAACGGCGTGCGGCCGCAATCGGCAGAGGCGAACGAGGCGGCCTCGCGCGCGACCTTCGAAGCCGTGCAGCGGCTCAACACGCTGCCGATCCCGACGGTCGCTTTGGTGCAAGGCGGCTGCTTCGGCGGCGGCACTGGCGTGATCGCGGCCTGCGACGTCGTGATCGCCGCGGACAATGCCCTGTTCTCGATCACCGAGGTGCGCTGGGGCCTGACCGCCGCGATCATCATCCCGCAGCTTTGCGACGCCATCGGCGTCCGGCAAGTGCGGCGTTACGCGCTGACCGGCGAGCGTTTCGGCGCTGAGGACGCCCGCCGCATCGGCCTCGTCCACGAGGTGGTGCCGCTCGCCGATCTCGAAGCCGCAGGCGCGAAGGTCGTCGAGCAGTTGCTCGCCAACGGGCCGGAGGCGATGGCCGAGACCAAGAAGCTCGCGCTGGAAAGCTCGTTCGGCGGCATGGCGGTGGACGATGCCGCCTACACGCGGCTCGTGCAGCTGCATTCAGTCAAGCGCCAGAGCGCGGAGGCTGCAGAAGGGCTGGCCTCGTTCGCCGAGAAGCGGGCGGGAAATTGGAGTGGGGGGAAGGGCTGAGCGTCAGCAGCCGCGGCAGATGTTGTTGATGCTGCGATAGACGGCGTCGTCGTCCTGCCGCATCTGACGCAGCGTTTCGAGTGTTTGGCCGTCATTGGCAGGCGTAACGGGCTTGCGCTTCGCCGCGAGTTCGTCCTCCTGCCGCTTGTAGCAGGCCTCGCGATCGGCCTTGGCCTGGATGAAGCGGCAGTTCTGCTCCAGGGCCGAGGCAGCGGTGGTTGAGATCGCGAGAGCGGTCAGGGCGGGCAAGGCGAATTTCAAGAGTAGCGAATCCATGCGGCACTTCTGTCAGGTCCGTCATTCCCGGGCAACCGTCTTTTGGCGGGCGTGTAGCCCGGATGAAGCGAAGCGTAATCCGGGGCCGGTGTCCCCGCATTCCGCTGCGCTCCATGCGGGCTACGGCCCTCTCACAAATGATCCGGCCTACAGCGATGGCGCCAGTGACGTTTTCAGCAGTGTCAGCAGCGCCTGCACTGCCGCTGCGTTGCGGCGCCGCTCGGGGATCGCGGCCTTCACCCACAATTCCGGAATCGGAAAGTCGCGCAGCACCGGCTTGAGCGTGCCGTCGCGCAAGGCATCGGCCACGAGATAATGCGAGAGCAGCGCGATGCCGTTGCCGGCGATGGCGCTGCGCGCCAGCACGTGTCCCTCGTTGGAGGAGAGCAGCGGACTGACCTGGATGCTGATGCGGCCGCGCGGTCCGTCGAAGATCCATTCCGGGCCGGTCGGCAGAAAGCTGAGGCAGCGATGCTCGACGAGATCGCGCGGATGCTTTGGCGTGCCGTGCTTCTTCAAATATGCGGGCGATGCGCAGAGCAGCCGCTTCAGCGCGCAGAGCGGCTCGTCGACCACGCCGCCGAACGAATGCGGGAAGGCGCCGATGGCGATGTCGAATCCTTCGGTGACGGGATCGACCGGGCGATCGATCAGCACGATGTCGAGCTTCAGCTTCGGGTTCTGGGTCTGAAACGCGCTGAAGGCGTCGGCGAGCCGGGCGACGGTCAGCGAGGTCGGTGCCTTGATGCGCAGATGATCGACGAGATCGTGGCCCTTCTCGCCCATGCGTGAGAGCAGATCGGTGGCATCGGTCACCACGCCGCGTGCGCGATGCACATAGCGCTGTCCAGCCTCGGTCAGCCGCAACTGCCGGGTCGAGCGGTGAAACAGCGCCGTGCCGATCCGCGCCTCGAGCTGCGTGACGCGTTTGGCGACGACGGAGGTCGAGACGCCGAGCTTTCGCGCGGCGGCGGAGAAGCCGGCGGCATCGGCTGTGGCAAGGAAGGCCTGCAGGTTCACGAGGATGTCCATGTCGACCTTTCTCGATTCGCGAAAGCTGATCGCGTATTCTGGTGGATTGTAGCTCGCTGCGCGCTAATTCATAGTCGTTGCCAAGCAAAGGAATTTGGGAAGGGACGCGCCATGCGGGCCACAGTGATCGAAGAACCGGCACGCCAGGTGCCGCTCTATGGCGAATATGAAGTCGTCGTGCTCGGCGGCGGCCCGGCCGGCATCGTGGCTGCGGCTTCAGCGGCGCGCGCGGGGCGAAAGACGCTGCTGGTCGAACGCTACGGCTTTCTCGGTGGCATGGGCACCGCGGCCGGTGTCACAAATTTTTGCGGTCTGCATGGCAATGTCTACGGCCAGGCCCATCGCCTCGTGCAGGGCATGGCGTCCGAGCTGCTGGCGCGGATCGATCGGCTGAACGGCCTCAACACCCCGCATCTGATTCTCGGCAAGGTTTTTGCGCAGGCCTATGACACCGCGGCCTACAAGATCGCGGCCGATCAACTTCTCGCAAGCCACAGGGTGCACATCCTCTTCCACGCGCTCGGCGCCGGCGTCGTGATGGATGACGATCGCCGCATCGACGCGCTGATGGTCGAGACCAAGGCCGGCCGGCAGGCGGTGCGATCGGAGATTTTCATCGACTGCTCCGGCGACGGTGACCTCGCGGTCTGGGCCGGCGCACCGTTCGAGATCGGCGACGCGCACGGCCATCCCATGTACCCCTCGATGATGCTCCGTCTCAACGGCATCGACCCCGACAAGGCCGGCGATGCCTGGCGCACCATCCCGCAATTGATGGAGAAGGCGCTCGCGGCCGGCACGCACACATTCCCGCGGAAAAGCGCGATCGTGCGGCCGCAGAAATCCGGCATCGAATGGCGGGTGAACTTTACGCAAGTGGCGCGCGAGGATGGCCATGCCATCAACGGCGTCGAGCCTGACGATCTCACCCGCGGCGAGATCGAGGGCCGCAAGCAGGCGCTCGCCGCGTACGAGTTCCTGCGCACCGTGCCGGGCTTTGAAAAATCCTACATCGTCGATTTGCCGCCGCAGCTCGGCATCCGCGAGACCCGTCGCATCAAGGGCGGCTACCAGCTCAGCGGCGAGGACGTGCTCGGCTGTGCCTCCTTCGAGGATTCCATCGGCGTCAATGGCTGGCCGATCGAGGCCCATGTTCCCGGCGACGTCGTCTTCACCTTCCCGCCGATCCCGGAATCGCGTGGCTATAACGAGCTGCCCTACCGCATGCTGGTGCCCGAAGGCGTCGACAATCTCCTCGTCGCCGGCCGCTGCGCCTCCATGACCCATGAGGGCCAGTCCGCGGCGCGGGTCTCCGGTGCCTGTTTCGTGATGGGCGAGGCGGCCGGTTCCGCCGCCGCGCTGGCGCTCTCCGGAAACCGGATCCCGCGCGAAATCCCCATTGAAAAGTTGCAGGAAACGTTGAAACAACAGGGCGCCTTCATCGGACGGGACCAGCCGGTGCCCGAGGGCCTGTAACGGACTGCAAGATAAACGACGGCGGAGGAAACGGGATGATCGGAATTGCGCGGCTCGCGGCAGCCAGTCTTTTGGCGATCATGGCAATGGGCACAGCCCATGCCGAGGATGCGCTGAAGGCCAGGATCGGCGTGCTCCGTCTGTCGTCCTCCGCGCCTGTCTTCATCGCGCAGGACAAGGGCTATTTCCGCGAGGCCGGCCTCGAGGTGGAGCTGAAATTCTTCGACGCGGCGCAGCCGATCGCGGTCGCGACGACCTCGGGCGACGTCGATTTCGGCATCACCGCCTTCACCGCCGGCCTGTACAATCTCGCCGGCAAGGGCGTGCTGAAGGTGATCGGTGGCATGAGCCGCGAGAAGCCCGGCTACCCCCTGATCGGCTATTTCGCCAGCAACAACGCTTACGCGGCCGGATTGAAGACGCCGAAGGACCTCGCGGGTAAACGCGTGGCGATGACGCAGGTCGGCTCCTCCTTCCACTATTCGCTCGGCCTGCTCGCCGACAAATACGGTTTCAAACTTGCGGACGTGAAGATCGTGCCGCTGCAATCGCTGTCGAATGCGGCGGCCGCGCTGAAAGGCGAGACCGTCGATGCGGCGCTGCTGCCGATCTCGACCGCGCGAAAGCTCACGGACGAAGGCGGCGCGAAATTCCTGGGGTGGGTCGGCGACGAGACGCCGTGGCAGCTGGGTGCGGTGTTCGCCTCGCCGAAGACGCTGACCAACAAGGCGCTGGTGACAAAGCTGCTCGGCGCACTCGCCAAGGCCGACCGCGAATATCACGACGTCATCCTCGCCGCGATGAAGGACGGCGTCGCCCCGATCAACGACAAGACCAAGCCGCTGCTGGAGATCATCGCGAAGTACACCAATCTGCCGGTCGAGCAGGTGGTCGGCAATTGCGCCTATATCGATCCCGACGGCAAGCTCGACGTGAAGAACGTCGACAACCAGATCAAATGGCTGCAGGAGCAGGGCTTTGCCGACAAGGGTTTTGACGCGAATGCGATCATCGCGAAGGACTATGTGAAGGCGGATTGATGCCCCGTACTCCCAACTATCCCCGTCACCCTGAGGTGCCCACCTTGCGGCGTGCCGCAAGGTGGGCCTCGAAGGGCGTACGGCCCGAATGCGCCTCGGCCGTTCATCCTTCGAGGCTCTCATCGCGATGCATACGCATCGCAATGCTCGCACCTCAGGATGACGGGTTGAGAGTTGAAGGTTCCCCATGGACCTGATCGCCAACCACATCTCCCACCGCTTCGGCGACCTCGCCGTGCTCGACGACGTCTCCTTCACGGTGAGCGCCGGCGAGGTGGTGGCGATCGTCGGGCCCTCCGGTTGCGGCAAGAGCACGCTGCTGTCCATACTAGGTGGCCTGCTGCAGCCGACCTCCGGCGCGCCCGAGCTGCGCGGCGCGCCGCCGGCGGACAGCCTCAATCCGCTCACCTTCGTGTTCCAGGATTTTGCGCTGCTGCCCTGGGCGAGCGTGGAGGAGAACGTCGAATTCCCTTTGCTGCACACCCAGCTCTCGGCCACGCAGCGCCGCGCGCTGGTCGACGATGCCTTGCGCCGGACGGGCCTGACCGATTTCCGCAAAACCTATCCAAAGCAGCTTTCCGGCGGCATGCGCCAGCGTGTCGGCATCTCGCGCGCGCTGGCGGTGAAGCCCGCCATTCTGCTGATGGATGAGCCGCTGTCGGCGCTGGATTCGCAGACCCGCGAACTCCTGATGGAGGATTTCGTCCGCCTGCTCGCCGATGGCGGCATGGGCGCGGTCTATGTCACCCATAATCTCGAAGAGGCCGCGCGGCTGGCCGATCGCATCGTGGTGCTGTCGCGACGACCGGGGCGCATCCGCGAGGTCGTGACGGTGCCGATGACGCGCAGCGAGCGCGGCGAAGCTGCGGCGCGCGAAAAACTGCTGGCGCTGCAGAACCAGATCTGGTCGCTGATCCGCAACGAAGCCATCGATGCCGAGCGCGAGGTCCAGCATGCTTGATCGCGCGGCGGCTGACACTGCGAAGGATAGCGCGACGCGGCGCGTTCGCTTTCGTGGCGCAGGCTTCGTGCCCGCGTCGAGCCGTTTCGGCGGCTGGATCGCGCTCGCTTTCGTCATCGCGATCTGGCAGGCGGCGGGCAGCACCGGCCTCGTCAATGCACTGTTTCTGCCGACGCCCGCTGCAATTGTCCGCGCGATCTATCAGCTCGCGATCTCAGGCGCGCTCTGGCAGCATCTGTCGGCATCGCTGCTGCGCATCGGCGTCGGCTGGCTGCTGGGGACGGCGGCCGGCGTCGCCGTCGGCTTTGCCATCGGCCTGTCGCGGCTGGCGCGCAGCGTCGGCATCACCTTCATCTCGGCGCTGTTCCCGATCCCGAAGATCGCGCTGCTGCCGCTGTTGATCCTGTGGCTCGGCATCGGCGAAGAGCCGAAGATCGCGACGATCGCGCTCGGCGTGTTCTTCTCGACCGCGATCTCGGTCTATAGCGGCGTCGATGCGGTGCCGCGCAACCTCATCCGCATGGCGCAGAGTTTCAACGTTCCCTTCGCCACCATCGTGCGCAAGGTGGTCTGGCCCGGCGCGCTGCCCGCGATCCTCGCCGGCTTCCGCATCACCGCCTCCGTCGCGCTGCTCCTCGTCGTCAGCGCCGAGATGATCGGCGCCCAATACGGCATCGGCGCCTTCGTGCTCCAGGCCGGCAATCTGATGCAGACAGATCAGCTGCTCGCGGGCGTGGTGATTTTGTCGGTGTTCGGGCTGGCGGTCGGGAAGGTGATCGGCTGGCTGGAGCTTAGGCTGTTGCACTGGCGGTAGCCACATTCACGGCACCCGTAGGGTGGGCAAAGCGGAAGCGTGCCCACGATCTCTTGATGAGTCGCGAAGGCGCGTGGGCACGGCGCAAGTGCGCCTTCGCCCACCCTACGAGACCGGCGTGCCTCACGCGTTACCGCGATCCTCCCTGAACAGATCCAGCTTCTGCTGCACCGGACGATCCGAGAAGCTGAACAGCACGGCATCCTCATCCGCTTCGTGCGTGACCCATTGCCAGCTCGGCACCACGAACAGATCGCGCGGGCCCCATTCGAACACGGCATCGCCGATGCGGCTGCGGCCACGGCCTTCGATCGGACAGAACACGGTGGCATCGGTCGCACGATAGCGCGCGGTGTTAAAACCTTTGGGCAGCAGCTGGATGAAGGTGCCGATGGTCGGCATGGCGAAATCGCCGGTCTCGGGGTTGCTGAACTTCAGCTTCAACCCGTGGCAGGCGTCCCACTCCTGGCTCGTCCTGGCTTTCTCCAGCGCCTCGCGGGTGTAGGCGTAGGGATAGCTGAAGATCGGCGAGGTCTTCGAGCTCCGCTTCACGTCGACCGGCAGCAGGTTGTGGCCATAGCGGGCAAAGCTGTCGCCGGCCGGTCTCGTAATCTTCTGCTGGTCTTCCTTGGAGCCTTCGGCAAAGGAGCAGTCGAAGAACTGCACCAGCGGAATGTCGAGGCCATCCAGCCAGAACATCGGCTGATCGGTCTCGTTGGAATGGTCGTGCCAGGTCATCGACGGCGTGATGATGAAGTCGCCGGGCTCCATCGCGGTGCGCTCGCCGTCAACCGCGGTATGCGCACCCTTGCCTTCGAGCACGAAGCGCAGCGCCGACTGGCTATGCCGGTGCGCCGGCGCGACGTCGCCGGGCACCACCATCTGCACGCCTGCATAGAGCGAGGTCGTGATCTTGGACTGGCCGCGCAGGCCGGGATTCTCCAGCACCAGCACGCGCCGCTCGGCTTCCTTGGCGGTGATCAGCTTGCCGGCCTCCGTCATGTAGTCGCGGATGACGTCGAACTTCCAGAGGTGCGGCCGGCAGGCGCTTTTCGGCTCCGGCGTGATCAGATCGCTCATCACCGTCCACAGCGCGGTGAGATTCTCGCCGTCGATCTTCTTGTAGAACGCCTCGCGTTCCGGCGTCTTGGTCACGGCTTCCATGCGCGCCTCCTGTTCGTTTCTAAATTGACAGTATACTGCCAATCTGGCTAGCGTCAACGTGACGAACGACGTACAAGCAACGAGAAAACGGGAGGGTTCCGATGAAGCTGCACGGCTATTTCCGCTCCAGCGCTGCCTATCGGGTGCGGATCGCGCTGAACCTCAAGGGCCTTGGAGCCGAGCATCTGCCGCATCATTTGCGCAAGGGCGAGCAATGCGCGCCCGCTTATCTCGCCATCAATCCGCAAGGTCTCGTGCCGGCGCTGGAGAACGACGGCGGCGCGGTGCTGACGCAATCGGTCGCCATCATCGAATGGCTCGACGAGACCCATCCCAATCCGCCGCTGCTGCCGAAGGATCCGCTGCGGCGTGCCAAGGTGAGGGCGTTCGCGCTGGCGATCGCCTGCGACACCCATCCGGTGCAGAACCTGAAAGTGCTGGGGCGGTTGCGCGAGCTTGGCTTGCCCGAAGAAAAGGTCCAGGACTGGGCCGCCTGGGTCAACCGCGAAGGGCTGTCGGCTTGCGAGACGCTGATCAAGGACGAGCCCGGCCCGTTCTGCTTCGGCGATGTGCCGACGCTCGCCGATCTCTGCCTGGTGCCGCAGCTCGCCAATGCCCGCCGTTTCGGCGTCGACGTGTCGGCCTATCCGCGCCTGCTCGCGGCAGAGGCGGCCGCAAAGGCGCTCGCCGCGTTTGCCAATGCCGCACCGGAGAAGCAGCCCGATGCCGAGTAAGCCGCCTCCGCCGATCACGATCGACGCGGTCTATGCCGCGCCGGGCTATCTGTTCCGGCGCATGCAGCAGATCGCGGTCTCGATCTTCATGGAGGAGTGCAAGGCGTTCGACCTGACCCCGGTGCAGTATGCGGCGCTGATCGCGATCCACACCCATCCCGGCATCGACGCGACGCGGCTATCGGCGGTGATCGCCTTTGACCGCTCCACGCTTGGCAGCGTGATCGAGCGTCTCCAGGCCAAGGACTATGTCGAGCGCAAGCCGGCCCCCGAGGACAAGCGGATCAAGCTGCTCTATCTGACCAAATCGGGCGCCGCGATCCTGCGCGAGATCATCCCCGCCGTCGAACGCGCCCAGGCGCGGATGCTGGAGCCGCTGAAGCCCGCCGACCGCAAGGAGTTGATGGGGCTTTTGGTGCAGCTCGTCGATCTCAACAACGAGGCCTCACGCGTGCCGCTGCGGGCCGAGGATGCGCTGGAGCATCTCGGGAAGGCGGGGTGAGGAGGAGGTGTGAGGCGATGTTCGCGCCGCACACTCAGATCTCGTAGGGTGGGCAAAGGCGCTCTTGCGCCGTGCCCACGATCTCTCTCCAACGATCAGAAGACGTGGGCACGCTCCGCTTTGCCCACCCTACGATTGCTGTGGTATGGGCCCCGCGTTTGCGGGGACGACAGCGAGAGTGTGGCGGCGCTGTCGCCCTGATCTGCGCTGTCATTCCCCGCGAAGGCGGGGAATCCAGTACGCCGCGGCTTCTCGGTTCAATCACAAACGCCTCTGGAATACTGGATCGCCCGGTCAAGCCGGGCGATGACAGTGGTGGTCACATCCGCAGCAGCGCCTGCCGATCGATCTTCCCCGTGCCCGTCTTCGGCAGCTCGTCGGTGAAAATCACCTCTCGCGGATATTTGTAAGGAAGCAGCTTGCCCTTCACATAGTCCTGCAGCCGCCGCGTCGTCTCGCCCGGGTTGGCTGCGCGGTTGTTCATCACCACCACCGCCTTCAGCGTCATGCGACGGTCCGGCAGCTCGGTGGCGAACACGGCGCATTCGCGAATATCGGGATGGTCGGCGAGGCACAGCTCGACCTCGAGCGGGTAAACCCATTGGCCCGAGATCTTGATCAGATCATCGGCGCGGCCGCGGAAGAAGTGGAAGCCGTCGGCGTCGCGGATGAAGCGGTCGCCGGTGTAGATCCACCCCGCCTCGCGGATGGTTTCGGCGGATTTGTCCGGCCGGTTCCAGTACAGCGGCGTGTTGGAATCGCCACGCACCCACAAGATGCCTTCCTCGTTGTCGGCGACATCGCGTCCGTCCTTGTCGCGCAGCGCAACCTCGTAGCCGGGCACGCGCAGGCCTGCGGCCCCTAACTTCTTCTGCTCGGGCCTGTTGGAGAGGTAGATGTGCAGCACCTCGGTCGAGCCGAGGCCTTCGACGATCTCCAGGCCCGTGAGCGTCTTCCAGCCGTTGAAGACCTCCGCCGACAGCACTTCGGCGGCGGAGAGCGACATGCGCAGCGACGAGAAGTTGGTCTGTTGCGCGCCCTCGGCCTTGGTCAGGGACGTGTAGAGCGTCGGCAGGCCGAAGAACAATGTCGGGCTGTACTGCTCGATCGCCGCGAAGATCGCGGCGGGTTTCGGTTGCCCCGGCAGCAGCAGCGTTGCCGCGCCTGCCGAAAACGGGAAGGTGACGGAGTTGCCGAAGCCGTAGGCGAAGAAGATCTTTGGCACCGAGAAGCAGATGTCATCAGGCGTCAGCTTCAGCACGTTCTGCGCAAAGGCGAGCTCGCTATAGGCCATGTCGTGCTGGAGATGCACGATGCCCTTGGGCCGGCCGGTCGAGCCGGACGAGTACATCCAGAACGCCATCTCGTTGCGATGCGTCTCCGCTTCCGCCAGCTTGGCCGGGAATTGCTTGAGCCAGTCCGTCGCCGCGAGCGCACTCGGCGCGGCGAGATCGCTCGCCTCGCCATTGGCGACAATCAGCGTGCGCAGGCGCGTATCCTTGCAGGCCTCGGCATTGAAGCGCGGCGCGAATTCGGCGTCCGCCACCGCAACGCTGGCGCCGGAATCGGCGAGGTAGAATTGCAGCAAATCCGGCGGCGTCAGGGTGTTGATCAGGAGCGGCACGAAGCCGGCCCGCACCGCGCCGAAGAACGCGGCCGGGTAGGCCGGGGTGTCGTCGAGGAACAGCAGCACGCGGTCGCCGCGCTTCAGGCCGAGCGATGCAAAACCGTTGCCCCAGCGGCAAGCCTCGTCGCAGAGCTCGGTATAGGTCCGCGTGCCTGCCGGACCCATGAGCGCGACTTTGTCGCCACGGCCCTTGGCGAGATTGTCGAACAGCACGCGGCTGGCGTTATAGAGTTCCGGAACGGCAAAGCCGATCTCGCGCGCCCCTTCGCTGTCGGCAGGCACCTGGTCGAAGATCTCGTTGCTCATGCCTCGCCCCCGCCGTTCTTGGCAGCCTCGTAACGCGCCATGAAGCCCGGCGACATGTGGCGCAGGCGTGCATCGTCGATGCGGCCGGAGCGGGTGATGTAGCTGTAGGCGAAGTCCATCAGGTCCTGCTGCATGTGCTGGGCAAAATGCTCGTACCAGAAGGCACTCGTGCGCGCGGCGTTGACGAGCTTCTCCACCACCGGTTTTCGCGCGGCCTGGTAGCGATGCAGGGCGGTCGCAAGATGCGCATCCGATTCCAGCGCCTTGACCAGCGCGATGGCGTCCTCGATCGCGAGCCGCGTGCCCGAGCCGATCGAGAAGTGCGCCGAATGCAGGGCATCGCCGATCAGCACCATGTTCTTGAACGACCAATGTTCGTTCCAGACCCAGGGGAAGTTGCGCCAGACCGATTTGTTGGAGACGAGGCAATGGCCGCCAAGCGTGTCCGCGAACACCTCTTCGCAGACGCCCTTGGACTGCTCGACGTCCTTGTAGGCGAAACCGTAGGCCTGCCAGGTCGCGTGGTCGCATTCGACCAGGAACGTGCTCATGGCGGGCGAGTAGCGGTAGTGATGGGCGTTGAAGGCGCCGCGGTCGGTTTTCACGAAGGTCTGCGACAGCGTGTCGAAGCGTTTCGAGGTGCCGTACCAGACGAACTTGTTGGAGGAGTAGGACAGCGAGGTGCCGAAATCACCTTCGAAGGCGCGGCGCACCTGCGAGTTCAAGCCGTCGGCAGCGACGATCAAATCATGGCCGTTGAGTTGGTCGATGGCATGAATCTGCGTGTCGAAGCGTGGGGTGACGCCGACGTCGAGCGCGCGCTGCTGCAGGAACCGCAGCAGCTCGAGCCGCCCGATCGAGGAGAAGCCGACCCCGTCGATGGCGACGCTGTCGCCGCCGAGGTTCAGCGTGATGTTCTCCCAGCTCTCCATGTGCGGCGCGATCGCGTCGACCGTCTCGGGGTCGTCGGCACGCAGGAACTCCAGCGCCTGGTCGGAGAACACGACGCCAAAGCCCCAGGTCGCGTCGGCCGGGTTCTGTTCGAACAGGTCGACCTGATCCTCGGGGTGACGCTTCTTCCAGAGATAGGCGAAGTAGAGCCCACCGGGCCCTCCGCCAATCACGGCGATCCGCAACGTCTGCCTCCCTAATTGACAGTATACTTACTATCTAGGGGTAGACTAATGTGCTCCGGCGTTCCGCGCCAGCGGAATTATCGGCCAGCGCAGGCGCGCCAAAGCGCATCTTCGGACACAATTTTTACGCGTGTCCGAAACCGTCAGGTCCGAATCATAGCCAAACCGCGCCGGCTTGGCCATCCGCACCGTCAGACGCAGCGCTTCACGTAGACCCCGTTCACAAGCACCCTGGTACAGCGCACGGCTGGAACCGGCTTGCGGACCACGACGGCCGCGTTCGGCCCGGCGCAGCCGGCGCGATAGACGCCGCGGGCGCACACCACCGCATTGGCGTCGGTGGCCTCGAAGGTCATGGTCGCAGCGAAGGCAAGCAGTGCAGAAGCGACGAGCAGCAATGAACGCATGTGGTCCTCCCGGGCTTGTCGTGATCGAAATCGGATATCTGCAAAAGATTTGTCGTTGCAGGCGTGCGAAAATTCATGCGCACGCCGTTCGTCATTGTCGCGCTTGACGCGTGCGCCGCGTTATCTCGCCGCGAATGGGGCGAGCACGTCCTTGCACGCCGGCGACAGCGAGGCAGCCCTGTTGGAAATGCATTGAATGATGCGGCCGCTTCCGGGCGCGACGCCGGCGCAGAGCGTGCGGATGTCGGCGCCGCAGGCCGACCTCAGGATGAACAGCTCTTCGCGCGGCAGCAACGGACGCAACACGATCACGGCTGGCGCTGCCGCCGGCGCGGCTCCCGCCGCGGGGGCTGCTGCTGCGGGAGCCGCACCCGCGGGCGCCGCCGTTGCGGCAGCGCCACCGCCGGCTGCGGCGCTCACGGCCTTCTCGCAGGCCGGTGAAACTCTGGCCTTGTTCTTTTCAAGGCATTCGAGTGCCGCCGCGCCGCCCGGCGGCACGCTGGCGCACACCTTGGGATAGTCGGCGCGGCACGCGCTCTTGACCGCCGCAACCTGCGCGCTGCTCGGCTGCTTGGCGGCAGCGGCCTTCTGCGCGGGTGCGGCAGCCGGCTTTGCCGCGGGGGCGGCATCTGCTTTCGGTGCGGCTGGCGCCGTTTCCGCCTTGGGCGCGGCCTCGGTCTTCGGCGCGGCGGGGGCAGCTTCGGTTTTCGCAGGTTCGACGGCGCGAACCGCGGTCTGGCATCCCGCCGACAGGCTGGACATGTTCTTCGCCAGGCATTGATACGCTTCCACGCCGCCGGGCGTCACGCTCGAGCAATGCGCCATGAAATCCGAACGGCATGCGGAGCGGATGGCGCTCTTCTGGGCCTCGGTCGGTGCTTGCGCGAACGCGCCTGTTGCAGTTGCGAAGAGCGCGGCCGCCAGCAACGCCTTGCGCGTCGATGCCTGTTTCAACGTGTTGAACATCTGGTGATTTCCTGCCCGTCGGTCACGCCGACGACTTTCAAAATGTGATGTAATCGCAATCTTCGCGAGTGACGCCTCGCAAGCAGCATCATTCGCCGCTTTGACGTCACCCGCAAGTCAATTATGCCGGTGCAATTGCGCCGTCAGAGCCTGACCATGCGCTTGCCGCGGTTCTCGCCCGCGAGCAATCCGATCAGCGCCTTCGGCGTGTTCTTGAGGCCATCGATGATGTCCTCCTGCACCTTCAGCTTGCCGGATTTGACCCAGCCCTGGAGCTCGGCGAGCGCGCGCTGGCTCTCCTTCATGTAATCCATCACGATGAAACCTTGCATGACCAGCCGCTTCACCACGATCAGCCCGGGCACGCCGCGCGGGCCGTGCGCGGAGGGCGCGCCGTCATATTGCGAGATCGCGCCGCAACAGGCGATGCGGCCATAATTGTTCATCTGCGGCAGGCAGGCTTCCAGAATGTCGCCGCCGACATTGTCGAAATAGACGTCGATGCCCTTGGGTGCAGCTGCGCGTAGCGCCTTGAAGACCGCGCCGTCCTTGTAGTCGACGGCGGCATCGAAGCCGAGCTCGGAGGTCAGCCAGCTGCACTTGTCCGCGCCGCCGGCAATGCCGATCACGCGGCATCCTTTGATCTTGGCGATCTGCCCGACGATCGAGCCGACCGAGCCCGCGGCCGCGGAGACCACGACGGTCTCACCCTCTTTGGGCTTGCCGATCTCGAGCAGGCCGAAATAGGCGGTGAGGCCGGCGATGCCGAACACGCTGAGCAGGTGCGTCATCGGCTCGAGCTTCGGCATCTTGGTGAGATGCTTTGCCGGCACCGCGGCAAATTCCTGCCAGCCGGTGTCACCGAACACGATGTCGCCCGCCGCAAGCCCCTCGGCCTTCGAGCTGACGACCTCGGCAATGGCGCCGCCAGCCATCACGCTGTTGGCCTCGACCGCGGAGCGATAGGTCGCGCCGTGCATCCAGGCGCGGTTGGCGGCGTCGAGCGAAATGTATCGCACACGCAGCAAGGCTTCGCCGTCCTTCGGCTCCGGCACTGTGCTCTCCACCATCTTGAAATGTTCGGGGCCGAGCTTGCTGCTGGGTTTTTCGACCAGCAGAACCTGGTGATTGATGTTGCCGCTCATGGCGTTTCCCTCTTTGATTGTCTTGACGATTATTGATGCAGCCGCAGCAAACAAAACGTGCAGGCCGCATGCGTTGTGCGCTGCATGAAGGCTAGATCGCGGCGTTCCATTTCACAACGGGAACATCCTGAAAACGCGATCACACGCAAAGCGTGTTGCGTCGTTGTGATAACTGCGACATCATGAAGCGCCGGTGTACGTGGGGGGTAAGCGATGTCGAACAGGTTCACGCAATACATTCTGGCCGCGATGGTGCTCGGCATCATCATGGGATCGGCAATCTACAACTTCCTGCCCGACACGCGCGCCGACTGGGCGTCCTCGATCAACCTGATCGCCATGATGTTCCTGCGCCTGATCAAGATGATCATCGCGCCGCTGGTGTTCGCGACCCTGGTCGGCGGCATCGCGCATATGGGCTCGGGCTCCAAGCTCGGCCGCATCTTCGCCAAGACCATGGGCTGGTTCATCAGCGCCTCCTTCGTCTCGCTGCTGCTCGGCCTCGTGATGGTGAATCTGCTGCAGCCCGGTGCGAACTTCCCGGGCACGCTGCCCCAGGCGGGGCAATCGACCGGCCTGCCGGTGTCGGCCTTCTCGATCGAGAAATTCCTCACGCATCTGATCCCGACCTCGATCGCGGACGCGATGGCGCAGAACGAGATCCTCCAGATCGTGATCTTCGCGGTGTTCTTCTCGGTGGCGATGGGCTCCATGCCCGAACGTTCGAAGCCGATCCTCGCGATGATCGACGACGTCGGCCACATCATGCTGAAGGTGACGAGCTACGTGATGCTGTTCGCGCCGCTCGCGGTGTGGGCCGCGATCACCGCAACCGTCGCCAAGAATGGCCTTGCGGTGCTGTGGAAGCTCGTCGTGTTCATGGGAGGCTTCTATCTCTCGCTGGCGATCCTGTGGACCATCCTGGTCATCGTCGGCTTCATCGTGATCGGCCCGCGCTACAGCCATCTCTTGAAGCTGGTCCGCGAGCCGCTGATGATCGCGTTCTCGACCGCGAGCTCGGAGGCGGCCTATCCGAAGACGCTCGAGGCGCTCAACCGCTTCGGCGCCTCGTCGCGGATCTCGAGCTTCGTGCTGCCGCTCGGCTATTCCTTCAATCTCGACGGCACGATGATGTACTGCACCTTCGCGGCCGTCTTCATCGCGCAGAGCTACCACATCGACATGCCGCTCGGCACCCAGCTCGCGATGCTGGCGACGCTGATGATCACCTCGAAAGGCGTCGCCGGCGTGCCGCGCGCCTCGCTCGTGGTGATCGCCTCGACGCTGGCGCAGTTCAACATTCCCGAGGCGGGCCTGTTGATGATCATGGGCATCGATACCTTCCTCGACATGGGCCGCAGCGCCACCAACGTGATCGGCAACACGCTCGCGACCTCGGTCGTAGCCAAATGGGAAGGCGAGCTAGGGCCCGAGCACGAGCTCGGACCCGGCGACGTCGTGCCCGAGGATATGGTGCCGGGCGAAGTGCCCGCGATGGCCAGCCATGGGTAGGAGCGAACCATGCGCCAGACACTGGCGAGGTCACTGACCTCAGGCGGGTTGTTGCTCGCGGCATCGTTGCTCGCGACCTCCTTGTTCGCGACCTCGGCTCGCGCGCAGACCGGCGGCGAGGGGCTCAGCCCGACGCTGGCGGCCGTCAAGAAAGCGCACACGGTGCGGCTCGGCTATCGCGAGAGCTCGCCGCCGTTCTCCTTCCTCGACCAGTCGGGCCGTCCGATCGGCTACAGCCTCGAGCTCTGCGAGGCCATCGTCGAGGAGATCGGCATCGAGGTCGACGATCCCAATCTGAAGATCGATTACGTCAAGGTCACCTCGGACGACCGCATCGACGCCGTGCTGCAGAACAAGATCGACCTGGAATGCGGCTCGACCACCGCCAATGCCGAGCGCGGCAAGCGCGTCGCCTTCTCGCCCCTGATGTTCGTCGCCGGCACCAAGCTGATGGTGCCGAAGGGAGCGGCAATTTCCGGTATCGCGGACCTGAAGGGCAGGACCGTCGTGGTGACCAAGGGTACGACGAACGAGCAGGCGATACACGCCGTCGACAAGAAGCTCTCGCTCGGCCTCAACATCGTGACCGCGCTGGATCACGAGCAGTCGTTTCAGATGGTGAACGACGGCAAGGCTGATGCATTCGCGACCGACGACATCCTGCTCTACGGCCTGATCGCGCGCCACAAGGCGCAGGAATATTTTTGCGTGGTCGGGGACTATTTGTCCTATGACCCCTACGGCATCATGTTCAGGAAGGGCGAGCCGCAGCTCTCCGCCGTGGTCGAACGTGCCTTCCGCAAGCTCGGCTCCAACCGCGATCTGGTCCCGCTCTACAACAAATGGTTCACCGCAAGGCTTCCCACCGGCGAACGTCTGAACGTGCCGATCTCGCTGCAGTTGGAAGAGGCGTTCAGGGCGATGGACGATTCGGCGAGCGCGAATAATTAGCGTTCGTGTCGCGCCGCAGGCTCGATGCCTTCCCTTCTCCCCTTGTGGGAGAAGGTGGCGCGAAGCGCCGGATGAGGGGTTAGCTCCGCAAATTCAGACGCAGAAGTTTCACTCGCGGAGAGAGACCCCTCACCCGTCTCACCGCTACGCGGTGAGCCACCCTCTCCCACAAGGGGAGAGGGTGCAGCGAGCTCGCGGCTGCTATCTCTGCCCAAACACCCGGTCCAGCGCCGCGTCATACGCCGCTTGCACGAGTTGCGGATGCAGCTTGCCGAGCGCTTCCATCATCACGCCGGAATTGATCTCGAGCACGCTCCACTCGCCATTCACGCGAACCACGTCGATCGACGCAAAGACAATGCCGATGGCGCGCGCGGCATCGCTCGCCAGCTTTGCGCAGGCGGTGCGAACGTCGCCATCCTCCAGCAGCACCGGCTTTGCTCCGGCATCGAGATTGTGCCGCCAATCCGTGCCACGCTGCTTGCTGTAGACGACGAGGGGTTCATCTCCGAGCAGCACCACACGGACCTCGTCCTCGATCGCGACATAGGGCGAGATCACGAGCCCGGCGCTCATTGAGAAAACCTCGCCAGCCGCGTGGTCGAGTTCGGCCGCCGTCGCCACCTTGAACACCGAGCGTCCCGATGTCCCCTCGTTCGGCTTCACCACCACGCCTTGCGGATTCTGACCGAGCAGCGCGAGCATCTGCTGGCGCCAATCGGCACCGGCGACGTGCACGCCCAGCCTTGGGTTGAGGAAGAGGTGATGGGGAATGCAGGGAACGCCCGCCAACGCCAGCGCCTCTGATGTCGCCGATTTGTCGTTGGCGAGGCGATGGGGGATGGCGCTGTTGAGGCCGATGTCGTAGCCGAAGGCAAAGCGCCGCTCATCGCCCCGGCGCATCGCGACCAGCCAGCCATCGGCACGGACATCGACCGCGATGCCATGGTCCGCGCAATAGCGCCTGATCGCCTGGACGAAGATTCGCTCGTCGCTTGCCGCCATGTGTTTCTGTCGCGTTTCAGACGTTCCTGGCGCCAAAAGCCGCAAAAATGCGGGAAACGGCGCCGAACCGGGGTGAAAGTCAGAGCTATTCTTAATGAAATTCTCGCGAGCGCGATGGAAATTAAGTGCTGCATTCGAACGCTGCAGGGAAAAGAAATTGCCCGCGGCGCGCGCCCGGCAGCAGATTCATTAACAATATGGCCAATTCCGCCGCAAATGCCGGTTTGACCGGCATCAATTGCATCCGGAACGAGGTTGATTATTGGTCTCAATGGCGTAGATCACACACGCGAAATCCTCCGCCATGGCAATGGTGTCCGCCCCGTTTCAGGGCCGGGCAACGCTTTTGCCCTAAAACCGCAATTATTCGGAATATCGAAAATCATGAGCGCGTTTTACCGAGAGAAGGTTCTTTCCGTCCAGCACTGGACCGACACGTTGTTCAGCTTCCGCGCCACGCGCGATACCGGCTTCCGCTTCCAGAACGGCCAGTTCGCGATGATCGGCCTCGAGATCGACGGCCGTCCGCTGCTGCGCGCCTACAGCATGGCAAGCGCCAACCACGAGGAAGAGCTCGAGTTCTTCTCGATCAAGGTTCAGGACGGCCCGCTGACCTCGCGTCTGCAGAAGATCAAGGAAGGCGACACCATCCTGGTCGGCCGCAAGGCGACCGGCACGCTGATCACCGATAACCTCCTTCCCGGCAAGCGGCTGATGCTGCTCTCGACCGGAACGGGCCTCGCGCCGTTCGCGAGCCTGATCAAGGACCCCGAGGTCTATGAGCAGTTCGAGTCCATCGTGCTGGTGCACGGCTGCCGCCAGGTCTCCGAGCTCGCCTATGGCGAGAGGCTGGTCGCTTCCTTGCGCGAGGACGAGCTGTTCGGCGAGCTGCTCGCGGACAAGCTGATCTACTACCCGACCGTGACCCGCGAGCCGTTCAGGAATCGCGGCCGCATCACCGACCTCATCAACTCCGAGCAGATCTTCAACGATATCGGGCAATCGCCCCTCGACATCGCCACCGACCGCATCATGATGTGCGGCAGCCCGGGGATGCTCGAAGAGCTGAAGGTGATGTTCGAAGGCCGCGACTTCATCGAAGGCAGCGGCAACAAGCCCGGCCATTTCGTGATCGAGAAGGCGTTCGTCGAGCGGTAAGCTCTGGTCGCCGTCTTGCCGAACACTTAGCGATCCACTCCGGTGTCGTCCCGGACAAGCGCGCCTAAGCGCGCGCCGATCCGGGACCCATACCCACCAGCCGCGGTTATGCGAAGACTCGGAGTGACGGCTTTTTTCACCATCGACCCCTGTGGTTATGGATCCCGGGTCTGCGCTGACGCTTGCCCGGGACGACAGCTCAGTTGTGGTGGCGACTGTTGCCTCCACCAGTCCCCGTTTCCATCCCCTCTGCTGCACTGCAAAAGCCTATCCTCTCGGCTGATTGATTTATCTCGGCCGAATTCGCTAGCCTGAAACAAGGGCCGCGTCATATCCGTATGACAGGCGAGGGCGTATCGTACCGCCTCATGCTGGCGAGAGGATGGGAATCGTGGCCGACGACACCAAGACGCAGGACTCCTCCCGACACTCATCCCCCAAACGCCTGCCGCTGGCGGAGGAGGGGATCATGGAGACCCTGCTGCTGCCATTCTCGCCGCGCTACATCGTGCTGACGATCTGCGCGGTCGTCACCGCGCTCCTGATCGGCATCGGCATCGCCGACCGCAAGATCTTCGACATCCTGCTGGTGCCGATCCTGATCTTCGGCGCGCTGACGCTGCTCGGCGTCCGCGATCTCCTGCAAAAGAGCCACGCGGTGCTGCGCAACTATCCGATTTCGGCGCATATCCGCTTCCTGCTCGAAGAGATCCGCCCGGAGATGCGGCAGTATTTTTTCGAGAGCGAGAAGGACGGCATGCCGTTCTCGCGCGACACCCGCGCAGTGGTCTATCAGCGCGCCAAGATGGAGCTCGACAAGCGTCCTTTCGGCACCCAGGAGGACGTCTACCGCCAGGGCTACGAGTGGATGCATCACTCGGTTTCGCCGAAGGCGCATGCCGCGGAGAAATTCCGCATCAGCATCGGCGGTCCCGACTGCAAGAAGCCCTATTCGGCTTCGGTGTTCAACATTTCCGCGATGAGCTTTGGCGCGCTCAGCCCCAACGCAGTGCGTGCGCTCAATGCCGGCGCCAGGAAGGGCGGTTTTGCGCACGACACCGGCGAGGGTGGTGTCAGCCCCTATCATCGCGAGATGGGCGGCGACATCATCTGGGAGATCGGCTCCGGCTATTTCGGCTGCCGACATCCCGACGGCACCTTCGATCCCGAAGCGTTCGCGCGCGTTGCCGGTGACGACCAGATCAAGATGGTCGAGCTCAAGGTCAGCCAGGGCGCCAAGCCCGGCCACGGCGGCGTGCTGCCGGCGGCAAAGGTCTCGGAGGAGATCTCCAAGATCCGCGGCGTCGCGATGGGCGAGGACTGCATCTCGCCGGCCTCGCATCGCGCCTTCTCCACCCCGGCCGGCATGATGCAGTTCATCGCCGAGATGCGCCGCCTGTCCGGCGGCAAGCCGGCCGGCTTCAAGCTGTGCGTCGGCCATCCCTGGGAATTCCTGGCGATCTGCAAGGCGATGCTTCAGACCGGCATCTATCCTGATTTCATCGTCATTGACGGCAATGAAGGCGGCACCGGCGCGGCGCCGCTGGAATTCATGGATCATCTGGGCATGCCGATGCGCGAGGGCGTCAATTTTGTCCACAACGCGCTGATCGGCATCAACGCGCGCGACCGCATCAAGATCGGAGCGTCCGGCAAGATCGCGACCGCCTTCGACATGGCGCGTGCGATGGCGATCGGCGCCGACTATTGCAACTCGGCGCGCGGCTTCATGTTCTCGCTCGGCTGCATCCAGTCGCTGAGCTGCCACACCGACCGCTGCCCGACCGGGGTGGCGACGCAGGACCCGACGCGCGCGCGCGCGCTTTACGTGCCGCTCAAGATCGACCGCGTGCACAATTATCACCACGCCACCCTGCATTCGCTGACCGAGCTGATCGCCGCGGCGGGCCTCGAGCATCCGCAGCAGCTGCGCCCGATTCACTTCACCCAGCGCACCTCGACCACCGATGTGAGATCCTTTGCGCAGCTCTATCCGGCGCTGCGCCCTGGCGAGCTGCTCGAAGGCACCGAAGACCCACGTTTCCGCGACGCCTGGCGGATGGCTCAGGCGGAAACGTTCCAGCCGGCGCTGTAAGGCATCGTTCGGCCCGCGGCGAGACCTGCCCGGCCCGCGCACATTCGCCGCGAGCGCAGCTGGCATCTAGGATTTTGTTCAACTTTGGGTGTATATTGTGCCCATGGACGAACGGCGCGACAAGGCAAGACATCGCGTGCTGAAGGCCGGAACGATCGAGTTCGGCGGCGGCGCGATCGACTGCACCGTCCGCAACCTGTCCGATACCGGCGCCGCGCTCGACGTCACCAGCCCGGTCGGCATCCCCGAGCATTTCACCCTGTTCGTCCAAGCCGACGGAACGCACCTGTCGTGCACCGTGATCTGGCGCAAGGAGAAGCGGATCGGCGTGAGGTTCGGGTGACCATGAGCGGGCGCGGGCTATCGCTCAATTTCACCCCGTCTCGACCTCACTCAACCGGCTCGCGAGGATCTTGTCGATCCTTCGCCCGTCGAGATCGACCACCTCGATGTGCCAGCCGCCGAAATCGAAGGCATCGCCGGTATCAGGCAGCACGTTGAACTGTTGCAGCACCAGGCCCGCCACCGTGTTGTAGCGGTGCGGCGGCAATTCGACGCCGAGCAATTCGCCGAATTCGTCGACCGGCATCCAGCCGGAGATCAGCAGCGAATCGTCGGCGCGCCTGACAAAGGCGGGCTCCGGCGGTCCGGCCTCCGAATGGAAGGCGCCGACGATCGATTCGAGGATGTCGGCGGCCGTCACCATGCCTTCGAAGCCGCCATATTCGTCGTAGACGAAACCGACGTGGACCGGCGCGGCTTTCAGGATGGTCAGCACGTCGCGCGCGTCTGCCGACGCCGGAATGCCGGGCGCCTCGCGCACCAGCGCGCGCAGGTCCGGGTTGCGTTCGTTCATATAGGCGATCAGCAGGTCCTTGGCCTGGAGCACGCCGATCGGTTTGTCGCGGTCCCCGTCGGAGACGGGAAAGCGCGAATGCGGGCTCTTGGCGATGATCTCCCGAATGGCCGCCGGATCGTCGTTGAGGTCGATCTCGTCGACCTCCGTGCGCGGCGTCATCACCGCGCCGACCGGCCGGTCGCCGAGCCGCATCACGCCGGCGATCATCTCCCTCTCACCGGGCTCGAGCACGCCCGCGCTCTCGGCCTCGCTGACGAGGTGGTGGATCTCGTCCTCCGAGACCTTCTCCTCGGCCTTGCCGCCGCGGCCGAGCAGCGTGAGGATCAGCCTGCCCGAGAGATCGAGCAGAAAGACCAGCGGCAGCGAGACCTTCGCAAGCACGTGCATGGCGGGCGCGACCCTGACCGCGATGCTTTCGGGGTCGCGCAGCGCCACCTGTTTCGGCACCAGCTCACCGACGATCAGGGTGGCGTAGGTGATCAGCGTCACGACGATGCCGACGCCGACGATGTCGGCAATTCCCGTGGACAGACCGAGCTCGAGCAGCCATTGCGTCAGCCGCTGTCCGAGCGTCGCGCCGGAGAACGCGCCGGAGAGCACGCCGACCAGCGTGATGCCGATCTGCACCGTCGAGAGGAACTTGCCGGGATCGGCTGCCAGCGTCAGCGCCCGCTCGGCGCCGCGCACGCCCTTGGCGGCGAGCAGCGACAGCCGGGCCGGGCGGGACGAGACCACGGCCAGCTCTGACATGGACAAGAGGCCGTTGATGACGATCAGGACGACGACGATGACGAGTTCGACCGAGAGCATTGACGTTCCGAGGTAAAAGAGTGTGGCCGAATAGGTCGGCCCACGCTTTGATATAGGTATTCGGCAAGGAAATGCCGGCAATTTTGCCGCGTTTGTCCCCCGAGGGAACCGCGCGGCCGCTGGCCTCGACATGCTTTGCGCGAGTTCCCGTGGAACTACGGGGCTGCCGTTGCTTAACGGGCTCTTAGTGGCCGCCCGGCTAGGTTTTCGACATTGCAGAAATGTATGCGGGGGACCAAGGGATGCGGATCGGGAAGCTTTTCGCGCTGTCGATGCTGACGGTGACGGTGTTTGCAGTCATCCTCGGCGCCGAGGTGCTGATAACCCAGACGCGCATCTTCACGAACCGCTCCGACGCGATCAAGACCGTCGATGCCTTTGGTGCGACGCTGATGGCCAGCCAGCATGTCGCCAGCCTTCGCGCTCCCTATATCGGTCCGATCTTCCAGGAAGGCGCCGCAACACCGGCACAGCTCGAAGCTGCCACGAAGGCTGCGAAAGCCGCCGAGGCGGGCTTCGAGGCCGCAAGACGCGCCGTCATGGTGCTGGATGACGGCGGCGCGATTGCGGAGAATCTCGACCGTGCCGCGCGGCGGCTGAAGGAGGTCACCAACGCTGCCGATCGCGCGATGGGCGTTCCCCTGGCGGCGCGCGACAGTGCCGCGACAAAGGGCTTCCTCCCCGGTGTTGCCGACGTCATCGGCAACATCGAACCGGTCATGAACCGGCTCGAAGCGAAAGTCATCAACGCCGATTCCTCGCTCGCGGCGCTGTTGAGCCTGGCACGGACGGCCCAGGATCTACGTGTTGCGGCCGGCAGCCGAGCCGCCACGCTGTCCCCGGCGCTGTCCGCGAGCCGCCCGCTCACGGCGAGCGAATTGTCGCTGATGGATCGCATGCAAGGCCGCGTGGAGGCCGACCGCGAGCGCATCGAGGCCGGCATCGACCAACTCGGAGATCCCTCCCGCATCGCGACCGCGCTGAAGGCGGCAACGGAATCGTATTTTGGAAAAGCTGCGGCTGCCGTCGACAAGGAGATTCCCGCAGCCCGGAGTGACGGCAGGTACAGCAGCAACGCCGACGAACTGGCGAAGGTCATCGTGCCGGCCATCCAGATGTTCTACGGCGTGCGCGATGCCGCCTTGGCCGAAGCTTCCGAACGCGCCTCGGCGTCGCGCGATGGCGCGCTGGCGATGCTCGCGCTCGGCGGTGTCGCCGTGCTGGCGCTGCTGGGGACGCTCGGTGCCGTGACCATGATGCTGCGCAGACGCGTGGTGACGCCGCTCAGCCGGCTCGCGGACGTGATCGGAACGCTCGCTGCCGGACAGCACGAGGTCGAGATCCCCGCGACGGGCCGCAATGACGAGATCGGCCAGGTGGCGGGTTCGCTGCAGCATTTCAAGGATTCACTGCTCGCCAAGAAGGCCGCCGACGAGGCGGCCGCGGTCGAGGCCGACGCGAAGCTGCGGCGCAGCCAGCGCATGGACCAGATCGCGCGCGATTTCGAAGCCATGATCGGCGACGTGATCAACACGGTGTCGTCGGCTTCCTCGGAGCTGGAAGTGTCCGCGGGAACGCTGACGAGCACGGCCGATCAATCGGAAAAGGTCACCGCAACCGTCGCGGCCGCTTCCGAACAGGCCTCCACCAACGTGCAGACCGTTGCCGCGGCGGCCGAGGAGATGGCCTCGTCGGTCGACGAGATCAGCCGGCAGGTGCAGGATTCCGCGCGCATCGCCGGCGAGGCGGTGCAGCAGGCGGGGCGGACCAACGATTATGTCGGCGAGCTCGCCAAGGCTGCAGGGCGGATTGGCGACGTCGTCGAGCTCATCAGCCAGATCGCGGGCCAGACCAACCTTCTGGCTCTCAACGCCACCATCGAGGCGGCGCGCGCCGGCGAGGCTGGGCGCGGCTTTGCGGTGGTCGCCTCCGAGGTCAAGGCGCTGGCCGAGCAGACCGCCAAGGCCACCGGCGAGATCAGCCAGCAGATCACGGGAATCCAGACCGCGACGGAGGACTCCGTCGGCGCCATCAGGTCGATCAGTGACACCATCTCCCGCATGTCCGAGATTGCGTCCGCAATCGCCGCGGCGGTCGAGGAGCAGGGCGCAGCGACACGGGAGATTTCCCGCAACGTGCAGCAGGCCGCGCGCGGCACCCAGCAGGTTTCCGCCAGCATCGTCGACGTGCAGCGCGGCGCGAGCCAGACCGGATCAGCCTCCGCCAACGTGCTCACCTCTGCGCGATCGCTGTCCGGCGAGAGCAGCCGTCTCAAGGTCGAGGTCGGCAAGTTCCTGGACGCGATCCGCGCGGCTTAGACTGCGTGGTGGCATCAGGGCTAGTTGCAATAACGGAGGTCAGCTCCCGCAAGCGGGAGAGGTGAAACGGCCACCACCTGATTTCGCCGCACTCGCGCCGCCGCTCAGAACTCGCCGTGCAGCCTCCCCGAAAACACCGACACCGGTCCGCGGTCGGCATTGTAGGCGGGGTTGACGATGAGTTGGTAGTCGGCGGTGAGCGTCAGATTCTTGTTCAGCGCATAGGCGTAATAGGTTTCGAGAATGCGCTCCTTGCGGTAGTTGAGCGCGCCGTCGCCGATCAACACGCCGAGGCCGCCGGCGGCGAGGAAGTCGCGGTAGTCCTGCGAAATCGCGTTGATCGCGCCGCCGACGCCGATCACGTCGTCAGGCCGGCCCCATTTCGTGCCCTTGATCGAAAGACCAGCCGACAGGCTGCGGTTGATGTCGGTGAAAGCGATCGTCTCGCTCTTGCCGTCGTTCCAGCTCCAGCGGCTGAACAGTCCGACATCCTCGGTGATCGCCTGCTCGAGGTTGACGACATAGCCGACCTTGATACGGCCGCGCCGGGTCTGCGCGATGTCGAGGTTGAGCGCGGGATTATTCAGCGTCTCGCGGAAGCTGCCCATATTGGCGCTGTCGAGCCAGCCCATGGTCCTGAGCTTGCCGGGCTGCCCGAACAGCGAGAAACGCGTCTCGAGCTCGATCACGTACTGGCCGCGCTCTCCGGCCCTGGTATCGAAATGATTTGCATTGGGCTCCGCGACCATCAGGAAATAGCCGCCGCGCAGCGCCCATTGCTTCTGATTGAACTCGGCGGTGACGCCGTAGGTGAGGCCGACCTTGTCGGCGGAATAGTCGAAGGCGCCAGGCGCCCACAGCGACCAGTTCATGAAATCCTTGCGCGTGTCCTTGGCGTAGGCATTGCCGTCGAACACGTCGACCACCGCGAATTTGCCGGCCTGCACGGTGAGGCGGGACACGTCGACCTTTTGCCCTAGCTGCAACTGGCCGCTGGCGAGTTCTTCCTGCTCGCCGCCGAAGCCGAAGGTCTGTCGCACGAACAGGCGCGAGGTGTTGTAATGCGGATAGGGGAAGTTCGACTTCTGCGCCTCGCCGTTCGGGAAGCCGGCCGCGCCCACGGTGTCGCTCAGTCCAAACCCCTGGAGCAGCTCGGGATTGTAATAGACCTCGCCGCCGTCCCACAGCCGTGCGTTCAGGAACAGGCTGTTGCTCCAGGTCGCCTTGGCTTGCCGCGACGGCGTGAGCGAGTTCGGCCCGGTGTAGAGCGCGGGGAACGAGGGATAGCCTTGCGGCAGATAGGTGCTCTGGCCGTGAATCTCCCAGCGATCCGATTCGGTGTCGATCAGCGAGCTCTTCGGATTGTAGCTGGGCATGCCCGGCCAATCGACCTTGCGGTTGAGGCCGAGCCTGACCTGCTGGAAGTCGAGCGAGGTGGAGCTGTATTGGGCCCCCGTGGAGAAGGCGACGTTGGCGCCGTCGAAGCGGCTGTAGAGATATTCGAGCCGTGCGCTCCAATGCGGCGCGAAGCCGTATTCGACGCCGGCACCGGCGATCCAGCCCGGCCGCGTGTTCAGGATTTTCGGGACTTCGGCGCCGGAGGCCGGCGCGTCGAAATAGCGCTCGCCCATCCAGGCAAAGCCGCCGGTGGCGTAGACGAGCCACGGACCGCTGGTATAGCCGACGCGGCCGCGCAGGCTGGCGGCGTAGTCCCATTGCTGGGTGACGGTGTTGCCGGGCGTCGCCAGGAAGGAGACGATCGAATTCGACGTGATGTAGTTGGGAAACGTGAAATCGCCTTCGACGCCGACCAGCCAGCCGGAATTGAGCCGGTAATTGTAGCCGGCCTGCACGCCGCCGATCATGCCGCTGAAGACGCCGTTGTCGTTGATCCCTGTGCCGTCGTTCAGCGCAAAGTGCGATGAGCCGCGGCCGTAGCCGGCATGCGCGCCGATATAGAGGCCGGTCCAGTCATAGACAGCTCTCAGCGCCGGCGCCTTCAGCGGCAGATCGGCCGCACGGCCCACGGCGGGAAAAGAAAGCACGCCCGAGGCAATCGCCGCGGCCGTCCGCAAATACCTGTAACGGTGACCTCTCAACGTCAAAACGCACGCCCCCAAACGCGAATGTGTCCCACCCGCCGCGATATCCCTGCCGATTCGCAGCGGTCCTGTCATCAGGTCTTAAAGTGCCTGCGCCGAGATGATCTCGGCTCGACGCGGGTTCTTCCCCAGTTCCTGAACCTGAGTGGTGGACCTTATTGCGATTAATTCGCAATAGCAACTGATGCGCATTGCCGCAGAGGATGGTTCGCACCGCTGTGTGACGCGGCTGCAACATCGGCAAACATTCGTGAAACCGGCGGGCGGGCGCCGACCGACCGATGCTGAAATGGATGATGCGGCCGAATGGCGGCTGTCGGCCGGCCAACGCAAGCACCTAGCAGCCGCGGCAGACGCCCTTGATCTTCTTGTTCAGCAAGGCGTCCTCCTTGTCGGGGGGACTGCTCGTGTTGACGGCTGGACTGTTCGCCTTGGTCGCGGGGCTGACCGTATCCCACCGCGCCTGCCAGAGCTTCTCGCCGATCATGCAGGACACGCGCGGCTCCTTGTCGGCAGAGGGGGCGGCCGATTTTTTCGGCGTGCGGCCCGCCACCTCGAGCACCAGCTTGGTCCGGATCGCCTCCTTGAAACCTTCGCGATCGGTGATCGGCACGACAAAAGAGTCTGGCCCGCCGATGACGCAATCCTCGTAGTACCAGTCGATGTGATCGATATGGCTGATGTCCGTCGTCCCGTTCGGTGTCGCATTGATCAAGACCGGCAGGCCGGTGATGACGATGCCGTTCTGCAACGCCGTGTCGCGCGCTGTGACGACAGGATCGCCGACGTTGTTGGGACCGTCGCCCGAAATGTCGATGATCCGGCGCGAGCCGCGGTATGGATTCTGCTCGAACAGCGGCATAGCGAATTTGATCGCGCTCGAAATCGACGTGCGCGACCCGCGGAGGATCGGTGCCTTCATGAGCTCATCTGCGACGGTCTCGGCCGCTTCCGGTCCGTCGATCTGTCGCCAGGGGACGATGACCTTCTGGTCGTTCGTGGCCGACCATTCGAAATAGGTCAGCGCGATCCTACCGATCGGGCCGGCCCGCAAGGCTTGAAGAAATTCGCGCGAGACGATGGCCTTGGCAAAGCCTCCGCGTTGAGCTGCCAGGTCATCTATTTCCATCGAGTAGGAAGTATCGATGGCGATGACGAGTTCGAGGTCCACGGCGGGCCGGCTGTCGCCCGGGGGCGTCGTACGCGCTTGCGGCGCCGTCTCGGGACATGCTTGCGTCGATGTCAGGATCGCAATCAGGATCGATCCAATTGAAACCCGCCAATTCACGCTCGCCCTCCAGCCACCCATCCTATCCTGACACGCGGAACGTGCAATCGGAAGGGCGGTGGGCCAGACCGCTGCCGGGTTGTTCAGGCGGCAAAAAGAAGACCCCGCCCGGGGGGACAGCCGGGCGGGGTCGGGGGCACGACACGGGGTGGATGAGGCGCCCGTGTCGGACGCAGGATCCACGTAAGATCGGCCTCAGGTACTCAAATCAGTAGCAGCTACGAACGCGGCCGACGTACTGGCCGAAGGCGTTGTACTGGGCGACCCAGCCGCAGCGGTGATAGCCGTAGTAATAGGGGTCGTTGTTGGCGGCGATCGCGGAGCCGACGACGGCGGCGGTGGCGATGCCGGCACCGACACCCCAGACCCAACCGGGCTGCTTGGCTTCGGCCGAGGAGGTGGTGGACACGATGCTGCCGGTGACGGCGAGGGTCGCGAGAGCGAGAGCGGCAATCTTGGTCTTGATCGACATGTGAAACTCCATCCGGGGTTGAGGCGGTCCGTTGTGGCCCGCGTGCCCAGTTTGACGGAGGCTCCCACTGTCCGGTTCGAATGCGGCAAATCCGTTCCCGGAGAAATGAGTTTTTGTAAATGATTACAATAGGATGTCGGCTAGCCGAGCGGCCCTTTGGCGAGCCTGTTCACGTCGAAGTTATCGACCTCGCTGAGGAGCTCGCAAAAAGCACGAGCGCCTTGATCGATCAGTTGCTCGCCCTTCGCGGCCACGGCCAATGTCGCATTGCCGACGGCGCCGCTGGCGTTGAGATCCTGTGCCTGCCAGGCGAAGGGCGCCGGCCGCTGCGTCGACAGCCAGCGATATTGCTGCTCCAGCGCGATGCTGCTCGCCGGAAAATCCGCGATCGCCTCCTTGCGCACCTGATCGGGAAAGCGCGCCAGCATGATCGAGGTTTCGACCGCGCCGCCGTGGATGCCGTGGCGCACCTCGTCGGCCGGGAACAATTTGTCGGCGCCTGACAGCCGCGACCAGGACGTCGTCACCACGAACAGTTTCTGATGCGCGCGCAGATCCTGCGCGATCAGCATCATGGCCGCGCTGTTGCCACCATGGCTGGTGATGATGACGAGCTTCTTCACGCCGCGACGCGCGACGTCCTCGCCGATCCCGGTCCATCGCTTCAGCGCGGTTTCAGTCGGCAGCGTCTGCGTGCCGGGATAGTCGATATGCTCGGTGGAAATCCCGACCGGTTCGACGGGAAGAAAACTGGCCGGAACGTTGTCGGGCAGAAGCTCGCGCACGCGCGCAAGATAGGCGTTCGCGATCAGCACGTCGGTCTCGAACGGCAGATGCGGGCCGTGCTGCTCGGTCGCCGCCAGCGGCAGCACCGCGATCCAGCGCGACGATTCCGCAGGGGTTGTCTCGGCCCAGCGGATTTCGGTCCAGTCGCGGGATGGCATCATTGAGTTTTCTTTGGAGGTTTCATTGCCCGAATTTGTCACGTAATTTGGGGTATCAGGGGATGCGGGCCCGGCCGGCTCGCGTCCCCTGACGTCATGCGGTTTTATCGCGTTGCGTTCACATGAGCCAGAAGCGATTGGCCAGAAGCGATCGACGGAGTGCCATTATGACCCCCTTTCATCTGCGCAGAGCGTTCATTGCGGGCTTGATGGCTGCTTTCGTCTGCAGCGCCGAGGCGCGTGCCGAGACGCTGGACAAGGTCACCTTCGGCACCAACTGGGTCGCCGAGGCCGAGCATGGCGGCTTCTTCCAGGCGGTCGCCGACGGCACCTACAAGAAATACGGGCTCGACGTCACCATCGTTCCCGGCGGTCCCAACGAGAACAACCGGATGCTGCTGATCGCCGGCAAGATCGATTTCTTCATGGCCGCGAACACGCTGATGTCGTTCGACGCGGTCGCCAACAACGTCCCCGTCGTGACCATCGCCGCGACCTTCCAGAAAGATCCGCAGGTGATGTTGACGCAGCCGGATGCCAAGATCAGCAAGATCGAGGACCTCAAGCCGCTGACGCTGTTCGTCTCCAAGGAGGGCATGACCAGCTATTTCCAGTGGCTGAAGTCCGAATACGGCTTCAACGAGAAGAACGTGCGGCCCTATAATTTCAATCCGCAACCCTTCATCGCCAATCCCAAGAGCGCGATGCAGGGCTATGTCACCTCCGAGCCCTTCGCGGTGGAGAAGGCCGCCGGCTTCAAGCCCAACGTGCTGCTGCTCGCCGATTACGGCTTCAACACCTATTCGACCCTGATCGAGACGCGCCGCGACGTCGTCGAGAAGAAGCCCGATTTGGTGCAGCGTTTCGTCGATGCCTCCATGATCGGCTGGTACAATTACATCTACCGCGACAATTCCGCCGGCAATGCCATGATCAAGAAGCTCAATCCGGAAATGACCGACGACCTGCTTGCTTATTCCGTCGCCAAGATGAAGGAGCATGGCATCGTCGATTCCGGCGACAGCCTGAAGAACGGCATCGGCGCGATGAGCGACGAGCGCTACACCTCCTTCTTCAACAAGATGGTCAAGGCCGGCGTCGTGAAGCCCGAACTCGACTTCCGCAAATCCTACACGCTGCGCTTCGTCAACAAGGGCGTCGGCGTCGAGCTGCGCCCGAGCAAGCCGTAGCGCAAGCTCGATGTCATCAGGCAAAACCTCGTCCGCGGCCGACGCCGGCCTGACGCATCTCGCCGTCAGCCTGCGCAGCGTGACGAAGACCTATGACAATGGCGTCATGGCGCTCGGCCCGTTCGACCTCACTGTCCGCAAGGGCGAGTTCATCTCGCTGCTGGGTCCGTCCGGCTGCGGCAAGTCGACGGTGCTGCGGTTGATCGCGGAGCTCAGCGCGCCGTCGTCAGGCATCGTGCGGGTGGCGCGTCACGAAGGCGAGGTGCTGCCGGGCCACGGCATCGGCTTCGTGTTTCAGGAGCCGACCCTGATGCCCTGGACCAGCGTGCGCGAGAATGTGCGGCTGCCGCTGAGGCTCGCCGGCGTGCCGAAGGCCGAGGCGCGCGGGCGTGCCGACGCGGCGCTGGCCAGCGTCGGGCTCGCCGATTTCGCCGATGCCTTTCCGCGCGAGCTCTCCGGCGGCATGAAAATGCGGGTGTCGCTGGCGCGCGCGCTGGTCACCGATCCGGATATCCTGCTGATGGACGAGCCGTTCGCCGCGCTCGACGAGATCACGCGCTTCCGCCTCAACAATGATCTGCTCGCGCTGTGGCGCAGCCTCGGCAAGACCGTCATCTTCGTCACCCATTCGGTGTTCGAATCCGTCTATCTGTCGCAGCGCGTGGTGGTGATGACGGCGCGGCCCGGCCGCATCCAGGCCGATATCCGCATCGAGACGGTCGAGCCGCGCGGCGAGGCGTTTCGCACCTCCGCGGCCTATTCCGATTATTGCCGGAAGGTCTCGGCGGCGCTGGCGCCATCCTATTCGGGGCAGTCGACGTTATGAACGCGCAAGCCCCCGTCACCGCAAAACCGCGAGGCGCGCAACGCGCGATGCGCTTTGGGCTTCCCGTCATCGTGTTCGCGGCCGGCATCCTCGCCTGGGAACTGGTGGTGCGCATCAAGGACATCCCGCCTTACGTGCTGCCGGCGCCCTCCGTCATCGTCCTGACGCTCATCAAGGACTGGGCGGTGCTGTCACAATCGCTTGCCACCACGCTTCTGACCACGCTCGAAGGTTTTGCCGCGGCCAGCATCGGCGGCATCGCGCTGGCACTGTTGTTCAACCAGTCGAAATGGGTGGAATACTCGCTATTTCCCTATGCGATCGTCCTCCAGGTCACCCCGGTGATCGCGATTGCGCCGCTGCTCCTGATCTACCTGGAGCAGCAAACCGCAGTCGTCGTCTGCGCCTTCATTGTCGCCTTCTTCCCGGTGCTGTCCAACACCACGCTCGGGCTGAATTCGGTCGATCGCAACCTTGCCGGCCTGTTCCAGCTCTATGGCGCCTCAAAGCCGCAGACGCTGCGCTTTCTCAAGCTGCCCGCGGCACTGCCCTACATTCTCGGCGGCCTGCGCATCGCAGGCGGCCTGTCGCTGATCGGCGCGGTCGTGGCCGAGATCGCGGCCGGAACAGCGGGCGCCGGCTCCGGGCTTGCCTACAGGATCGCGGAATCAGGCTATCGATTGAACATACCCCGCATGTTCGCAGCGCTGCTTTTGTTGTCGCTTGCCGGGATTGTCATCTATGGGGTGCTGGCGCTAGTTTCGCACCTCGTTTTACGGCGCTGGCATGAAAGCGCGCTTGGAAAGGAAAACTGATGGCTGCCGGTTCGATTTCGTCCGAAAAGATCGACCTTCTGATCTATGGGCCGGTGCGGCCGATCCTCGAGAACGGGTTTTCCGACCATTTCGTCGTGCACAAGGCCGAGACGCACGGCGACCTCGAACGGCTGACGCCGGCGATCCGCGAAAAGATCCGCGGTGTCGCCGTGACCTATCACACCGTCCGTGCCGACAAGGGTTCGCTGTCGCAGCTGCCCAAGATCGAGATGGTGGCAAGCTTCGGCGTCGGCTACGATCACGTCGATGCCAAATACGCGGCCGAGCACGGCATCATCGTCACCAACACGCCCGACGTGCTGACCGAGGAGGTCGCCGACGTCGCGATGGGCCTGCTGATCTCCACCTTGCGCGAATTCATCAAGGCCGACCGCTACGTGCGCTCCGGGCTCTGGCAGACGCAGAACTATCCGCTCAGCGTCGGCTCGCTGCGCGACCGCAAGGTCGGCATCGTCGGCATGGGCCGGATCGGCCAGGCCATCGCACGCCGGCTCGATGCCTCGCTGGTGCCGGTGGTCTACCACTCGCGAAACCCGTCCAAGGACGTCTCCTACAAGCACTACCCTGATCTGATCGAGATGGCGAAGGCGGTGGACACGCTGATGGTGATCGTGCCCGGCGGCGCCTCGACCAACAAGATGATCAATGCCGAGGTGCTCAAGGCGCTCGGCCCGCGCGGCGTTCTGGTCAACGTCGCACGCGGCTCGGTGGTCGACGAGCCGGCGCTTGTGCAGGCGCTCAAGTCGGGCACCATCCTGGCCGCCGGCCTTGACGTGTTCGCGGCGGAGCCGACTGTGCCGGACGAGCTCAAGACCATGCAGAACGTCGTGCTGCTGCCGCATATCGGCTCGGCCTCGGTGGTGACGCGCAACGCGATGGACCAGCTCGTGGTCGACAACCTCAAGTCATGGTTCTCAGGCAAGGCGCCGCTGACGCCGGTTGCCGAAACGCCGTTCAAGGGGCGCTGATGAAAATTCTTCGGGTCGTTGCATTCGCCGTCGCGGCCCACTTGGCCGCGATCGGCGCTGCGCCTGCGCAGGATGCAACGAGCCTGAAGAAAGAGATGCTCGGGCAGTGGGAGCTATCGACCACCGAGCGCAGCAAGACCTGCGTCGTCACGATGAAGGGCGATGCCGCGGGGCAGGGTTTCAAGCTCGAGCTGGAGCCGGCCTGCAAGGCGGCGCTGCCCTTCACCAAGGACATCGTCGCCTGGAGCGTCAGGGGCCTCGACATCGTCCGTCTGCAGGATGCGAGCGGTGAAGCCGTGATCGACTTCACCGAGGTCGAGGCCGGCATCTTCGAGGGCCTGCGGCAGGGCGAGGGCGTCTACATCCTGCAGGATCTCGCCGCGGCCCGCTCGATGGCCAAGTCGATGGACCAGATGATCGGCGACTGGTCGATGGTGCGCGGCAACGGCCAGCCGGTCTGCGGGCTGACGCTGACCAACACCGAAGCCGGCCAGGACAATTTCCAGGTCTTCCTCAAGCCGAAATGCGAGGCGGCCATCGCGCAGTTCAACCCGACGCAATGGCGGCTGGAGCGCGGCCAGATCATCCTGATGTCGAAATCGGGCAACGTCTGGCAGTTCGAGGCCGACGACAACGCGCAATGGCGGCGCGTCCCCGATACCGCCGACCCCCTGATCATGCTGCGGCAATAGGCGGCCCCACATCCGTTGCCGCCGAATGACGCCACGCGAAGGCGGAACCTGCAGACCGGGCATCTCGTTGACGGAAGAGGTGATTTCGTTGGGAGATCCGGCATGGCCAAGCGCGTCCTCGCGATCGGCATCGAACCCGGCAGTGCCGACTACAGCGCATTCCCGCAGCTCACGCCGGAGCTCGTGCGAACCTACATCGAGGCGCAGCTGTTGCGCCTGCGCGATCTCGGCTTCGAGGTCACGAGCTGCCTGATCGATCTCGACGCCACCGCGGAAGCCAGCGTCACGGCGGCGCTCCGCGACGAGACTTTCGACTGCATCGTGATCGGCGCCGGCCTGCGCGAGCCGAAGGAGCGCCTCGTGCTGTTCGAGAAGGTGCTCAACCTCGTCCACCGCCTCGCGCCTGACGCTGCGATCTGCTTCAACACCACGCCCGCCGATACCGTCGAGGCCGTGCAGCGCTGGGTCGAACCGTAATCTTAGGCCTGGAGGCAAGTGCGCCGCCGGCTCGGCGGCCGCCACGTCTTTTCTGTGGCCTGCATGACATGGTGCATGATACGGTCGCTGCAATCCAGCGTAGAGCATGAATTCCGTTCGGGCCCCTCGATGTTCAGAGCCGTCGTCGTCATTGTCCTCGCCTTTGCCCTGTCCGGCTGCGATGCCTTTGGCGCGCTGAAAGACGGAATGCAGCACGCACGGGCCGTGGAGGGCGATCTCGAGCAATCGACCGGCGTCAGGCCGCAGGTCGGTTTCAACTGGCGCAATGGCCGCCTCGCATCGGTGACGGTCATGTTTCCGGGCCTTTATCAGACCAAGCCGTTGGGCGACCTCGCCGGCCTCGTGCGCGAGACGGTGACCAGGGAATTCAAGCAGGCACCGGACGCGATCGTGCTCTCGTTTGCCCTGGGCAAGGGTCCTTCGGCCTGAGGCCCCGCGCTGGCTGCGACAATTGGTCTGGTCCGGCGCCGTCCCGAGCGCTATGACTGGCGGCATCAACCGGGAGGATTCGGGATGCTTCGAGCTGTTGGAATGGCGGTGTGTCTGACGGTTGCGATGGCGGTGCCGGTGCATGAGGCCGCCGCCCAGGATGCCATCGGCGGCGCGATCATCGGCGGCGTCGGCGGGGCGATCCTCGGTGGCGCGCTCGGCGGAGGCCGCGGTGCTGCCATCGGTGCCGTCGTCGGCGCCGGCACGGGCGCCGCGATCGCCTCCGAAGGCGAGCGCCGCCGCTCCGGCTACTACGCCTATCAGCGCGGCTGCTACATGCAGAGGCCGGACGGCTACTACGTCCGGGTCGATCACAGGTATTGCTACTGAGCGATCATCGAGTTCAGGTGAGCGGCCGCAACGCGCATCGCGACGGACGGTATCTCGCCCTAGATCAACCGCATCCCGCGCAGGCTGGCATGTCCGCTCTTGCCGACGATGATGTGATCGTGCACGGCAATCCCGAGCGGATTGGCGATGTCGATGATCGCCTTCGTCATCTGGATATCCGCCTGCGAGGGCGAGGGATCGCCTGAGGGATGGTTGTGCATCAACCAAGTTGGAAGAGAAATTGCATTTAGAAACAATCTCTTAGCCGGCCCGTCATGTTGGACGGGGATATGCAATGGGGATGAGATCTTCCTTATATATCTCGACAGGACCGAATGATCCCGCAGTCGCATACTAACACATTATCGATCACGCTGTAGCACGGATAGCGCTTCGACAACTGCTTCGGCACAAGCATCGGATCACGAGCAAAGTCCCGCGTTCTGATAGACTAACTGGCGTTGCGTACGCTCTACGCGTTATCGACGATCCGACGCAGCACGCCCGCCGTCATCAGTTCTTCGACAGCGATTAACGTGTCGGTGATCGTCGGATCATTGTGGCCCTTAGGGTTAGGAATCTCGCCGAATGCTCCCGTAAACAGATCACAGCGGGCTACTCTGCGAGAACGTGGCGCTGCCACTTCGCGAAGAGGCCCATTGTCAGGGTCAAAGGCCTTCTTCATGAGCGCGGCGCCAAAATCCGTGCTGGCAAGCGAGCCTTTGTTTCGCACGGCAACCTCGAGCGATTTGAAGGCTTCGAAAATTGCTGTGTCATAGTCGCCGACAGAAAATGCGTTCCAAGCGGCGTCGGGCAAGCTTGGATGGAACATCTCGCGCGCAAACCTAGTCCGCATTCGGACACCTGTGTAGTCAGTTGCCGCGTGTGCGCTCTTGCCCTTAGCCGACGGCACGCGATATCCATTTTTTCCGTTATAAGAATCAGGCTCCTCGATCAGGCCGCCGTCTTCCAACCCTTTCCACGCTCTGGCAATGACGCGCTCGAGATCCGATTTGGTCTGAACGCTATAAGCGTAGCCGCCGTCCTCAAGCAGCAGCGTGGGAATTGCATCCCGCGTTATCATGGGATGCATTCCGTCTGCGCAATATTCAACGATGCAGCGCAGCAGCGCGCGCTCGATTTCGAGTTCTGTCGTCGCCCGCAGTTGCTCGATGCTGGGATAATGCGCGAGGATCACGCTGATGAAGGGATTCGGCATTCGGAGTCGCACTTCCGTTGATCTCGCAATCGTATCAGGCTGTTTGCTTGCTCGGCAATAATCTCGTGGGAACGGCTCTCGGAAGAGCCGATCTGGTGCGGGCAGCTTCCGTGCGGCGTATGGCGCTGTCAGCTGGGCAGTTGAGGACCCTAGCCGCCGTGACGCGAATTGTCTTGATAATAGTGAATACATGCCGCATCGATCTGTCCTATTCGCCTGTTCGGCCTAAGCCGCTCCAGGGGGCCAATGAGCAATCGAGACGAATTCTCGCGAAAGACAAAAGACGCACTCAGGCTCCGCGCCAGCAATCTCTGCTCCTTCCGTGGTTGCAAGCGTACGACTTCGGGTCCGAGCGACGAATCACCCGACGCCGTCAACATGACTGGAAAGGCCGCGCATATTCATGCAGCCGCCCCTGGCGGACGGCGCTACCTCGCCGCGATGACGCCAGAGAAACGCGCGGACATTTCGAACGGCATCTGGCTGTGTGCCCATCATGCGGATCTTATCGACAGGGACGAAGTCACCTACACTCCTGATATGCTTCGAGCGATGAAGCGCGAGCACGAACTTGACTGCGACCGCAAGCATCGGGCTGCGCTACGGGGTGGCGAATCCTCGCTCGACCTTATCGCTATCGGGCCAGATATTGTCTTCTGCGGCGAGTTACTCGGCGTCGACAAAATCGCAATGGCGTTTACATTTGCAGAATTTCGTCGAAGGGGACCTGCACGACCTGCTCAAATTCATCGAGCGCTTTGAACGGGCGCCGACGATCGATCGCTATGTACTCATCAACTCAGGTGATGGGCGCGTGCTGAGCGCAGCACCGTCCGTCAGCAAGGAACTGACCGGCGGCCATATGCTAACGTGCCCAATTTATCCGAGTGCCGAACGAATCACCGCGGCTGAACTCCCGATGGATTTTGCACTGTCTGAGGACCATGATCTCATGCCGACCGAGAATGGCGGGATAGCCGAGGTGGCTGGCATTGCTGCGCTCCCACAAACGATAAAGACATGCCTTTCGAGTCAAAAAGGCGAAAGCCCATTTCATAGGGACTTTGGCACGCGCTTCGCCAAAATATTTTCGCCTGCTCGCAGGCTCTCCATGGCTCGAACAGATCCTAAAATTGGAGGTCATCCGTCAGGCCGCAATCCCCTATGTGATCCCCTCGATAGTCGCCAATACACGCCGTTACAGTGCGTCGAGCAAGTCTACGGAGTCGAACTTCTCGCTAACGTTCCCTCCGAAAACTGGCTGCCTATTCGGCTTGATTTCGAAGTGAAGGGCCTTGGGCGATGGCAACGCGACCTGTCCATTTGTGTGCCTACGGAGGAGGTGAAGCGGCCGTCTTGGCAGGAATTGATGGCCGGCCCTCTGGATCGGATACAATCCTGAAAGTGGAAACGCATGAGCAATGATCAGTGTCGGGTGCGCGCGAGCCGAGCACGTTTGACCAATCTCCTTCTTGGCCACTGACACACTATGTCGTGAGATATCGCAGCCGGTGACTGCGAGACGCCGCAGTACGCAACGTTGGAGGGGTATTTCTGAATGGCGGAAGCAGGCGGGCCGGCCAATCAGGCCGGAATTTTCTTCCAGAACACGATAGCTGCCTTATATCTCGGCCGGATGGTGGACCTTCGGTCCCGTGCAAGACGAGATCGAGTCTTGCATGTGCGCGTGGAAGCACCTGAGGCCGTCGACGACATTGTGGTGTTACTTGGAGATGGATCGCGACGCTACATCTAGGCGAAGCGTTCGATAGACGTTTCATCCGACGCCTGGGACCGCGTATGGCAGCAATTCTGGCAGCAACTGGCTCGACCTACGACAGCACTTGAGGATCGTCTGCTTTTGGTTCTTGGAGAACCGTCAAAGACTGCCGCGGACTTGGAGGAATGCTGCCGCCGAACAACCGACGCCGTAGACCACGAAGAATACTTAACGAAGCGGCTCAACGAAGGGCAACGGTCGCTGTTCTCCAAGATCGAAACCGCCCTTGCCGGTTACGCTGTCAACGCCGACAACGTTCGCGCGTTGCTTTCCCGCGTCGATGTGGAAGTCTATTCTCACGCCCTGATCGAGCGTGATCATGCACCGCTATGGATGCCGGATTCAAACTGCGATCCCTCCTCGTTGCTCGCTCGACTCCGCGACATGGTCGGCGGGGCCTCAATCGTACGGGGAACCTTCGAGCCTGCGAGGCTCCTCGAGCGACTAAGGAGCGAGGGGGTGGTGATCGGCGAGCCCCAAGGGTGGGGCGCCGATAGCTACCGCTCCGTCTTGACGGGTAAAGCTGTGATCGAGGTTCCCGGTACCGGCGTTGTCAAGCCGATCGACGAGACATTTATTTGGCCCCGCGCTCATCGGTACGATCGTTCGCACCGCGCGGACTTCGATGACGAGGTGCCGAATCCCTGGTTTGGCATCCGGCCGGACTCCGTGAACGTGTCGAATTTTCCAACGGCCGGGTTCGACCGCGTCGTGGTCGTGTCAGGCCCCGGATTCGGCAAGAGTACCTTGAGTCTGGCGCTGGCCAAATCGGCGGCAGAGCGCGGATTGCTTCCCGCAATCATCTCAATTCATGAACTCGCAAAGCAAGAAGGCGGCGTCGGCCGTTTTCTTCAGGACCAGCTGAATGCGCAGTTCGAAGTCTCCGTTGATTGGACAAGGGCCGCGGAAGCGGGGCTATTGGTGCTCTTCTTCGACGGGCTCGACGAAGTCTCGATCGACCGTCGCGCCGTCATGCTCGAGCGTGTCAAGACTTTCTCCCTACGCTATCCGGCCGTGCCGTGGCTTCTGACTGTTCGCGACGCCGCGGCGCTTGCGGCGCCGACGGACGCATTTCTTGTTGAATTGGACGCGCTGGATACCGACGATATCGGCAGGTATATTTCCTTTTATCGTCCGAACGATGCCGGCTTCGGAAAACGACTGCAACAAGCCTTCACGGCCCGTCCAGATCTCGGGCGGCTTGTCCGCATCCCGCTTTTTCTCGCTATCCTGCTCTGTTCGGATCTTGAGGTGAGCGAACTTCCCTCGAAGCGGACCGAATTGCTCGAAGCTTATCTGCACCTGCTGTTCCGTCCGGAGCAGTTCAAGGGAGCGGTTAGCGCCGTGGTCGACCCGGCGGCGCTGCGCCCTATCGCAGAATTGATTGCTTATGATTCCTTGGAGCGCGAAGCGATCGGCGTGGACGCGCGGCGTTTGGAAGCTTCGGTTCGAAATGCACTCGGGCTAGGTCAGCCCGTGCAGCCTGCGCTGGACAGGCTCATCACATGCGGCGTGCTCCGCCCGAGCGGACCCGCTCGGTTCGTCTTTCCATTCCCTGTGGTCCAGGAATACCTCGCTGCGTGTTACATACTGGATTTCCGCATGGAGGGAATCTCCGGCCGACTGTCCTCGGCATCGAAGAGGCCGTGGGCACAGACGTTGCAGTTTGTGCTCGAAAGGCATCCGCATCCGATTCCATTGGTTACAAACTTCCTGGCGCAGGAAGACGACGTATTCGGTACCGGGATGCGCCTTATGGCACGCTGCGTCGCGAACGGTATGAGCGTGACGCCGCCGCTGAAAGCTGAACTTACACGGCGATTGTGTCGACTATGGCCTTCAGCCGCTTGGCGGCTGCGTGGTCGGATCGGAGCGCTGATTGCTGCCGCCTTCTGTGATCCAATGATTCCCGAGTTGCGCGCGCTATTATCCAACCGCTGGCTGCTGCACCATGGAGCCGGGACCATCGTCGCGCAGATCAAAAGCCCCGATCTGACCCGTTCGGTTCTCGCGGATTTTCTTGCCGGAGATATCGAGCATCTGCTCAATCTTGCCGAGATGCAGCCTGCAGTGAGCGCGCTTGGTGATGAAGCTCTCGACATATATGTCGCCCGTGCGCGACGCGACGGCGCGTCCGAAAAGGAGTTGGAGGCGATATCTTCGCTCATCGGACATTTAGATCCAGCACAGCTATCTGATGAACATCTGTTGGCGGTCGCGCTTGATGAGCGTTTGCCAATTTACATCCGCTTGGAAGCTTTCGGCCTTCATTCCACGCCGGTGGATCCCCGAGCAATGCCGCTCGTCGAGGCCGCGCTGGGAATGCCGGGATATCACACGCGCTCCGCTGCCGTCGAAATCATCATGAAGCTGAAGGATCCGGTCTCGTCTCTGAGGGACGCCTTGATGCGGTCCGATCTGAAGATGAAGGAGAAGCTGGACCTTTTAGGCTATCTGCCGCGTGGACTTCTGCCGGCACAAAAGGCCGAAATCTGTCGAACTCTCTCACAGGACGACAGCATCCAAGACGAATTGCGGCGACGACTGTCGATCTTTGGAGCGCGATATGGCAACAGCGATTCGATGTGCGCCTTGGTCGAAGCGGCAGATCGGCTGCCCATCGCGGATCTCCGTACGACGATTGCGATCTTCGGTCATCATCGGTCCCGATCACTGGTAGAAACCTTGATACTACGCCTCAAGGAACGCACATTTTCTCCATCGGATAGGGCGGGATTGACCAGCAGCATCGTGCTTGGAATGACAGCCCTTTTTCAGATGGACATGTTCGAGGGAGGGTTGATTGATGTTGCACCGCTGCACCCGGGCGCGGACCTCTTCCTGCCGCTGTTGGAGGAGTGGGCGGCCATGGAAGACTATGAACCGATCGACGGTCTAAACCAAGCCGAAGGATTTGCGCGGTTCGGATCCGAGGCTGCCTTGTCGGCGATCGAACAGAGACTGAAGCAGGTGTTGGATTCGAACGGTATCGATCTTGCAGATTCTGACACGGCAGCACATGTTGGGCATGCACTGACGACGTTGCGTGAAAGACAGCATCTTCTGCCACTTCCATTTCTTGAGAGAGTCGTCGATCGATGTTCCTACAATGGAGCATCTGGAGCTGTCTCTATGATCGCCGCGCACGGCACGCATGCCGCGCTCGATTTATTGCTGGAAATCCACACGAGCGCCACCACCTCGCTCAAGGAAGCGGTTATGGATTCGTTAGAAACGCTGGCGGGCAGGTTGGGCTTACGAATTCGGCCGATCGGTGAGGGCAGGCTTGAAGCAGCAATAATTTGAAGTGGTGGATACTCGGAGGTACTATCAGGGGTGGTTGGCCTCCCATCATTCGCGGCGCCACGTGGGCGGTAAGTTCTGTTCTTGATCAAAAGACCCGCTCTATGGTTGACTGTCCTCAGTCCTAGGACAGCGGACGACGGCGAATTTGCATGAAAAGTCAAGATCTTGTTATATTGCTGAAGCTCGTGAGCGTTGAACAGGGCAAAAACGAGGGTGATGCGCATCCCGAAGAGGCTTCGCATCACGATGACCCATACTCCGTGCGCGGCCTGGAAGCAGCCCTTGGCATTAGCAAGACGGAGGTCAATGCCTCGATCAACCGGAGCCTTTCGTCGGGTCTTGCGGTCAAAGATCGGGCATCCGGCCAGGCAAGGCCCAACCGCCGCAATCTCTATAATTTCCTGGTGCACGGATTGAAGTTCGTTTTCCCGGCTAAGCCGGGTGCGATGACCCGGGGCATTCCCACCGCCTTTGCGGCCGCCCCGCTCAAAAATCTTCTGATCAGCGGAGGCGAGTACATTTACGTCTGGCCGTATGCCAAAGGCAAAGACATGGGCCAGGCGATAGACCCGCTGTTCAAAAGCGTACCCCAGGCGATTCAAAAGGACGATCGCCTGTATGAGTATCTGGCCCTTATCGATGGTGTCAGGCTTGGAAATCAAAGGGAGGCGGGGCTCGCGGCCGAGCGCCTATCGGAAAGGCTGCTCAAAAAATGACCACCGTTAAAGGCCAATTGCTTCAGATGCTGCAAACGGTCGCCCAGTCACTGGGAGACGATCTGCGCGAGCGGCTGGTGTTTGTTGGCGGTTGCACAACAGCCCTTTTCATTACGGACGAAATCGTGCTCGAAGGCGTTCGGGCAACCGACGACGTGGATCTCATCGTTGATCTCGTTGGACATGCGCAATGGGCTCAACTGCAAGACCAGTTACGTCAGAAGGGGTTTGTGGAATCTCCGGAAGACGAGATCATTTGCCGCATGCGGCTCGGCGAACTCAAGGTCGATTTCATGCCGGATGACGAAAGCATTCTCGGCTTTAGCAATCGCTGGTACGCCAAAGGCATTGAGACGGCGGTCACGTGTCCCCTGAACGAGACACTGAACATCAAGCGTCTCACGCCGGAACTATTCGTGGCGACAAAGTTGGAAGCATATCTTGGTCGCGGCAACGGTGATCTCCTAGGCAGCCGTGACATCGAGGATATCCTTCTCGTCGTTGATGGGCGAGAGGAGCTCGTGACTGAAATCCAAAACGCAGACGATGATGTTCGCTCCTACATTGCAGAGAAGTTCAAAGCGCTTTTAACTCATGAGGATTTTGATCATTCTCTCGAAGGTAATATCAAAGGACCTGAAGGCCGCGTCGATATTGTACGAGAGCGCTTTGTCGCCATATGCAATGCTGCTGAGCGAGAGGGGAATGGAGATCAACTGGCGCAGTGAGCAAGGAAAGAGGACGCGCGATAACCCGGATTGCGCGGGAGTCGGAGTGCGCGCCGATGCCGTGTTATGTCTCCTTCTCGACGGTTCAACCTCTGGCCCGACAAGCGGTGACCTTGCTCGCCAGATTATCCGCGATATCGTAGACTGGTACGTCGCCAACGACGAAGCCGCAACGGTAGAATGTCTCAGCGCGCAATTGCGCCGCACTCATCGCAGCTTATCTTGGCGATTTCCGCGGGACAGCGCGAGCTACGTGCTCGTCCATATGCCGAACACAGGGACGGCGCTCGTTCTGCACGCTGGCGATTGCTTGTTAGGAAGCCGCGAGGAAAACGGCGCGGTCCATTGGTTCACCAAGCCCCATACGTTGGCCAATCCGATAGGTGACGTTCCGTTTGACGAGATCGCCAGGAGTCCTGCCCTGAACCGGCTGACACGAAGCTTCCGAGCGAGAGAATTCATTCCGGGCGAGGTAAACAAAATCACAGCAGAGTCGGGCAAATCATTTGTTGCCGCAACCGACGGGTTTTGGGCGGAGCTTTCGGCGGGAGAACAAGCCATGTTCTTGCAAGGGGACGATGTGGCGATCGCAGCTGAAGGCGATGATCGAAGCGCCCTTCAGATTGGATGTCTTAATGAGCCAGGTACCAAAATCCAATTCGTCAAAGATGCAGCGACCAATCTCTACATAAAAAGATCTTGAGGTCTTTCTAGGGTCTGTTTGGATTCAGGATTCTCATTCCCGCTTGATTGTGATTCAAGCTTGGAATGAACCGATTCGTTTTGACTGATGCCCAATGGGC
>NZ_JACIHC010000024.1:0-80138 GCF_014198205.1 Bradyrhizobium sp. SBR1B
TGCTGTGCGGTTCTTTCTGCGCGTGCTTTTCGCGCAGCGGACCGCGGGTGCGAGCCAGCACCCGGCCTTCCCTGCGCCCTCTTGGATGAGAGGGTTGCGAGACCAAGCAAAGCTCGGGCGAATTGCGCCGCGAGGCCGAAGAGGCGTGTCTGCGAGCTGAGCTACGTGCCACAAACCAGATCTCGTAGGGTGGGCAAAGCGCAGCGTGCCCACGCCTTGTCGCTTATGGACGGAGATCGTGGGCACGGCGCAAGTGCGCCTTTGCCCACCCTACGGCACCGCCGCTGGGATATGCACTGGAGCATCGCAATGAAGACGTGGAAAGAGCATGCGCCACAATCCGCTCTTGTGCCCCGGACGCAGCGCAGCGTCCCCGGCGATGCGAAGCATCGTCCGGTTCGACGGTGCACTGCAGAGCCGGGCCGTCCATCCGCATCGCGCCGTGTTGCCCTGGGTCCCGGCTCTGCGCCGCAACGCTTGCGCGTTGCAGCTTGTCCGGGACACGTGCCTCAATGACCGCGCTTCATCCTCTCCGCGCCATCCACCACCTCCGGTGCCATCGCCGCCCATGCGCTCGATGCGAATTGCCGGCGCCAGGTCACGACCACCACCGCAGCCGTGGTCACGAACAGCAGCCAGGGGCTGACGAACCAGCCGAGATAGCCGAGCGCGAAGAAGAAGGCGCGCTGGCCGCGGTTGAAATGGCGGCCGGCGGATTCGAACAGGCGCGTGGTACGGATGACATGGGCTTCCGCCTCCGGCGTGTCGCGCCGCTCGGCCGGGGGCATGCCGCCGAACAGGATCGCGACATAGTTGAACAGGCGATAGGACCAGGCGAATTTGAAGAAGGCGTAGACGCAGATCAGCACGAGGCCGACGCATTTCAGCTCCCACATCGCCGGCGACGTGCTGAGGTCGATCGGCAGCTTGCTCAGAATCGTGATGGCGTCGTTGGTGGCATGCAGCAGCGCCAGTGCGCCGCCGAGCGCGATCAGGCTGGTGGAGGCGAAGAAAGCGGTTCCGTTCTGCAGCGAGGCCATGATCTGCATGTCGACCATACGCGTCTCGCGGTCGAGCAGCCGGCGCACCCAGACCTCGCGATAGCGGTTCATGCGTGCCGACAAGCTGTCGCGGCCGTAGGCCGAATGCTCCAGCGTCAGGGCATAGACCAGCCATTCGATGATGAAGAAGCCGACCGCGGTGATGTCGACCCAATGCCTGCTCATCTCTCTCTCCTCGCAAGCCGCCACGATTGCCACGCATGGTAGGATGCGGCAACGATTGATTGGCGGCACGCGATGGCGTTAAAAGCGGCTCGCTTCAACGCGTCTCGGGAAGGACTGATGACATGGCTGCGCTGAAACTCGCGATCGGCAACAAGAACTACTCGTCATGGTCGATGCGGCCTTGGCTCGCGCTTCGCGCCAACGACATTCCGTTCGTGGAGACGCTGATCCCGCTCTACACCGACAATCCCGCGGACAAGGAGCAGATCCTGTCCTTCAGTCGCGCCGGCAAGGTGCCGGTGCTGGTCGACGGCGACGTCACGGTGTGGGATTCGCTCGCCATCATCGAATACATCGCCGAGCGGTATCCGGAAGTGAAGCTGTGGCCCGACGACGTCGCCGCGCGCGCGCATGCCCGATCGGTGTGCGCCGAGATGCATTCCGGCTTCGTGGCGCTGCGCAACGAATGCGGCATGAACCTGCATCGGCCGATCCGCCCCGTGACGCTGTCGGCCGACGCCAAGGCCAACGTCGCGCGCATCGAGGAGATCTGGCGCGAATGCCGCACGCGCTATGGTGCCAAGGGTCCGTTCCTGTTCGGCCGCTTCGGCGCGGCCGATGCGATGTACGCGCCGGTGGTGCATCGCCTGCGCACCTACGCGATCGACGTCGCGCCGGACACCAAGGCCTACATGGAGACGATGATGGCGCTGCCGGCGTTCCAGGAATGGACCCGCGACGGGCTGGCCGAAACCCTTGTCATCGCGAAGTTCGAGGATGCCTGACCGGTCGGTCCGAACGAGGCCGCTGGCTGTGTGCCGGCCGGCGGCGCTCACTTTACGGACATTGACTGGCGCCATATGCCATTCGGGCTGCGACCGGCCCTGCGACATGCCGCCTGAACATGCGGCCCCGGCGGTATCATCGACCGGCCGGTTCCATCCCTATCATTCTGAAAAGACTGCAGGATTTACGCGCTTGCCATGGTGGCATGGCGCTGGCCAAAACGGCAGGTCGCGTGCTATACAGCGCCTGGGTTTCTGGCCGGCCGTCGCAGTGGGACCATGGGCGAGGCAGGCGTTGTTTGAGTGATGGAGAGGGTGTTGAAGCACAAATTCCCGATTGGAACGCGCGTATTGTTCACGGCCAGCAACGTCGCGCGCCCTGCTGCCAGCGGCTCGTACGAGGTCATCCGCCTGCTGCCGACCGACGGCGACGACTGCCAGTACCGGATCAAGAGCTCGACCGAAGCTTTCGAACGTGTCGCCAAGGAAAGCCAGCTCGCGCTCTCCTGAAGACCGACGCTCCCCGCGCATTCGCGCCCTCTGCGGAATTGTGTCCTGCCGCCGTCAAAAGGCCCGCTTCACCTTCGCAAGGTGGGCCTGGGGGGCAGTTGCCGACTCGCGGTGCTCGCTTGACCATTCGTTCTCTGCTCGCGTGAGGGGACGTCGCGCATGAACTGGGCATGGGCCACTTCGCTCGACCAAATCTGGCGCTCGCCGGCCTTTCCGATGTGGATGACGCTGGCGGCTGCCGGATTCTTCGGATTGATCCTGCTGATCACGCTGCTGCGCGCCGATAGGTCGGTCGCCAACGGCGCGCTGACCGTGATCACGCTGCTGTCCATCGCGATCGCCGGAGCTGCCACCGTGCGCGTCTATGGACCGGCGGGGCAGGACGCTCCGACCGAAGTGCGCGCGCAAGGTGCCGTCATCGCGAGCCTGCCGGCGCTGTCCTGTCTCGACGATCTCGCCGGCGATGCGGTCGCCATTGGCTGCGAGAAGGCGCTGTTCGGCTCGCCGGATGCCGCGGCTGCCGCCGTCTCCTACACCGCGGCCCGAATCGACCGGCTGACCGCGCTCGGTGATGCCGCGACCGCCGAGAAGAGCCTCACGACGGACATGAAGGTGCTGCGCAAGGCGCTGGAGCACGATCGCTACGGCCTCGTCGCGCAGGTGCTGGTCGTGCGCGACGGCTGCACGCAGTTCGACTGCGCCGCGTTCCGCTCGCTGACCGACCAGCAGCGGGTTGCCGCCAACATGGACGCCCATCTCTACGACATGCTGGTCGCGCGCTACGCGCCAACCTGGAACGCGCCTGCAACGGCGCAGGGGATGCCGGCCACGGCCGCGCTTGCCGGGCTGCCGCCCGCGATGCCGACGGGCAAGCCGACCAGCGCTGAGTTCCCGAGCGCCTCGTCGACGCCGCCAGTCAGCATCATGAATCCGGAGCCCACGGCGACGACGCGCCAGGCGGCGCCCGCCGCCGCGAACGCAGCGCCGGCACCGCGCGCGCCCGCCGCGACGTCGGCACAGGCCGCCGCACCACCGGCCGCGAAGAAGCCGCCGGCCCCGAAGGCTGCGCGTGCTCCCGCGGCAGCACCGGTTCCGCTCGCTCCGCCGCCAGCCTCGGCGGCCGCGCCCGCGGCTGCGGATAACGAGTAGATCGGCATTCCAAATGCGGTGCTGCCCGGCTAATGCTTGGGCATGCCGCTACATCTGATCAAGCTCGCCGTCGGTTGCGACTCCGTCAAGGAATTGAAGGAGTGGATCGCCGAACGGATGCAGACCGCCAAGAAGAAGGGTCTGCCGCAACGTCACATCCACATCACCCGCATGGTCCCCAAGCGCGATGCCGAGATCCTCTCGGGCGGGTCGCTCTATTGGGTGATCAAGGGCGAGATCGCCGCGCGGGAAAAGATCATCGGCATCGAGCCGTTCCGCGACAAGGACGGCATCGGCCGCTGCCGGATCGTGATGCAGCCGAAGGTGGTCTCGGTGTCGCCGCGGCCGATGCGCCCGTTCCAGGGCTGGCGCTATCTCACCGACGATTCCGTGCCGCCCGATCTCGGCAAGTCCGCCGCCGGCTCGATCGCGGCGATGCCGGAGCCGATGCGGCGCGAGTTGCGCGATCTCGGGCTGCTCTAAACCGCGACATTGTCGATCAGCCGGGTGTTGCCGAGCTTGGCGGCGACCAGGATTCGCAACGGGCCGTCCTTGCGCGAGGTGAGGGGCGCCAGCGTCTCGGCATGGCGCGCTTCGTAATAGTCGAGCGCAAAGCCGGCCGCCTCGATCGTCGCGGCGCCACGCTTCATGGCCGACGCAACGGCTTCGCCGGCACGGATGCGGCCGGCGCTGTCCTTCATGGCACGGTAGAGGATGGGGGCGGTCTGCCGCTCCTCGGGCGACAGATAGACGTTGCGCGAGGACATCGCGAGCCCGTCGCGCTCGCGCACGGTGCGGGAGCCGACGACCTTGACGCCGAGGTCGAGGTCGCGCGCCATCTGCGTCACCACCCGCAACTGCTGAAAGTCCTTTTCGCCGAAGATCGCAAAGTCCGGCCGGCACTGCGTGAACAGTTTGCCGACCACGGTGGCGACGCCGCCGAAGAAATGCGGGCGGAAGCGGTCCTCGAGGCCGGCGAGCGCCGGTCCCTCCGGCATGATGCGGGTGGCAAAGCCCTCCGGATACATCGCCGCGACGCCGGGGTGCCAGACGATATCGACATCCTCGGCCGCGAGCTTGGCGATGTCGGCCTTCCAGGTGCGCGGATAGGCACCGAAATCCTCGGTCGGGGCGAACTGGGTCGGGTTGACGAAGATCGAAACCATGACGCGGCTGGCGCGCCGCTTGGCGAGGCGGACGAGAGACACATGCCCGTCATGGAGGGCCCCCATGGTCGGGACCAGCGCGATCGTGGCTTTTCGCTTGCGGAGATTGTCGACGGCGCGGCGCAAGGTTGGGACCGTGCGGGCGATCAAGGGGCTTGCTGACATCAGGACTCGACAGGGTTGGGAATCGGCCCGGCATGACCTGGCGCCAGGGGCGACTAACCTTAACAAGCGGCGATCGTGGACGCCATGCATCCGGATGCGGCACAGCATCCCGCGCAAGGCGCGCGCGATGTCGCGACATTATGGCTGGATCACAGACGAAAGACGACGCCGCGATTCATGAAGAACGGCGCAATACGATTTGCATTACCTGTCACGCATTTCACTTGACCGCAGACGCGGCCAACTCGAAGATATTCATCAGGGGTGTTGAGGATCGCCATGCTTGTGCAGGCTAGCCAAGGCCAATCCGGCTCGGCGCATGTAGTCGTGCTCGGCAACGAGAAGGGCGGTTCCGGCAAGTCGACCACCGCCGTGCACATCGCGGTTGCGCTCCTGAAGGCGGGCCAGCGCGTCGCTACCATCGACCTCGACTGCCGTCAGCAGAGCTTCACCCGCTACATCGGCAACCGCTCTGCCTGGGCGCGCCGCACCAAGCTCGACCTCGAACTGCCGGTGCATCGCTGTATCAAGCTCGGCGAGACCATGCAGATCGCCGAGAACGAGAATTCCGAGTTCCAGCAGTTCATGGAGGCGGTCTCGGCAGTCGAGAGCAGCTTCGACTTCATCGTCATCGATACGCCGGGCACCGACAGCTATCTGATGCGGCTGGCGCACTCGATGGCCGACACCCTTGTCACGCCGATCAACGACAGCTTCCTCGATTTCGACGTGCTCGGCACCGTCGATCCCGCCAACTACGCGGTGACGGGCGAGAGCCATTACGCCGAGATGGTGCGCGACGTCAGGCGCAAGCGCCGCCAGCTCGACGGCTCGACCACCGACTGGATCGTCGTGCGCAACCGCCTGTCGATGCTCGGCTCGCGCAACAAGCAGCTCGTCGCCGAGGGGTTGAAGGATCTGTCGCTGCGGCTCGGCTTCCGCTACGTCGACGGCTTCGCCGAACGCGTCGTCTATCGCGAATTTTTCCCGCGCGGCCTGACCGCGCTCGACGAGATCGACGAGGCCACGCTCGGCATGCGCCCCAATCTCGGCCATCTCACCGCACGGGAGGAGGTGACGAGCCTGCTCCGCCAGCTCAAGCTGCCGCTGGACGAGCGCGGCCGCCGCCGCGCCGCCAACCGGGCCGAGTGGTTCAACCAGGTCGACAAGCCGCTCGAGGTCCACGACATCCTCGGCGCCTGAGCCGGCGGTATGCCACTACTTCCGATCGATCCGATCGATCTGAGGGCCGGGCTCTCCAGGGAACTGCGGCCGCGTTTCGCCGTTTTCACCTTACGTTGACCGTGAAATTGAACCCAATTGAGACCGGTTGCGTCGGATGGTGAAGTACACCTTGACGTAGCCTGGCGAGGACGGGATGCCCATAAAACGTGTGCGGCGCACAATGAAAGGGCTGTCGGTTCACAATATTTGGCCTTCCTGTCACGCGCCTGTGACATATATTAGCGAATAGGCGACAAGGGGCCGAAGAGCCCCGGAAGAACACGATTTTCAACAGGGATTCAGGCCGCAAGAGCCTGAGGCTGAGGACGAAAATGAAGCGTGGAATTGCCGTTCTGGTTTCGGTCAGTGCTCTCTGCGGCATCGCCTATTTCACGGCGAGCAAGTGGGCGATCAAGCACGAGACCATTACCTTCTACGACGCCTCGCGCGACAATCGCCCGGTGCCCGTCGACATCGCGGTGCGTCGCGACAAGGAAATGCAGGCCAATGCCGGCATGATCACGCTGCCGGTCGCGGTGATCAATCACGGCAACACCGTCAAGAACACCGAGTACGGCTTCCTCGCCAACATCTTCGCTGCGCGCGGCTACATGGTCCTGAGCCCGCAGCACGACTTGCCGACCGATCCTCCGATGGTGACCAAGCCCGGCGAGCTCTATGTCGGCCGGCTGCCGCAGATCCTGCGCGGTGTCGCCAACATCCATCTCGCCGTGCAGGAAATGAGGAAGCTTCAGCCCAACGCCGACTACGACAAGGTCACCATGGTCGGCCATTCCATGGGCGGCGACATCACCATGTATTTCGCCAAGCAGTATCCGGATGAAGTCAAGAAGGTCGTCACGCTCGACAATCTGCGCGTGCCCTTCGTCACCGCCGGCAAGTTCAAGATCCTGTCGTTCCGCTCCACCGATCCGCAGTTCAAGGCCGATGCGGGCGTGATCCCGACGGACGAGGAATGCGAGAAGGCGGGTATCCAGGTCGTGAAGACGGAATTCCAGCACAACGACATGCGCGACACCGGTCCGGACGTCGCCAAGAACTCGATCCAGGGCATGCTCGACAAATTCCTGAGCGCGACCGACAGCGAGATCGCGCCGGTCGACACGCAATCCTCGCCTCCCAACATCCTCGAGCCCGGTCCGGTCGCCTTGATGGGGCCTGCCAAGAGCTGACGTCTTCTCCCTGACGGTCCCTCATCGTCAGTCACGATCTGCAAAGCCCCCGCCAGCCTCTGCCGGCGGGGGCTTTGCACATTGACCGGGCAGCTTGCGCTAACCACATTAGCTGCCCACGCAGGGTCAAGGCATGTCGGGCGAACCCATCAAACCGCGCAGCGGCGATGCCGTCTCGGCGCAGGCAGGCCGCGCGGTGCCGCAGGCCGGAACGTCGACTGCGGAAGACATCGCCGCCTTCGTTGCCAAGGCGCAGGCGATGTCACCGCATGGGCCGGGCGCGAAGGGGCGGCTGATCTTCGCGCTGGATGCGACCATGAGCCGGCAGCCGACCTGGGACATGGCCTGCGCGCTGCAGGCCGACATGTTTCGCGAGACCGCCGCGCTCGGCAGTCTCGACATCCGCCTGGTCTATTATCGCGGCTTCAACGAGTGCCGCGCCACGGGGTGGATCTCCGACAGCACCAGGCTTGCGGCGTTGATGAGCAAGATCGATTGCCGCGGCGGCGACACCCAGATCGGCAAGGTGCTGACCGAGGCGCGGCGCGAAGCGGTCGCATCGGGCGTGCGCGCCGTCGTCTTCGTCGGCGATGCCATGGAGGAGAAGGTCGACGAGCTCTGCGCCAAGGCCGGCGAGCTCGGCATGCTCAAAGTGCCCGTGTTCGTGTTTCAGGAAGGTCATGATGCCGTCGCCGAGCAGGCCTTTCGCGAGATCGCGCGGTTGACCGGCGGTGCCTGGTGCCGCTTCGATCCGGGCGCGGCGGCGCAACTGCGCGAACTGCTGCGGGCCGCTGCGGCCTATGCCGCCGGCGGTCGCGAGGCCCTGTTGAAACTGGCGCAGACCGCGAGCGGCGCGGCCAGGCTGATCGGCCAGATGAAATAGCGCTCAAGCATCGCGGCGAGGCGTATGCCATGCATTTTGCCGCGAGGGCGACTATATTCCGGTCATGACCCTGATCGCCGGCGCTGTCGCTGTTATCACGCTTTATCTGCTGCTCCAGATGTTCCGAGCCGCCAACCCAGCGGTGCTGGCGAGGGCCATCAGGTTCGGTGGCGGCGTGGTGGCGCTGGCGGTCGCAGCCTTCACGGGCTTGCGGGGCGAACTGGTGGTGGCGATCCCGCTCGGGATTTTTGGCGCTGGCCTGCTGGGCTGGACACCGCTGGCAAACGCCGGCTTCGGCAATGTCGGCGGGCTGTTCGGCGGCGGTGGTGCTGCGCCGGCGTCAGGGCAGTCCTCACGCGTGCGCTCGCAATTCCTGGATATGCGGCTCGACCACGGCTCTGGCCAGCTCGGCGGGCAGATCGTCGCCGGGCCTCACGCCGGGCGCGATCTCGGCGAGTTCGATCTCGCTAGCCTGCTGGCCATGGTCCCGACATTCGACGCCGAGAGCGTGGCCTTACTTGAAAGCTATCTGGACCGCCGGTTTCCCGCCTGGCGTCAGAACGCGCAGAGCGATGCGGCAGGGGGGCAGCGCCGAACGGCGGCGAGCGGCAAAATGACGGCGGAGGAGGCCTATCAGATCCTTGGCTTGCAGCCGGGGGCGGGGCGTGACGACATCAGCCGGGCCCACAAGACCCTGATGAAGAAACTCCATCCCGACCAGGGGGGGTCGAACTACCTCGCTGCCCGTGTAAACGAGGCCAAGGATACTCTGCTTCGTACGCATAACGGCTAACTCCGGCACCACGCTACAAACGCCCGTACCGCGTGAGCTCCGCTTGCTCTGTCTGCCGTCGCCCTGACACCCGCCATTGTCGGCGTGGTTGATCTCTTGAGTAAAGTTTTAACCGTAAATCCTTGACGAGAAGTTGTCGCGGAACTGGCATCGAGACCCGCCAAAAACAAAAATGCCCGCGGCACAGCGCGGGCATTTTGATCGGAGCGTTGCGAAAGATCAGTTGCGGACGGTGATGCAGGAGATGTCGGCACGCTTCAGGGTACGGCAGACGGCTTCGGCCTGGTCGCGCTCGAGCCCGGCGAAGCGGGCGCGATAGAGCTTGCGATTGTCCTTGGCGACGACCTCGGTGAACGGATCGGCCTTGCTGAGCAGGCCGCGGGCCGAGCTGCGCGCGGCGTCGATGCGCTGCTGGGCTTCGTTCTCGCTCTCGAGCGCGCCGACCTGGACGATCCAGCCGCTGTGGGTGACGACCGGCTTGGTGGTGGCGCTCATCTGGACCGGCATCGGATCGGCGGAGGCGAGCTTCGGAGCGGCCGGGGTGGGCGCGGCAGCCGTTGCGGCCGGCAGCACCCCGAGGATGCCGTTGCCGGTGCCGAAGCCCGCCGGCTGCCGCGGCAGCTCGGTGCGCGCCACCTCGGCCTTCGGCGCTTCCGGCTGGCTGACGACCTCGGGCTTGTTGATGAGATCGGCCCGGGCGACGACGGCGGTGGAGGTTTCCGCGACGTCGGAACGGGACGAAATGGCGTTGGTGACCGGCGGTGCGACCTGAGCAGGGGCAGCGGAGGCGACTTTCACGGCGCCGGCCTTGACCTGAACCGTCTTGACCCGAACCGGCTTCATCGGCTCGGACGAGCCGGGGATGATCGAGAGCGGCTGGCTCGAGATCACGCCATTGGTGAGCGGCGCCGGCTCGATCTTGGATTCCGTCGGCCGAACTTCAGGCTTGGCTTCGGACCTGGGCTGCGTCGGCGGCACCGCGGCAGTCGCAGCCGCGAGCGTCGACAGGCGTGCGGCCAGACGCGACGGAGCGGCTTCAGGAGCAGGGGCAGAAGCGGCCTGAACTTGCGGAACAGCGCGGGCCGGGATAGGCGACGCATCGGCGACCTCGGTGCTGGCGTCAGCGCCGTTGCGCTCCGTGACCGCGGCGACGGTGTGGGTGGTCGCGCCCTTCTCAAGATTCTCCGCGAGCAGGTTGCGCATGATCGCATCGCGCGAGCCGCCGCTGCGGCCGCCGAGCACGACACCGATCAAATGACGGTTGCCGCGGCGCATCGAGGTCACGAGATTGAAGCCGGAGGCGCGGGTGTAGCCGGTCTTGATGCCGTCAACGCCCTCGACATTGCCGAGCAGGTGATTGTGGTTGCGGATCGACTGTCCGCGCCAGTTGAAGGTCGCGGTCGCGAAATAGCGATAGTAGCGCGGGAAGCGCTCCTGGATGGCGCGGCCGAGCGTAGCCTGGTCGCGCGCGGTCGTGACCTGCTCGTCGTTGGGAAGGCCGTTGGCGTTGCGGTACACCGTCTTGGACATGCCGAGCGAGCGCGCCTTGCGCGTCATCATCTGGGCGAAGTCGTCCTCGTCGCCGGCGATCGCTTCCGCGATCACCACCGCGGCGTCGTTGGCGGAGCGGGTGACGAGACCCTTGATCGCGTCCTCGACGCGGATGGTCTGGCCGGCACGCAAATTCAGCTTGGTCGGATCCTGATCGGCGGCGTGCTGGGACACCGGCATCTCGGTGTCGAGCTTCATCTTGCCGGACTCGAGACGCTCGAACAGCAGATAGAGCGTCATGATCTTGGTGAGCGAGGCGGGGTGACGGATGCCGTCCGGGGCGTTCGACTGAAGCACCGCGCCGGAATTGCCGTCGACGATGATGGACGCGAATTTCGGGCTGGAGCTCTCGGACACATCGCGCTGCACCCGGTGGTGCGCGTAATGGCGGCGATGACGCCGCGCCTCGGCGGCATCGGTGGTGAAGATGACCGCGGTGGTGACCGTAAGAAGCCCGAAAACGCCAACCCGCGCCAAGCGCGAGGAAGACAAGTTTTTACGAAGCATGGAACCCCGTCCCCGTTTCTCAACTGATCACCGGCTCGTGAGGCGAAATTGTGCCCATTGGACCCGGGATCATTACCTGCTCAGGCTGTCCCTCCGCTGGTGTTCGCCGCGGGGGACGTTGGGCCTGAACCGCTATTCTGGCTAAGGTGATGGTCTCAAACGGCTTTTGACCGTCTGCGGAAGCTGAACACGTCCAGGGAATCAGGGTAGGGGCCCGCGGTTTCCAAATGCTTAAAGAACCCTTGCGGGAAACCCCGGGAATCTCCGCGAAGTGAGTCTAAATTTGTGCGTCGCACAAAGATTCTTGACTTTTTTGTGCGTTGCACTAATTGTGGGCAGAGTCAGGGAGCCGGGGCTTCCCGACGAGAGCCAGGGAAAAGGATTCCGAAATGTTCAAGGTTGAAGACTTTCAGAACTACGGGAAAGAGCACTTCGAGCAGTACGTCGCCTCCGCGACCTCGGTGCAGCACGGCCTCCAGGCGATCGCCAGCGCCTATGGCGACTATACGAAGAAGTCGTTCGAAGACACCAAGTCCTTCGTCGAGAAGCTTTCCGGCGTGAAATCGCTGGACAAGGCCATGGAAGCGCAGACCGATTTCGCGCGTTCCTCCTACGAGACCTTCGTTGCGGAATCGCAGAAGATCGCCGGCCTCTACAGCGACCTCGCCAAGCAGGCGTTCAAGCCGGTCGAGACCATCGTGTCGAAGTTCACCCCGGCGGCTCAGTAAATTTTTCAGGACGTCCTGGAATCGAAAAGCCCGGCTGAACCAGCCGGGCTTTTTGTTTGCACGCGCTCGATCCGTCAGCGCGCCACACGCAGCTTCGACAGCGAGGTGCCGATGTCCTTGAACACCGAAACGGTCTGGCTGGCCGACGTGACGAGATAGAACTTGTCGGCGCTGCTGGCGCAATATTGCAGCACGCTCGAGGTCGGATCAGTGCCGGTGTTCACCTGCACCGTGTAGATCGTGATGTTGTTGGGCTGGGCCTTGGCATTGTCGCACAGCTTCTTCTCCCGCGCGTCGATCTGCGAGGAGTCGCTGTACCAGCGGTTCTGCGTGTTCATGCCGTCGGAGAGCAGGACGATCGCGTCCTTGTAGGTGTAGTTGGTGTCCTTGGCCGGCGCGTTCATGGGATCGCCGGTCGAGAGCGTCATCCAGCCCCAGGCGAGGCCGATGCCCTGGTTGGTGTTGCCGGTCGGGACCAGATTGCCGATCAACGTCTTGAGCGCGGACCAGTCGTAGCTCAGCGGCATGATCGGTTGGATGTAGGCCGAATTGCTGGAATTGCAGTACGAATACTGCTCCGCCGGGAACAGCGTCGACGAGTTGCTGATAACCGGAGTCGTATTCTTGGTGTCGTAGTCCTGATCGCGGTCGGTGACGCATCCCGTCCATTTGTTGTGGTTCTTCGGCGTCCACGTCTTGCCCGCGCTGACGCAGCCCGACTGTTGCTTGTACCAATTGTCGCTGCAGCTGCCATTCACCGCTTCCCAGTCGCTCCAGTCGATCCAGGATTTGTCATAGTTGCTGCTGCCGACGTTGACGTCCTTGGAAAACGGAACCACCGAGATGTAGACGTCGCCGTTGGTCTTGGCGAGCGTGCTGAGCTGGTCGACCAGGTTCTTCGCGGCCGTCTGCATGGCCGGCATCTTACCGTCGTCGGCCATCGATCCCGTGACGTCGAGCACCAGGGCCACGCGCATGCGCGTCAGGCCCCAGGCGCTGGTGGAGGTGGTGTCGATGCCGAGTGTCGGGAAGCCGGCGATCTTCATGAAGCTGGTCGTGTAGGTGCCGGTTCCGGTGAGTTGGATAGTCGAGCCGATGCTGGTGCTTGCGGTATAAGTGGCCCCAACGGTGACCGATGGCAGGGTCGTGGTGTTGGTGAACAGGGCATTGAAATAGGTTTGCGCCTTGCTGCTGATCTGCGACGTCGTGATCGTGCCGGCCGACAGGTCCCTGGAGAGCATCAGCGCGGTGGAGTCGAGGGCCGACTGCATGGAGGCGCGGGCCTGGGCGGCGCGGCTATAATCGATCGCGGCACCGACGAAGCTCAGCACCGGGACCAGCGCGATGGCGAAGATCACGGCGATATTGCCTTGCTCGGCCGCTGCAAAGCGGGCGAATAGTCGACCAAGGCGGCTGACGAGGGGCGGGCGAGACATGACAATCCCCGAAATCTGTGTTTTGCCCGATTTCGCGCCACGCCATTGAACGGCAGGTAAATTGGACCGTAGAAAACCGGAGCGACCCGCGTGAAACCGCCGCAGCCGGGTTAACAGCCGGGGTTCCTGGTCAACATGTTCTAAACGCGCGGGGGCGAAATTTTTGTCAAATCGGTCCGGATTGTTTAACCTTGCTCCCGATCGCCCGGACCGGGAATCGGGACTGCTGTGGCCGCATCGGCCGGACCTTTGCACGCTTGCGGCGGGCCGGGGGCAGGCCCATATTGCTGGCGAACGATCCGGCTTGGACCGGATTGTCGGGAGCGGCGATCCAACAAGGCGGCGCGCCTGCGCCAGGCTCCGAAGGGCGGGGTCGCGCGGCGACTGCCATTCGCTTCCATGGGGAATTTGAACGCCTGAGCCATGCCGCAATTGACTTCCAGACTCGACCTGTCCGCGCCAGCCGCTGCCTACGCTCCTCGCATGAGCAATGACGAGAACCGTTCGGGCAACCCCTCGGGTCCGAACACTTCGGTCATTACCAAGGTCAAGCCCAAGACCAAACGGCCGAACCTCTACCGCGTGCTGATCCTGAACGACGACTACACGCCGATGGAGTTCGTCGTCCACGTGCTGGAGAAGTTCTTCAACAAGGACATCGAGGCCGCGACCAAGATCATGCTGCACGTCCACCATCATGGCATCGGGGAGTGCGGCGTGTTCACTTACGAGATCGCGGAGACCAAGGTGACGCAGGTGATGGATTTCGCCCGCAAGCACCAGCATCCGCTGCAATGCGTGATGGAAAAGAAATAGTCGCCGGTCGCGTTCCTTAGCGTGGTTCTGTTCGCGTGGCGTGTGATGGCAGCACAACTTGCTGCATGATCCGGTGAACTTCGGCGCCGGCGTCAACCCTGCCCAAATGGGTAGTCTGCCCAAATCGGAACGGGTTTTGCATCGAAAATACCGCGGGTGTGTCGCTGCCGGAGTCGCGGAACCGGTCTTTCGCGGCGGTCTTGTATAACTATATGTGACAAAGGTTGTTGTTGCCTGACCGGGCGATCACGACCATGATGGTGGGGGCCATAGAGGACGCGAATGCCGACTTTTTCCCAAAGCCTTGAACAATCCCTGCATCGTGCACTGGCGATCGCAAACGAACGTCATCACCAGTACGCGACGCTCGAGCATCTGTTGCTCTCCCTGATCGACGACTCCGATGCAGCCGCCGTCATGCGCGCCTGTAGTGTCGATCTCGACAAGCTCCGCACGAGCCTGGTTAATTATCTTGAGACCGAGTTCGAGAATCTGGTCACCGATGGCGCCGACGACGCCAAGCCGACCGCCGGCTTCCAGCGCGTGATCCAGCGCGCCGTGATTCACGTGCAATCCTCCGGTCGTGAAGAGGTGACCGGCGCCAACGTGCTGATCGCGATCTTCGCCGAGCGCGAGAGCCACGCCGCGTATTTCCTGCAGGAGCAGGACATGACGCGCTATGACGCGGTCAACTACATCAGCCACGGCATTGCCAAGCGGCCTGGCGTCTCCGAGGCGCGGCCGGTGCGCGGCGTCGACGAGGAGACCGAGACCAAGGGTGCCGAGGACGCCAAGAAGAAGGGCGAGGCGCTCGAGACCTATTGCGTCAACCTCAACAAGAAGGCGCGCGACGGCAAGATCGACCCGGTGATCGGACGCAACTCCGAGATCAACCGTGCGATCCAGGTGCTGTGCCGCCGGCAGAAGAACAACCCGCTGTTCGTCGGCGAAGCCGGCGTCGGCAAGACCGCGATCGCGGAGGGCCTCGCCAAGCGCATCGTGGACAGCGAGGTGCCGGAAGTTCTGGCGGCTGCCACCGTGTTCTCGCTCGACATGGGCACGCTGCTCGCGGGCACGCGCTATCGCGGCGACTTCGAAGAGCGCCTGAAGCAAGTGCTGAAGGAGCTCGAGGCGCATCCCAACGCCATCCTGTTCATCGACGAGATCCACACCGTGATCGGTGCGGGCGCGACGTCGGGCGGGGCGATGGATGCCTCGAACCTGCTCAAGCCGGCGCTGGCCTCGGGCACCATCCGCTGCATGGGCTCGACCACCTACAAGGAATACCGTCAGCACTTCGAGAAGGACCGCGCGCTGGTGCGGCGCTTCCAGAAGATCGACATCAACGAGCCGACGGTCGAGGACGCGATCGCGATCCTCAAGGGTCTCAAGCCGTACTTCGAGGACTACCACCGGCTGAAGTACACCAACGAGGCGATCGAGGCCGCGGTTCAGCTCTCCTCGCGCTACATCCACGACCGCAAGCTGCCGGACAAGGCGATCGACGTGATCGACGAGTCCGGTGCGGCGCAGATGCTGGTGGCCGAGAACAAGCGCAAGAAGACCATCGGCATCAAGGAGATCGAGACCACGATCGCCTCAATGGCGCGGATTCCGCCGAAGAGCGTGTCGAAGGACGATGCCGAGGTGCTCAAGCATCTCGAGCAGACGCTGAAGCGCACCGTGTTCGGCCAGGACAAGGCGATCGAGTCGCTCGCGGCATCGATCAAGCTGGCGCGTGCCGGCCTGCGCGAGCCGGAGAAGCCGATCGGCTGCTACCTGTTCTCGGGTCCGACCGGCGTCGGCAAGACCGAGGTTGCAAAGCAGCTGGCGGCAAGCCTCGGCGTCGAGCTGTTGCGCTTCGACATGTCCGAATATATGGAGCGGCACACCGTATCGCGCCTGATTGGTGCGCCTCCCGGCTATGTCGGCTTCGACCAGGGCGGCTTGCTCACCGACGGCGTCGACCAGCATCCGCATTGCGTGGTGCTGCTCGACGAAATCGAGAAGGCGCATCCCGATCTCTACAACGTGCTGCTCCAGATCATGGATCACGGCCGGCTCACCGACCACAACGGCAAGCAGGTCAATTTCCGCAACGTGATCCTGATCATGACCACGAACGCGGGGGCTTCCGATCTCGCCAAGCAGGCGTTCGGCTTCACGCGCTCGAAGCGGGAAGGCGACGACCACGAGGCGATCAACCGGCAGTTCGCGCCGGAATTCCGCAACCGTCTCGATGCCATCGTCTCGTTCGGCCATCTCAGCGTCGAGGTGATCGGCACCGTGGTCGAGAAGTTCGTGCTTCAGCTCGAAGCCCAGCTCGGCGACCGCGACGTCACCATCGAGCTGTCCGAGCCCGCCAAGGCCTGGCTGGTCCAGCATGGTTACGACGAGCAGATGGGCGCACGTCCCATGGCCCGCGTGATCCAGGAACACATCAAGAAGCCGTTGGCTGACGAGGTGCTGTTCGGCAAGCTGAAGGGCGGCGGCCATGTTCGCGTCATCCTGGTCAAGGACGAGGCTGACGAGACCAAGGACAAGATCGGCTTCGAATACGTCGAGGGGCCGGTCACGCCGAAGCAGGAGAAGCTCCCGGGCACCCGCAAGCGCCCGCCGGGCAAGTCCAAGCCGGGCGGCCCCGGCGGCTCGAAGGGGCCGACCTCCAAGGGCCCGCTGGTCAAGGCTTGATCGGCACGCCATGAGAATTGAAAAGGCCGGCTGAAAAGCCGGCCTTTTTGTTTCTGTGGCTGGGGGTGAGAGCCCCTACGTTCCGGCTTCGGGTGCGGCCGCAGGCGGCCGTGGCTTCTTCGGCGCGGCCGGCCGTGCGCGAACCGACGGCTGCATCGTCACGATGACCGGATTGGGCTTGTGATCGGTGGCCGCCCCCGTTGCGGCATCGACGCCCATGCCGACCACGCCGCCGAGCAGGAGATTGCCGGCGAAGCCCGCGGCCCCTGATGTCTGTACGTCCCGGCTGAGCGGCACGATCTGCGGCTCGTAGCCTTCCTTCTGGAAGGTGATCGAAATGTCGGCATTCCGCTTGACGACCACGGAGCAGGGCGTCGTGCAGGTGGTCGGAACTTCCATTCCGCTGACGACGGCTTCCACGCCTGACGGTGTCGAAGAGATACTGATGTTTTCGGTCGTGCCGCGCGTCACAGACGCGCAGCCGCCCAGCATGACGCTGAGCGCCACAATTCCCAATGAACGCATGAAGTGCCCCTTATTCCCCGCGCCAATCAAGCGCAACCGGAGCGCGAGGGCAATAGGTCATTGGTCCGGATAGTTAAGCCACGCAGGGGTTGTGCACGGGAATGGCCGGTACCTGGACGTGGGGCTCCGTCAGTCGCCCCGCAGGCGCTGATCGTCCTGCACGCGGACGTGTTCGGCGCCGCGCGCGCCGGCCGGAGACAATCGCAGCATGCTCAGCACCGCGCCGCAGAGTGCAAACCCGACGCCCACGAGCAGCGCCAGCCTGGTCCCCTCAACCAGATACCGTCCGAGCAACAGCGCCACCAGCGCGGCGCCAGTGGTCTGGCCGAGCAGGCGTGCCGTGCCCAGCATGCCGCTGGCGCCGCCGGCGCGCTCCCGCGGGGCGGCTGCGATCATGGTGCGGTTGTTGGGCGTCTGGAACAGACCGAACCCGGCGCCCGCCAACGCCATGCGCCAGATCACGTCGAACGGTGTGGGGTCTGCGGGCAGGAAGGCGAGCGCGGCAAGGCCGCAGGCGAACAGCGTGAGGCCGATGCCGCCGAGCAGGCCGGCCGGATAACGCTCGACCAGGCGGCCGGCGAGGGGCGCTGCGAACGCCACGGCGATCGGCCATGGCGTGATCAGGAGGCCCATATGGACCGCCGAATAGCCGAAGCGGCTCTGGAGGTAGAAGGGGATGGCGACGAAGGCCAGCATCTGCCCGCAGAACGAGGCGATCGAGGTTGCGATCGACAGCGCGAACACCGGGATGCGCAACAGGTCGACCGGCAGCAGCGGCGAGGTCATGTGGGTTTCGCGCCAGATCAGCAGCGCGCCTGCGACGATGGCGATGGCGAACTGCACGAGGCAGGTGATGGCGGCCTCGCCATGACCGACGCTGTCGACGGCCGCGATCCCGACGCCGAAGGTGATCGCCGAAAGCCCCGCGCTCTGCCAGTCGAACGAATGGCTGGCGGGCTTTGTGTGCGGCAGGCTGCGCAGGCCCAGCACCAGCGTCACCGCGCCGAGCGGCACGTTGATGGCGAACAGCCACGGCCAGCTTCCGACCGCAAGGATGCCTGCGGCGAGCGTCGGGCCGATGGCGGCCGAGAAGGCGACGACGAGCGCGTTGAGCCCGATGCCGCGGCCGAGCTGGCTGCGCGGGTAGGTGAAGCGCACCAGCGCCGCGTTGACGCTCATGATGCCGGCCGCGCCAAAGCCCTGGATGATGCGCGCGATCGTGAGCAGCGGCAGCGTATGCGCCAGCGCGCAGAAGGCGGACGCCAGCGTGAACAGCACCAGCCCGACCAGATAGACGCGGCGATAGCCGACGATCTCGCCGAGCGAAGCCAGCGGCAGCAGCGAGATCGTGATCGCGAGCTGGTAGCCGTTGACGATCCAGATCGAGAAGGCGGGACTGGCGTCGAGGTCGGCCGCGATCGTCGGCAGGGCGACATTGGCGATGGCGCTGTCGACCACCGCCATGATGATGCCGAGCGCAATGGTCAGCACCGCCTGGTTGCGCTGTGGCTGCGGCAGGCCGTCGGCATGCTCGATGGGGGCGGACGACATGATGGAGGCGCGCTTGATTCGAGCCGTGTTTCATCTCCGGATAGGAAATTGCCGGATTGACGGCAACCCGTCAGGCTTTCCGCAGTTCCCGCAACGGAAGCACTCGTGGCGGCTCGGCAAACACAAAGATTCTTGCGCTAGACCGCCGGCGGATTGCGGTCGGTAAAGGTCGTGCGCTGGTGCCAGTAGGGATAGGGCAGCGTCACGTTGCTCGCGGCGTCGAGCTTGGCGATCTGGTCGTTGGTCAGCGACCAGCCGACCGCGCCGAGATTTTCGCGCAGCTGCGTCTCGTTGCGCGCGCCGATGATCAGCGTCGATACGGTCGGGCGCTGCAGCAGCCAGTTCAGCGCGATCTGCGACACGCTCTTGCCGGTTTCCTTCGCGACCTCGTCGATGGCATCGACGACACGATAGACGTGTTCGTCCGGCACCGGCGGGCCGAACTCGGCGGTCTTGGGCAGGCGGCTCACCTCGGGCTTCGGCTGGCCGCGGCGGATCTTGCCGGTGAGGCGTCCCCATCCGAGCGGCGACCAGACCACGGCACCCAGCCCCTGGTCGAGGCCGAGCGGCATCAGCTCCCATTCGTAATCGCGCCCGATCAGCGAATAATAGGTTTGGTTGGCGACGTAGCGCGGAAAGCCGTGCTTGTCGGCAACGGAGAGCGACTTCATCAGGTGCCAGCCCGAAAAATTCGAAACGCCGACATAGCGGATCTTGCCGGCGCGCACGAGCGTATCGAGGGTCGCGAGCACCTCCTCGGGCGGGGTGAAGGCGTCGAAGCCGTGGAGCTGGAACAGGTCGATGTAGTCGGTGCCGAGCCGGCTCAGCGAACCGTCGATGGCTGCGAGCAGATGCTGCCGTGACGAGCCAATGTCGTTGGGGCCGTCGCCGAAGCGAAACGTGGCCTTGGTCGAGACCAGCACCTTGTCGCGGCGGCCCTTGATGGCCCCGCCGAGAACGCGTTCGGACTCGCCGAGCGAATAGACGTCCGCGGTGTCGAACATCGACACGCCGGCCTCGAGGCAGATGTCCAGCAGGCGCCGCGCCTCGGTCGCGTCGGTCGTGCCCCACGCGGCAAGGCGGCCGACGCCGCCGAACGTGCCGGTGCCAAGGCTCAAAGCGGGCACCATGAGGCCTGACCGGCCCAAGCGTCGGTATTCCATCGATATGCTCCTCGGCTGGCCGCTGATTGATCGTTGTCGCCTTGGCGCTGAGGTTAGCGCAAGCGGGTGCCTTGTCCTATCACGCGCTCACATACCGGCCTTGCTCGGACGCCCTAATCGTGCCGAAGCATGTCGTCGAACGCGGCATCAACGATGTGCGGGCCGACAATCTTCGCCGAAAGTTTCGCCTCGTCCCTTGCCTGGGATGGGAGAGCGCAGCCGAGCTCTCGATTGCGCGTCTGCTGCGGCAGGAGAGTCAAACCCCATCCCACCACGACCAGCACCGCGAGACGGATCGCGATGACGCTCAGTAACAGGTCCGTTCCGCTGATCGTGGTCTGAGTCCTCATGCGTGGCAGCCTGATCCACGCCGCAACGCAAGACAATCTGGAATTGGCGAGCGTTGCCTTCGGCCAGGACGAAGGCTTGTGAAGATGGCTGCTCAGTGCCGCAGCTGGCTCTGCCTGAAATCGCGCGGCGACATCCCGAAGTGCTCGCGGAAGACCCGGCCGAAATGCGAGAGGTCGTTAAAACCCCAGGCGAAGGCGATCTCACTGATGTGGCAATGGACGAGCATGGGCGAGGTGAGGTCGCGCCGGCACTGCGCAAGGCGCTCGGCGAGGACGTAACGTTGGAACGAGGTCTGCTCGTCGGCGAGAAGATCATTCACATAGCGCGGCGAGATGCCGAGCGCGGCGGCGGCCTCCGGCAATGAAAGGTCGGGGTCGGCGAGATGGGCGCGGACATGCGCCTTGAGCCGGTAGATCAGCGCGGAGCGATGGGTCGAGGATGGCAGCGACGTCTTGCCGAGCCGCTCGCTCAGCGCCATCGCGAGCAGGTCGACCGCCTGTTCGGACAGAACGGCGGCGTTGCCAGGGGCGAGCCGGTCGGCGCTCTGGCAAAGCCGGAAGATGAAATCATAGGCGAGCCGCTCGAGCGGTGCCTCAGTGCCGAACGACATCGCCGTCAGCGTCTCCGTGCCGCCGAGCCGGCGCTGCAACATCTCGCGCGGCACCTTGAAGATGGTCTGCGTAAAAGCATCGTTGAACTTCAGCTCATAGGGGCGCGTGGTGTCGTAGAGCGCGAACTCGCCGGGATGAACCACGGTCTCACGGCCGTCCTGCACCACGCCGCCATCGCCGCGATGGCCGAGCGCGACCAGGACGAAATCCTGATCCGAGCGCGCGATGCGGGAGGGCGTGCGGAACACATGCTGGCGGTCGGAGCAGACCTCGGAGCACACCGCCTTGCCGAGCGGGATTTGCGTCACCGAGCCGCGAAAGGCGCTGCCGAGATCGGACTTGCAGTCGAGCCCGACGAAGACGTCGCAGACGATGTCCTGCCAGAGGGCGAGCCGCCGGTAGCCGGGGCTGCCGTCCGTCGTGAACTGGATTGGCATCGGCAGGCCTCCCTTTCACATCCAGCGAAATCGCATGTTGGCGCAGATCCAGCCCGATCCGAGGCAAAACCCGTACCGGGCCGAAATCCTGGCCGGTCGAGTTTTTGTTCCGCCGCGGTCGAGCGGCCGGTTGCCCGCTTTGGCCCAATAGACTGCATCGGAGATGGCTTCCGATCAACCGGCAATGGAGGCGGCAATGGGCATCGAACATCCGAAATACAAGGTGGCGGTGGTGCAGGCGGCGCCGGCCTGGCTCGATCTCGACGCCTCCATCGACAAGTCGATCGCGCTGATCCGGGACGCCGCCGAGAAGGGCGCCAGGCTGATCGCTTTTCCCGAGGCCTTCATCCCCGGTTACCCCTGGCATATCTGGATGGACTCGCCGGCCTGGGCAATCGGCCGCGGCTTCGTGCAGCGCTATTTCGACAACTCGCTGTCCTATGACAGCCCGCAGGCCGAGCGGTTGCGCGATGCCGTACGCAAGGCCAAGCTCACCGCCGTGATCGGCCTGTCCGAACGCGACGGCGGCAGCCTTTATCTCGCGCAATGGCTAATCGGGCCCGACGGCGAGACCATCGCCAAGCGCCGCAAGCTGCGGCCGACCCATGCCGAGCGCACCGTCTATGGCGAGGGCGACGGCAGCGATCTCGCAGTCCACGCGAGGGCCGACATCGGCCGTCTCGGCGCGCTGTGCTGCTGGGAGCATCTGCAGCCGCTGTCCAAATACGCGATGTACGCCCAAAACGAGCAGGTGCACGTCGCGGCCTGGCCGAGCTTCTCGCTCTACGATCCCTTTGCGCCGGCGCTCGGGGCCGAGGTCAACAACGCCGCCTCGCGCGTCTATGCGGTGGAGGGCTCCTGCTTCGTGCTGGCGCCTTGCGCGACGGTCTCGCAGGCCATGATCGACGAGCTCTGCGATCGGCCGGACAAGCATGCGCTGCTGCATGCCGGCGGCGGCTTTGCCGCGATCTACGGTCCCGACGGCAGCCAGATCGGCGACAAGCTGGCGCCGGATCAGGAGGGGCTATTGATCGCCGAGATCGACCTCGGCGCCATCGGCGTTGCCAAGAACGCGGCAGATCCGGCCGGGCATTATTCGCGGCCCGACGTGACGCGGCTGCTCCTGAACAAGAGGCGGTACCAACGCGTCGAGCAATTTGCGTTGCCGGTGGACACCGTCGAGCCCACGGACATTGCTGCGGCAGCGAGCTGATCACCGAGATCGAGAGGAGGGTACGATCATGGAATCCGCAATTCCTCAGCATCTCGAGACCCAGCGCACGCGCCACAAGCGCGTGCCTGATGATTACCAGCCGCCATATCCGTCCTTCGTGGCGCGCTACAAGCCGACCGTGAGCCGCGTCGTGATGGCTTATTTCGGCGTGCAGTATCGCGGCGCGGCGCCGGCGGCCGCAACGGAGGCGCTTGCCGAAATCGCGGGGCGGTTCGCTGCGCAAGGCGGACCCTCCCATTGGGATCGCGCGCGCTATGTCGACCAGGCCGGGCACGAGACCTTCGTCTCGGTCGCCTATTGGGACGACGTTGCGCGCTTCGACGCCTGGTTCGAACCGGCACGCGCGGCATGGACCGGGAGGCGGCGCGAGGGTGTCGGCACCTTCATCGAGGTGCTGCGTCCCATTGTGGCGCGACACGAGACGCTGTTCTCTTCGCCCGACCGGACCGAGGGTGTCGCGGCCATCGCTGGCGGCATGAGCGGCGAGGTGCAGGAGCACGCTTATTGGGGCGGCATGCGCGACCGTATCCCGCTGTCGCAAACCGACGCGATGACGCCCGGCGGCGCGCCGGAGCTGATCCGGGACGGCGCGCGGCTACGCGTGAGGGCGCACGACAATCTCTGCCTGATCAGATCCGGACAGGATTGGAGCGATACCGAGGCATCCGAGCGAAAGCTCTATCTCGACGATGTCGAGCCGGTGCTGCGCGAAGGCATGGATTTCCTGCGCGACGACGGTCTTGCGATCGGCTGCTATGCCAACCGCTACATGCAGGTGCTCCAGGCCGACGGCCGCGTGAGCGAAAAGTCCTACGGCCAGAGCTGGTGGAAGAGCCTGGCGGCGCTCGAACGCTGGGCGGAGTCGCATCCGACCCATGTCAGGATTTTTGGCGCGGCGATGAAATATCTGTCGACGCTCGGGCCGTCAGCCAAGCTGCGGCTCTATCACGAGGTCACGGTGGCGGCCGCCGACGAGCAGTTCTTCGAATATCTGGACTGTCACCCGAAGACCGGGATGCTGGCGGCGATCGAGACGGTCGTCGCTTAGACGACGCAGTGGCCGAGCAGCTCGGGATGTGCGGCGCAGATGTGATGCGCGCCGGCGTCCCTGAGCTCGGTCTCGCTGCCATAGCCATAGAGCACGCCGATCGCGGTCATGCCGTTGGTGCGGGCGCCGATCACATCGTGGCTGCGGTCGCCGATCATGATGGCGCTGCTCGCGTCGACCTTGGTCTCGTCGAGCGCGTAGCGCAGCAGATCGCGCTTGTCAACGCGGGTGCCGTCGAGCTCGGAGCCGAACACACGCTCGAAGTACGGCTTCAGGCCGAAATGATCGACGATGCGGGTGGCGTAGACCGCGGGCTTGCTGGTTGCGACGAACATCCGCGGCGTCGTGGCGGCCACCGCGGCGAGCGTGTCGTGGATGCCCTGGTAGAGCGCATTCTCGAACAGGCCGACCTCGGAAAACCGCTCGCGGTAGAGTAGCAGCGCCCGGTCAGCAAGTTCGTCGGTTCCGACGAGCCTCTTTAGGCTGGCATGCAGCGGCGGCCCAATGCACCAGGTCAGCTCGTCCTGGCTCGGGACCGGCTGGTCGAGTTTTTTCAGGGCATACTGGATCGAACCGGTGATCCCGGGCTTTGGATCGGTGAGTGTGCCGTCGAGATCAAAATAGATTGTCCGCATTTTGGCCGAGCTCAGCGTTGATTGTTCCGGCCGTTGCTAGTTGCCTTGGGGCCCGAGTTCAAGGGCTTGGAGCGAAATGCAGCTTGGTGGGGTCCAGAAGCTGATCTGGCAGTTGCTCGTGGCAGCGTTCGTCTGCACGCCGGCGCTGGCCGAGGACGCACCGGTTCCTCCCACGCAGCTCGGCCCCGAAGCCCCCGCAAAACCGTCGCCATCGCCCGATTCGGCGCGCGAGAGCGACACGCGGGAGTCGATCTGCCTGATCATCGAGGCCGCCGCACGCGATGCCAATCTCCCGCTGGAATTCTTCGCCCGGGTGATCTGGCAGGAAAGCCGCTTCCAGGCCGACGCGGTAGGCCCGACGACACGCAGCGGCGAGCACGCACAGGGGATCGCGCAGTTCATGCCAGGCACCGCGAGCGAGCGCGGTCTGCTTAATCCGTTCAATCCGGTGCAGGCATTGCCGAAGTCGGCAGAGTTTCTGAATGAGCTGCGCAACCAGTTCGGCAATCTCGGCCTTGCGGCCGCTGCCTACAACGCAGGTCCGCGGCGCGTGCAGGAATGGCTCGCCGGCACCGGCGGCATGCCGGAGCAGACCCGCAACTACGTCTACGCGATCACTGGGACGAGCGTCGATGCCTGGGCCAAGGCGGGTGCGACCGGCAAGGGCCCGCCGAGCGCGCCGCCGACCAGCTGTCGCGACCTGATGGCGCTGCTCAAGCGCGCGCCGAATGCTTTCGTCGCCGAGCTCGAGCAGCATGTCGAGCTGGCGGCCGCAAAAGCCTGGGGCGTGCAGCTCGCCGCCGGTTTCGACCGCAACAGGGCGCTGGCGATGTATTCCCGCGCCGTCACGCGGCTCGGCACCGCAATCGGCGACCACGATCCGAGCCTTTTGAGCTCGGTGATGCGCAGCCGCGGCACCCGCGCGTTCTACCAGGTGCGCATCGGTGCCGACACGCGCAGCGAGGCGGATGATCTCTGTAACCGGATCCGGAAGGCCGGCGGGGCGTGCTTCGTGCTGAAGAACAAGGGCGTGAGCGGGTAGCTCCAATCGTCATTCCGGGGTGCCTTCTTGGGCACGAGCCCGGAATGACAGCGGTGCGGTGGGTGTGTCGCGCATGCCAGCCCCGCCGCCTGTTTCCTTGACGCGAGCCGCCGCATCGCCCGTTATGCAAGCACGATTCCTCACCCGGCCAAGACTTCCGTGGCGCTCCCTCCGCTCGATTCACCGCAATGGAATAGTCCCTGGCTTGCTTTCGGCTGGGGGCTGCGCTCGATCACGCAGACGATCCTCACCATCGTGCTGTTCGTGACCTATCTCGGCATCGGTGCGCTGGCCCATGACACCCATTTCAGCCTGGTCTGGGCGCTCGCCTCGACGCTGTTCGTCTGGGCGGGGCCGGCGCAGATCATCCTGATCACCACACTGGGCTCCGGCGCCACCATCATCCAGTCCGCGATCGCGGTGACCGTCAGCGCTATCAGGCTGTTTCCGATGGTGGTCTCGGTCTTGCCGCTGATGCGCACGCCGACGACCAAACGGCGCGAGCTGGTCTTTGCCGCGCATCTCACCGCGGTGACGTTGTGGGTCGAATGCCACCGCTTCCTGCCGCTTGTGCCGCGTGAGCGGCGCATCGCCTTCGTTCACGGGCTCGGCTGTGGCCTCGTCTCGGTGTGCCTCGTCGCCAACACGGTCGGCTATTTCCTCGCCGCTAATCTAACGCAGACTCTTGGCGCGGCGATCCTACTGCTGACGCCGCTGTCCTTCCTGTTCTCGACTGCGCGCAACAGCCGCGAAGTGGCCGATGTCGTCGCGCTCGTGCTGGGCATCTTGCTGTATCCGCTCGCCGCGAAGATGAGCTCCGGCGTCGATATCCTGATCAGCGGGGTGGTGGCCGGCACGATCGCCTATGGCGTGCATTGGTGGCGCGAGGTGCGCGCATGAGCTTTGCGCAAGCGATCGGCGACTGGCACGCGCTGGCGGTGCTGTTCGTCGCCGGCGTCATTCCCAACCAGATATGGCGCATGCTGGGACTGTGGTTCGGCGGCGGCATCGACGAAGGCTCCGAACTGCTGGTCTGGGTGCGGGCGGTCGCCACCGCGATTCTGGCCGGCGTCATCGCCCAGATCGTGGTCGAGCCGCCGGGGGCGCTGGCGAGCGTGCCCGATACCCTACGCTATGGCGCGGTTGGCGCTGGCCTCGTCGTCTTCCTGCTGACCCGCCGCTCGATCTTTGCGGGCGTGGTGACCGGTGAAGTCTTCATGCTGGCCGGCAAGTGGTGGTTGGGCTAAAACCGCCGGCGAACAGTCAAGGAACAGGAAATATGGTTCGCGAACAGGAGCTCCGCGAGGGCGAGGTCGCCATCGAGCTGCCACCGACGCAAGATGCCGGTCTCGTCTTCATCGGGCGTATTCGTACGCCCTGGACCTCGCGGCTGGAGACGCCGCGGCAGGGGCGTCAGGATGGTCCGATCTGCCGGCTCGAGATCTTCGAGCCGTTCGTGCCGGCCATCAAGGGGGTCGATTTCTACAGCAATCTCGAAGTGCTCTACTGGCTCGACCAGTCGCGCCGCGACATCATCCTGCAGAGCCCGAAGAACAACGAAAAGACCCGCGGCACGTTCTCGCTGCGCTCGCCGGTGCGGCCCAATCCGATCGGCACGTCGATCGTGAAGCTGGTCGGCATCGAGGGCAATGCGATCCTGGTGCGCGGTCTCGATTGCATCGACAACACGCCGCTGATCGACATCAAGCCCGACCGCTGCGAGTTCACGCCATTGGCGGCGCCGCAGCCGGGGGATTTCGAGACGGAGTAATCTGTCATTCCGGGGCGTGGCGAAGGCGCGAGCCCGGAATGACAATCAGCTCTTCAACGCCGCGATCAGCTTCGCCGCGTGCTCTTCCAATACCTTGGCGTCTTCCTTGCGGCTGGCGGGCGGCAGCATCGCCACGCCGTCGTGGCGCGGCATCACGTGCATGTGCAGGTGAAACACCACTTGTCCGCCGGCGGGCTCGTTGAACTGCTGGATGGTGATGCCGTCGGCCTTGAACGCCTTCATTGCAGCCGCCGCGATTTTGTGCGCGCCGCGGGCGACGTGGGCGTAATCGTCAGGCTTGATGTCGAGGATGTTGCGGGCGGGGGCCTTCGGGATCACCAGCGTGTGGCCAGGCACGCGCGGCATGATGTCGAGGAACGCGAAGACGTGCTCGTCCTCATAGACCTTGGAGCAGGGCAGCTCGCCGCGCAGGATCTTGGCGAAGATATTGTTGGTGTCGTAGGCGGTCATGGCGGCTCCCCAAGAACTTTGCGCTTGGAATTTTGCGCTTACTGTCACCAGCCGCGGCAAATCGTCAAGGCGCCTCGTCGGCGCCTTTCCGGAACGGGCCGAGACCGGCAAGCTCCCGTCCGGCCTCTGCGACGTACGCGCGCTCGCGCTTGAGGTAATCATCGATCGCGCGGCGCAGGCCGGGATCGGCGATGAAGTGCGCGGAATGGGTGGTGCGCGGCAGGTAGCCGCGCGCGATCTTGTGCTCGCCTTGCGCGCCGGCCTCGACATGGGTGAGGCCGCGTTTGATCGCGAAATCGATCGCCTGGTAATAGCAGACCTCGAAATGCAGGAACGAATGATGCTCGACCGCGCCCCAGTTGCGGCCGAACAGCGTGTCCGAGCCGATGAAGTTGATCGCGCCCGCGATCCAGCGATCGTTGCGGCGGACCATCACCAGCAGCACGTCCTCGCTCATGGTCTCGCCGATCAGCGAGAAGAACTCGCGCGTCAGATAGGGACGGCCCCATTTGCGCGACCCGGTCTCCATGTAGAACATGAAGAACGCATCCCAGGCGTCCTCGGTGATGTCCTTGCCGGTGAGCCAGTGGATCGTGATCCCGGCGGGAAGCGCGTCGCGCCGCTCGCGCTTGATCGACTTGCGGTGGCGCGAGTTCAGCGTCGCCAGGAAGTCGTCGAAGCCAGTAAAGCCCTCATTGTGCCAGTGGAACTGCTGGTCCGTGCGCTGCAGGAATCCATGCTCGGCGAGCAGCTTCCACTCGGCCTCCTGTGCGAAGGTGACGTGGACGGAGGAGGCCTTGCTGACGCCGCAGAGCGCCACCAGCCCGCTCGCCAGTGCGTCCATGATGCGCTCGTGATCGACGCCGTCACGGACCAGCAGGCGCGGGCCTGTGGCCGGCGTGAAGGGAACCGAGACCTGCAGCTTCGGATAGTAGCGCCCGCCGGCGCGCTCATAGGCGTCCGCCCAGCCGCGGTCGAACACGTACTCGCCTTGCGAATGCGATTTCAGATAGCAGGGCACGACACCGGCGACGCGGCCGTCGACCTTGGCCACGAGATGCCGCGGTCCCCAGCCGGTGCGGATTGTCGCCGAACCGGATTTCTCGACGGCGGACAGAAAGGCGTGCGAGACGAAAGGGTTATAGGCGGGTTTTAAAAGGCCGAGGGAGTCGCCTGGAAGTCCAGATGAGGTTCCCGCGCCAAGCCCGTTGCAGGCCTTTTCGTTAAGAGCCTTTTCGTTAAGAGCCTTGCCGGGATTGGCACAGGCGTCCCAGTCCTCCGGGGATACCTCACCAATCGAAGGTACGGCCTCGAGCGTGATTTCGGATGATGCCATTGTTGCCCAAGATCGTGCATTGCAGCAGCGACTTCAAGGGGGCGGGAGCGCAGCTCTCGTGCCCCGGACGCAGCGTAGCGCTCCGGCGATGCGAGGCATCGTCCGCGCTGCAGAGCCGGGCCCATCTCACCGCGTAGCGTGCCGCCTTCTGGGTCCCGGCTCTGCGCCGCAACGCCAAAGCGTTGCAGCTTGTCCGGGACACGAGACCATTCCTACGGCACGAACCCCTCAAAGATCATCTGATCGGCATGTTGCCCGACCCGTGTCCGCTGCTCCGGGGTGCGGACGGTCCAGCCGAGCAGGGCGCAGCCGAAGACGTTGCGGGCGATCCAGGGAGCGGGGGCCGGGAGGTCGTCGACCCTGAAGGCAACGAAGTGGGGCTGGGTCTGAAAGCCGTGGCGCAGATACAGCATGCTGTCGCGCTGTTCCTGCGTGAGCTTGGCCCAATAGTCGTCCTCATAGGTCCGCTGCGCGACGATGCCGCGCGGGCGGGAGGGCAACAGCTTGCGCAGTGCCAGCACCTGGTCGGGATCGAACGACATGCCGACGGCGGGGCCGTCATAGGACGCCAGCACCTCGGCCATCCGCTTCACCAGCTTGCGGTCGCCGCCAAAATGGCTCTTCACCTCGATCACCAGCGGGACCCGGCCGGCGACCATGGCGCAGAGGTCGGACAGCGACATCATTCGCTCGTCCGTGTCCTTGAATTTGACAGCCTTCAGCTCCGCCGCGGTCTTCGACACGACCTCGCCGGTGGCCTCGGTGAGGCGGCCGAGCGCATGGTCGTGATGCACCATGGCCTCGCCGTCGGCCGAGAGCTGGATATCGACCTCGATCGAAAAATTGCCCGATATCGCAGCCTGCACCGCGCCGGGCATGTTCTCGACAACGCCGCGGGAAATGTCATGCAGGCCGCGATGAGCGACCGGCCGGGCTGTCAGCCAATCAGGAGCGCGCATGCGCGTCAGGCGACCTCGAACACGCCATCGACCTCGACCGCCGCGTCTGCCGGCAAAGAGGCGACGCCGACGGTGGTGCGGGCATGGCGGCCCTTGTCACCGAAGGCGGCGACCATCAGGTCGGAGGCGCCGTTGAGCACCTTCGGCCCATCCAGAAAATCGGGGGCCGAGTTGATGAAGCCGCCGAGGCGCACCACGCGCACCACCTTGTCGAGGTCGCCGAGCGCCGCCTTGACCTGGGCCAGCAAATTGACCGCGCAGCCGCGGGCCGCCGCCGCGCCGTCTTCGATCGAGACGCCGGCGCCCAACTTGCCCTTGGCGATCAGCTTGCCGGCGGGGTCGAAGCAGACCTGGCCGGAGACGAACAGCAAATTACCGGTGCGCACGAACGGGACGTAATTGGCCACAGGGGTAGGGGCCTCGTGCAGCTTGATGCCCTGTTCCGCCAGCTTTTGCTCGACCGTGCCCGCCATGTTCGACCTCGTTGTCCAGAAATTCCATTCGCCCCGGCGCATCCGTGGGAGGCCGGCCGCGCCCTGTTTCGCCCATCGTGCCGCCACATGCAAGCAAACCGCAGCAGGCTGCCTTTGCCGAGGCGAGGCCGCAGGTTCAACGGCAGGGCCGCAACTTTACGTGAAACGGCCTCAGTTGCGACGCAATGGAACGGTCATTAAAATGTCGAATCTGCGCATCCCAAGGACGCGCCCCCAAGGAACAGACATGGTGCACCTTTTCCGGACTTCGCTCGGTGTAATGGCGCTCGCGGCGGCCAGTTTCGGACTTGGCGATTTAGGCCTTGGCGACGCCGCGCAGGCCGCCAATGGTCCGTTCCTCGCGCACCAGGCCCTCTACGACTTGAGCCTGGTGAAATCGCGCTCCAATTCGGTGAGCAGCGCGCGGGGCCGAATTCTCTACAACTTCACCGGAAGCTCGTGCGAGGGCTACACCTCTGAATTCCGCCAGGTGTCCGAGCTCGACAGCGGCGAGGGTAAGGTCACGCTGAGCGACCTCCGCTCCAACTCGTGGGAAGATGCCGGGGGGAAAAGCTACCGCTTCAAGATCGAGACCCGCATGAACGAGGCCGATGCCGGCCGCGTCGACGGCTCGGCCGAGCGCGACGGCGACCACATCAACGTCAAGCTGAAGCTGCCGGCGCCCAAGAACTTCACGCTCGACGGCAAGATCGTGTTCCCGACCGAGCAGATCCAGCGCATCATCGCCGCCGCCAAGGATGGCAAGCCGCTGCTCGAGCTCTCCGTCTATGACGGCTCCGACGACGGCCAGAAGGTCTACAACACGCTGACCGTGATCGGCCAGCCGATCCCCGCCGACCGCGCCGCCGCGCCGGATCCGTCGACCTCCGACGAGCACATGAAATCGCTCAAGCGCTGGCCCGTTACGGTCAGCTATTTCGACCGTGAGGCCCAGCAGAAAGAGGGCGAGCAGACGCCGGTCTATGCGATGGCGTTCGAGCTCTACGAAAACGGCGTCTCGCGCCAGCTCGTGCTCGATTACAACGACTTTGTCATTTCCGGCGCGATGGGCAAGTTCGACGTCAAGGACAGCAAGCCCTGTAATTGAGGGATTGTTGCTACAGCTGCGTACCGCGCACACCATCACCGTCACCCTGAGGTGGCCGCTTCTTCAGCGGCCCTCGAAGGGCGACGGCCCGGCCGTATCAGCGGGGCCGTGCATCCTTCGAGGCTTCCCATACGCCGCTTCGCGTCGCATGGCGCGCACCTCAGGATGACGGTGCACGAGTGTTGCGCGTCGCATCTAGCTCTTGTCATGATCTCCCGCTACGCTCCCTCCTAACCAAAAACCTCAGGGAGCCAGCCCATGCCCAAGCTCGATCATCTCCGCCCCAGCGGCCTGCATCACAATCCCGCTTATTCCCACGTCGTCACCGCCACCGGCGCGCGCACCATCTACATTTCGGGCCAGGTGTCGGTGGATGAGGAGGGGCGGATCGTCGGCGAGGGCGATATCGCCGCGCAGACCACGCAGGTGATGCAGAATCTCGGACACGCGCTGAAAGCGGCCGGTGCGAGCTATTCCAACATCGTGAAGATCACGACCTTCGTCGTGAACTACAAGCCGGAGCTGCGCCCGATCATCGGCAAGGCTCGCTCGGCCTTCTTCGAAGGCATGGAGCCGCCGGCGTCCACGCTCGTTGGCGTTTCCGCGCTGGCAGCCCCGGAGTGGCTAATCGAGATCGAGGCGGTGGCCGTCGCGGATTGAGGTTGCGTAGGATGGGTAGAGCGCAGCGAAACCCATCCTACTTGGTTGCAGACAAATCTCGCAGAACAGCCATCGCTTCCTCAGCCCTGTCGTCGGGCACAAACAGATGATCGTGATGGAAGGCCGACACGGCGTTCACACTGATGCCGGCGTCGGCGAGGCGCGCCGTGATCGCAGCCAGGAAGCCGACCGCATCGAGCGCAGAGTGAACCGTCAGGGTGATCAGGCGTGAGGGGAACGCGTAGCGAAGCCCCGCCGCTTCGGCCTCTTCGCGAGGGATCACGAGCGTCGTGCCTTCCTGTTCGCGGAACGTCAGCAGCGGTTTGAGTGCTTCGGGAATGGCCTCGCTGGTCGGGATCGTGCAAAATACGAAGGTCCCGTCCAGCATCTTTGGCCTCATGTGTCTCAGCAGCGCGCCGAGATTGTGCTCGCTCGTCATGGTGCCAGCTCCTGCAGGATCGTTTGAGCCCTTGCGCAGCTATCGGCGCCGGCGGCTGTTGAGGCCATGACAGGCATACGTTCGTATATCTCCCCGAATCCTTCTCATGCCCTGACCTTACGCTCGTACAATTGAGTGACGGCGGCGGATTCTTACAATTTGAGTCCACTCGGGTCACTACGAGGAAGCTCAATGAATGTCGTCATTCGAAAGCTCAACGGTTTGTGGCACCTCATTGTCGGGTCTTGTCAGATCCGAACTCCGTTCCTGGAAACGCAGGATCGGCAGCTGGTCGTCCAGTATGCCAGGCGCGCCTATCCGGGTGCACGGATCTTTGAACGCGACTGAGCAGAGCAGGTCCCGATCACTCCTGCGCCTTCTCCGGCCCCTCATACGCGATCCCGCGGATCACCGCGGCGCTGCCGAATTTCTTGCGCAGGCTGTCCACCGCGCGCTCGGCGTGGGCGGCGCGGCGGTCGAGCATGTCGGTGTCGTCGGCGGGCGAGCCCTCGCGCAGCGCGCTGACGCCGGCGCCCATCAGGCGGAAGGCGGTGCCGTCGATCTCCTTGGCCAGCATCTCGCGGCAGATCGCAAAGATCTTTGCGGCGAGCTGGGTCGGGGCCGCGATCGATTGCGAGCGGGTGCGCTGGCGGAAATCTGCGGTCTTCAGCTTCAGCGTGACGGTCAAGCCGGCGAGCTCGCTGCTCTTGAGCCGCGACGAGGTCTTCTCGCACAGCCGCCACAGGATCTTCTCCAGCGTCGCGAAATCGCGGATGTCGGTCTCGAAGGTGGTTTCGCTCGATATCGTCTTGGCGCCCCGGTCAGGCTCGACGCGGCGGTCGTCGATGCCGCGCGCGAGCCGCCACAGCCGGCGGCCATCGCTCGGAAACTGCCGCATCATCTCGATCTCGTCGGCCTTTTGCAGATCGGCGATGATGCGGAAGCCGCGCTGCACCAGGCGCTCCTGCGTCGCAGGTCCGACGCCGAAGATGAAGCCGACTGGCTTCTCGGCAAGCATCGATCGCGCTTCCTCCTGGTCGAGCGCGGCGAAGCCGCGCGGCTTGTCGAGGTCGGAGGCGATCTTGGCCAAAAACTTGTTGCAGGACAGGCCGACCGAGACGGAGATGCCGATGTCGCGCTCGACGTCGCGGGCAAAGCGCGCCAGCACCTTTGCCGGGATCATGCCGTGCACCCGTTCGGTGCCGGAGAGATCGAGGAAGGCCTCGTCGATCGAGAGCGGCTCGACCAGCGGCGTCAGCGCCTGCATGGCCTGGCGCACCTCGCGGCCGACGCGGACATATTTGGCCATATCCGGCGGGATCACGGTCGCGTGCGGGCAGGCCTCCAACGCCTTGAACATCGGCATGGCCGAGCGCACGCCGTAGGTGCGGGCGATGTAGCAGGCGGCCGACACCACGCCGCGTTTTCCCCCGCCGATGATGACCGGCTTGTCGGCAATGTCAGGATTGTCGCGCTTCTCGACCGTCGCATAGAAGGCGTCGCAGTCGATGTGGGCGATGGTCAGGCCCGCGAGCGCGCGGTGGCGGACGAGGCGAGGGGAACCGCAGGCGGAACAGCGCCGCGTGCCCATGTCGAGATCGGCCGAACAATCCCGGCAGAAGCAACGAGGCCCGGCCGGGTCGGGAACGGTCACGGCACGTCGCGCTCCCAGGAGGGGTCGCCGAGGACCTGCCGCGCCGCCGCGACGTTGGTCGGATGCAGTTCCGCGGTCGAGGCAAAGGCCTTCACAGTGGCGTCATCGCGCAGCACGAAATCGAGCACGCTGAGCAGGAAATTGGGGTCCGCGGCGGCATTGCGCAGGGTCTCCGGACCGACCCCTGTCTCGGCCAGAAACAGGCCCAGCCGCTCGGGATCGCTCGCAACGAAAGAGAGCGCCTGAATCGCAACGATTTCAGCGACTTCGCGGGGGTTGTGAACAGGCTTTTTCAAGGGGACGGTTTGCCTTTCCGTTAACTTTCGGTCTCTAATTTGGAATCATCATGCCCGAGTCTCGGCCCTGAGTCTTCCGACCCCAGGCAAGCAACTGGAAACCACATCGCAGAAAGTCGACCCTCGGGTTTAACGAAACTCAAGCGAATCTGAGGCTAGTTTGAATCCAGTTTTCGAAGCGCCGGCGAGCGGCGCCTGAGGCGTTACATGTATGGGTCTGCGGACCAATCAGGAGGGCGGGATGGCTAAGACCGTCCTGATCGTGGAAGACAACGAGCTCAACATGAAGCTCTTCCGCGACCTGTTGGAGGCGCACGGCTACCAGACCTCCGGCACCAGCAACGGCTACGAGGCGCTCGACCTCGTTCGCAAGATGCGGCCCGACCTCGTGCTGATGGATATCCAATTGCCGCAGGTCTCCGGCCTAGAGGTGACACGCTGGATCAAGGACGATCCGGAGCTGCGCGCCATTCCCGTCGTCGCGGTCACGGCGTTCGCGATGAAGGGCGACGAAGAGCGCATCCGCGAGGGCGGCTGCGAGGCCTATTTGTCCAAGCCGATCTCGGTCGGCAAATTCATTGAGACGGTCCGGCGTTTTATCGGATAGGAAGTGAGTTCACAGTGTCCGCGCGTATCCTGGTTGTCGATGACGTCCCTGCCAACGTCAAACTCCTCGAAGCCCGCCTGTCCGCCGAATATTTCGACGTGATGACCGCCTCGAACGGCACCGAGGCGCTGGCGATCTGTCATCGCGCTGAATGCGACATCATCCTGCTCGACGTGATGATGCCCGACATCGACGGTTTTGAAGTTTGCCGCCGCCTCAAGAGCGATCCGGCCACGCACCACATTCCCGTCGTGATGGTGACGGCGCTCGACAGTCCGTCCGACCGTAACCGGGGGCTGGAAGCGGGCGCCGACGACTTCCTGACCAAACCCGTCTCCGACGTCGTGCTGATCGCGCGGGTGCGCTCGCTGACGCGGCTGAAGATGATGACCGACGAGCTGCGCATGCGCGCCATCACCTCGCTCGAGATCGGCATGCAGGCGCCCGAGCGCAGCGCCGTGGCCGATACCGGCAAGGGCGGCCGCATCCTGCTGGTCGACGACCGTCCGTCCTCCTATGAGCCGCTGGCAACGATCCTCGCCGCCGAGCACACCATCGACGTCGAGCCGAACCCGACGGAGGCGCTGTTCCACGCCGCCGAGGGCAATTACGATTTGCTGATCGTCTCGCTCGACCTCAACAATTTCGACGGCCTGAGGCTCTGCAGCCAGGCGCGCTCGCTGGAGCGCACGCGCCATGTGCCGATCCTGGCGATTGCGGACCCCGAGAACTCGACGCGGCTGCTCCGCGGCCTCGAGATCGGCGTCAACGACTATCTGCTGCGTCCCATCGACAAGACCGAGCTGCTGGCGCGGGCCCGCACCCAGATCCGCCGCCGCCGCTACACCGATCATCTGCGCGACAACGTGCAGAACTCGATCGAGATGGCGATCACGGACGCGCTCACCGGCCTGCACAATCGCCGCTACATGGAGAGCCATCTGGCGACGCTCGCCGAGCAGGCTTCGACCCGCGGCAAGCCGCTGGCGCTGATGATCCTGGACATCGACTTCTTCAAGTCCATCAACGACAATTACGGCCACGACGCCGGCGACGACGTGCTGCGTGAATTCGCGGTGCGGGTGCGCAAGTCGATCCGCGGCATTGACCTGGCCTGCCGCTACGGCGGCGAGGAGTTCGTCATCGTGATGCCGGAGACCGATCTCCACGTCGCCGGCATGGTCGCCGAGCGCCTGCGCCGCTCGATCGCGGGCGAGCCGTTCGCGATCCACAAAGGCGCCAAGCGCATCGAGGTCACGATCTCGATCGGCCTGACCACGCTGGAGCAGAAGGGCGAGGCGGTCGCCGACGTCCTCAAGCGCGCCGATACCGCGCTGTATCGGGCCAAGCACGACGGGCGCAACCGCGTGGTATCGCAGGCGGCGTGAGGGCCGCCCGCGCAAAATTCGCGAAAACAACCCCATGCGCAGTAGCCGGCGCTAGCCGGATCAACGGGTTACGTGCGCGGCAAAGATAGCTTGCGCGGACCGTCGCGCCCTTTGACCCGTCGGGCAAAACAGGGAGGATGTTGGTAGCGTCGCGAAATGGCCTGACGTGGAGTCAGGCGTCCACGCTTCCTCCACAAACTCCGCTGTCATTCCCCGCGAAAGCGGGGAATCCAGTACGCCGCGGCCTCTCGGTTCAATCACAGCTGCCTCTGGAATACTGGATCACCCGCTTTCGCGGGTGATGACACCGAACGATGCGGCGAGGGTTATTGTGGCGTCGGCTTGCGTCGCTTCTCCGCCGGCTTCCCCGCATCCCCCACATCCACCCCTGCATTCCGCAACAGCACCTTCGCCGCTTCCTTCGCCGCGCGCGCCATCGCCGGATCGTCCCGCACGAGGTCCTGCGCGATCGAGCCGTCGACCAGCAGCACCAGCTGCGTTGCGAGCGCATCCGCCTCGGTCACACCAAGCTCGTCCAGGCGGTCGCGAAACCAGAGGCGGCGGCTTTCCTTGAAGGCGACCGCGATCTTCTTCACGGCGCGGTCGGCCGGGCCGAGCTCGGCGACCGCGTTCACGAACGGGCAGCCGCGAAAGTCCTTGGCCGCAAACCGCCGCTCCAGCGAATCGAAGGTTGCGAGAATCTGCTCGGCTGGCGGCTTGTCCGAGGGGGATGCGTGCACGAAGCGGCGCTCGAGATATGCCGCGATCAGCGCGTCCTTGGACGGGAAGTGGTTGTAGAGCGTGCGCTTGGAGATGCCGATCTCGGCCGCGATGGTGTCAACGCCGATGGCGCGAATGCCCTGCAGATAGAACAGCTTGTCGGCGGTCTGAAGGATCCGCTCTTTCATCGTCTGTGGGGCGGGCGGGGGAGCCATGCAGCGACGCGCATCCTCTTGGCTTGACAGCTGGGGCGCAACATAGCCTAGGTACACAGGTCTGTGTAACCAAAATCAACCGATATTTCAGACGACGGCATTTGCGCCGTGCCCCCGAGGGAGACGAAAATGCCCCTGCTGCAGGTCCTGCGTCCGACATTGCCCATCCTGATGGGCGCCTCGATCATGCTGACGCTGAGCATGGGGCTGCGGCAGAGCCTCGGCATCTTCATGCAGCCGCTGACGCACGACATCCACATTTCGATCTCGGATTTCACGCTGGCGCTGGCGGTGCAGAACCTCGCCTGGGGCTTTCTCCAGCCGCTCGCCGGCGCGATGACGGTGCGCTACGGCTTCCGCCCGATCATGATCGTCGGCGCGCTGATGTACATCGTGGGCCTCATTCTGATGGCGACCGCGAACGGCCTCGTCAGCATCATGATCGGCGCGGGCGTGCTGATCGGGACGTCGCTGGCCTGCACTGCGGCCGCTATCGCGATGTCGGTGGCGGCGCGCGCGGTGCCCGAAACGGTGCGCTCGACTGTGCTCGGCATTGTCTCCGGCGCGGGTTCGCTCGGCGCGCTGCTGTCGGCGCCGATCGGACAGATGCTCAATGAGGGGTTTGGCTGGCGCGTCGGACTTGCCGGCTTCGTCGTCATGTCGGTGCTGATGATTCCGGCCGCGTGGTACGCGGGGCGCGTCGACCAGGTCCCGCTGCCGAAGCCGGCTGCCGACGAGATCGACGATGCCACGGCTGCGACCGCGGCGAGGACCGCGTTCGGCAATGCCTCCTTCGTGGTGATGACCTGCGCCTATCTCGTCTGCGGCATGCAACTGGTCTTCCTCACCACGCATCTGCCGTCATACCTCGCGATCTGCGGCCTCGATCCGATGCTGAGCGCGCAGACGCTCGGCATGATCGGCGGCTTCAACGTCCTCGGCTCGCTGTTCTTCGGCTGGGCCGGCCAGCGCTGGAACAAGCTGGCGCTGCTGGGGGCGATCTACATCCTGCGCTCGCTGGCGCTCGCCTGGTACTTCATGCTGCCGGCAACGCCGTTCTCGACGCTGCTGTTCGGCGCCATCATGGGCTTCCTGTGGATGGGCGTCGGGCCGCTGGTCGCGGGCGCGGTCGCCGAGATGTTCGGCCTGCGCTGGCAGGCGATGATCCAGGGCCTCGCCTTCATGAGCCACCAGATCGGCAGCTTCCTCGGCGCCTACGGAGGCGGGGTACTCTACGACGCGCTCGGCTCCTACACCATGGCCTGGCGCATCGGCGTGGCGCTCGGCCTTGCCGGGGGCATCGTGCAGGTGGCGTTCGCGCTTGTCAGGCCGTCGCAGCCGCCGACGCCAGTGTTGAAGGCGGCGTAGGCTTCTGGGATTAGTATCTCTCACCGTCACCCTGAGGTGCTCGCCTTCGGCGAGCCTCGAAGGGCGACGGCGCGGCTGCATCTCGACCGTTCATCCTTCGAGGTTCCCGGCGCGATGCTCTTGCATCGCGCCACTCGCACCTCAGGATGACGGATCGGGATAAGCGCTTGCAGCAATCGGCGAGCGGTATGGACTAGCGATGTCCTGAGCGCTTGAGATCGGCGACCTTGAACCTGTTGCCGGCCTGCAGGCTGCTGCAAAACCAGTGGGCTCTGTTTCGAAACTCGCCCAGGAACACCTTCGTCTCGACGCAATTCTCGTAGGATGAATGGGTGATGGTGTCTCGGCACGTTGGCGAGAAGGGTCCATAGTTCACATTGCCGCCCGACTCGCTGCATCCGATCCACGGCTCCTTGCCGTGCCGGAAGCTTGATGCACAGCCACCGTTGCAGCTGCTGGCGACTTTCTCCAGGCTGGCTATCCTCCCCATCACAGAACCCGGTGCATAGGAAGGCGTGCGCGCGGTTGCCGTTCGAGTGGTTGACGCAGTTCGACGCGGCGCCGTTGTGTTTGCTCCCCGCTCCGACACGTGCGGCTTTGCCACCTGTTTCGGCGCATCGACCGTAACAGGGGGAAGCGTAGCGGCGGAGCCGGTCGGAATTTGCGACGCGGCCGGGGCGCACAGCAGGGCAGTCGACAAGGCAGCGATGGTTGAAGGCACGACAAGGCTCGATGACAATCTCATGACCATGTCCTTCCCAAATCCGGACGGAAATTCCGTGCCGGTAAGTGCACGGTAACAGACATTTAGGATTGAGCAACCGGGGGTTGAGGGATCGCTTAGCGATAAATTCGCCATCGCCATGGCAACCAACAAGAGAATGCGCTTGCTCCGCCATGCGGGCGGCTTGTCCACTGAAGCTCGAAGAACGAAGGCGGAAGCGAAGCGGTTGGGAACGACTCTGCAGCGCAGCGCGCCGATATGGCTGTGGCTCGCGCTCTCTCACCGTCACCCTGAGGTGCTCGTCCTGCGGTTTCCCGCAGGGCGAGCCTCGAAGGGCGACAGCCCGGCCGCATCTCGGCCGTTCATCCTTCGAGGCTCTCCGCGCGATGCTCTGCATCGCACGGCTCGCGCCTCAGGATAACGGAGAAGGATAGGTAAAGAAAAACGGGGCCCGTGAAGGCCCCGCAAAACTCAGCAGCTTGTCCGCGATCTTACTTGATCTTGGCTTCGCGGAATTCGACGTGCTTGCGCGCCACGGGATCGTACTTCTTCTTGACCAGCTTGTCGGTCATGGTGCGCGAATTCTTCTTGGCGACGTAGTAGAAGCCGGTGTCGGCCGAGGACACGAGCTTGACCTTGATGGTGACCGCTTTGGCCATGTTCAGAACCTCAGGAATGAAGGGAATCTGGAGCCGGCCAAACGGCCCGCGTTGGCCGGCAACCTAGCCAGAAACCGCCTGATGTCAAGGTTTCGAAGCGTTTTCAAGCGAAGTGGGCACCGGTTCGCGTCAAGAAAACGCGTCAAAAACAACAACCTAGAGCCCCCGTACGGGGCTCTAGCGGCAAAAGCCCCCCAAAACGGCCCGATTACCCCTCGAAGAACCGGTTTTTCGGCCGCGGCAGGCCCAGATTCTCCCTCAAAGTGGGCCCTTCATACTCTTTCCGGAAAATCCCGCGCTGCTGCAGCTCGGGGACGACCTTGTCGACGAAATCGTCGAGGCCTGCGGGTAGGAACGGGAACATGATGTTGAAGCCGTCGGAGCCGCGCCCGACCAGCCATTCCTCCATCTGGTCGGCGATGGTTTTGGCCGTGCCGACGAAGGACAGCCCGCCATAGCCCCCGACGCGCTGGGCGAGCTGGCGCACGGTGAGCTTGTCGCGCTTGGCAAGGTCGACCATGCGCTGCCGGCCGCTCTTGCTGGCGTTGGTCTCGGGGATGTCAGGCAGTTGGCCGTCGGGGTCGAAGCCCGAGGCATCGGTGCCGAGGATGACCGAGAGCGAGGCGATGGCGCTGTCGTAATGCACGCGGCTGTCGAGCAGCGTGCGCTTCTCTTTGGCCTCATCGACGCTGTCGCCGACCACCACGAATGCGCCGGGCAGGATCTTCAGATGCTCGGGATCGCGGCCGATCCTCTCCATGCGGCCCTTGATGTCGGCATAGAGCTTTTGTCCGTCGGCGAGGCTGCCGCCGCCGGTGAACACGGCTTCCGCCGTTTCTGCCGCGAGCTGCTTGCCATCTTCGGAGGCGCCGGCCTGCACGATCACCGGCCAGCCCTGCACGGGACGGCCAATGTTGAGGGGGCCGCGCACCTTCAGATATTTGCCGTTGTGGTCGAGCGTGTGCATCTTCGCGGGATCGAAAAATAGCCCGCTCTCGACATCGCGCACGAAGGCGTCGTCGGCGAAGGAATCCCACAGGCCCGTGACGACATCGTAGAACTCGCGGGCGCGTTTGTAGCGCTCGGCATGCTCCATGTGATCATCGAGGCCGAAATTCAGGGCCGCGTCCGGGTTCGATGTCGTGACGATATTCCAGCCGGCGCGGCCGCCGCTGAGATGATCGAGCGAGGCGAAGCGGCGCGCGACGTGGTAGGGCTCGTCAAACGTGGTCGAGCCCGTCGCGATCAGGCCGATCCGCTCGGTGACCGCCGAGAGCGCCGACAGCAGCGTGAACGGCTCGAACGAGGTCACCGTGTGGCTGCGCTTGAGCGCATTGACCGGCATGTTCAGCACGGCGAGGTGATCGGCCATGAAGAAGGCGTTGAACTTGCCGGCCTCGAGCTTCTGGATCAGCGTCTTGATGTGCGAGAAGTTGAAATTGGCGTCCGGCCAGGCCCCGGGATAGCGCCAGGCGCCGGTGTGGATGCTGATCGGGCGCATGAACGCGCCAAGCTTGAGTTGCCGTTGTGCCATCGCCCGGTGTCCGTTCTTGGTGACGTTGGGGAAAGACATAGGCATGCGACGGAACTCCGCCATCGGGGGAGGCGGGAAGAATCTTTTGTTTTTCGCGACGCGGTTAGCACAATCGCGTCATTTCGGGGGGCACGCGGCAAGCCCGCAGGAGCCATCGAACCAATCCACCGCTGGCTCCGACCTAAGCCGTGACCTCGTGAGGAGACGCTTCAATGGCCCGCGCAATGACCGTGGACGGTGGCATCGTTCGCATCGACCGGCCCATGCCATGGGTCGGCCGGCTGCTGTCGCTGCCGCTGCTGGCGGCGAGCGGCTATCTGCTGTGGAATGTCGCGCTCGGGCTGCGGCAGGATTTTTTCGGCTTCGGAAGGCTCGCCGATGACCTCATGCCGGTGCTGGTGTTTACGGGGCTCGGATTGCTGGTCGGCATTCCTGGCCTCATCCTGCTCACGTTCCGCTATTTCGTCGTGCTCAACGAGACGCTGCGCCAGATCGTCATCACAAGGCAGTTCGGCCTGCTGAATATCCGCTCATCGCGCGATCTCGCCGATTATCACTTCATCAGCATCACCGACGACTACGATCCCGAGCTGACGACCTATGACGTCAATCTCTGCGGCAACAAGGGCACCGAGCCGATCACGCTGGTGAGCTTCACTAGGCGCGAGGAGGCGGACAAGTTGGCGAGCGAGATCGGCCGCCTCCTGAAACTGCCGGCGCGCGACTATGTCGGCACCGAGCCTGACGAGAGCTAAGGCCTAGTTGCGACCCGTTCCGGAAATTGCCATCCTCGCGGCCGAACAACGCGATGGAAGGCCATGACCTCTGCGAATAATTCCATTCCCGCGCTTCTGCCGCGCGGCAAGGGCCACCAGTTTCTGTTGTATGGTGACTCGTGTTCGGGCGTGCCCGGTGCCTTGCACGAAAAGACCTTCGCCTCGGTCAACGCAGTCGTTCAACGCCTGATACCGCAGCCTGACTTCATTCTCTTTCCGGGCGATGAGATCATCGGACTCACGCCGGACCCGGACGCTCTGCGTGCGCAGTGGCGATACTGGCTGGAAACGGAAATGGCGTGGCTCGACCGTGCGGCCACTCCGATCTGGCACACCACCGGCAACCATACTACCTATGACGTGATGAGCGAGGCGGTGTTTCGCGCAGTGTTGGACCTGCCGGACAATGGGCCGCCGGGGCAAGCCGGTCTCTCTTACTTCGTGCGGCGCGGCGACCTCCTGATGGTGTTCGTCAACACGCTCTGGAGTGGCCTTGGAGGTGAGGGCCATGTTGAGCTCGCGTGGCTGGAAGTCACGCTCAGAGAACATGGTGATGCCCGACACAAGCTCGTCCTTGGCCATCACCCGGTGTTTCCTGTCAACGGCTTTACCGGGACGTATCAGCGCGAGATCGGCCACGAATATGCGCGTCCGTTCTGGGACCTTCTGGTGAAGGAAAACGTGCTTGCCTATCTGTGCAGCCACATCCTCGCCTTCGACGTCCAGGCACATCGTGGTGTCCTGCAGATTTGCACTGCGGGCGCAGGAACGGCTCACAGGATGCCGGAAGGCGTCGAGTATCTGCATTGCATTCAAGCCGCGCTTGACGAGGAAGGCTTGCGTTATCAGGTGCTGGATACCGACGGCGTCGTCAGGGAGAGGATGGAATGGCCGCTACCGGATCCTGATCCCGCCGGGTGGAAAGTGCTGCGGCACGGAGATGTCGAGGCACCGTTTAGCGGACGTTTGGAGAGCGGGCGTCGGATCGAGCTGAGGCTTGTGGGGCAAAGCGCTGCGGCCGATGTTGCAACGGCCCAGACGATTTTCACGGCCTTCGCGCCTGGTTCGATCGCGCCGTTCTGGCTTGGGCTTCGGGGACCAAGGCAAACTCTGACAGCCATCGTTGGTCGTGAGCCGGGGCGAAGCCCAACCTATTGGTTTGGACCTGATGTTCCGGCGGGCGAGGGTTTCGATATTCACGTCGCGATCTACCCGAATATGGGCCCCGGCGGTCTATTGTACCGTCGTCAGGACTCCACGCGCTGGTCGTCGTTCACCTCTGCGACGGCGCGAGGGCTGGAGCAGCTTGTGTGGCCCCGGCATTGGGCGATCGGCCACGGATAGAGCGGCAGCGAAGACCGTGCCTTCAGGGGGGATGCCCTGAGTTTGCTCATCGCGTGACGCGCGGAAGTCCGCTTGTGGCGACTGCCGCGATGTCCGTTGAGATCAGCCCAAAATATCCTTCTGCATCTTGCCGCCGTAGAAATGGAAGAACGGCACCGGCGCGTCGTGGCGCAGCGGGCCGGTGGCAAGGCGGGTATGGAGCTCGTTGAGTACATTGCGCGTCATCGGATGCAAATCGGCCAGCGGCTTCGAGCCGAGCTCGACCCAGACCAGCTCGACCAGTTCGGCATCTGCATGGATCACGCCGTCGACGCGGTGGGTGATCGCGGAGGCGTCTGCCGTGAAGAAGCGCGTGTCGAACCGTTTGACGCGGCCGGGCGGAGTGATCGCGCGCGCGATCAGGAACAGGCTGGAGGGATCGGGCAGGAGGCCTGCATCGGCGAACGGCTTCCAGGGCCCGTCGAGCTTTGACACTTTGCCCTCGGCCGTGCGCCCGAGGCAGAGACCGGTTTCTTCGCAGGCCTCGCGGATCGCGGCAATGGCGAGCGACTTCGCGCGCGAGGCCGGCGTCTTCGGGCTGCCCTTGGCGAGATTGGCCTCCAGCTCGGCGGTGATGGGCGCAGCGCAGGGCACGCGATAGTCGGCCTTGTCGACGCGTCCGCCCGGGAAGACGAACTTGCCGGGCATGAACACCACCTTGTCGTGGCGCTTGCCGACCAGCACCTTCGGAATGGCGCCGCTGCGGTCGACCAGGATCAGGGTTGCCGCATCCCTCGGACGGAAATAGGGATGATGATCGGCTTCCTTCTCCTCGTGGACCTTGGCCTTCTCCGCGACCTGCGCAATATCCGTCATGTCCTCACCCAAACGCTTTTTGCTTCTTGCTTACACAGGCGGAATACCATCCGGAGGGTTCTCGTCAAACCCGTGCATGCGCAGAGCCCATTGCAGGCCGACCACAGCTCCCTTCACCGGCTGCAGCAGCGCAAGCGAGGCGACGAAGGTGAAGGGCAGATAGGCCGCGAAGCTGAGCCAGACCGGCGTCGTGTAATTGGTCTCGATCCAGAGGATCGTGGGCACCACGATGTGACCGACGATGACGATGACGAGATAGGCGGGCAGATCGTCGGCGCGGTGCGGCGTGAAATCGAGGCCGCAGCTGGCGCAATCGTCTGCGGTCTTCAGGAAGGCGCGGAACAGCTTGCCCTCGCCACAGCGCGGGCAGCGGCCGCGAAAGCCGCGCTTCATCGCCGTCCAGAGATCGCGCTTCTCGACGAGACCCGTCTCGCGCGTCCAGATTTTTGGGGCCGTGCTCATCGTCACCATGCTTTGCCCTTTTTACCGCCGCCTTTTCCCTTGTTCTTTCCTTTATTCTTTCCCTGGCCCTTCTTCGGTTTGCCGGATTTTGGCTTCGGCGGCTTGCGTTTTCTATCCGGGCTGCGTCCGGGATGCGCCTTGAATGAGGGGCGGCGCTGCGGACCGGATGACCTGCGTTCGCGCGGCGCGGTCTCACTGGAGGACGACAGCAGCTCGAAGCGCAGCGCGCCCGCGATCGGCGCTGCCTCGATCAGGCGGACGTCGACCACGTCGCCGAGCTGATACATGGTGCGGCTGCGCGTGCCGACGAGGGCGTGTCGGCCCTCGTCATAGTTGAAATATTCCGTGCCGAGGGATCGGATCGGGATCAGGCCGTCCGCACCAGTCTCAGCGAGCTTGACGAACAGGCCGGCGCGGGTGACGCCGGAGACCCGGCCCTGGAAACTCGCGCCGATGCGATCAGCCAGGTGATGGGCAATGAGCCGGTCGACGGTCTCGCGTTCCGCCTTCATCGCGCGTCGCTCGGTCACCGAGATGTGGGCTGCGACCTCGCTTAAGGTTTCCGGCGTCTCGCTGTCGGGCAGGGCGCCTTCGCCGAGGCCGAGCGCGCGGACCAGCGCGCGGTGCACGACGAGGTCGGCATAGCGGCGGATCGGCGAAGTGAAATGCGCGTAGCGGCGCAAATTCAGGCCGAAGTGCCCATAGTTCTCGGACGAGTATTCGGCCTGCGCCTGGGCACGCAGCACGACCTCGCTGACCAGCGGATAGTAATCATGGCCTTCGAGCTGGGCCAGCACGCGGTTGAATGTGGTGGGACGCAGCGCGCCTGATTTGGCGAAGGGAACGTCGAGCGTTTCCAGAAATTCGGCGAGTGCGTGGACCTTCTCCAAGGTCGGCTCGTCGTGCACGCGGTAGATTAGCGGCAGCGATTTCTTCTCCAGCATCTCGGCCGCCGCGACATTGGCGAGGATCATGAACTCCTCGATCAGCTTGTGCGCATCGAGTCGCTCAGGGACGACGACGCGGTCGACCGTGCCGTCGCTCTTCAAGAGGATCTTGCGCTCGGGCAGATCGAGATTGAGCGGATCGCGCTCGTCTCGCGCGCGCTTGGCGCAGGCATAGGCGGCGTAGAGCGGCCGCAAGATCGGATCGAGCAGGGGGCCGGTGGTGTCGTCGGGCCGTCCGTCGATCGCGGCCTGCGCCTGCGCGTAGCTCAGCTTTGCCGCCGAGCGCATGAGGATGCGGTGGAAGCTGTGCGAGCGCTTGCGGCCGTCGGGGCCGAGCACCATGCGCACCGCGAGCGCGCCACGCGGCTCGCCCGGCACCAGCGAGCAGAGATCGTTCGAGATCCGCTCGGGCAGCATCGGTACGACGCGGTCGGGGAAATAGACCGAATTGCCGCGATCGAGCGCGTCGCGGTCGAGCGCGCTGCCCGGCTGTACGTAGAAGCTGACATCGGCAATGGCGACGTTGACGATGAAGCCGCCCTTGTTGTTGGGATCGGGATCGGCCTCAGCATGCACCGCGTCGTCGTGATCCTTGGCGTCGGGCGGATCGATGGTGAGAAGCGGCACGTCGCGCCAATCCTCGCGGCCCTTCAGGTTCGCGGGCTCCGCCGCTTCCGCATCGCGCATCGCGGCGGAGGAGAATTGCAGCGGGATGTCGTGGGCGTAGATCGCGATCAGGCTGATCGCCTTCTCCGACTTGACCGAGCCGAGCTTCTCCTTCACGCGGCCGGACGCCAGCCCAAAGCTGCGCGTGCGGACAATGTCGACACTGACGAGATCGCCGTCCTGCGCGCCATGCGTGTCGGCCGCGGCGATGTTCAGCTCGCGGTCGGCGGACTTCTTGTCGACGGGGACGAGCCGCCCGCCGCCTTCGGGAAGCGCGCGGAACACGCCGAGGATGCGGCTCTTGGCCTTGTCGAAGACCTTGATGATGTGGCCGCGATAGGCCGGGCCTTCGGTGTCGTCCGTGCGCTCGACGCGCAGCAGCACGCGATCGCGGACGCCGGCGACGGTGCCTGGCTTCGGCCGGCGCGGCATCTGGATGCGGATTTTGGGGGGCTCGCCACTCTCGACCTCGTCCCATTCGGTGGGGGAGGCGATCAATTCGCCGTCGGCGTCGCGGCCGGTAATGTCGGCGACCAGCGTCGGCGGCAGCGCGTCCGGCTCGGACACCTTGTGGCGCTTCTTCTTGATGGTTCCGTCGTCGGCGAGCTCGCGCAATATGCGCTTGAGCTCGACGCGATCGGCGTTCTTCAGGCCGAACTCGCGCGCAATTTCGCGGGTCCCGACCTTTCCGGGATTTGCCTTGATGAAGGCGACGATGGCTTGCCTGTCGGGAAAGCCACGGTCATTCTTGCGTTTCACTTAACCTCTAATTCTTGATCTCAAGTCTTGCCGGCGCTCTTCTTGGCCGGAGCCTTGGGGGCGGCGGCCTTGGTCGGCGACGTTTTTGCGGTCGACGACACGGCTGCGCGCGCCTTGCTGGTGGATTCGGATTTGGTTTTGGCCGCCTTCTTCGCGGCGGCCTTTTTCGGTTTCGGTGCGGCGTCATCGCCGTCCGCAGCCTTCGCCGTAGTCTTCTTGGCCTTGGCCGGCTTCGCCGCCTTCTTCGGCTTCTTGCCGCCGCCTTTGGCTGCGCGCTCGTCGATCAGCGCAATCGCCTGGGCCAGCGTGACGGTGTCCTTTTCGAACTCGGCGGGGATCGTCGCGTTGACGCCGCCCGCGGTGACATAGGCGCCGTAGCGGCCGCTCTTCACGGTGACGGTGCCGAGCGAGGGATGATCGCCGATCGCCTTGCCGGGATCGGCGCCGAACCGGCGGCTCGGGCCCTTGGCGACCTTTTCCGCGATCAGCGTCACCGCGCGGTTGAGACCGATGTCGAACACCTCGTCGCCGGCCTCCAGGCTGGCATAGGTCTTCTCATGCTTGACGAACGGCCCGAAGCGGCCGAGGCCTGCGGTGATCGGCTGGCCAGTCTCCGGATGCTTGCCGATCTCGCGCGGCAGCGACAGCAGCTTCAGCGCAAGCTCGAGCTCGACATCGCCGGGCGAGGTGCCCTTCGGAATGCCGGCGCGCTTCGGCTTCTCGCCGTCCTCATAATCCTTCTGATCGCCGAGCTGGATATAGGGCCCGAAGCGGCCGGCCTTGACCCAGACATCGCGCCCCGTCTCGGGGTCCTGGCCCAGCGAACGGTCAGCGGTCGCTTCGCCATCGGCGGCGAGCTGACGGGTGTAGCGGCACTCCGGATAATTCGAGCAGCCGACGAAGGCACCGAACTTGCCGGCCTTGAGATTCAGCCGGCCATTGCCGCAGCTCGGGCACTGCCTGATATCGCCGCCATCCGCGCGCGGCGGATAGATGTGCTGGCCCAGCATATTGTCGAGGACGTCGAGCACCTGGGCTACGCGCAGATCCTTGATCTCGTCGACGGCGCCAATGAAGCCGGTCCAGAAATCCTTCAGCACCTGCTGCCAGGAGATCTCGTTGTTGGAGATACGGTCGAGCTGCTCTTCGAGGCCCGCGGTGAAGTCGTATTCGACGTAGCGAGCGAAAAAGCTCTCGAGGAACGCGATCACGACGCGGCCCTTGTCCTCGCCGTGCAGGCGCTTCTTCTCCAGCTTGACGTAGCCGCGGTCCTTCAGGACCTGGAGGATCGAGGCATAGGTCGAGGGCCGGCCGATGCCGAGCTCTTCCATGCGCTTGACCAGCGAAGCCTCGGAGAAGCGCGGCGGCGGCTCGGTGAAGTGCTGGGTGACGGCAAGCGACTGTCGCTTCAGCGCGTCGTTCGGGCTCATCGCGGGCAGACGGCGGGAGTCCTCGTCCTCCTCGTCGTCGCGGCCTTCCTGGTAGAGCGCGAGGAAACCGTCGAACTTGACCACCTGGCCGGTGGCGCGCAGCTCCAGCGTGCGGGAGCCTGCCTTCGCCGTGATGTCGACGGTGGTGCGCTCCAGCTCGGCCGATTCCATCTGGCTGGCGATGGTGCGCTTCCAGATCAGCTCATAAAGCCGCGCCTGATCGGCATCGAGCTTGCGGCTCATGCTGTCGGGGCGGCGCGACATGTCGGTCGGGCGGATCGCTTCGTGCGCTTCCTGGGCGTTCTTGGCCTTGGCCTGGTACTGGCGCGGCGCGTCCGGCACGTAGGCGTTGCCGTAATCCTCGCCGATCACCTTGCGCGCCTGGGTGATCGCCTCGGGGGCGATCTGCACGCCGTCGGTACGCATATAAGTAATGAGTCCGGTGGTCTCGCCGCCGATGTCGATGCCCTCATAAAGGCGCTGGGCGATGCGCATCGTGTGCGCCGGCGCAAAGCCGTATTTGCGGCTGGCTTCCTGCTGCAGCGTCGAGGTGGTGAAGGGCGCCTGCGGATTGCGCCGGGCCGGCTTCGCATCGACCGAGGTCACGGTGTAGGCGGCCGTCTCCAGCGCCTTCTTGAAGTCTTCGGCTTCCGCGCCGGTTCCGATGTCGAGGCGCTGGATCTTCTTGCCGTCAGCGCCGACCAGGCGGGCCTCGAACGCATCGCCGCGCGGGGTGAGCAGGGTCGCGATCAGCGACCAATATTCCCGCGGCACGAACTTCTCGATCTCGAGCTCGCGGTCGCAGACGAGGCGCAGCGCCACCGACTGCACGCGGCCGGCGGAGCGGGCGCCCGGCAGCTTCCGCCACAGCACCGGGGAGAGGGTGAAGCCGACCAGATAGTCCAGCGCCCGGCGCGCCATATAGGCGTCGACCAGCGCGCCGTCGATCTGGCGCGGATGCTTCATCGCGTCCGAGACCGCCTGCTTGGTGATGGCGTTGAACACCACCCGCTCGATCTTCTGGTCCTTCAGCGCACGCTTTTCCTTCAGCACCTCGAGCACGTGCCAGGAGATGGCCTCGCCCTCGCGATCAGGGTCGGTGGCGAGAATCAGGCGGTCGGCGTTCTTCAGGGACTTGGCGATGTCGTTGAGCCGGCCGGCCGCCTTGGGGTCGACCTCCCAGATCATCTTGAAATTGGCGTCGGGATCGACGGAGCCGTTCTTCGCGGGCAGGTCGCGGACATGGCCGAACGAGGCCAGAACCTCATAGGACGAGCCCAAATATTTGTTGATCGTCTTGGCTTTCGCCGGCGACTCCACAATGACGATATTCATGTAGTTCCAGTAACTTACGGGAAAATCTGAGGCCGAAAACGAAAGGACTCGGGTCGGCCGTTTCGCCCCGAACATGGGTGGTGAGGCCCTCGCTGTCAAATCGAAGGCTGTTGAAAGCCGCCCGGATGAGAAAAGTTTCATATCGAGAAAGTTGCAAAATACCACCTTGGAGTTGCGGTCGATGTCGGCGTAATGTTTCGGCGGGGCATGGATTCGGGTGGGGTCTGGTGACTAGGCCGGGAAAGAAACGGGCGCGCGCCGCATCAGGCGCGCCGGGAGGCTCGCGTCACGAGGAACCGGGGGAAGGCGGCGTCGACGAGGCCGTCGCCTTCATCGCCGAGCAGGTCGGGGCCTTCATCGCCGAGCAGGTCGGGGCCTTGCGCAAGCTCGCCGAGCGCCACAAGCTCGACGTGCTGCACTATCTCCTGGGCATGACCAAGCTCGAGGCCGACGAGCATGTGAGGCTGCGGAGCAAGCGCAAGCTGTCGTGAGGGCACTATCCAACCCGTCATCATGAGGCGCGAGTGGCGCGATGCAAGGCATCGCGCCGGGAGCCTCGAAGGATGCACGGCCGGGATGCAGCCGGGCCGTCGCCCTTCGAGGCTCGCCGAAGAGGCGAGCACCTCAGGGTGACGGTGCAAGATATGGGCGCCGTTCTATCCCCGTCATTTGCGAGCGTAGCGACTTGTCCGCCGAAGCCTTGGCGAAGGCGGAAGCAATCCAGAGTCTTTCCGCGGCGGCAGTCTGGATTGCTTCGCCGTGCTCAATGGACGGTGAGGTTAGCCGTTGCGGCTGGCCATTGTCACCAATCGCTGGCCGAGATATTCGGCCGTGCTGACGTCGCTTTGGGGTAACAAGCCGCCAACCAAGTGTGTGGCCAAGCCAAGTTGGCTGCCCAACCGATTCCGGCCGCTCGGATCCTCCCCGCCCGGAATATCCAGCACCAGAGCATGCCGTGCTGCGCAGCCAGAATGGAGAAGTAGGTCAAGGTGTGGAGTTGATCGCCCCCCGCGAGAGCCCCCGTGGTGAAGCCAGCTGCGAACTTGTTGGCCCATCGCTGCTGGGTCCACCGGTCGCTTGAGGCGTCTGCGAAGGCTTTGAATTGCGCCGCTGCTCCGCCCATGTAGGTCGGGCTGCCAAATGCGACCGCGCTGGCGCGGTCGATCGTGTTCAATAAGCTCTCATTCTGGAAGCGGCCCGACACGATATCGTCGCCTGTGATGCGACAAAGCGCGACGTGCGCTATGCCATCCGCTCCGCGCGCCACTGCATGCGCCAGCGTCTCAGTGGTGCCGGAGATGGAAAAATAGACGATGGCGAGCAGGGGCATGGGATGACGCTTTGGGATGCCTAGCCATCTTTGACGTTGCCGAGACTTTGCACAAGTCCCGCCACCCCGTCATTGCGAGCTCAGCGACTTGTCCGCCGAAGCCTTGGCGAAGGCGGAAGCAATCCAGAGTCTTTCCGCGGGGGGCAGTCTGGATTGCTTCGTCGCAAGGGCTCCTCGCATTGACGGTGTGGCGAGAGCCGGGCTCGTCACGCCGACCGCCGTCGCGACGCCGGCCGTGGCTTCAGTGTCGTATCCGCCGGGCTAAGCAGCCGGCCATCCTCCGCACGCATTTCCAGCTTCTTCACCGGGCGGCCCTTGGCGCGATCCACCAAAATGGTCGCGATCTCCTCAGGCGCGTCGTCGAACTCCTCGCTCCATTGCCTGAGCGCCACCAGGATCGGGAAGGTACCGCGGCCCTTCGGCGTCAGCACATATTCCTGGTAGGCGCTGCCGTCGGAGGCCGGGGCGGTTGCCAGGATGCCGTGGTCGACCAGCGAGCGCAGCCGGACCGACAAAATATTCTTGGCCATGCCGAGCTTGCTCTGGAATTCGCCGAAGCGGCGCAGGCCGAACAGCGCCTCGCGGATGATCAGCAGCGACCACCAATCGCCGAGCGCGTCCAGCGATCTCGCGATCGGGCAGGCATCGCCCTCGAAGCTAGTTCGTTTCACCATCGTTCCGGTCCTGTCGCGTTCGCACGACCGGTGTGCCGATCACGCGCTTGTGTGGTTGCATGATAAAACCATATGCCCTAGATGGCAACATAGTTTTATGATGCAACCACTGGAGGCGAACGTGAGACTGAAGAACAAGACGGCCCTGATCACCGGCGGCAACAGCGGCATTGGCCTTGCGACCGCAAAACTGTTCGTGGCCGAAGGCGCCAAGGTGGTCATCACCGGACGCAACAAACAGACGCTGGAGGCGGCGGCCAAGGAGCTCGGGCCGAACGCGCTCGCGCTCGCCGCGGACGCCACCGACATCGCCGCGACGGAAGCTGCGATCAAGCAGGGCGCCGAGAAGTTCGGCAAGTTCGACATCGTGTTCGCCAACGCCGGCATCGCCGGCGGCACGCCGCTCGGCTCGGCCACGCTCGAGGTCTTCGAGAAGGTCATCAGCACGAACCTGACAAGCGTATTCTTCACGGTGCAGGCGGCACTGCCTTATCTCAGCGACAATGCCTCGATCATCCTCAACGGCTCGGTGATCTCAGTCCTCGGCATTCCCGGCTACTCGGCTTACGGCGCCGCGAAGGCCGGCGTGCGCGCGATGGCGCGGATCATGGCCTCGGAGCTGTCGCCGCGCGGCATCCGCGTCAACGTGGTCGCGCCCGGCGCGACCCGCACGCCGATCTGGGGACCTGCAACGGCAACACCGGAAGCCGAGAAGGCGTTCGAGAAGCGGATCGCGCTGTCGACGCCTCTGGGGCGCATCGGCGAAACCGATCACGTTGCGAAGACGGTGCTGTTCCTCGCCTCCGATGATTCCGCGCACGTACAGGGCCAGGAGATCTTCGTCGACGGCGGCGCGGTGGCCTCGCCGAGCGGCGCGCCGATCTATCGCGGTTGATCGCTCCTCCGAGCCTTAAGTCGTCCGGCGCAGATCGTGTGTTGCGCCGGACGGTTCTGCGCTCGCGAGGACTATGCCGCGCGCAGGCTGGTCGCTGCCTGAAGGGCGCCGGCCAGCGACTTCTCGCGGTGGTCCGGGCCGACCTGGACGCCGTCGGCCGGAATGAATTCGACGCCGGTGATGCCCATGAAGCCGAACACCCAGCGCAGATAGGTTTCGAGATGCTCGCCGGCCGCATACGGCGTCTCCGCGCCATAATAGCCGCCGCGTGAGATCGCCACGATCACGCGCTTACCGCCGGCGAGCCCCTCGGGCCCGGCTGCGCCGTATTTGAAGGTCTTCCCCACCACCAGGATGCGATCGATCCAGGCCTTGAGCTGGCTGGGAATGGTAAAGTTGTACATGGGCGCGCCGATCACGACGATGTCGGCGGCCAGGAACTCATCCAGCGCAGCTGCGCTCGCGGCGAGGTCGGGTCCGAGTTCCGCCGGCGCGGGCGCGCCTTGCGCGGCGGCGAGGTGCGATCCCGAGAGGTGGGCCAGCGGGGTCTGGGTCAGGTCGCGATAAGTGATGTCCAGTGAGGGCGTCGCCTGCCGGAGCCGGTCGACGATGGCGGCGGAGACCTGCCTGGAGACGGAGTGGGGGCCGAGCACACTGGAGTCGAGATGAAGCAGTTTCATTTGGAGTCACCCTGGTATAAGTTTGTAACCAGAGCTACATGAGTGACTATCGAAAACCCCGCAAGAACGCACTTTTTTGAGCCATGGGCACATCTTTGAAACCTAAGAACACCGGTTTTCCTGCGACGCCGAGGCCCGATCCGATGCCGCATCCCGACCATGCGGACTGCCGTGGGGTCGCCTCCGTGCTGTCTCGGGTCGGTGACAAATGGAGCGTGTTCGTCATCATGATGCTGAGCGACGGGCCGAAGCGCTTCAACGAGCTTAAGCGCATGATCAACGGCATCTCGCAGCGCATGCTGACATTGACGCTGCGGGGGCTGGAGCGCGACGGCCTCGTTACGCGCACGATCTTCCCCACCATCCCGCCGCGGGTCGACTATGAGTTGACCGATCTCGGCCGTGGTCTCCAACAGCCGGTCAAGGCACTCGGCGAGTGGGCGATCGCGCATCAGCAGCAGATCGCTTCGGCGCGCATGCGCTTCGACGAGCGCAACGATCGCTAGATCAGCGACACCAGCCCGCCGCCGTGACGCTCCAGCTTGCCGGCGAGCTCGAGCTCCAGCAGCACGGTGCGCACGATCGCAGGTGAGGCGCCGGACATCCGCACGAGATCGTCGATCGAGATCGGGGTGGGGCCGAGCAGGCCGGTGATCTGGTTGCGGTCGTGGCCCTGCGGATCGCTCTCGAACGGCTCGCTGTCGGGCTCGCTCACGGGGTGCATCAGCGGCCGCTCCATGATCGGTGCGACAGCATTGATGATGTCGGCAGCTTCCGTGACGAGGGTCGCGCCCTGCTTGATCAGATCATTGGCGCCGGCGGCACGCGGATCGAGCGGCGAGCCGGGCACGGCGAACACCTCGCGGCCCTGTTCGGCCGCCATCCTCGCGGTGATCAGCGAGCCCGAGCGGTGCGCCGCTTCCACCACGACGACGCCGAGCGAGGCGCCCGAGATCAGGCGGTTGCGCCGGGGAAAGTCGCGGGCGCGCGGTTCGTGGCCGAGTGGCATCTCGGAGATCGCAGCCCCCGCGTGGTCGAGGATCGCTGCGAGCAGGTCGCCATGCTCGGGCGGATAGACGCAATCATGTCCACCGGCGAGCACCGCGATCGTCCCGCTTGCGACACTGGCGCGATGGGCGGCCTGATCGACGCCGCGGGCGAGCCCGGAGATGACGATGAATCCGGCTTCGCCGAGCTCGCGCGCCAGCAGGCCTGCGAATTTCAGCCCGGCGCCGGAGGCGTTGCGCGAGCCGACGATGGCGATCATCGGCCGCATCAAGGTCTTCGTATCGCCGCGCACCGCGAGCAGCGGCGGCGCATCGTCGATCATCGCCAGCCGGGCCGGATAGCCGTCCTCGCCGGGTGCGCGCCAGGCAATGCCGAATTTGCGGCTGGCGGCGAGCTCGGCCTTGGCCTCGTCCGCGCTATAGATGCGCCCCGACCGCTGCGCGCCGCCGCGGCGCGCCAGATCAGGCAGCCGCTCCAGTGCGGCGCGCGGGCTGCCGAAATGATCCACCAGCGAGCGAAAAGTGCGCGGGCCCACATTGTCGGAGCGGATCAGCCGCAGACGGTCGATCCGCTCAGCCTCGGTCAGCTCCACGCTCGGATTGATGGCGTCCACGGCGTCTCCTTGTGGAGACAGCATGGAACAACCTGAGGGCGTTGCGCAACAGCGGCGTGCGCTTGCGTGGCCTCGCCCCGATGCTAAAAGCGATCCCAATAAGAAGGGTATTGCCATGATCTCACTCGCCGACCTCCAGCGCCGCATCGAAGCGGGCGAGCTCTCGCCCGATGCCGCCATCGCCCAGTCGCATGCGGCGATCGAGGCCAAAGAGAAGGATGTTCGCGCCTTCGTCCGTCATGACAAATCCGCGAAGGCGCAGGCCTCCGGCCCGCTGCGGGGCATCGCGGTTGGCATCAAGGACATCATCGACACCGCCAATATGCCGACCGAGATGGGCTCGGAGATCTATCGCGGCTGGCAGCCGCGCAGCGATGCGCCTGTTGTCATGATGCTGAAGCGGGCAGGCGCCACCATCATCGGCAAGACCACGACCACGGCATTCGCGTCGCGCGATCCAACCCCGACGCTCAACCCGCACAATCTCGGCCACTCGCCGGGCGGCTCATCCTCGGGCTCGGCGGCGGCGGTCGGTGCCGGCATGATCCCGCTGGCGCTGGGCACCCAAACCGGCGGCTCGGTGATCCGGCCCGCGGCCTATTGCGGGACTGCCGCGATCAAGCCGTCGTTCCGCATGCTGCCGACGGTTGGCGTGAAGTGCTATTCGTGGGCGCTCGACACGGTCGGCCTGTTCGGCGCGCGTGCGGAGGATCTTGCGCGCGGACTTTTGGCGATGACGGGCCGCACCGAGTTTTCCGGCATCGTCCCGGCCAAGGCGCCACGCATTGGCGTCGTCCGGCAGGAATTTGCCGGTGCCGTGGAGCCGGCGGCCGAAGAAGGCTTGCAGGCCGCGATCAAGGCGGCGGAGCGCGCCGGTGCCAGCGTGCAGGTTATTGATCTGCCCGAGGCGGTGCAGGAGGCCTGGCGCATCCATCCCATCGTCCAGGATTTTGAGGCGCATCGCGCGCTGGCCTGGGAGTTTTCCGAGCGTCACGACGAGATCGCGCCGATGCTGCGGGCAAGCCTCGATGCGACCGCCCATCTGACGCCGAAGGAATATGACGAGGCACGCCGGATCAGCCGACGTGGCCGCCGCGAGCTGGGCGAATTGTTCGAGCGCGTCGACGTGCTCTTGACCTATTCGGCGCCCGGCACGGCACCGGCCAAGGAGCTCGCGACGACAGGTGATCCTCGCTACAACCGGCTGTGGACGCTGATGGGCAATCCTTGCGTCAACGTGCCGGTGCTGAAGGCGGGGGGCCTGCCGATCGGCGTGCAGGTGATCGCGCGCTTCGGCAACGATCCGGTCGCACTCGCGGCGGCATGGTTCCTGGAGAACGCGGTGGCGAAGTCAGGCTAGCGCGGGTTCGGACGCGACAAGGGACTGTGCGGGCGCAGAGAGCGGTGCGCCGACCTTTGCATCTTGCCCGAGCCAGCGCTCTGCGGCTGCGCGGCCGCTCCGGTGCAGCAGGCGAATGAAGCCGCGGCCGAGATCGGTGGACGAACGTTGCGCCAGGCCGTCAACGGAATCTTCCGCCGCGATCCTGGTGAGGCGCAGCGACGGCGCGGCATGCGCCTGCGTCCAGGCGATCGCGGCGATCTCGGCATTGAGGGCGGCGTTGGCCGCGATCTGGTCGAGCCGGCGGTCGATCGCGGCGAGCGTGATCGGTACGTAGCTGTCGCGCGCCGGCGTGACCTGGACGAGCAGGACATCGGACGTCGTCGTGTCCTGCGCCAGCCGCAGCAAGGGCGGGTTGCCGCCAAAGCCGCCGTCCCAATAGGCTTCGCCCTCGATCTCGACGGCGCAGTGAACCAGGGGCGGACAGGTCGAGGCCAGCGCGACGTCGGCGGTGATGGCGTCGTTGCGGAAGATGTGCTGCTGCCCGTCGCGGATCCGTGTCGCCGCGATCAAGAGCTTCGGGCAGTCCGGATTGAGCAGCGCGGCGAAATTGATGTCTCGCGACAGCGCCTGTCGCAGCGGATCGAGATCGAAAGGATCGAACTGGCCGGAGCGCAGCGTCGGACCGAACGCGACCGAGCTTCCCGCCGGCGAGAAGCCACCGACCAGCATCAGCGAGCGGAACGAGGCCTCGTGCAGCAGGCGGAGCCAGAATCGGCTCAGTCGTGCCCGTGCCGCTTCGCGGCCGCCTTCGGCAAGGCCGGAGGCGAGCAGGAGCGCATTAATGGCGCCGGCACTGGCGCCGCTGATGGTGTCGATCTCGATCGGCTCTTCCAGCAGCCGCTCCAGCACGCCCCAGGTGAAGGCGGCAAAGGTGCCGCCGCCCTGCAGCGCCAGCGAGAGCTTTCGCGGCGGCCAGGGGGTGGCGCGAGCCTGCGCCGATGCAACCTGGGCAGCCGCAGGTCGGACCTCGACTACAACAGGAGCGGGAGCGACGGGGGCAGGTGGCGGAGCCGGCGGCGAAACGGCAGTGAGCTTTGGCGCAGGCGGCGGTGCGGGCGCATCGGACCAGATATTGGTCGCCGACAGCAGCCGGCTTGCCGCCGTGCCCTGCGAACCAACCCCGTCATGCGCGCCGTCAATCTTCTCGCTCATTCTGAGCAACCGCGTAACGCCGTTTCTTCTGTCAGGATGACAGGCGTGGAACCTGTTCGCTACTGCCGGCCGCGAGCATGCGCCGAGTTGCGAACAGGATTTGGCATATAATGCAGAAGGGTCGCTTCGATATCCGTAGATGTCCGGCTTCAGGCCTTCTCGCCGATCCGGCTCTCCTTGCCGGTCTGCAAGCGCTTGATGTTCTCGCGGTGCGCGTAGAACAGGAGCAGCGTCAGCAGTGCCGTCAGCGCCGACAAGGCGAGATGCCCGAACCACCACAGGAACATCGGCGTGACGAACGCCGCCACCAGCGCGGAGAGCGAGGAGTAGCGGGTGGTGAAGGCGGTCGCCAGCCAGATCAGGCAGAACACGACGGCGCCGGGCCAGAACAGGCCGATCAGGATGCCGATATAAACGGCCACGCCCTTGCCGCCCCGGAACTTGAGCCAGACCGGGAACAGATGGCCGAGGAACGCGCCGAGCCCGGCGACCATGGCGGCATTGGGTCCTGCGATGTAGCCGGCGATCACCACGGCCACGGTGCCCTTGAGCGCGTCGAACAGCAGGGTGCCTGCGGCAAGGCTCTTGCGTCCCGTGCGCAGCACGTTGGTGGCGCCGATGCTGCCGGAGCCGATCGAACGAATATCCTGGGTGCCGGCGAGCCGGGTCAGGACCAGCCCGAACGGGATCGAGCCGAGGAGGTAGCCGATGACGAAGGCCACCGGCAAAAATGCTTCAAGCCCCATGGCGGCAGCTCCAAAGGCCCAACTTCCGAGCCGAACGATTGCACAGGTCAGACATGCTCGTAAACCGTGCGTCCGCCGACAATGGTGCGCACCACGCGGCCTGTAAAGCGGGCCTCGTCGAACGGAGTATTCTTGCAGGGCGATTTAAGGTCGGCGGGATCGACCACCCAGGGCACGTCGGGATCGATCACGATGACGTCGGCCGGGCTGCCTGCGCGCAGGGTTCCGCCGGGCAGGCCGAGCAGTTCGGCCGGCCGGGTCGACATCGCGCGGATCAGCGTCTTCAGTTCCATCTCGCCATTATGCACGAGGCGGAGGCCGGCGGGCAGCATGGTCTCGAGTCCAACGGCGCCGGGAGCGGCTTCGGCGAACGGCAGGCGCTTGACCTCGACGTCCTGCGGATTGTGGTCGGACATGATGACGTCGAGGAGGCCGGAGGCGATTGCGGCCACCAGCGCGCGGCGGTCGTCCTCGGTCCGTAACGGCGGCGACAGTTTCAGGAACGAACGGTAGGGGCCGATGTCGTTCTCGTTCAGCGCAAGATGGTTGATCGAGACCGAGGCGCTGACGGCGAGCCCGGCGTCGCGCGCGCGCTGGAGGATCTCGAGCGAGTCGATGCAGGTCAGCGAGGCCGCGTGATAGCGGCCGCCGGTCAAGGCCACGAGGCGCATGTCGCGTTCGAGGATCACGGCCTCGGCGGCATTCGGGATGCCCATCAGGCCGAGCCGCGATGCGAACTCGCCCTCGTTCATCACGCCTTCGCCGACGAGATCGGGGTCCTCGGTGTAGTGGACGATCAGCGCGTCGAAATCGCGGGCGTAGGTCAGCGCGCGGCGCATCACCTGCGCATTGGTCACGCTTCTGACGCCATCGCTGAAGGCGACGGCGCCCGCGGCCTTGAGCAGACCGAACTCGGTCATCTCATCGCCGTGCATGCCCTTTGTGAGCGCCGCCATCGGCTGGATGTTGACGATCGCGGTGTCGCGGGCGCGGCGCATCACGAAGTCGACGGTCGCCGAATTATCGATCACCGGAGAGGTGTCGGGCTGGCAGATGATGGTGGTGATGCCGCCGGTCGCGGCCGCCTGGCTCGCGGTGGCAAAGGTCTCGCGATGGCTGAAGCCGGGCTCGCCGACGAAGGCGCGCATGTCGATCAGGCCGGGCGCGACGATCTTGCCGGAGCAGTTGACGATGTCGGTGCCTTCGGGGACGCCGGCCGCGCCGATGCCGCGGCGGGTCTCGCGGATGGCGCCGTCGGCGATCAGGACGTCGCCGACACCGTCGAAATCCCGGGAGGGATCGACGACGCGGGCGTTGGCGAGCAGGATGGGGCGGCGATCGGTCAACATCGGCATCACGCGTTCGGCAGGTTACGGGCGAGCGCTTCCAGCACGGCCATGCGCACGGCCACCCCCATCTCCACCTGTTCGCGGATCAGGGACTGCGCGCCGTCGGCCACAATCGAGTCGATCTCCACGCCGCGGTTCATGGGGCCCGGATGCATCACGAGTGCGTCCGGCTTGGCGTAGGCGAGCTTCTTCTGGTCGAGCCCGAAATAGTTGAAGTACTCGCTGGAGGACGGCACGAAGGAGCCGTTCATGCGCTCGCGCTGCAGCCGCAGCATCATGACGATGTCGGCGCCGTTGAGCCCCTCGCGCATGTCGCGTGCGACCTCGACGCCCATCCGCTCGATGCCCGGCGGCAGCAACGTGGTGGGGCCGACCACGCGGACGCGGGCGCCCATCGTGTTGAGCAGGATGATGTTCGAGCGGGCGACGCGCGAATGCAGCACATCGCCGCAGATCGCGACCACGAGCCCCTCGATCCGGCCCTTGTTGCGGCGGATGGTGAGCGCGTCGAGCAGGGCCTGGGTCGGATGCTCATGGGCGCCGTCGCCGGCATTGATCACGGAACCGTCAACCTTGCGCGCCAGCAGTTCCACCGCGCCGGAGGCGTGATGGCGCATCACCAGGATATCCGGGTGCATCGCGTTCAGCGTCATGGCGGTGTCGATCAGCGTCTCGCCCTTCTTCATGGACGAGGAGGAGACCGACATGTTCATGACGTCCGCGCCGAGCCGCTTTCCCGCGAGCTCGAACGAGGATTGGGTCCGGGTGGAGGCCTCGAAGAAGAGGTTCACCTGCGTCCGTCCCCGCAGGACGGTGCGCTTCTTGTCAACCTGGCGGTTGAGCTCGACATATTCTTCGGACAGGTCGAGGAGGCCGGTGATGTCGGCCGCGGAAAGGCCCTCGATGCCCAGCAAATGCCGGTGGCCGAGGACGAAGGTCGATTTCGATGTCATTAAAACGAGAGCTATAGGCGCGGATGGATGGGGGGGCAAGGGCCAAAGCCGGGGCGGTGAGTTATCCCCTGATCTGTCGGTCCCGACGCTGCGGCGTGGCCTCGACGTCATGCCCGGGCTTGTCCCGGGCATCCACGTTCTTCTATCGCATTTGACGCAAAAGAACGTGGATGGCCGGGATAAACCCGGCCATGACGATGTGGGGGCATTTCGTGAAAACAATCCTGACTGTGCTCTTGGCTGCAGCAACAATCAGCGCGGCCCACGCCCAATCGCTCCCCGGCGGCTTCGTCTATCTGCGCGAGATCGATCCCGACATCATCCAGGACATCCGCTACGCCACCTCGAACAATTTCGTCGGCCGGCCGCTCGCCGGCTACAACGCCGGCGAGTGCGTGGTGAAGCGCGAAGTCGGGCTGCGGCTCAAGGCGGTGCAGCAGGAGCTGGCGGCGCAAGACCTCTCGCTCAAGATGTTCGACTGCTACCGGCCGGCGCGGGCCTCGCTCGACATGGTCAAGTGGTCGCAGAACGGTCACGAGAGCGCCGCCGAGCGGCGCTACAATCCAAAAATCCCCAAGACCGAGCTGTTCCGCCTCGGCTACATCGCGAGCCGCTCGCAGCATTCGACGGGCGCCGCGCTCGATCTCACTTTGGTCGATCTGAAGGCCGACAACTCCGCCAAATACGACCCATCAAGAGCCTATGCGGATTGCACCGCGCCGGTCGAAGCGCGCGCGCCGGAAGGCAGCGTCGACATGGGCACCGGCTACGACTGTACCGATGCGAAGGGCCATACCGCGGCACCGGCGATCACGTCCGAGCAGCGCATCTGGCGCAGGCGGCTGGTCGCTGCGATGGGCAGGCAAGGCTTTGTGAACTATTCGAAGGAGTGGTGGCATTTTTCCCTGCCGGGGGCCGGCGGGGCGGCCTATGATTTCCCGATCCAGCCGCGCCGGAACTGATTCCGCGCCGAGGAAGCGCCATGACCCAGCCGAGCTTCGCGACCCACGAGGTCTTCAACCAGTCGCCGCCGTTCGAGGATGTCGACCTGTTCGCCGCGGATCGGCCGCTGGTCGATGCGGTGAAGGCCAATGGCGGTGCGGCGGCGGAACGCGAGCTGTCTGAGTTTGGGAAGCAGTGGGGCTCGGCCGCGATGGCCGATCGCGGGCGTGTCGCGAACGAGAATACGCCGAAGCTGCGCACCTTCGACGCAAAAGGCAACCGCCGCGACCAGGTCGAGTTTCACCCGGCCTATCACGAGCTGATGGCGCACAGCGCCCATGCCGGCGTGCACAATTCGACGTGGACCGCGGAGGGCAAACCTGCGGGCGATGCCGCCGAAGTCATTCGTGCGGCAAAATTCTACATGGCCGCGCAAGTCGAGACCGGCCACCTCTGTCCGATCACGATGACGCGCGCCTCCGTCGGTGCGCTGGCGATGCAGCCGGATTTGCTCGGCAAGGTGATGCCGGTGCTGTCGACCCGGAGCTACGACCCGAGCTTTGCGCCGTGGTGGCAGAAGCGCGGCATGACGCTCGGCATGGGCATGACCGAGAAGCAGGGCGGCACCGACGTGCGTGCCAACATGACGCGCGCGGTGCGCGAGGGCGAGGCCTACCGCATCACCGGCCACAAATGGTTCATGTCGGCGCCGATGTGCGATGCCTTCCTGGTGCTGGCGCAGGCGGACAGCGGGCTGACCTGTTTCTTCATGCCGCGCTTCGCGCCGGATGGTTCGATGAATGCGATCCAGTTCCAGCGGTTGAAGGACAAGCTCGGCAATCGCTCCAATGCCTCGTCCGAGGTCGAGTTCGTCGGTGCCTATGCGGAGCGGGTCGGCGAGGAAGGCAAGGGCATCCGCACCATCATCCAGATGGTGCAGCTGACGCGGCAGGATTGCGCGATCGCCTCCGTCGGCCTGATGCGCTCGGGGCTTGCGCATGCGCTGCATCACGCCCGACACCGCAGCGTGTTCCAGAAACATCTCGCCGATCAGCCGCTGATGCAGGCCGTGCTGTCGGACATGGCGCTGCATGTCGAGGCGAGCACGGCCCTGGTCATGCGGCTCTGCCGCGCCTTCGACCGCACGCCGCACGATGCGGCGGAGGCCGCCTATATGCGGCTCTTGACGCCCGCGATCAAATACTGGACCTGCAAGAGTGCGCCGCCGTTCCTCTATGAGGCCATGGAATGCCTCGGCGGCAACGGCTATGTCGAGGACGGCATTCTGGCGCGGCACTACCGGGAGTCGCCGGTCAACGCGATCTGGGAGGGCTCGGGCAATGTGATGTGCCTCGACGTGCTCCGCGCGCTCTCGCGCGAGCCGGAGCCGGCGACGGCTGTGCTGCAATCGCTTGCGGCCGAGACGAAGGGCTTGCCTGGGGCAGGAGACGCGGCCGCGTTCATCGGCAAGACTTTCCGCCGCGCCGATGGCGAGCGCTTCGCGCGTCTCGCCGTTGAGAAACTGGCGCTGCTGGCCGCTGCTGCGGCATTGAACGGCGTGTCGCCGCGTAATGCCGAACTGTTCGCGAGCACGCGCCTTGCGGCCAATCACGCCAGCATGTACGGCGCCGTCGAGCTGGAGAGCGGCGAGGCCCGCGCGCTGCTGGAGCGGGCGCTGCCGTGAGTCTTCCCAACGAAAGCCTTCTGATGGACTCCCTCAATCCCGACCATCCGCCGCTGACTATGACGCCAGCGCCGCCGCGCGTCTGGATGTTCTGGGGCACCGCGTTGTGGGGCCTCTTTATCTTCGCCGCGATGTTCGTCGGGCAGATCGGCGCCGTCGTCCTGCTGGTGGCACAGCGTGGTCTTCCCATGGACTTCGCCTCGCTCCAGGCGGTCGGCCACGATCCGCAGGCGCTCGCGCTGTCGGTCATCATGGGCCTGCCGGCGACGCTTTTGGCGGTGTGGCTCGCCATTGCCATCAAGAAAGCCTCCTTCGTCGACTATCTCGCGCTGCATTGGCCGTCCTGGAAGCAGCTCCTGTTCGGTGCGGTCGGCCTCATCCTGCTGGTGCTGGTCTGGGAGACGATGTCGCGCGCGCTCGGCCGCGAGGCGACGCCGGGCTTCATGACCGATCTCTTGAAATCGGGCCGCGACAAGGGCGCGGCGTTGTTGCTGCTATTCGCCTTCAGCGTGGCTGCGCCGATGTCGGAAGAGATCCTGGCACGCGGCTTCCTCTATCGCGGCTGGTCGGCGAGCTTCTTGCGCGTGCCGGGCGCGATCCTGCTGTCGTCGCTGGTCTGGACCATCGTGCACCTGCAATACGACATGTACTTCCTCGCCGAAGTCTTCACCATCGGCCTGTGGTTCGGCTATATGCGCTATCGCGCGAATTCGCTCTGGCTCACCATCGTGCTGCACGCGCTGAACAATCTGACCGCGGTGGTGCTGACGATGTGGCTGGGGAGCTAAGCCGCCAGCGCGATCGCGATCGGCATCGTGATGGCCGCCAGAATCGTCTGCAGCGTGATGATCTGCGCCAGCAGCGGCGCGTCGCCGCCCATCTGGCGCGCCATCACATAGGCGCTGGACGAGGTCGGCACCGCCGCGCAGATCGCCACGATCGCGCGGCTGTCGCCTGACAGGCCGAACCAGGCGGCCAGCGCCAGCGCCAGCGCAGGCATCAGTGCGAGCTTGAAGACGACGCCGATGGCCGCGGCCATGCTTGGACGCAAGAGGCCTTCGAGATGCAGGCCCGCGCCGGTGACGAGCAGGCCGATCGCGAGCGAGGAGCGGCTGAGCGCGTCCGCCACGTCGTGCCAGAGTTTTGGCAACGGCAGGTGGGTGACATTGACGAAGAGCCCGATCGCGCAGGCCCAGATCAGCGGATTGCGGATCACCGTCATGACGATCGTGCCTGCGGACTGCTTCTCGGGCGCGGCGTAATGGGCGAGCACCACGACGCTCAACACGTTGACGAGGGGAATGATCGCGACCATCGCCACGGAGGCGAGCGCCAGCCCGACATCGCCGAACATGTTGGCGGCGACCGACAGCCCGACGAAGGTCTGCCAGCGCGTCGCGCCCTGGAAGATCGAGGTGAAGGCGGGGCCGTCGATATCGAGCCGCGCCAGGGCAGGGCGGAGTGCGAGGCAGAGCAGCGACATCGCCAGTGCCGACAGCAGCAGCGCACCGCCGACGCCGGCGACCGGCACCTTGGAGAGGTCGGCCTTCACCAGTGTCTGGATCAGCAGCATCGGAAACAGCACGAAATAGGTCAGTCGCTCCAGCCCGTGCCATTGCGTGTCGATCCGCATCAGGCTGCGCTTCAGCACGATTCCGAGCACGATGAGGATGAAGACCGGCAGCAGCGCCGCGATCACGACGGCCATCGGTCAGGCGGTCCCTGGACGCAGATTGGCGAGGCGGTCGAGCGCGCCCTGCAGGATGAAGATCGCGGCGTGCTCGTCGATCACCTCGGCGCGCTTGGCGCGGCTGACGTCCATGCCGATCAGCTCGCGTTCGACGGCCGCGGTCGAGAGGCGCTCGTCCCACAGGCCGATGGGGAGGGCGGTCAGGCCGGCGAGATTGCGGGCGAAGGCGCGGGTGGATTGAGCGCGCGGACCCTCGCTGCCGTCCATGTTGATGGGCAGGCCGAGCACGAAGCCGACCACCCTGCGCTCGGCCGCGATCGCGAGCAGCCGGGCGGCGTCCTGCTTGAACTGCTTGCGCTGGATCGTCTCGACGCCGGTCGCAAGCCGCCGGTCCGGATCGGACACCGCAACGCCGATGGTCTTGGTGCCGAGGTCGAGCCCGACCAGCGCGCCGCGGGCGGGCCAGTGGGTTGCAGCATCGATGAGGGGCAGGATAAGAGCCGGCATGCGTAGCGCATATCATGCGTCGCGCCGCGGAGTGAACCCGGAACAATGGACGCGCTGACATTATTCGGCCTGTTCGCCGTCACGGCGATGCTGGTCACTTACGCCCTGGAAGATCGCAGCCATTGGTTCGTGCTGCTGTTCGCCGCGTCCTGCGCGCTCGGATCGGCCTACGGCTTTCTCCAGGGCGCCTGGCCGTTCGGCCTGGTCGAAGCGATCTGGGCCGTCGTGGCGCTGCGGCGGTGGCAGCTGAAGCCGTAGATGATCCAGCGGCAGCAAGCAGCGCGCGAAATCGTGATGCGCGGGCGCTTCGATCAAATGTGGGAAATCTCACACTGGTGACATTGCAGACCATGGCATGATGCCGGTGGTTGCGTGGCACGAGATGTACAGGTCTAAAGTAGTGTGGGGCGGAGCCCCCGATTTCCAGAACGATCGGCAGCGATCGGCCATCCGGCCCGCGCTGCAACTTCGCGCAGATTTTTTCAGGCGCTCACCAGGTCCAATATTCGCCAGTCATTTGAGAGGTCACCGATGCTCATCAAGCCAAGCCTGATCGCGGGCTCAGAAAGGCGATTCAAGCAAGCCGAGTTCTCACCCGAAGCCTTGAACCGGAAACTGGGCGACGGTCCGATCGAGATGACGGTCGAGAAGATGCGCGTGCGCCAGCGCCAGCTGCTGGCCGAGACGCAGGACGTGGAGAAGGCCGAGATCGGTCTGGAGCGCATCATCCAGGGCAATGATCTCGACAGCATCAACTATCTCGCCAAGGGGACTGCGGCCTCGCGCTCGGTCTGCCGCATTCAGCTCAGGGATCTCAAGTCGAACCTGCTCGGCTACGGCTCGGGCTTTCTGATCGGGCCGGGCCTGCTGCTGACAAACCATCATGTCTTCGGCAAGCCGGCCGACGCCGCCAATTCGATCGCCGATTTCAACTACGAGCTCGACGTCTCCGGACAAGAGCGTGTGCCTGTGCGGTTCGGTTTCGAGCCGGGCAAGTTCTTCTACACCAATGACAGGCTGGATTTCTCGGTCGTCGCGGTGGCGCCGACCTCGCTGTCGGGCCACGAGGAGCTCGAGGATTGGGGATGGTTGCCGCTCAGCGGCGCGCCCGGCAAGGCAGACCCCGGCGAGTACCTCACCATCGTCCAGCACCCCAGCGGGCAGATGAAGCAGGTCTGCGTCCGCGAGAACAAGCTGCTCAAATATGTCGGCGACTTCCTCTGGTACAACACCGATACGACGGCGGGATCGTCGGGCTCGCCGGCGTTCAACCGCTTCTGGCAGGTGGTCGCGCTGCACCACAGTGGCGTTCCCCGGAAGGATGCGCAGGGCCGCACCCTGACCAAGGACGGCAAGGTGTGGAAGCCGTCAATGGACGAAACCCTGATCGACTGGATCGCCAATGAAGGCATCCGGATCAGCGCGATCGTCGCCGATCTCAAGGTCGCCGTTGGCTCTCATCCCTTGATCAAGCCGGTGCTGGACGAGGAGGAGCCGCCGATCCGGCTCGAGGTCGAGAAGGCCCGCGCGCCGGTCGCCGCGCCTGCGTTCAGCGCCAATGTCTGGGTCGAGCAGTCGCTCGACGGCACCTCGCTGGTGGTCCCTATCCGCGTGCCGCTGCCGATGTTCAGGAAGGAGATTCCGTTCGCGCCGCTGGCACCCGTGCCGGGCCCGGCTGGGGGCAACGGAGGGGCGCAGAACGGCGGAATGCAGAACGGCGGTATGCCGAACGGTGGCAAGCCGTTGATCGCTCCGCCGGCCGCCCTCCTGCCTCGCATCAGTGCGAACGGCCTGCCCATGGAGGCCGTGCATATCGATCAGAGCACGCTGAAATCGCGTCCCGGATACAAGGCGAATTTCCTCGGCACCGGTAAATTCTCGGTGGCCCTGCCGAAAATTCCGGCCGCGCTCAAGTCCAGAATCGCGACGCTCAAGGGAAGCTCCAGGCAGTCCGAGCTGAAATATTTCAACTACAGCGTCGTCATGAACAAGGAGCGCCGGCTCGCCTTCTTCAGCTGTGTCAATATCGACGGCGGGCAGCAACAAGACGTCGGCAAGCGCGAAGGCGATTCCTGGCTGCGCGATCCGCGCATCGACGACGATGCCCAGATCGGCGACGAATTCTACCGCAAGCAGGCGACGTTCGAGGCGGACCGCAGCAGGAATCCGTTCGATCGCGGTCATCTCGTGCGCCGCCTCGATGCGACCTGGGGCGACACCGTCGCCGCGGCCAAGCAGCATGGCGACGATTCCTTCCACTTCACCAATTGCTCGCCGCAATTCTTCTCGTTCAACCAGGGTAAGCAGCTCTGGGCGGGCCTGGAAGATTACACGCGCGATGTCCTGCTCGAAGGCGAGGAGAAGGGCATCGTCATGAACGGTCCGGTGTTCGACGGGCCGGATGCCGATGGATCCGATCTGCCCAATCCGGCCGGGCGGCCGCACAAGGATCCGAGCTTCGGCGGCGTTCAGATCCCGAAGTATTTCTGGAAGATCCTGATCCGGCGCAACGAGGATGACGACGCGCTCAAGGCGGCGGCCTTCCTGATGAGCCAGCGAAAGCTGGTCATGGAGATCGATCGCATCCAGGAGGCGGATCTGCGCGAAAAGATGTCGGAGGAGGATGTCAGTGTCTTCCAGGTCTCGATCGCGGACCTCGCGAAATTGACCAAGCTCGATTTCGGCAATCTCACTGATGCGGATTCGCACGAGGCGACCTCGGTCGGCCCGCGGCGGATCGAGTCCTATGAGGACATTCGACTCTGATGAGCGCTTCGGTTCGCGAGGCAGCGAAACCGAGGCGACGTTCGGGTGAGGGCAGCGGTGCGCTCTATCGAGGCATTGCAAGTCCTCACCCGGTTCTTTCGCCAGACGCGCGTCCGACGTCAGCGGATCGCGATCGGGTTGATCATTGCCTGTACGCCGCCGGTCCAGCGCGGCTGGCCCAGCACGAACAGGAATTCATAGCCCTTGTCGCGCGCGAGCGCCGCAGTGTCCATGTTCTCGAGGATATAGGTCCCATTCATCGCAAGCAGGATCTGGTGCACCTCGAACACGTTCTTGGATTCGAACGGCAGCACCTCGAGGGCCCAGGTATCGGCACCCACTGCGACGACGCCCTTGCCGGTCAAATACTTCGCGCCTTCGACGCCGAGGCCGGGCTCACCGGCGGAATAGCGCTTGTCGTCCTTGCCGATCAGGCTGAGCCAGCCGGTGTGGAAGATGACGACGTCGCCCTGGCGGATCTCGACGTTCTGCTGCTTGGCGGCTTCCTCGATCTCCTTGACGTTGAAGGCGGTTCCTTCCTTCACCACGTCGGTCTTGAAATAGGCGGCCATATCGAGCAGTACGCCGCGCGTGACCATCGGCGGCACCTTTTCGATGCCGAGCTTCTTCAATCCGTTCGGATCGGCGAAGTCGGCGAGCTTGTTGCCGTTGTAATAGACGTGCTCGACGCCGAGATGACCGAGCCCGTCGAGCTGGCTGCCGATGCCGACCCAGGTGTCGAGGATGTCGTCGTTATAGGTCGCCTTGTTGGGCCCGAGGCCTGGAATGCCGGCCTGTCCGGGCTGCACGATGGTGAGCTTGAAGGCGCGCGGCGGATAGGCCGGCGTCTGCGGCGTGACGGGAATGCCGAGTGCGTAGGTCTTGCCGGTCTTCACCAGCGATGCTGCCTTCAGCACGAGTTCGGGCGTCATGTAGTTGGCGGCGCCGATCTCGTCGTTCGGCCCCCATTTCGATTTCGTCCAGTCCTGAGCGCTTGCAGTTCCTGACATCGCCGACAACGCGGCGACGCAGCACAACACGAACGTATTGCGCATCGATAGTCCTCCCGATGTTTTGGCTTCGTTATGGTAATTTGCGCTGGCAGTGCCGCATCCTAACGTCAAAGGCGTCTGCGCTTCAAAATATTTCAGCGCGCGGTGCTGCGGCCGCCGAACGCAGCGCGACGTCGACGGATTCAAGTACGGCAGATTTGTGACGTTGAATTTCGTGCGATGGAACGTCTCACCGCGTCAGGCCGCGATGACGTCCTCATCGGACTTCAGGCAAGCGGCAAATCCGCTCAGCGCGCTGGATTGATGTCCGGCGCGGCGCTGGATGAAGAGTGTCTCGACGCGCGCGTGCGAGGTGCTCAGCGTGTGCATCGAGACGCTGCCGTTCATTGCGCTGCGCTCGACGACGGCACGCGGCAGCAACGTCACGCCCATGTCGGCGGCGACGCAGCCGATCATGCCGTCAAGCGTGCCGAGCTCGAAGCGCGTGGCTGAGGGCCAGCCGAACTCGACGAACACCTGCTCGAGCCGCTGGCGGTAGGTGCAGCCGGTGCGAAACACCAGTGCCGTCGGGCCGGACTCCGGCGTGCCGGCGCGCAGCTCGGCGAGGGAGGTCCAGCGCCGCGCGCTGACCAGCACCAGCTCCTCGCGGAAGGCGCTCGTCGCAGTGAGGTCGTCGTGCGCGATCGGACCTGCGACGAAGGCACCATCGAGCGCGCCTTCGAGCACGCTCGCGACGAGGTCGGCTGTCGGCGCGGTACGCAAGGACAGGCGCACCGCGGGAAAGCGGCGATGGAAGTCGGCGAGCAGCGGCGGCAGCCGCACCGCCGCCGTGGTCTCCATCGAACCGATCGCGAGCGGTCCCTTCGGCTCGCCGTCGTCGCGCGCGGCAAGCACGGCCTCGCGCGACAGCGCGGCCATCCGCTGAGCATAGGGCAGGAGGCGCTTGCCGGCGCCGGTCAGCGTCATGCCGCGGCTATGGCGTTCGAACAGCTGCGTGCCGATCTCCGCCTCCAGCGCTTTCACGCGCTGGGTGACGTTGGATTGCACGGTGTTCAGCTCTTCCGCGGCACGGGTGATGCCGCCGCTGCGGGCGACGGCCGCAAAGGTCTGGAGATCGCTGAGTTCCATCGTACCGTTTCGCGTTTGAGATGGTAGCGTTCGCAACAATTCAATTTTCGAGAATGCTAATCGCACTTACTCTCGCTGTCCAGATCGGGGAAGGACCATGCCCATTGCGACACCGCTGACCACGCTGCTTGAGATCAGCCATCCCGTCCTGCTGGCACCGATGGATGTCATCGCGGGCAGCCGTCTGGTCGCGGCCGTGAGCGGCGCCGGCGGGTTTGGCATTCTGGGCGGCGGCTATGGCGAGAGGACGTGGCTGGAGCGGGAGACCGCGAAGCTCGCTTCGCTGTCCGCGCCGTTCGGGATCGGCTTCATTACATGGAGCCTCGCCAAGCGGCCCGAGCTTCTCGACATCGCGCTCGGCGCAAGACCATCCGCGATCATGCTATCGTTCGGAGATCCTGCGCCGTTCGCGAACAAGATCAAGTCGGCCGGGGCGCGTCTGATTTGCCAGGTACAGGACGAGGCGATGGCGCGGCAGGCGCTCGAAGCCGGCGCCGATATCCTGATCGCGCAGGGGACGGAGGCGGGCGGTCACGGCGCCTCCCGCTCCACGGTCGATCTCGTGCCCGCAATCGTAGATCTTGCCGCGGGCGTGCCGGTGGTTGCGGCCGGCGGCATCGCCGATGGGCGTGGGCTTGCTGCGATGATGATGCTGGGCGCGAGTGGCGTGCTGCTTGGCACGCGCTTCTATGCGAGTGAGGAGGCCGACGGTGCAGAGGAGGCCAAGCGGCGCATCTGCGCGGCAAGCAGCGGCTCGACTGTGCGCGGCATCATCTTCGATCTCTCCCGCAACAATGTCTGGCCGGCGCCGTTTACCGGGCGATGTCTGGTCAATGATCATGCCCGGCGCTGGAGTGGTCGCGAAGTCGAGTTGATGCAGAATGTCGCTGGGGTCGCGGCGGATTATGCCGCGGCCAAGGCAGCCGGCAATTTCGACGTCGCCGCCGTGATCGCAGGCGAGGCGGTCGGCCTGATCCATGATATTCCACCGGCAGCCGAGATCGTCGAGCGGATTGCGATTGAGGCCGGGCAGCTTCTTGCCGGGCGGCGGAACTCGGTAGTCGCGGGGTAGGATTCTTCACCCTCCCCCTCCAGGGGAGGGTAAGAGAAACGAGAGAGAACAACGATGTGGCCTGACCGTCGACTGATCGACCTATTCAAGACCGAATTTCCGATCGTGCTGGCGCCGATGGCGGGTGTGATGGATGCGGAGCTGGTGATCGCCGTGGCAGAGGGCGGTGGGCTCGGCTCGTTGCCGAGCGCGATGCTGTCGCCGGAGAAGGCGCGCGAGCAGGTCAACATCATCCGCCAGCGCGTGAAGGCGCCGGTGAACATGAACTTCTTCTGCCACACGCCGGTTGACCTTTCGACAGAGGCTGAAGCGCGCTGGAAGCAGCGGCTCACAGGCTATTACATCGAGCATGGTCTCGATCCCGCGGCGCCGGTCGCTGCGGCGAACCGCGCGCCGTTCGATGCCGCCTTCTGCGAGGTCGTCGAGGAACTGAAGCCCGAGATCGTTAGCTTCCATTTCGGTCTCCCGGAGCAGGCGCTGCTCAAGCGCGTCAAGGCCGCTGGCTGCCTCGTCATCTCGTCGGCGACGACGGTGAAGGAGGCGGTCTGGCTCGAACAGCGCGGCGTCGATGCCGTCATTGCGCAAGGCGCCGAGGCCGGCGGCCATCGCGGCATGTTCCTGACCGACAAGATCTCCGAGCAGCCCGGCACGTTCGCGCTGGTGCCGCAGGTCGCCGATGCCGTGAAGGTGCCGGTGATCGCGGCCGGTGGCATCGCGGACGGGCGCGGCATCGCCGCCGCCTTCGCGCTCGGTGCCTCGGGCGTGCAGATCGGCAGCGCCTATCTGCGCTGTCCGGAGTCCAAGGTCAGCGCCGGCGGCCGCAAGGCGCTGGCTGAAGCGCGGGACGATTCCACCGTGATCACCAATGTCATGACCGGCCGGCCGGCGCGCGGCGTCCAGAACCGCCTGATGCGCGAGGCTGGCCCGATCTCGCCGGACGCCCCGCCGTTTCCTCATGCCGCGACCGCGCTGGGACCATTGAAGACGGCTGCGGAAAAGCAGGGCAGGGTGGATTTCACCAATCTCTGGGCCGGACAGGCTGTGGCGCTGGGCCGCGAGGTCCCTGCGGCCGAATTGACCCGGAATTTTGCCAAATCGGCGCTGGCCCGGATGAAAGCGCTGGCCAGCTAAGCGCTTTAGGTTCTTGTTTGCGCATGATCTTTTCGGAAAACCGCTTCACACTTTTCCGGATCATGCGCTAGCGCCGGTTGCGGCGCAAAACCGGCCTCTGCTATACGGCACATAGGTTTTGCCGTGAGAGGCCTTATATAATGTCCGTCGACGCCGCTACCGTCCGCCGCATCGCGCATCTGGCGCGCATCGCGGTTTCCGAGGGCGAGGTTCCGCATCTGCAGGGCGAGCTCAACGCCATGCTCGCCTTTGTCGAGCAGCTCTCGGAGGTCAATGTCGAGGGCGTGGAGCCGATGACCTCGGTCACCCCGATGCAGATGAAGAAGCGGCAGGACGTGGTCGATGACGGCGAGATCGCCGACGATATCGTTGCCAACGCGCCCGCGACCGAAGGTCACTTCTTCCTGGTGCCCAAGGTCGTTGAATAAACAGGTTAGATCCGATGTGCCTGCTTTGCGACGATGAGAAGGCCTATCAGGCCTACATGAACTATCTCGACAAGATGGAGCGGCAGGGCAAGGCTGCCGATCCCAACGTCGCCGTCAATGCCGTGCTCGACGAGATCGAGGCCGCTGCGAATGCGGCCGCCAAAAAAGACGACCCGGCCAACGACAAGACCCTGTCTCCGTTCTTCTGCAGCCCGATCAATAAATGACCGATTTGACATCGCTGACGCTCGCCGAGGCCCGCAAGGGTCTCGCCGACAAGACTTTCACGTCTCTCGAGCTGACCGACGCGCATCTGAGCGCGATCGAAGCCGCGCGCGTGCTCAACGCCTTCGTGATGGAGACGCCGGAGCAGGCCCGCGACATGGCCAAGGCCGTGGACGAGAAGATCGCCAAGGGCGATGCCGGCCCGCTCGCCGGCATTCCGCTCGGCATCAAGGATCTGTTCGCGACCAAGGGCGTGCGCACCACGGCATGCTCGAAGATCCTCGGCAATTTCGTGCCGACCTACGAGTCCACCATCACCTCGCAGCTGTGGCGCGACGGTGCGGTGATGCTCGGCAAGCTCAACAATGATGAGTTCGCGATGGGCTCGGCGAACGAGACCTCGTGCTTCGGTCCCGTGGGCAATCCCTGGCGGCGCGAGGGCAGCAACACCACGCTGGTGCCGGGCGGCTCGTCCGGCGGCTCGGCCTCGGCCGTGGCGGCACTGCTGTGCATGGGCGCCACCGCGACCGACACCGGCGGCTCGATCCGCCAGCCGGCGGCGTTCACGGCCACCGTCGGCATCAAGCCGACCTATGGCCGCTGCTCGCGCTGGGGCATTGTCGCCTTCGCCTCTTCGCTCGACCAGGCAGGCCCGATCGCGCGCAGCGTGCGCGATGCTGCGATGCTGCTGCGCTCGATGGCCGGCCATGACCCCAAGGACACGACCTCGGTCGACATCGCCGTGCCGGATTACGAGGCCGCGATCGGCAAGTCCGTGAAGGGCATGAAGATCGGCATCCCCAAGGAGTATCGTCTCGACGGCATGCCGGCCGAGATCGAGAAACTCTGGAGCGAAGGCGCGGCCTGGCTGAAGGCGGCCGGCGCCGAGCTGGTCGAGGTGTCGCTGCCGCACACCAAATACGCGCTGCCGGCCTATTACATCGTGGCGCCGGCGGAGGCGTCCTCCAACCTCGCACGCTATGACGGTGTCCGCTACGGCCTGCGCGAGCAGGCCAAGAACATTGTCGAGCTCTACGAGAACACCCGCGCCGAAGGTTTCGGCGCAGAGGTTCGCCGCCGCGTCATGATCGGCACCTATGTGCTCTCGGCCGGCTATTACGACGCGTATTATTTGCGCGCCCAGAAGGTTCGCACGCTGATCAAGAAGGATTTCGAGGATTGCTTCGCGCGGGGCGTCGACGCGATCCTGACGCCGGCGACGCCGTCGGCGGCCTTCGGCATCGGCGAGAAGGGCGGCGCGGATCCGGTCGAGATGTATCTCAACGACATCTTCACGGTGACCGTGAACATGGCGGGCCTGCCCGGCATCGCGGTGCCCGCCGGCAAGGACGCGCAAGGCCTGCCGCTCGGCCTGCAGCTGATCGGCCGTCCGTTCGAGGAGGAGACGCTGTTCTCGCTCGGCGAGGTGATCGAGCAGGCGGCCGGCCGCTTCACGCCCGCGAGGTGGTGGTGAATGTCGCCGCGTTCATCGCGAGCCTCGACGGCGCGGCGCCCGCGCGACACCTGAGCGCGCCGCTCGCCGGCCTGTGGTGGGCCGCGAAGGGCGATTGGGATCAGGCGCACAAGATCGTCCAGGACGACAACGGCCGTGACGCGGCCTGGGTGCACGCCTATCTGCACCGCGTCGAGGGCGATCTCGGCAATGCCGGCTACTGGTACCGCCAGGCCGGCCAGCCCGCGGCAAAGGATTCATTGGAAGCGGAGTGGGAGCGGATCGCTGTCACGCTGCTCGGGAGCACGACATGAGCACGGCCACGCACAAGCTTCTCAAGGGCGCCACCGGTGATTGGGAGGTGGTCATCGGCATGGAGATTCACGCCCAGGTGACGTCGAACTCAAAGCTGTTCTCGGGCGCCTCGACCGCGTTCGGCGGCGAGCCGAACACGCAGGTGTCGCTGGTCGATGCCGCGATGCCGGGCATGCTGCCCGTCATCAACGAGGAATGCGTCAGGCAGGCTGTCCGGACCGGGCTCGGTCTCAACGCGCAGATCAATCTGCGTTCGGTGTTCGACCGGAAGAACTACTTCTATCCCGACCTGCCGCAGGGCTACCAGATCAGCCAGTACAAGTCGCCTGTCGTGGGCGAGGGCGAGGTGATTGTCGATCTCGACGGCGGCCGCAGTGTCTCCATCGGCATCGAGCGGCTGCATCTGGAGCAGGATCCCGGCAAAATGCTGCACGACCGGTCTCCGTCGCTGTCCTACATCGATTTCAACCGCTGTGGCGTGGCGCTGATGGAGATTGTCTCGAAACCGGACATCCGCGACGCCGAGCAGGCCAGGGCCTATGTGACCAAGCTACGCTCGATCATGCGCTACCTCGGCACCTGTGACGGTGACATGGAGAAGGGAAGCCTGCGCGCCGACGTCAACGTCTCCGTGCGCAAGCCCGGTGGGCCGCTCGGCACCCGCTGCGAAATCAAGAACATGAACTCGATCACCTTCATCGGCCAGGCGATCGAGTATGAAGCGCGGCGCCAGATCGAGATCCTGGAGGACGGCGGTCAGATCGAGCAGGAGACGCGTCGGTTCGATCCCAACAAGGGCGAGACCCGCTCGATGCGGTCCAAGGAAGAGGCGCACGACTATCGCTACTTCCCCGATCCCGACCTGCTGCCGCTGGAGTTCAGCCAGGAATTCGTCGACGAGCTGAAGGCGAAGCTTCCGGAGCTGCCGGACCAGAAGAAGACGCGCTTCGTCGCCGATCTCGGCCTGTCGGCTTACGACGCGAGCGTGCTGGTCGCCGAGCGCGAGAGCGCGGTGTTCTACGAGACCGTGCTCGACAAGCTCGGCAACCGCGCGCGCGATGGCAAGATGGCGGCGAACTGGGTGATCAACGAGCTGTTCGGCCGTCTCAACAAGGAAGGCCGGGATATTACGGGCTCTCCGGTCAGCGCCGAGCAGCTCTCGGGCATCATCGACCTGATTGGAGAGGGCACGATCTCGGGCAAGATCGCCAAGGATCTGTTCGAGATCGTCTGGCAGGAGGGCGGCGATCCCCGCGCGCTGGTGGAAAGCCGCGGCATGAAGCAGGTCACGGATCTTTCGGCGATCGAAAAGGTTGTCGACGACATCATCGCGGCCAATCCCGACAAGGCCGCGCAGGTCAAGGACAAGCCGCAGTCGCTCGGCTGGTTCGTCGGTCAGGTGATGAAGGCGTCCGGCGGCAAGGCCAACCCGCAGAGCGTCAACGACGTGCTCAAGTCGAAGCTCGGCCTCTAACCTCGCGCGTTCGAACGAGGTGACGGACACGCTCCGTCACCTCGCTGTCGGTTCTCGATGCGACGCTCGCGCGCACCCTCGGCGGTAAACTTCATCCCGACCAGACGCGATGCAACGGCCGAATCGCCGTCACGCGATTCGCGCAAAACGGCGGCTCGCACACGCTCCGGCGAGCGTTCGCGCCGTTAAGCATGAAAATATTTTCGTTGCCAAAAATCGCGACTCAGAGTCCGCGAAGCGCCCTTGCGAGGTGATCGCGGGATCGGCGATGCGCATCATCGCGATGATCGCGCGCGATGCGCACGCAAAGAAAAATACTTGCTGCATAGTGTTTTTCTGCAATCGCATCTGCCGCGAACGTCGATGCTGCGCGTACGCTCTGCGGTCGCTCGCACCCGTCGTTCGGTGCGCTTGCATCGCGTTCGCCAAGCGCACGCGCGTTGCGTCGTCAACACTTCTTTAAGCGAGACGCTGTTTTTTTCGTTGTGTTGGTGTATTCGGGATGAGTGTGCATTCGATCCCCGACTGCACGCAGCGATTAAAGCCATCTCACACATCGGAGGGCAACATGGCCAAGAAAGCGAAGAAGGCGAAGAAGGCGAAGAGCGCAGTGAAGAAGACTGCGAAGAAGACCCGCAAGGTCGCGAAGAAGAAGAAGTAACTTCGCTTCTGAAGTTGCCGGCTCCAGCAGCCGGCACGTCATCAGCGCCTCCTAGAGGTTCTGGTCGGCGATAGAGGGTGTCGGCGAGACATCAGGTCAACGGTCGGACCGTTCTCTTTGCGGTCCGGCAGAAGAAACTAGTTTTCTTCGTTCGGTGCGGGGCCGGTTCTCCGGTTCTGCAATTTCACGAGTGGCCTCGCGGTCAAAGTGGAATCTGGTCCTGACGTGTTCGCCGACGCCCTCGTTCTCCTGAGGCCGGGGTATTGCCGGCATTTCCTTTTCTCCACATTGCTGATCTGACCACGGCGTCATCGTTGCGCTGGCCGCTCCACCTTGGGCAGGCGAAGGCTGGGGCCTGATTGCGCGCTGCTCGCACGCCGCTTTCGCCATTCTTCGCGGTGTCATCGCCGCGCTCCGGCCGGGCGATCCAGTACGCCGGGCTGCTCGTGCGACATTGCCATCTCTGGAGTGCCGGTCACCCTTCTGCCGCCTTCGCCGAAGCTCGGCGCTCAAGGACGACGGGGCCAGGCGAAGCCTTGGCGATAGCCCGGGCGCGGGCGACGATAGCGAGTGGGGACGCCGCAGGATGCGTCCACCGCGCGCGATGGTTATCGATGTCCCAAAATCCCAAGGTAAACCAAATCTGACGAAACGCAGAAGTGCCTGCAAATCAGCGACTTCTTGAATTCTGCGCGCCGGCGCCGCGCGCTCGCGTTTACGTCTGCTTCATCGCGATACTTAAACTGCCATTCAAATTTGCCCGCCATCATCGCCTCCAACAAGCCGGCAAACGGCGTTGGGCAAGAAGCCCAAGGGATGAGTTGAACAGTGCGCGGTCCCAGCAAGGGTCATGCACATCAGAGTTGGACGGGAGCCGCGCTCGGGGGAGCAAGGCACAAGAAAAAAGGGGATGCGTTATGTTTCAGGGTACTTTCGATCTGGAGACGGCAACGCCGATCGACGCGACCGCGCTGTCGGACGTGCTGTTCGAGCGCGGGATCTATTGGGCGAGCGGCCGTTCCGGGCTCGTCGATCTCGTCGCCGCGCACAAATGGTTCAACCTCGCCGCCCTGAAGGGCCGCAAGGACGCCGTGACGCTGCGCCAGGAAGTCGCCGGGCAGATGTCGGATGCCGAGATCTCGGCCGCGCAGCGCGAGGCGAGGGCGTGGGTCTCCACGCACTGAACCGAGAATCGCATCCGCACCCGTGTTCGCACGGGTGGGCCTGGTTGCGCTGAATCAAGTTTCTTCGTCGTGCCGCCACATAGACCCGTGCGGCATGAGCGAGCCCGATACCAATGGACGATGGCTGCCGATTCAGATCGCTCCCGATGAGTGCGATCTGGAACTCGGACGTCCGCACAAGACGGGGATTCTGCCCTGGTCGTTTCCGTGCCGGCGCAGGTCCGGCGTCTGGTACAACGTCTGGGCCGGCGAGGCAGTGCTGATTTCGCCCTCGCATTGGCGGATCTGGCGGTTCCAGCGCTAGGCACGGACCACACACATAGCCACACATATAAGATGGTGCGAATCGAGCTGAACGGCCGCGCCGATCCTTGCGCCGGGCTTTCGCGCCGGTCACAGGAGCGCTTTCAGCTGAAAGAACGCTCAGACCTTGATTGATTCTGCTGCTGGGTGGCGGAGAGGGAGGGATTCGAACCCTCGATACAGCTTGAGACCGTATGACGCTTTAGCAAAGCGTTGCCTTCAGCCACTCGGCCACCTCTCCGGTGCGAGCCTTATGCATCTAATTACTTGGGCGGGTCAATTTGGAAGCGTGTGTTTTCGCTCGAATATTCCCAGCGATTTTCGCGACAAAGCACTTTGCTCCCGGGGCGTGACCATAACGTTGCGAGAATGAGGCACAGAGTTGGAGCGTCCGGCGCATCTCGAAGATGGTTTTTGCCTATGAGAACGTCTTTTCTCGCGTAAGAGACTGATTTTACTGGAAAAATCAATGCGGTGCGGGGAGCGGGCGGCTGAAGGTTCGATTCGTGTCATCCGCCAACCGGCCCAATAACGGTCGCTATCCACAAAGGGTGCTCGTCCACCCCTTTAAAGCCGTGCCTGCATCAGGTTGGGAGGTGCGGAGCAGGGCGATACGTTCTCCTTGAGTCTCCCTGCGATTCCACGATTCGAGTGCGTCAAAGCCCCTCCAGGCCGAGATCTCGCTTGCCGTGCCTTAAGTGGGGAACTTTGATGGCAGAAGGAACCTCTCTAAAACATCAATGAAAACAATTGGTTGCGAGGGCGCTTCGATCACATCTGCGTGTTATTTGTGCAACACCCGTCGGAAAACAAGCTTCATAGGCCCGTTTCCAAGCGTTCTCTTGTTGTGTGTGCAAGGACGTTCGGTAATTGTGACTGAGCGACGGAGGGGGGGCATCCCGAGGTCGTCCCGTTTAGGTCATTTCGCTTAAGTCCCTCGCGTTCATGCGGGTGTGTCCGAAGACGCGAAGGAGCCCGGAGCGG
>NZ_JACIHC010000025.1:0-69932 GCF_014198205.1 Bradyrhizobium sp. SBR1B
ACTGCTGGCAGGCTCGTCGGCCATTTCTACATACACAATGGCGACGATTCAGGCTTCGTTTGCGAACGCGGCTGAGTTCTTCAACAGCCTGCTAGTCGTCGCCGCGGCTGCAATCCTGCTCGGGCGAACCATCAAGGGGTTCGAGATTCGTGTCGTCGGCGCAGCGCCCCGCGCGGCCCGGTTCGGCGGCTTCAACGCCAATCAACTGATCATCCTGACCTTCGCGATATCAGGCGCGCTCGCAGGGCTCGCCGGCATCATCGAGGTGGCAGGTCCGGTCGGACATCTCCAGCCCGGCATCTCACCCGGCTACGGTTTTACTGCGATCATCGTCGCCTTCCTCGGCCGGCTGAACCCGCTTGGAATATTAATTGCAGGCCTTTTCCTCGCGCTGACTTTTATCGGCGGCGAGCAGGCGCAGATCGCGATGAAGATTCCATTGGATGTCACCAAGGTCTTTCAAGGCATTCTGCTGTTCTACGTGCTCGCCTGCGATTCCCTGATTCTCTATCGCTTCAAGCTGAGCTTCCCGAACCGTCAGGTGGCCAGTGGAACTCATTGAAGCCATCATCCTGGCCGTGCTCGCCGCGTCCACGCCGCTCCTGATCGCTGCGACCGGAGAGCTCGTGACCGAGCGCTCCGGTGTGCTCAATCTCGGCGTCGAGGGCATGATGATCGTTGGCGCGGCCTGCGGCTTTGCCGGCGCCTGGCTCACCGGATCGGTCTTCGTCGGCGCGCTGTTCGGCATCATCGCGGGCACGATGATGTCGCTGATCTTCGCATTGATGGCCCTCGGGCTCGCCGTCAACCAGGTGGCGACGGGACTCGCACTGACCATCCTCGGCGTCGGGCTGTCCGGACTGATCGGCGCCGGCTTCGTCGGCGAGCGCATCACGCCGGCGGTCCATCTCGCCATTCCGGGCCTCACCGACATCCCGCTGGTCGGGCGCGTGCTGTTCGGCGAGGATGGCTTCGTCTACTTCTCGATTGCACTCGTCGTCGGCGTCTGGTGGTTCCTGTACCGCACGCGGGCGGGATTGATCCTGCGCGCCTGCGGCGACAACCACGTCTCCGCACATGCGCTCGGCTATCCCGTGCTGCGTATCCGCACCTTCGCCGTGATGTTCGGCGGCGCCTGCGCCGGCCTTGCCGGCGCTTATCTGCCGCTCGCCTATACGCCGTTCTTCATTCCCGGCATGACCGCGGGCCGCGGCTGGATCGCACTGGCGCTGGTGGTGTTCTCGTCCTGGCGGCCGGGCCGGCTCGTGATCGGCGCCTATCTCTTCGGGGCCGTGACGATCCTGCAATTGCATGCGCAGGGCTGGGGCATCGGCATTCCCTCGCAATTCATGTCGGCGCTGCCTTATCTTGCGACGATCATCGTGCTGGTCCTGCTTTCCCGCGCGCGCAGCGGCGGCTCGACCGCACCCGCCGCGCTCGGCACCGTGTTCGTGCCGGACCGCTGAATTTCATTTCCGCGGCGCGCGCGATGGGGCGCGCAGGTTGCGGATCGTGGCTTTCCCCTGACGTTTGGAGATCGATGATGAGGAAATCACTTCTTGCGCTGGCCGCCGGACTCCTGCTCGTCGGCAGCGTCAGTGCAGTCTCCGCCGCCGACAAGCTGAAGGTCGGCTTCATCTATCTGGGTCCGATCGGAGATTTGGGCTGGACCTATCAGCACGATCTGGCGCGGCAGGCGCTGGTGAAGGAATTGGGCGACCAGATCGAGACCACCTATCTGGAGAACGTGCCAGAAGGCCCGGACGCCGAGCGCTCCATCGAGCAGCTCGTCCGTGCCGGCAACAAGCTGATCTTCACGACCTCGTTCGGTTACATGGATCCGACGCTGAAGGTCGCGAAAAAATATCCGAACGTGCATTTCGAGCACGCGACCGGCTACAAGCGCAATCCGAACATGTCGACCTACTCGGCCAGATGGTATCAGGGCCGCTACATCCAGGGGCTGATCGCGGCCAAGATGTCGAAGTCCGGCGTGCTCGGCTATATCGGCTCGTTCCCGATTCCGGAGGTCGTCTCCGGCATCAACGCGACGATCCTGGCGGCGCAGACCATCAAGCCTGACATCAAGGTCAAGATCATCTGGGCCAACACCTGGTTCGACCCTGGCAAGGAGGCCGACGCCGCCAAGGCGCTGATCGACCAGGGCGCCGACGTGATCATGCAGCACACGGATTCGCCCGCCGCGATGCAGATTGCCAGCGAACGCGGCAAGCTCGCCTTCGGCCAGGACTCCGAGATGATCAAGTTCGGGCCCAAGACCCAGCTGACCTCGATCCTCGACACCTGGGGCCCCTATTACATCGAGCGGGTCAAGGCCGAGCTTGCCGGCACCTGGAAGTCCCAGGACAGCTGGGGCGGCCTCGACAGTCACATGTTCGCGATGGCGCCCTACACCAATATGCCCGACGAGGTGAAAAAGCTCGCCGAGGATGCCCAGGCCGCGATCACTGCAGGCAAGCTGCATCCGTTCAAGTGCCCGATCGTTGGGCAGGACGGCAAGCCGGTCGAGTGCAAAGGCGGCGATCACCTCGACGACGGCCAGATCCTCGGCATGAATTTCTACGTCAAAGGCATCGACGACAAGCTGCCGGGCAAGTAGCACGCTTCTTGCTTAGGCTAGATCACCTGCTCCTCCCGGAGGAGGTTCGGAGGGGGTGGCCAGAAGCACCCGGCACTTGTGGTCGCCCCCTCTTTCATCCCATCCGCATGAGCCGCGCCGCCGAGCTGTGGCGGCGGATGAGGTCTGCCACATCGAGGCCGGGGATCGCGCCGTCGATCACGGCCCATCGTCCCCCCACCATCACCCGGTCGGCCCGATGCGCCCCGCACAGCACCAGCGCGGCCAAGGGGTCGCCATGGCCGGAGAAGCGCAATTCGTCGAGCCTGAACAGCGCGAGGTCCGCGGCCTTGCCGACCGCAATCTCGCCGAGTTCCGGCCGGCCGACGCAGGCCGCGGAGCCCTTGGTGGCCCAGCGCAGCGCGTCCTTGTGGCTGACCTTGGCCACGCCATAACGCGCCCGTTGCAGCAGGAACGCAGCCCGCACCTCCTGCATCAGGTTCGAGCCGTCGTTCGAGGCCGAGCCGTCGACACCGATCCCGACGCCGGCCTCCTCCATCTCGCAGACCGGGCAGCAGCCGGACGCCAGCAGCTGGTTGCTGCACGCGCAATGGCTGATGGTCGTCTTCGCCTTGCCAAGCCGCTTCATCTCGTCGGCATTGAAGAATATGCCGTGGGCGAGCCAGGTCCGCGCATTGAGCCAGCCGCATTGCTCGAGATAGTCGAGTGGACGACAGCCATACATCTGCTGGCAGAATTTGTTCTCGTCCTCGGTCTCGGCGAGATGGGTGTGCAGGCGCACGTCCAGCTTGTCGGCGAGATCGGCGGTGGCGCGCATCAGCGACGTCGTCACCGAGAACGGCGAGCACGGCGCCAGCGCGATCTGTACCATCGCATCGGCGCCGCGCTGGTGGTGCCTCGCCACCACGCGCGCGCTGTCGGCGAGGATCGTGTCCTCGTCCTGCACGACGCTGTCAGGCGGCAGGCCACCGTCCCGCTGCGACAGGTTCATCGAGCCGCGCGTCAGCAGCACCCGCACGCCGAGACGACTTGCGACGCCGACCTCGATATCGACGGCATCCTCGAGACCCGCGGGGAAGACGTAGTGATGATCCGTCGTGGTGGTGCAGCCCGAGAGCAACAGCTCGGACATCGCCACGGTGACGCCGAGCTCGAGCGCCTCAGGCGTCAGCCTCGCCCACACCGGATAGAGCGCCTTGAGCCAGGGGAACAGCTCCCGATCCATCGCCGCCGGCAGCGCCCGGGTCAGGGTCTGGTAAAAATGGTGGTGGGTGTTGATCAGGCCCGGCAGCACGACATGTGCGCTCGCATCGAACACCGCAACATCGGCGGTCGCAGGCGTGGCGCCGGCCGGCACCAGCTCGACGATGCGACCGTCCGTCACGACGATTCCGCGCTCGGCACCGTCGGCGAGGACGGCCAGGGGATCCCTGATCCAGATCGGCTTTGTGTCGCTCATGATCCCGATTCTCCTCATACCCGCTGACAGGCCAGCCGAGTAAACGCTGGCTCGATCACCTTCGCGCCACGACTTGCTTGTTGCGACTTGGCTCCGGTCTTGCAAGAATCATCGACACGATTCACCGGCGGAAGCTTTGGCGCAGCCATGGATTTGAATACCATCACGACAGTGGCCCGTCCGCAAACACGGACACAATTGCCGGCCTGGACGGCAGGCGACGCCTGGCTCGCGGGCGGCACGTGGTTGTTCTCGGAGCCGCAGGTCCATCTGAAGCGGCTGATCGATCTGACCGATTTGAAATGGCCGGCGCTGACGATCACAGACAGCCATCTCTCCATCGCCGCCACTTGCACGGTCGCGCAGCTCGACGGACTTGCCTGCCCGTCCGACTGGCTCGCCGCGCCGCTGATCAACCAGTGCTGCCGCGCCTTCCTTGCCTCGTTCAAGATCTGGAAGACCGCAACCGTCGGCGGCAATCTCTGCATGTCGCTGCCGGCGGGACCGATGATCTCGCTCACCGCAGCGTTGGGCGGCGTCTGCACCATCTGGAAGGCCGGCGGCGGCGAGCAGAAGATTCCTGTCGTCGACTTCGTCACCGGCAACCAGCGCAATCGCCTGACGCCGGGCGACCTGCTTCGCCAGATCGATATTCCGATTGCCGCGCTGAAGCGCCGCACGGCATATCGCCAGATCTCGCTGGCGCCGGTCGGCCGCTCGGCGGCGCTCCTGATCGGCAGCCTCGATGCCGATGGCACGCTGACGCTGACGGTCACCGCATCGACGGCGCGGCCGATCCAGCTGTCCTTTCGCCGGGCCCCGGACGCGAGCGTGCTGCGTGACGCGATCGTCCAGCAGATCACGGATGACCTGTACCACACCGACATCCACGGCCAGCCGCTCTGGCGCAAGCACATGACATTGCGGCTCGCGGAAGAGGTTCGCCGCGAGTTGCTGGGGGCAATGCCGTCATGAGCTTCGAGATCAACGGCAAACCGTTTGCGCAGGAACCGCGCGCCGGCCAGTGCCTGCGCACGTTCCTGCGCGAGCTCGGCCATTTCGGCGTGAAAAAGGGCTGCGACGCCGGTGACTGCGGCGCTTGCACCGTGCTGCTCGACGGCGAGCCGGTGCACAGCTGCCTGATCCCGGCGTTCCGGGCCGAGGGACGCGCCATCACCACGATCGAAGGTCTGGGCGGAGACCACGGCACGCATCCGATGCAGCAGGCTTTCCTCGACGCGCAGGGCTTTCAATGCGGCTTCTGCACCGCCGGCATGATCCTGACCTGCGCCTCGCTGAACCAGGCGCAGCGGACCGATCTCGGCGCGGCGCTGAAGGGCAATATCTGCCGTTGCACCGGCTATCGTTCGATCGAGGACGCATTGCTCGGCAACACCAATGTCGAGGCGAGCGTCGAGGCCGGCGCCGCGTTTGGCCGCAGCCTGCCGGCGCCCGCAGGCCCCGACATCGTGCGCGGCGAGGCGCGCTACACCTTCGACACCGCCATCGACGGACTGCTTCACGTCAAGCTGGTGCGGTCGCCGCATGCCCACGCCAGGATCGTCGCGATCGACAAGTCGGAAGCGCTGAAGGTTCCCGGCGTGCACGCGGTGCTGACGCATGAAGACGCACCTTCGATGCTGATCTCGACCGCGCGGCACGAGATGGACTGGATGGACCCCGAGGACACCCGCGTTCTCGACGACGTCGTGCGCTTCATCGGCCAGCGGGTTGCCGCCATCGTCGCCGAGAGCGAGGCCGCCGCCGAGGAGGCCTGCCGCCGGCTGAAGCTCGATTATGAGCTTTTGCCTGCGCTGATCGAGCCGGAGCAGGCGATGGCGCCCGGTGCGCCCATCATTCATCCCGACCGCACCACCGCGAACCGCATCGCCGACGCCCAGCGCAACCTCGCTGCGGAGACACATGGCGAGTTCGGCGACGTCGCGGCGGCGCTCGCGACATCTGCCGTCACCTACGAGGCCACCTTCCACAGTCATCGCGTCCAGCATGCGGCGCTGGAGACCCATGGCGGCCTCGCCTGGCTCGATACTTCCGGCGTGCTCAATGTCCGCACCTCGACGCAGGTGCCGTTCCTGACCCGGCGCGCGCTGTCGGACATCTTCAAGCTTCCTCCCGACAAAGTTCGCGTGTTCTGCGAGCGCGTCGGCGGCGGCTTTGGCGGCAAGCAGGAGATGTTCGTCGAGGACATTCTGGCGCTCGCTGCGCTCAAGACGGGACGTCCGGTGAAGCTGGAGCTCACCCGCGAGGAGCAGTTCATCGCGACCTCGACGCGGCACCCGATGCGGGTCAACATCAAGGCCGGAGCGGATGCCGACGGCAAGCTCACCGCGCTCCAGCTCGACGTGCTCTCCAACACCGGCGCCTACGGCAATCACGCCGGCCCGGTGATGTTCCACTCGCTGTCGGAGTCCATCGCAGTCTACAATTGCCCGAACAAGCGGGTCGACGGCTACGCCGTCTACACCAACACGGTGCCGGCGGGTGCGTTTCGCGGCTATGGCCTGCCGCAGACGTTGATCGCGATCGAGGCCGCGATCGACGAGCTGGGCGAGCAGCTCGGCATCAACCCCTACGAGATGCGCCGGCGCAACATCGTGAGGGACGGCGATCCCATGCTGTCGCCGCCGCCGTCCGAATTTCACGACGTGCTTTACGGCTCCTACGGTCTCGACCAGTGCCTCGACCTCGTCGAGCGCGCGATGCAGGCTGACGGCCCGCAGCCGGACCTGTCGCCGGACTGGCTGATCGGCGACGGCGTCGCGCTGACCATGATCGACACCGTGCCGCCGGCGGGCCACCTCGCCGACGCGACGATTACGCTCAACGACGACGGCGGCTTCGATCTCACCGTCGGCACCGCCGAATTCGGCAACGGCACCAGCACCGTGCACCGGCAGATCGCCGCGACCACGCTGGCGACCACCGTCGACCGGATCCGCTTGCGCCAGTCCGACACCGCCCATGGCGGCCACGACACCGGCGCCTATGGCAGCGCGGGCATGTTCGTCGCCGGCAAGGCGACGCATGCGGCTTCCATTCAGCTCGCGACCGAGCTGAAGGTGGCCGCCGCCGGCGCGTGGCTCTGTGACATCGGGAGCTGCGTGCTCGAGGACAATGCCGTCGTCAGCGGCGTCCGGCGCATGCCGTTTACGGAGCTGGCGAAGCTCGCGCGCGAGCACGGACAGCCGTTCGCAGGCAGCGGCAATTCCACCGGCACGCCGCGCTCGGTCGGCTTCAACGTCCAGGGTTTTCGCATCGCCGTGAACAAGGCCACCGGCGAGCTCAGGATACTCCGGAGCGTCCACGCCGCGGACGCCGGCATCGTTGCCAATCCGATGCAGTGCCGCGGTCAGGTCGAAGGCGGCGTTGCGCAGGCGCTCGGCGCCGCGCTCTACGAGGAGATGGTGATCGACGCGACCGGCCGGGTCACCAACCCGAAATTCCGCGACTACCACCTGCCTTCGTTCGCCGACGTCCCGCGCACCGAAGTGTTCTTCGCCGAGACGTCCGACACGATCGGTCCGTTGGGTGCGAAGTCGATGAGCGAGAGCCCGTACAATCCGGTCGCAGCCGCGCTCGGCAACGCGATCGCGAATGCCACCGGCATCCGCTTCACCGCGCCACCGTTCAAGCCGGACCGGCTGTTTCCGGCGCTGCTCGACAAGTTTGGCGGCTCCACTGGGACGCGATAGCTCGACCACGGCGACGCTGTTCTCCCTCGCCCCGCTTGCGGGGAGAGGTGAAGAGCGCGCCTCGCATTTAGCTGCCGCGATAGGTCGAATAGCTCCATGGCGTGACCAACAGCGGCACGTGATAGTGCCCCTCTGGCTCGCTGACGGCAAAGCGCAGCGGGATCTCGTCGAGGAACGGCGGATCCGACAGCGGCACGTTGCGCTCGGCGTAGTATCTGGCAACGCTGAATTTGAGCTCATAGCGGCCGATCGGCAGCGGACGGCCGCCGATCAGCGGTTGATCGGTGCGGCCGTCCGCATTGGTGACCGCGCGCGCGATTACACGGCTCTCGCCGAGGCTTGCGAGCTCCACGAGCTCGACCGGGATGCCGGACGCCGGCTTGCCGACGTGGTTGTCCAGCACATGGGTCGAGAGCCGGCCGTGCACCTTCAGCCTGTCGTCGGCCATGACGAGCTGATCCAGCCGCAGCGCGGAGATGCGGCCGATCTCCTCGATCGCGCGCCGAGTCTCGGTCTTGGCGATATTGCGTAATCGCGTCTCGAAGTCGCGCAGCACGGAATCCCGGGTGTGACGACGCACGCAGACGATATAGGGGAAACCGAACTTGTCCCGATAGGCGCTGTTGACGCGCTCGAACGCCGCGTATTCCGCATCCGACAACCGGTCGAGGCCGGCGCTGTTCTGCTCGTCGGTCGATTCCGCCGTCAGCCCCGCCGCGCGCTGGGTCTTGCTGGCGAGATCGGGATGCGCCCGGATCAGCGCCAGTTGCGCGTCGGGTTCGGCACTCTGGATCGCCGCCATCAGCGCTGCGTGCAACTGGTTGACGCCCGCAAACGGCCGCTTGTCGGCGAGCTGCTCCGCGATCCACGGCGAATATTCGACGACATTGGCGAGCGCCGCGACGAAATCGGCCTTGCTTGCGGCATTGAGATCGGCGAGCGAGATCTGCGACATCGTCCTTCAACCGATCTCGAATGCGTCGGCCGCAAGATGAGCATGCTTGTCGTGCCAGTGCTGGGCGATCTGCAAACGCGTCGGCACCCAGACACGCTCGTGCTTGCCGATATAATCGAGGAAGCGCATCAGGCCCGCAGCGCGGCCGGGTCGGCCGGCGAGACGGCAGTGCAGACCTACCGACATCATCTTCGGCGCGGTTTCGCCCTCCGCATAGAGCACGTCGAAGGCGTCCTTCAGATAGGTGAAGAACTGCTCGCCCTCGGCAAAGCCTTGCGGGTTGATGAAGCGCATGTCGTTGGCGTCTAGCGTATAGGGAATGACGAGCTGCTTGCCGCCCGCGCTCTTGACCCAATAGGGCAGATCGTCGGCATAGGAGTCGCAGAGATAGAGGAAGCTGCCCTCCTCCATCAGCAAACGGTTGGTGTTGATCGAGGACCGCCCGGTGTACCAGCCGAGCGGCCGCGATCCGGTGGCCTCAGTGTGGACGCGGATCGCTTCCGCGATCTCGGCGCGCTCCTGCGCCTCGGTCATGTCCTTGTGCTCGATCCATTTCAGGCTGTGGCTGGCGATATCCCAGCCCGCCTCCTTCATGGCGGCGACGATCTCGGGGTTGCGCTTCAGCGCGCTGGCGACACCGAACACGGTGGTCGGCCAGTTGCGTGCGGTGAACATCCGCCACAGCCGCCAGAAGCCGGCGCGCGAGCCATATTCGAACATCGATTCGATATTGGCGTGGCGCTGGCCCGGCCAGGGCTGCGCGCCGAGCACGTCGGACAGGAACGCTTCCGAGGCGCGGTCGCCGTGCAGGATGTTGTTCTCGCCGCCTTCCTCGAAATTGACGACGAACTGCACCGCGACCCGCGCGTTGCCGGGCCACTCTGGGTGCGGCGGGTTGCGGCCGTAACCGCGGAGATCGCGCGGGTAGCGTGTGTCAGCCACTCAGACTTCCTCGAAGCGGATCGGCAGCGCGCCCTTCCACAGCACGCTTTTGCCCAGCGTCGCCAGATTCTCCAGGCCCGAGGTCAGCGTGATGAAGTGGTTGCCGGCGAGCTGGCCCATCTTGCTGGCGAAATGCACGCCGCCATAGGCCAGCAGGATCTCGGTCTCGCTGATGCCGCCGGGATAGAGGATGATCTGGCCCGGCGCGGGATAGCTGGTGTGGTTCTCGTAGCCGACGCCGAAATCGAGATCGCCGAGCGGCATCCACACGCCTTCGCCGCTCCAGCGCACATGGATGATGTGGCTTTCGAACGGCAGTGCCTTGCGGAAGGCGGCGACGGTCTTGGGCGCCAGCTGCTCCTCGAAACGGGCATCGAAGGTGAAGTCGCCGGCACGGATAACGAGTTTGCTCATCTCATCTCTCTGGATCGGGGCCGGTGGCCCCACGGATAATTTTCAAGCAAAGAGCACTCCCGACAGTTTCGCGCAAGGGGCGCGGACGCATCACCTGCGGTCGTAGGACCAGCCGAAAATGCCGCTCCGCCGCGTCTCCGGTTCCGGCTCGGCGGCCGGCGGAGGGGCTTCCTTCAGTTCCGCCCGCGGCGGCGGGGGCGGTGCCGGCAGGGTCTCGCATTTCATGGAGTAGACCAGCTTGCCGTCTGAGGTACGCCCGATCGGGGCACAGGGATCGGGATGTCCGGCCGCGGTCTTCGGCGCCAACTTGACTTGCGCGGCCGCCGGTGACGCCAGCAGCAGCAGGACCAGCAGATATCTCGACATCATTGTCGCCTGAAAGCTCGATTGGCCATTGAACCGGATTGAGGCGGGCAAGTCCATCGGCGCCGGAGGGCGCGATTGCCGAATATTTAGCCGTGTCCCGGACAAGCCGCAGCGCTTCTTGCCGCTGCTGCGCATAGCTCGGATCCAGATGGCGATACGGTACGACGCGGATGGATGGGCCCCGGCTCTGCAGCGCACCGCACCGGACGATGCTTCGCATCGCCGGGGACGCTGCGCTGCGTCCGGGGCACGAGAGCGGATTGTGGCGCATGCTGTCTCCACATGTCATTGCGATGCTCCAGTGCATATCCCAGCGGCAGTGCCGTAGGGTGGGCAAAGGCGCATAGCGCCGTGCCCACGATCTCCGTCCATAAGCGACAAGGCGTGGGCACGCTGCGCTTTGCCCACCGTACGAGATCGAGCTTGTGGCACGCAGCTCGGCTCGCAGACACGCCTTCCCGATCTCGCGGCGCAATTCGCCCGAGCTTTGCTTGGTCTCGCGACCCTCTAAATCCAAGAGGGCGCAGGGAAGGCCGGGTGCTGGCTCGCACCCGCGGTCCGCTGCGCAATAGGCACACGCAGAAGAACCGCACAGCAGCATACAGGTGGTGCCGATCACTCGGCCTTCCCTGCGCGGTGGTTGGACGGCTTATGCCGTGATCTCCCGGGAGCCGACCATTCCTTCTGGCCTCCCTCGCCCCGCGAATTTGGATGATGCAGTCTGCCCGGTTGGGCTCGCTCGCACCTTCGCAAGGACTTGACCGTAGCAACGACGGCCAGGACCACACGGTTTTGCCGTACGCACGGCCCGCCATTTCGCCGCAGTTTTTCCAGCCCTGTCGACGGAGCCGGAAACTTACAGACGAGACGAAGCCTGGCAGCGCCGCTCATCCGCACGAAGCCTCGGGCTCACAGGGACTACCCGCCCTGCCCGCGCCTCTCGTGCCGACGCTGCCGCGTCCACCGCAAGCCCGGCTCGCGACAGTGACGACCACATAGTCGCCCCTCTTGGGTCAGCCGGGATGGACGACACATACGTCGAAACCGAATTTCGGTAAAGTGGAATATTTTTAGCGAAGCGGATTGACAGCGGGCGACACAGGCTCGGCCCCGTAGCCCGGATGGAACGCCAGCGTAATCCGGGACGGTGCGAGATGCCGGGCGGGCGGACCCGGATTGCGCTTCCGCCGTCGCTCTTCGAGCTATGGCGGACAAGTCGCTTCATCCGGGCTACGAGCGTACCGACGCATCAAAAAAGGGCGGCACAAAGTACCGCCCTTTTCGCGCAACCCAATCCGGGCCGCGTTGAAAACAGCCGCTCAGTAGCCCGGATCGTAATAGAACGGACTGCCGCCGCCGTAATAGCCTTGACCGCCATAATAGCCGGGACCGCCGTAGTAGGGACGCGAACCATAATAATAGCGGTTCTCGTAGTAGTCGCGGCGCCGCTGCTCGGCGATCACCCCGCCGATGATCCCCGCCGCGGCGCCCATGAAGGCGAGGCCTGCGGCGTTCGACCCGCGCCGATAATAGTGGCGCCGCCGGGCGCTGAAATCGGTGACGTCGGAGGAGCCCTGCCCTGCCGTGACGGGCTTTCCAGACACCGCCCCGGGGGACGCCGCAGCCGAGGGCGATGCGGAGGTTGCGACCAATGCCAGGCTTGCGAACGCGGCCAGCACCATGTTGCGGCCGGCTGCGGAAATCATGGGTCTCACAGTCATTTTGACCTTCCTATAATCTTGCCGATGCTCTTGCCAAACGTAGGGATGTGCAAACCGGATTCAATGCGCAAACCGTTGAGATGGTTTCATGTTCGCGGCAATCTGCCACGTTTCGAACGATTGTAAACCGAACGACCAACTCGCAGCTTGAACCATCGAACCTGAGCGGATAATGAACAGCCGCGCCGTTTTTCGGTCGCCGTAAGCGTTTCACGTGAACCAACGCATCAACCGACGCCGTCGGGATCGATGCCATTTGCAGGGTTCAACGTGATCGACGCGTCCTTTTCCAAGAGAAATCAGATGATTGTGGTTCGCAAACTGCCGGCGCGCTATGCGCCGATCGTGATGCCGTTCGTGCTGTCCATCCTCATGACGGCCGTGGTGTCGGTCATTTCGACGCTCCGGAGCTTAGGGGCGACGCCGGCGTTTCTCGCGACCTGGCCGGGCGCCTGGGCGCTGTCCTGGCTGGTCGCCTTTCCGACGCTGCTGGTGGTGCTGCCGATGGTGCGGCGGATCGTGACGCTCCTCGTCGCAGCCCCGCCTCAACCAGGCCGATAGAAGGCGCCTACGACAGCGCCCCAAGCACGCCGCGCGTCGCCTTGTCGATCTCCTCGACATAGCGGCGGCGGGCGAAGTTTTCGGTGAGGAAGCCGACCACCTTGCGGCTGTCGGTGGAATCCACCACCGCCAGCATCTCGGCTTCGGCCTCGTCGAACACCGCCATCGCCGACTTCACGTTCATTTCCGGGATCAGCACGATGTCGATCAGGCGGGCGAGCTCGATCACCTGGATGTCGTCGGCGATGGTGTCGAGGTCGCTGGAGAACAGGTCCGGCAGCAGGACCAGGCCTACATATTCGTCGGAATTGTTGACGATGACGATACCGGGCCGCGATCCCAGCGCGAACTCGCGGCGGACCGCGGCGATCGTCGTGGTCGAGGGCACCTTGCCGACGTCGGAGCGCATCAGCCGCTCGACGGTGAGATTGCGCAGCCAGCCGACGTCGTTGGCGCTGCGGATGGTCTCGCCGCGCAGATGCAGGCGCCAGGTCGAGAAGGAGTGGCCGAACATGAAGCGGACGCAGATCGAGGTGACGATGCAGCCGGCGAGCACCACGGCGGTGACGTCGACGTTGCGGGTCATCTCGAGCACCAGGAACGACATGGTCAGGGGGCCGCCGACGATGGCGACACCGAGCGTCGCCATGCCCGTCAGCATCGCTACCAGCGGATCGATCGCGAAGTTCGGGCTGATCAAGAGCAGCACCGCGGCAAAGAACTTTCCGATCAGGCTGCCGACGAACAGCGAGGCGAAGAACAGACCGCCGCGGAAGCCGGAGGCGAGCGAGACCAGGCAGGCCGTCACCTTCAGGGCGATGATCAGCGCGATCAGGCCGATCGTCATGTCGTGAAAGAGATCGAGCACCATGGCGCCATGGCCGGCCGCCAGCACCTGCGGCGTCACGATGGCAAAGCCGCCGACGATGAGGCCGCCGATCACCGGCCGGAGCCAGATCGGCAGCCAGGCGAACAGACGCTCGAACATCGGCGAGGAGCGCATCACGGCGATGCCGACGCCGCTGGTGATCAGCGCAAGTCCGATCAGGGCCAGATATTGCTCGACGCCGACGGCGCTGACCTTGGGTATCTCCAGCGAGTATGGCGCGCCGCCGAGCCATTGCGCGGTCAGCGCGCCGGCGAGCGAAGCTGCCAGGATCGGGGCGGCGCTGCCGACCGAATAGACGCCGACGATCAACTCACAGGCATAGAAGGCCCCGGTGATCGGCGCGCCGAACGCCGCCGCGATCGCAGCCGCCGCGCCGCAGCCGACCATCAGGCGAAGATCGTTGCGGCGCAGATTGAAGAACTTGCCGAACAGCGAGGCGATCCCCGAGCCGATCTGGGTATAGCCCGCCTCGAGGCCGACCGAGGCGCCGCAGCCGTTGGAGATGAGCGTCTGGCTCGACACGATGACGCTGTCCCGCATCGACAGATTGCCGCCGCGCAGCGCGTTCGCCTCGATCGGATCGACCGCATTCGAAATCTTCATCCGACGCCGCGACCACTCCATGATGCCAAGCGAAAGCCCACCCAGCGCCGGCGCGATCAGTGCCGCCCACGGGCTGACGCTCGCGTGGGCCGACAAGTGGACATCGACGGGAATTCCATAGATCACCACGTGCGCGATCTGCGCGATATGCGCCATCAGCGTCACCACCGCGCCGGCCAGCGTGCCGATCACCAGCGCCAGCGGGATCAGGTAGAACTCGTTGCTGCGCAAGAGGGCACGCAGCCGAACCATGGTGCGGTTCGTCCCCTTGCGATCCACGAGATGCCTGATCCGCACGAACACCTTCTGCCTGCCCTACCCTTCCGACAGGCCGTAGCCGGCCATGCGCTGGCGGACCCGCTCGATCTCGGCGCTGGGAAGCAGCGGCGGCTGTCCGATCTGGAGGCAACCGTGATATTGCCGCGCCAGCGTTTCCACCTCGACGGCGAGCCACATCGCCTTGTCCAGCGTCTTGCCGATCGCGATCATGCCGTGATGGTCCAGCAGGCAGGCAAGCCGCCCCTCCAGCGCCTGCACCGCATGTTCGGACAGCTCCACGGTTCCGAACGTCGCATAGGGCGCGCAGCGGATGCTGTCGCCGCCGGCCGCCGCGATCATGTAGTGCACCGGCGGAATCTCCATGCCCATGATCGCCAGGATGGTGCAATAGGTCGGATGGGCGTGCACTACGGCGTTGACGTCACCCCGTGACTTCAGGATGTCGCGATGAAAGCGCCATTCGCTCGACGGCTTCTGATCGGGCGCATGTGTGCCGTCCATGGCCATGAAGACGATCTGGTCCGGCGTCATGACCTCATAGGGCACGCTGGTCGGCGTGACCAGGAGCCCGTCCACATGCCGGACAGAGATATTGCCCGAGGTGCCCTGGTTGATGCCGAGCGCGTTCATGCGCCGGCAGGCGTCGATGATGGCCTGTCTCTTGGCGGGCTCGTCCGCTGTCATCGACATCCCGATTTCCTGATCGATGGTCTTGTTAGACCGGAAGTACGTCAAAGCAACATGGCAGTGCAAGCGAAAGCGGCCCGGATCCGGTGCCACCTTGTCGCCCCTCCCGCCAAACCACGATATGGACGGCAAAATCGACAAATTCACAGATTGTCGCAGCCCTATGACAGGCTGGTCCTGACCGCCGCAATCCCGTTGATCACGAACTGCACGGAATAGGCGGCGAGCAGCATGCCGAGGACGCGCGACAGCACCGCATTTCCGGTGCGTCCGAGGGTCGTCGCGATCAAATGTGCCGAGACGAAGCACAGCATGCAGAGCAGGCAGACCGAGAGGACGACCGCGATGATCACCGCGAGTCTCGCCCCATAGCCGGCATCGCCCGAAAGCAGCAGCGTGGTCGCAATCGCGCCGGGGCCGGCCATCATGGGGATGGCCAGGGGAAACACCGCGACATCGGAGGCGTGCTCGGACGTCGCCTTGTCGGCCTCGCGGGCCTCGCGATGCGGACGATCGCCGAAGATCATCTGGTAGGACACGCCGAACAGCAGCAACCCGCCGGCAATCTGGAAGGCGGGGATCCCGATCCCGAGCTGGCGCAGCAACCAGTTTCCGACCAGCGCGATCACCACCAGGATCGAGGCTGCGATCAGCGGCGCGCGCAGCGCGATGGTTCGTTTGACCTTGTCGGGCATGCCCCCTGTCGCGGCCAGGAAGGCCGGCGCAAGGCCGACCGGGTCGACCACCAGCAGCAGCGTCACGAAGGCGGACAGGGCGAAGTCGAGCATGTGTCGGTGGGATCCTTGGACGCTGGAACGATGGCTGCCGGGCTGACTTAGCCCAGCAAAGCCGCTTTGGAAATCACTGGAGGCGACAATGAGCGACAGTGGAATCGGAATGCTTCTCGGCCAGCTCTCGGCCAACCTGCTCTGGCTCTGGTTCATCGGAGCCTTCGTGCTCGGCGGGGTCCTCGTCTATGGCGTGATGAAGGCCGGCCACCTCAGGCGCAGCGAGCGGGCGCAGCTCGATCGCAATACCGAGGCACGGCAGCGCCAGGAAGATCCCTACAAGCGCCCGACCTGAACGGTTGCCGCGCGCGCCGGTTGCAGTTTGGAACTTTCGTTCTCCAACCGGCTTTGAACGCCTGAGGATTGGGGAAGGAGATGCCTTCCCGTGTCACCTCAAGAGGAGGACATATGGCTAAACGAGCGAAGAAACGCGCACCCAAGAAGACCGCCGCGCGCCGACCGCGTCAGGCGCCGAAAATGCTCAGCGACCTGTTTCTGGAAACGCTGAAGGACATCTATTTCGCCGAGAACAAGATCATCAAGACGCTGCCGAAGATGGCCAAGGCCGCGCAATCGAAGGATCTGGCGGCCGCTTTCAACAAGCACCTGCGTGAGACCCAGGGCCAGGTCAAGCGTCTGGACCAGATCTTCAAGATGCTGGGCAAGCCGGCACGCGGCAAGCCCTGCGAGGCCATCAACGGCATTACCGACGAGGGCGCCGAGATCATGAAGGAGTTCAAGGGCGCACCTGCGCTCGATGCGGGGCTGCTCGCGGCCGCCCAGTCGGTCGAGCACTACGAGATCTCCCGCTATGGCACCCTGCGCACCTGGGCCGAGGAGCTCGGCATGCAGGACGCAGCAAGGCTGCTTCAGGCGACGCTGGAGGAAGAAGAGGCGACCGACCATACGCTGACCGAGCTGGCGACGTCCGTGATCAACCTCGAGGCGGAAGAAGATTACCGCGCCGCGGCCTGACCCGCGCCCCTGCCGATGACGGAACGCCGCGGCCAAAGCCGCGGCGTTTGCATTTTGGGCCAAAGCCGCGGCGTTTGCTTTTGCGATCGCACGACGGCGCATGGCACGTCAGCGCCACCGCACTGGATTTCCCGGGAACCAGCCCCATATGCAGGCTTTCCCACCCCTGAGCCCGCATCATGCAACCCAAAAATCCCCTCGACTGGATGCTGTCCGAAGCCCTGGACCAGCTGACGCGCGCCGAGCGGCTGCGCCAGCAGTTCGGCCGCCAGGAAGCCTGCTGGGAGCCGCCGATCGACGTGCTCGAAACCGAGCATGAGCTGCTGATCCTGGTCGCGCTTCCCGGCGTCAATCCGGACAATGTCGAGACGGTGATTCACGACGGCGTGCTCGTCGTCTCCGGCCAGCGCACGCTTCCGCCGGAGCTTCGCAACGCCCGCATCCACCGGCTCGAGCTGCCGCAGGGGCGTTTTGAGCGCCGCATTGCATTGCCCCTTGGCCGCTACGCCATCAGCCGCTTCGTGATGGACGGCTGCGTCGCGCTACGCCTCGCCAAATCCTGAGGTCGATCATGGCCACCGAACAGATGAACAACGAACAGACCAGTAACGACGTGAAGATCCCCGAAGACGCGCTGATCATGGTCGCCGTACGCGACATGGTGCTGTTTCCCGGCGCGATCGGGCCGATCGCGATCGCGCGACCGAAATCGATCGCGGCGGCGCAACAGGCGCTGCGCGAGCAGCGGCCTATCGGCATCGTCCTGCAGCGCAATCCCGAAGTCGACGATCCCACGCCGGACGACCTCTACCGGGTCGCGACCATCGCCAACATCGTGCGCTACATCACCGCGCCCGACGGCACCCATCACATCGTCTGCCAGGGCGTGCAGCGTGCGCGCATCCTCGACTTCCTGCCGGGGACGCCGTTCCCGGCCGCGCGGATCCAGCAGATTCCGGAGCCGACCACGACTTCGCCCGAGATCGAGGCGCGCGCGCTGAATCTGCAGCGCCAGGCGATCGAGGCGATCGAGCTGCTGCCGCAGGCGCCGCCCGAGCTGGCCGCGATGTTCCAGGGCACCACCGCGCCCGGCGCGCTGGCGGATCTGGCGACCTCGTTCATGGACATCAAGCCGCAGGACAAGCAGGAGGTACTGGAGACCATCGACCTCGCCTTGCGCGTCGAGAAGGTGTCCAAGCATCTGGCCGAGCGGCTGGAGGTGCTGCGCATCAGCAATGAGATCGGCCAGAAGACCCGCGCCAGCTTCGACGAGCGGCAGCGCGAGGCGATCCTGCGCGAGCAGATGGCGACCATCCAGCGCCAGCTCGGCGAAGGCGACGGCAAGGCGGCCGAGGTCGCCGAGCTGACGTCTGCCATCGCCAAGGCCAACATGCCGCCGGAGGCGGACGCGCACGCCAGGAAGGAGCTGCGCCGCTACGAACGCATGCCAGAGGCGGCCGGCGAAGCCGGCATGGTCCGCACCTATCTCGACTGGCTGATCGAGCTGCCCTGGGGGCTGCCCGCGGAGAAGCCGATCGACATCAAGGAAGCGCGAGCCATCCTCGACGCTGATCACTTCGGCCTGGAGAAGATCAAGGGCCGGATCATCGAATATCTGGCGGTGCGCAAGCTGGCCCCGCAGGGCAAGGCGCCGATCCTGTGCTTCGTCGGCCCGCCCGGCGTCGGCAAGACCTCGCTCGGCCAGTCCATCGCGCGTGCGATGGATCGCCCCTTCGTGCGCGTCAGCCTAGGCGGCGTGCATGACGAGGCCGAGATCCGCGGTCACCGGCGCACCTATATCGGCGCGCTGCCCGGCAACATCATCCAGGGCATCAAGAAGGCTGGCAGCCGCAACTGCGTCATGATGCTGGACGAGATCGACAAGATGGGCCGTGGCGTGCAGGGCGATCCGTCAGCTGCCATGCTGGAGGTGCTCGACCCCGAGCAGAACGGGACGTTCCGGGACAATTACCTGGGCGTGCCCTTCGACCTGTCGCGCGTGGTGTTCATCGCGACCGCCAACATGCTGGACCAGATCCCGGGCCCGCTGCTGGATCGCATGGAGCTGATCAGCCTCGCCGGCTACACCGAAGAGGAGAAGCTGGAGATCGCGAAGCGCTATCTGGTACGGCGTCAGCTCGAGGCCAACGGCTTGACCGCCGAGCAGGCCGAGATCGAGCCGGAGGCGCTGAAGCTGGTCGTCAAGGGCTACACCCGCGAGGCCGGCGTGCGTAACCTCGAGCGCGAGATCGGCAAGCTGTTCCGGCATGCCGCGGTGCAGGTCGCCGAGGGCACCGCCGTGAAGGTCGTGGTGGGGGCGAAGGACATCGCCACCGTGCTCGGCCAGCCGCGCTTCGAGGGCGAGATCGCGCAGCGTACCAGCATTCCGGGCGTGGCCACCGGCCTTGCCTGGACGCCTGTTGGCGGCGACATCCTGTTCATCGAGGCTTCGCGAGTGCCCGGCCGGGGCGGCATGATCCTGACCGGCCAGCTCGGTGAGGTCATGCGCGAGAGCGTGCAGGCTGCGCTGACGCTGGTGAAGAGCAAGGCCACGCAGCTCGGCATCGATCAGTCGGTGTTCGAGAAGAGCGACATCCACGTTCACGTTCCGGCGGGCGCAACCCCGAAGGACGGACCGAGTGCGGGCGTTGCGATGTTCACGGCGCTGACCTCCCTGCTCACCAACCGCACGGTGCGCAGCGACACCGCGATGACCGGCGAGATCTCGCTACGCGGCCTGGTGCTGCCGGTCGGCGGGATCAAGGAGAAGGTGGTGGCGGCCGCGGCGGCGGGCCTGAAGCGGGTGATGCTGCCGGCGCGCAACAAGCGGGACTATGACGACATCCCGAAGAGCGCGCGGGACAACCTCGAATTCATCTGGCTGGAGCGCGTCGACGAAGCCATCGCCGCGGCGCTCGAGCCGGTCGAGGTCAAGGTCGAAGCGGCGGAGTGACTGCGATGAAGAAACTGCTTGAGAAAGCGAAGAGATCGCGGACGACGCAGCGGCTGCGCCGGTTGCTCGATCGCGCGATCGACCGGGTTCGCGATGGGCTGGCGGCGGCCGGGCCGCAGCTTCAACCCATTCCGGTCCGGGTGAAGCGCCGCAAGGGTTGAGCCCTCCGTCTCAGGCCCTCGCGGCTGCCCCAATCAAAAGGCCCCCTCCGACCCGAGGGGGCCTTTGCGTTGTTAGCCCACGGCGTCCTTGGCCGCCTTGACCGGGCGGGCGCGGACGATCTTGCGGGCCGGCTTGGCCTTGAACATCATCTCTTCACCCGTGAACGGGTTGGTGCCCTTGCGCGCCTTGGTCGCGGGCTTCTTGATGACCACGAACTTGGCGAAGCCCGGCACCAGGAACAGGCCGTTCTTCTTGAGCTCCTTGTGACCGACGTCGGTCAGCGTCTCCATGACGTTCTTGACGTCGCGCTTGGAAAGCTCGGTGGCGGTCGCAATCTTTTCGATCAACTGCGATTTGGACATTTGGGTTGGCATCGTGTCTCCTCTGATTCGTTGCCGGTTGCATATTAGACCAACCGGCGAAGGCCTATAGCCTTCTGCACAGTTTTGTCGCGGTTTTACGGGCTTTTTTGGCCCTCAGCGGCAAAAAACCCTGCTTTTTAGCTACTTCCGGAGCGGGAGAAGCCTCGGGCAGCGGATTTTACCTTGTTTCAAAGGCCCGCACGCAACCTTGCTAAAGCTGATTCGCCGCTTTCGACAAGCGACGAGGTGCCTCTTTGTGCGCGGAGAAGCGCGTTTCGCCCTAGAAAATAAGGCTAGATCGTCGCGTTGGGACGTCTCACCCGCTCCCTCACCCTATTCCCACAGGGGCGCGGCGAGCTTCGCGCGCGCTAGATGCGCTCGATGATGATGGCCGGCGCCATGCCGCCAGCGGCGCACATGGTGACGAGACCACGCTTGAGGTCGCGCCGTTCGAGCTCGTCGAGCACGGTGCCGATCAGGATCGAGCCGGTGGCGCCGATGGGATGGCCGAGCGCGATCGAGCCGCCATTGACGTTGACCCTGGCGCGATCGAGCTTGAGGTCGCGGATATATTTTTCCGCAACCACCGCAAACGCCTCGTTGATCTCGAACAGGTCGATGTCGTCAACGGTCAACCCCGCCTTCGCCAGTACCTTGCGCGTGGCCGGCACCGGCGCGTTCAGCATCAGGGTCGGCGAGTCCCCCATATTGGCCATCGCGACGACACGGGCGCGGGCTTTAAGGCCATGCGCTTTGGCGTAAGCGGGCGAGGCCAACAGGATCGCGGCGGCGCCGTCGACGACGCCGGACGAGTTGCCGGCGTGATGCATGAAGTCGATATCGAGATCAGGATATTTCTGCAGGATCAGGCCGCGATAGGTCGTGCCCCTGTCATCGAGCGCGTAGTCGGCCACCGCCGGGAATGCCGGCTTCAGGCTGCTGAGGCCCTCCATCGTGGTCTGCGGCCGCGGATATTCCTCGTGGTCGAGCGCGAGGCTGCCGTCTTCGCGATGGACAGGCACGAGGCTCTTCTTGAAGTGGCCGTTCGCCATGGCATGCGCGGCGCGCTTCTGGCTTTCGAGCCCGAGCGCGTCGACGTCCTGTCGCGTGATGCCTTCCATGGTCGCGATCGCGTCCGCACAGACGCCCTGATGCGACTGCGGATGCCGCGCGCGCAAGCGCAGATTGCCGGAGTCCATCATCATCGGGCCGCCGCCGCGGCGTCCTTCCATCGACATCATCTCGCAGCCGCCGGCGATGACGAGGTCTTCCGCGCCCGCCATGATCGAGGATGCGGCCATGTTGACGCTGGTGATGCCGCTTCCGCAGAAGCGATCGAGTGTCACGGCGCTGGCGCGCACGTCATAGCCGGCATCGAGCGCCGACATACGGCCGAGATCGCCGCTTTGCGTTGCGACCTGCGCGCTGCAGCCCCAGACGATGTCGTCGACATCCGCGGTGTTGATGCCGGTCCGATCCGCGAGCGCGCGCAGCACGGTGGCGCCGAGCTGCTGCGGATGAATGCCCGAAAGCGCGCCCTTGCCGGCCTTGCCGACGCCGCGCGGGGTCCGGCAGGCATCGATGATCAGCGCGTCAGCCATTGGCGTTGTCCTCTTGCTGGTGGGTGTTGCGGATGGTTTTGAATCAGGGGGAGAAGGGAGTCAATGCGAGACGTTTACCGCTTCGCACCCGGATTTTCCGCTGCGCGGTTAGCGCTGAAAGTCTCCGTGACGTCATGGCCGGGCCTGTCCCGGCCATCCATGCCCTGCCGCACCGCGCGAAGAACGTGGATGCCCGGGACAAGCCCGGGCATGACGGCATCTGGTGCGTCCGGGAGGAAACCGGCTACGCCCCCGCCGCGTTCTTCGCGATCACGTTGCGATAGAAGCTGGCGCTGAGTTTCGGCGTGCGGACCTGGGTGTCGAAATTGACGTGGTACAGCCCGAAACGCTTGTTGAGGCCGTACACCCACTCGAAATTGTCCATCAGGCTCCAGAGGAAATAGCCGCGCACGGGCACGCCCTCGGCGGTGGCGCGCTGGAGCTGGGCGAGATAGTTGCGCAGATACATGATGCGGTCGGTGTCGTAGATCTTGCCGTCCGGCGTGACGACGTCGTCGCCGGAGGCGCCGTTCTCGCTGATGTAGATCGCATCCGTCTTCCAGATCTTTGCCGCCAGCTTCGGCACCCAATAGAGCGTCTCCGGTCCGACGCGCAGCCAGTCCGAGTTCATGTGCGGGAACGATTTCGGGATCGGCAGCGGCATGAAGCCCGCGCCCTGGTCGGAGGCCACCACATAGTTCTGCGGCGCGTAGATGTTGAGGCCGAGGAAATCGACCGGCGAGGAGATGATCTTCAGCTCCGCATCGGTGTATTTCGGCGCGTTGGGGCCGGCGAATTGCAGGAAGGCGTCGGTGTAGCGGCCCGTCATGATGACGTTGAGATAGCCGGCATTCATCTCGCGCAGCGCGATCTCCGCGGCACGGACGTTCTCCGGCGTGTCGATCGCGGGCGCGCAGGCATCGATGTTCTCGGCCGGCCCCACTCTGGTGCCGCGGCGGCCATGGGCGCGCACCGCCTGCACCGCGATCCCGTGCGCGAGCGCGCTGTTGTGCCTGATCTGGTTGACCTCGGCTTGCGGCAGCGTCACGCCCGGCGCGTCGATGCCGATGCCGTAACCGAAATAGACGAAGCGGCCGCTCTCGTTCAGCGAGAACACGTTTTTGACGCGGTCGGTCAGATGCTCGGCAACATAGGCGGCGTAGTCGCCGAAGATCTTGCAGGTTTCCGTCGAGCGCCAGCCGCCGAAGCGATCCTGCAGTGATTGCGGCAGGTCCCAATGATAGAGCGTCAGCCACGGCTCGATGCCGTTCTTCAGGAGCTCGTCAATGAGCCGATTGTAGAAGTCGAGCCCCTTCGGGTTGGGCTTGCCGTCGCCGTCCGGAAACAGCCGCGGCCAGGCCACCGAGAAGCGGTAGGCCTTGCAGCCGAGCGCCTTGATGAGCGCGATATCCTCCTTGTAGCGGTGATAGTGCTCATTGGCGCGGTCACCGTTGGTGCCGTCCTCGATCTTGCCGGGGATGCGCACGAACTTGTCCCAGATCGAGGCCCCTCGCCCGTCCTCGTTGACCGCGCCCTCGACCTGATAGGACGAGGTCGCCGTGCCCCAGACGAAGCCCGCCGGGAAACCGCTGCCGCTGCGCGGCGGCGATGCCGGCCTGGCGTCGGCTGCCTCCAGAGGATTTGCCATTCCGGCCGCGGACAATCCCGCCAGCTTGGCAAACTGGCGACGCGAGACCTTGTCCGACATGGTAATGCTGCTCCAAGGGTGATGCTGATGCTGCGGCACAATGGCGCGTCGCAGGCGGTTTGAGAAGCCGTGGGGTCGGGATTTGCGGATGCAGAATTGTGGCACACCGACCCACGACAGAATTTACTTCAATTAACCTGCAAAACCCTCCGTTCTCCAGCAAGTTTTACGTCGCGCCATGTCGGTCAAGCGATGGAGACGGAAGATGAGCGAAGAGACAGACTTTGAGACGACGGGCATTGGACGCCGGGATGTTCTCCTTACGGCAGGGGCCATGCTGGCAGGAATGGCGGCAACCAACCCGGCGGCTGCAAATGCCCAAGGCGCTCCGCGCCCCGCTTCGGTTGCTCGCGATTCCGCGCCACTCGGCGCGCGGCTGCAAGGCGTTCAGCATTTCGGCGTGACCGTGCAAAACATGAATCGCGCCTTCGAGTTCTACACCGAAGTGCTCGGCGGCACCGAGATTTTCCGCGACGGAGATTTCCAGGGTGAACCGATCCACAACACGCTTTTGACCGATCAGGAAATCGAAGCGCGCGAACGCCATGTCAACCCGCGCACGATCGGGGTTCCCGATCTCAGGGGAGGCACACAACGCTTGGACGTACGCTTCGTCCAGTTCGACAACGTCGTGATCGAGCTTCTGCAGTATCGCGACGCTGGCCAGCCATCGGGCAGCGGCGACAGCTTCGCAGAAGCGCGCGACCACATGAGCCCGGCGTTTCCGCGCTCCATGCACATCTGCTTCTATGTGAGGGATGACGTCGACTTCAACAAGTTCATCCACGACCTGGAGGCAGAATCGGCGCGCCGCGGCATGACCCAGGTGCGGGCCAATCGTGTGATCACCGTGACATCAGAGCAGCAGCGCCGCGCCGCCCCGATGGAGGCGAACACCAATCGCATCACGCAGGGCCTCTCGGAAGGCTGGGAGCTGATTTATTGCAAGGGCCCAGAGGGAGAGCAGCTCGAGTTCGTCAAGGCTCTGGGTCCAGTGAAGAAGCGCTTCAGCGACGCGCTCGCCGCCCGCCAGCAGCGGGGCTAGAGCAATTATCGCAGAGAAGGACGATCTCCATGATGTCACGGAAACGAATGATCCTGGCCCTCGTCGCCACAGCTTCACTGGCCGGCGCAGCATCAGCCACCGCTCAGGAACGCGACGGCGTTCGCTATCGTGCCATTCCCGATGGCGCCTATTCGGTCGTCGCCGAAGTCCGCGCCAAACCGGGCAAGGAACGCGCGCTTCGAGAGGCAACGCTGCCGCTTGTCGCGCTTGTCCGAAGCGATCCCAAGAACCTGGTCTACTTCTTCCAGGAGGACCGCGAGACACCAGGACGCTTCATCTTCTATGAGATCTTCGCAAGCCGCGACGACTTCGAGGCCCACAATGCCATGCCCTACGTCCAGCAGTGGTTCGGCCGGCTCCCCGAGCTCGCCGAGGGGGGCGTCGTGGTCAGGCGGTTGGAGATACTCGGCCACAACGGAGGTTGAAGTCGCGCCTCGCCGTCGCAGCGAGCCCGCGGCGAGCGCTTGAACCTGATTGCTGAATTTACCTTCAGGACAAGCGGGCAATCTGCCGCCGGGCGATCGACCCCGCTGTGGGCTCGTCAAGAATCTCGCGTGCCCGGTCAAGTCCGGGCACACACTCTCGATCGCCGAGACGCCCCAACAGCTCCTTGAGCACGGCGTGCGCGACTTCCGCCCGTCCGGCCATCAACTCCAGTTCGGCGAGACCGACACTGGCATCGCATTCATGGAAATAGATACCTTGAGCGCGCGTCAACTCGATCGCGCCCCTGAACAGGCTCCTTGCGGCGCTCAGATCGCCCGGCCGATTCCGCGCCATCAGGATCCTTGCGAGGACGGGGTGATGCCGTCCAATGAGTCGGCCGTCCCGATCACCGAGACATTGTGTCATTGCCTGCTTTGCCGCAGCCTCCGCCCCATCCAGATCGCCCAGCCTGCGTCGCGTATCCGCGAGCTCAACCCAAAGGGTCGGATGAAGCGTCCCTGTCTTCAGGATGAATCTGTCCTGCAGATTGTGGGTCAGGCTGCGTTCTGCCGCTTCCAGGTCACGGGCTTCCTCGCGGATCAGAAGAGCCTGAAAGACATCGACCAGAACGCGCCATGGACGATAGAGGCTGGACACAGCTTCGAGCTTCCGCAGATAGAGTCTGACACGTTGAAAATCGCCAGATGCAAGATGGGCCCAGATAGCTCCCTGCGCGAGCACGAAGTACAGGGTCGTCACGTGGCCCTGGCTTTCCGCTTGGCTGACGGTAGATGCCAGCAGAGACCGCGCCTGATCGGGATAACCCAAATAGAACTTCGTAAGCCCGAGCCCGACCTTGCAGGAGATGATCGAGTCGATGCCGCCGAAATAGAGCGAAACTCTCCGGGGAATCGCCGATCGGTCATTCAAGAACGCCTCGAATTTCTGGTGCGCCAGCGTCATATCGGAGGCCTCAAAGGCCTGGAAGGCGGACCAGCGCAGGAGAAGCCTCGACATCACGGCATCGTTCGATCTCCTGCATACCGCCGCGAACGCATCGATGTAGGGCGAGGCGGGACGCCTGGTCAGGAGCATGTTCTGGATGATGCCGTAGAGCGCCCGCATCTCCAGGAGATCGTCGCGCGCGATTTGTGCTGCGCGCCAGGCGTGCTCGTAGAGGCTCGCACCCTCAAGACCCGGTACATAGACCTGCTCCGCCGCGAGCGCGACCAGCACGCGAGATCTCACGGCGGGTCCGACATCGGGACTGCTGTCGGCAAAGCGCAACGCCAGCTCCAGATGAGGAACGCCTTGCGCGAGTGAGGTGAACTCGAGCCATAGACGTTCGGCTGCAAGAACCAGCGCTATTCCGAGGCCGGGCTTGACGGAAAACGCCCAATCGAGAGCGACGCGAACCTCGTCGATGTAACCACGCAGCTGTGCACTGTCCGCGACGGAATCGCAGGCATCCCAATCCCTCCGCTCCAGCATGTCGAGGAAATAGCGCGCATGGCGCTCGTGCACCCGTTCCCGGTCGTCTGCCGCGTCCGATGCCCGAGTGGCGTAGGCCCGGGTGGTCTCCAGCAAGCGATATTCCAGCGGCGCGGCCCGATGATCGAGGCTCAGAAACGACTTGCTCGCTAATGCGGCAACCGCTTCGCGGACACCTCCCATGTCCAGATCGTCATCGCCTGCAACCGCAATTGCAGCACCGAGGGTGAAAGGCCCGGCAAAAATGGAGAGGCGCCCGAGCACCACCCGCTCCCTTTTGGGAAGAAGATTGTAGCTCCAGTCGATCGTTGCGGCGAGCGAGCGATGACGCGGAATTGCGGTCCGACGATCCACCCAGAGCAGGGAGAATCGTTCGTCGAGCCCGCGACGAACCTCTTCGATGCCGAGGACGTCGACCATCGACGCCGCGAGTTCGATCGCCAGGGGCATCCCGTCGAGGCGCCGGCAAACATCCGCGATCGCGGCCGCGACGGTATCATCGATCGCGAAGTTCGGCGTTCTCCGGCAGACCGTTCGCGTGAACAATTCTGCCGATGAATAATCCTGAACGTTTCCGGCTGTCACCGGAACAGACGACGGCGGGGTTTCGAGCGGATCGAGACGCCAGACAAGTTCGCCTTCGATCCGCAGGGTTTCGCGGGTCGTCACCAGAATATGGACGTCGCGGGTGCCGCTGAGCACGCTTTCAACGAGGAGCGCGACGCTCTCGGTGACATGCTCGCAGGAATCCAGGACAAGCAACAGACGCCGGCCATGAAGGGCAAGCAGGACCTGATCGAGACTTGCAGCCATCTGAACCGGCAGATCAAGCGCGCCGGTGACGGCCGCATAGATCTGACTTCCGTCAGTGATACGGTCGAGCTCGACAAGGCAGACTCCGTCGCAATAGGATTTCTCAAGCTCGCTCGCCACGGCAAGCGCGACGGTCGTCTTGCCGATGCCGCCGGGCCCAAGGATGGTGACGAGCCGGTCGTTCTGCAGAAGCTCGCTGATGTCGCCGATCACCGCGGCGCGGCCGATCGGCGCATGCATCGCGCCGGGCGCGCGCGATCGGCGCTTCGATGGGTGATAGACGCCGACGTCTCCGACGAAGCGGTAGCCGAAGGACGCCTCTGCGCGGATCAGGTCTCCGTATTCAAGCAGAGCCTTTCTCAGGCCGGAGATCTGAACCTTCAGGTTGTCCTCGGTCACGGTTCGCCCGGGCCATGCGCGATCGTAGAGCACGGCCCTTGAAACGAGCTCACCCGGAGCTTCCAGCAAGGCGCCCAGAATCGCGGCCGCACGCGAGCCGAGCCTGACGTGAGTCTCACCGTGCAACAGCAAGCGTCTGGCCAAGCTGAAACGAAACGGTCCAAACGTGATTTCCGGACCCGCCATCGCCTGCCCAGCCCTCAGCGCCCTGATGGTCGATCGGTCGACAGCTCAGCGAAGGCACCGAGCGAGCGCTGACCTTCCGGCGGCAGCAACCCGACAACGTGTCGTGGGCGCAGAGAACGATTGATCCGGACCCTGGGAACCAGGATCGGAGGACATTCGGATCGAAGCAGGATCATCGGTTCTGGCCAGTGCTCAGCCGGTACGAATAAACGGAGCTATCAGTCACCGGAGCGAAATTCTTCTCTATTGGCACGAATTAGGTCGCGCGATTTGTCGCAGACGCGAGACCTTGTCCGACATTGATGCTGCTCCCGAGATGATTGCTGCGGCCGCACAATGGCGGGCGGCAAGCGGTTTGAGAAGCGAGGTTTCAGGGTAGCAGCCGGCGCGTTCCGCGTCATGCAGCGTCCAGCGCCTTTAACTCGTCAGCCGCAGCGATGATCGCACCCCGAATCTTGACGAAATATTCCGCATCGATCCGCGACGCGAGCCAATCCAGCTCGCCCGTATGGCCGTGCTCATTCACCTTGCGGATCACGCCTTCGCTGATCAGCACGTTGAGGCAGCGCCGGACGTTCGAGCGCGGGAGCCCGAGATATTTGGAAACGTCGGAGGCCGTACGCGGCGGAGCGCCGAGCTCGTCGCTCACGCGAATCATCATCGCAACCAGCAGTTCTTCAAACACCGCGCCGAGGTGCTTGCGAGGATAGCCGCTGCGCATCGCCACGAAGCACGTCACCAACAACCTGCCGACAATAGCCGATTGCTTCTCGCGCTTCGTCACTGCTGCATCTGAATTGTTTGGGATTTCTCCGGCCATTTTCGCCACCATTGTCTTCGCTCGCGATTGTGTTTAGCTGGCGCATGCTTCGGCCGCAAATGAAGCTGTGTTAAGCTGGAGCACATCGCTCATGCGTCGGCATCTCAGACAGACTTTCGCGAACGAGACGGTCTTTGCGATTATTGTGACCTGTTTCGGGCTTCTGCCGGTCGCCATATTGCTGGTTGCTCTCTTCGTTAGGTAAACCTCCAACCCTACTCTTCGGTAAGGCGTGGATCGGCAGACGCAATAACGTCACTTTTCGGCGTCGGATGAATACCTTTCAGCGTCAGAGAGGCGGCTTTACGGCCGACCTGCCCCGATTGCGCCGACCACGACCTGCACGAGCCACGCGATGCCGGCATCTCGCATCGCCGCTTTGGTTGCGATCGCGCGGATCGCATCCGGTTTACGCGCAAAAGGCAGCTCGACGAACACCAAGCCGAAACGGCCGGCGTGGTGCTCCACCAATCTTCGCGGCAATGCTGCGATCAGATCAGATCCTGAAAGCTGGACGAGCGCCATCATGAAATTCGGGACAGTCAAGGCGATGCGGCGCTCGAGGCCGCGCTTTGCCAACATCTGATCGACGAAACCGCGCGCTTCACCACTGAGAGACACCAGCAGATGCTGTGATTGCGAGAATGCAGCACGGGTTGGCGCTTTTGCGAGGGGATGCCCCTTGCGCATGGCCAGGACAAAATCCTCGTCGTAGAGCCTGCGCGCCTCGAATCGCGGCGATACCGTCGGGAGCGGCAGCATTGCGACATCGAGCTCGCGTCTTTCGAGCATATCGAGGCTTTGGTGCCAGGGCTCCCCGATCGCGCCGCCGCGTGGCGCAGGCATCAGGTGGATCAGGGCGAGGTCGATATGGGGGGCCGCAGTCGCGATCGATCGCAGGAGCTGCACGGATGTCGAGACCAGTACGGCATCGGGGGCGCCAATCGTGAACCGGCGGCGGCTCTTCGCGGGGTCGAACGGTGCAGCCGAGCCGATCAGCTGTTCGATCCGCGCGATGATCTCGGTCACGGGCTCCTCGAGCTCCAAGGCCCGCGCCGTTGGAACGACGCCCTTTGGTGTCCGCAGAAACAGCGGGTCGTTCAGCAGGAGACGGAGCCGGCCAAGCGCATGGCTGACAGCCGACGGCGTCAGGCTCAGCCGGCCTGCAGCACGCGCGACATGACGTTCTTCCAGAACGACGCGGAAGAGCACGAGGAGATTCAGATCGATCCTGGATAGATCAATTTGGTTCAGCATGATGCTGAAATCATATCGCTGGATTCATCAAGTTCAAGGGCTCATGGATGGGTCGTTCGTCGTTCGACCAGGAGACGTGAAATGACCCAGAGACCGCCCGGCGTGAACAATTGGCCGGACCGGCAGGAGAAGATGTCGCGGCGCTCGATGATGGCCGCCACGGCTGCAATTCCGCTGTCCGTTCAGCTTTCAACCGATGAGGCCGTCGCAAACGACGCGATAGCGAGCCTCATCGAACGTGCCCGCGCGAAAAATGCCGCCTTCATGCGCGGCGACATGGATCGCTGGCTCCAACTCGTCCGCATCGCGCCGGATTTCACGTTGATGCAGCCCTTCGGCGGGCCTGCCAGTCGCGGATTCGACGCAAGCCCCAGACGCCTGGCCGACCTGTCGCGATACTTCAGGGAAGGCGAAACCGAGCTCGATGTCTCGCAAACCTATGCATCGGACGCGCTCGTCGTTCTCGTCATGATCGAACACCAGCGGGCCGAAGTGGGCGGATTGCCGGCTCAAGACTGGTCGCTGCGCGTGACCGAGGTCTACCGCAAGGATGGCACGGATTGGCAACTTGTGCACCGTCATGCCGATCCGCTGGTCCGAAGCATCACCTTGCAACAAGCCGCGATACTTGCCCGGGGCTGGCCGGAGGAAAAATGATATCCCTCACCTCGCTGGAGCGGCCTGCCAGCTGGCTCGTGACGTCACTCGTCGCGATAGAGAATTTTCAGCGCGAGCGCTTCGGCAGCTTTGGCAGCTTGTCGGGATTGAATGCCGGGAACTGCTCGGTTCGTTCATCTGCCGGCGGCTGCTGTTCGGTCAGAATGAGCGTGCCCTGGAGGATCATTCCGGGCACCTGTTGGGCCGTCGCGGTGTAAGTCGCGATCTTGCCGGGGCAGTTTCCCTCGATGTCCAGGGTGAGCTCGTCTTCCACGCCGAAGACCGTCGCACGCCCGTCGGTATGACGCTTCGTTGATACGGTGGCGGTGAAGCGATCTCCGTCGACCCGGCACGAGCCGTGATAAGTCATCAGGCTGTCACGGCCCCAGATCTGCCCGTCTGCGACATGGACGATCCCGGTGCCCTGGTCGATCGGCGTCTTGTACCACGCCGCATATGTGCCGTCCTTCAGCATGGGAGCAGTCTCCCTTGGCCATTCCCGCACGATAATCCGCATGATTAGCGCTAAGGAACCGTTAATCGCGCGGCCCGTGCCAATCCGGCCTTTCCTTGCGCAGCTCGGCTTCAAGCTCCTCGACGATGCCGTGAAGCAGGCACGCGGCAAGCGGATCCGTCACCTCCCGCTCCAAGCGCCGATAACGCGCGATCTGGCACTCCTGCTCCATCAATTGGTGCTCTGTCATCACATGGGCCCTCCGACGAACTGACGCGGAGACAGCCAGGCAGTTGCATTAAAATTTTCAGATCATTTGACATGGTTTCCGGTTGGTAAAGACGACGCAGCCGCCGGGCCAAACCGTCCAAGGGCGGCCTCTCTAGGAGACCAGACGAAGCCAGACGTCTCTGCTTGCCAGCGTGCCATTCGGCGTGGCGATCTCCATGTCCACGACGTGTAGAGAGCCGGGCTCGTCTCCATAGATGTACCTGAGGTGCCACATGGGACCCAGGTCCGGCGAAATGACAAAATCGTCCAATCCGTCGGTGATATCTCGAACGGCCTCGCGATGCGTCAAAGGCGCAGAAAACATCGCATCGATCAGGTCGGCGAGGCTCATGCCCTCGACGAGCATAAGTCGCGCGACCTCGTCACCGTAGACGTGCCGAAGCGCTGAAACGATAGCAGCGACGGCATCCGGATTCTTCAACGCCACAGCAAAGCGAGCCTCCGAGCCCATCATGCCGGAGGCGGGATATTCTGCAAGCTCAGCGAGCGGAACAAGAGGCGCTGGCTCCGGCCGCGGCACTCGGAGCCGATGCTTCGCCGCTGGCCTTGGATACGGCACCCGCGCCTAGAAGGTCACCCGCATCCCCGCGTAGAACGCACGGGGCCTCGCCGGGCTCAGCGAGCGCGGGTCGGTAAACTCGGCGCCGCCGTTGGTGAAGTTGGGCAAGGCCTCGCGGTCGAAGAACTGTCCGTAGGTCGCGTAGCGCTTGTCGAAGATGTTGTCGATCTTGCCATAGAGCTGGATGTTCTTCGTCACCTGGTAGGAGGTGTGGAGATTGAACACGGTATAGGACGGCAGCTTCGCGTACTGGTTCGACTCGTCGCCGACCAGGTATTGGCTGGAGACGAACAGCGCGTTGCCGCCGACCTTCCAGACGTCGGTCACGGCATAGTCGATGCCGACCTTGATGCGGTGGCGCGGGATCGCGGGAAGCTGGTTGCCGGGTGAGACCCGGATGGTCTCGGTGGCCGGATCGGCAAACGGGCTTTCCGAGCCCAGCTCGAGCGGATCGAGGAAGCGCGCGTCGACGAACGCATAGCTCGCCTGGAACTGGAGCGTGGGAGACTTGATGTTGACTTCGGCCTCGAGACCCTGCCGCCTGGTACGGCCGACATTGGAGAAATAGCCGAAGCCGGTCCGTCCTACCGCGGGTATCGCGACGATGTCGTCGTTATTGGTGGCGCGGAATCCGCCGATCTTCCAGCCGAGCATGCCGATGTTCAGCTCCTTGGAGCCGCGCAGGCCGGCTTCGACGGTCCTGGACACGACCTGCTTGAGCGGCGGATCGGAGACCAGAAACGCCGCATTGAGGCAGGGCCGAGCTGGATCGGAGCAACCGAGCTCGAGTGGCGTCGGCACGCGGTTGGCCTCGGAATAGCCGGCATAGGCGGTCAGCCCCGGCGTGATCCTGTACGTGCCCCCGATCACCGGATTGAAGCGGGTGAAGGTGTGATCGCCGTTGAGATCGGTTCCGAGCTGATCCTCCAGCTTGATGCGCGCGACATTGAAACGGCCGCCGCCGGTGATGGCGAAGGCGTCCGTGACGTTGAACGTGTCCATCGCATACAGGCCGTTATATTGGTTGACGGTCCGCAGCGAGACGGGACCGGCAACCGGTTCCGGCTGGCCGGTCGGCCCCAGGAAGAGGCCGCTGCCGCTGACGACGTAGTTTTCTCCGATCGAGCCGATCTCGGCGGTGGCGTTGTAGCGCGTCACGCTGGCATCGTAAGTCGCGCCCATCACGAAGCGATTGTCATGCCCGAACAGTTGATCGGTGTTGGTGGCCTGCCCTGACACGCCGAAACTGGTCGAGCGGATCGTGCTCCGGTCGATCTCGCCGAGGATGGTCCCCAACGGATACGGATTGACGAGCTGCGCGCCGTTGGTGCCATTCGCCGGCGTCGTATCATCGCCGAAGCACAACAGCCCCAAGGCGGCGCATTCCTGCACGTCGGTCGGATTGCCGTCGACGAGCTTCTGCTCGTACCTGCGCACATGCGCGGTGCCTTCGAGCGTCCAGGTCGGCGTCGGATCGACCTTTCCGGTCAGGTTGAGATAGCCGACGCGGTTGGAGGTGGTCTGCGGCGTGGTGTAGGTCGCGCCCCAATATTTGTCGAGCAGCTCGGCTGGAACGGTGGCGCTGGCGCCGAAATCGTTCTTGGCCACGCCCATATTGGCGTGGAATTCGCTGTCGCCGGCCTTGTAGCCGACATCGCCGTAGAAGCGCCGCACGGTTGATTGCGAGAAATTGCGGAAGCCGTTATCGCGCAGGCCTTCGAGCGCGGCATAGACGCCGTAATTCTTGTCGACCTGCTTGCCCCATTGCGCCGAGCCCTGGACGCGGCCGAACGACCCGCCCATCACGTCGATCTCGGCGCCCTGATAGGTGAAGCCGTCCTTCATTTGCAGGTTGATGGCGCCTCCCAGCGCGTTGAGGCCGAAGGCGGGATTGTTGGTCACCAGCGTCACCGACCTGATGGCGGCGGTCGGGATCAGGTCCCAATTGACCGCGTCCGAGAAGGCTTCGTTGATGCGGACGCCGTTCTGGTACACCGCAAGGCCTTGCGGCGTGCCCGTCACGGGCGAAGCCACGAAGCCGCGGAATTCGACATCCGGCTGGAACGGATTGCCGGTGACCTCGGTGATGTTGACGCCGGCGATGTTGTCGCGCAGCGCGTCGGTGACGTTCAGCGAGCCGGTGCGCTTGATCTGGCTGGCATCGACGGCGTTGATGGCCGACGGGACCTTGTCGACATCGAGACCCCTGCCGGTGCCCGGCGCGGTCGGATAGACATAGATGCGGGTGCGGGGACTGGCGGACGAGGCCGCTCCGATATGCGCGACCGGCCGCGTCGGCGCGGTGCGCCTCGCCACCGACGGCGGCGGCGCCGCCACTTCGACGGGCGGCAGATTCTGAACGTTGGTCTCCTCGTCCTGCGCGGCCCCCGCGGGGCTCGCCAAGACCACCCCGGACACCAGACCGGTCGACACCGAGGCCATCAACAAACGACGCCTGAACGAAAGAACCTTGCCCATCCCCGCCTTCCCATCCGTGACCACCGGCTGTTTTGATTTTCGCCGATTGGTCGGAACGAGTGTATTCGGCGGCCGATCGCGCGCCAGCCACAAAAGGTCGGGCAATATCGGCTCCCGTTTTCCCGACGAAATCGGGAATTATTCCCGATCGCTTCGGGAGCGGTCAGGCGGCCGCGGTCGGAACCAGCGCTTCCACGGTCAATCCGCCGTCGCCGGAGACAACGTTGAGCGTGCCGCCGAGCGCCAGAATCCGCTCGCGCATGCCGACGAGGCCGAAGCCGAGCTTCTGGCCCGACTCCATGCCACGGCCATTGTCGCTGACCCGCACCCGGGCGCAAAAGCGACCGTCCTGCGCCGTCTGCTGCGCCGGCTCGATGACGACATTGACCGAGGTCGCGCCGGCGTGGCGGAACACGTTGGTGAGCGCCTCCTGCACGATGCGGTAGATGGTGAGATCGGCGGTCTCGCCGGTGACCCCCAGCGATGGCGAGATCACGGTCTCGATGGCGACATCGGGATGCGATTCCCGCCACAGCCGCGACAGCGATTCGAGCGCCTGGCGCAGCCCGAACTCGGCGAGGCCGACCGGCCGGAGCCGTTCCAGCACGCGGCGATTGAACTGCTGCAGCGCGTTGATCTGCTCCAGCATGGCGCTGCCGTGTTTTCGCACCGCCTCCGCACTCGGGACGCGTCCATCCGCCTGCTTCGCCAGCGCGCCGGCATGCGCCCGCAGCGAGAACAGATACGGCCCGAACTCGTCGTGGAGCTCGCGCGCGATTTCCTTGCGCTCGATGTCCTGGAGCGACACCGCCCGCTCGGCGAGGCGCCGCTTGTCCTCGACCGCCTCACCGAGGGTTGCGGCAAGGTGGTTGAGCTTGGTGCAGATTGCAGCGAGCTCCGGCGCGCCGCCCGGTGCGACGCGGGCCTCGTAATGTCCGCCTTCGAGCTTCCCCATTGCCTCGGCCAGAGACTGGAGCGGGGCCAGCGCCCGGCCGACCACTTTCATCATCAGGAAAAACAGCGCCAGCGCGATCGCTGTGCCGACCTCGAGCTGGGTCACGATGCCGTCCCAGATTTCCGCGATCTCGTCATCGGGATGCGAGGTGATCAGGAGCGAGCCGGGCTTGCCACGGATCGAGACCGGCACGCTCACCGCGGTCTGCTCGGGATGGACCAGGCTGACGAACCAGGCCGGCGGCCCGCGCGTGTCGGCGTCAGTGTCAAGCCGGGGCGGCGTCTGCGCATTGCCGCCGGTGTCCCGAAGCGTGATGCTGACATGGCGCAGGCGGCTGAGATCGCGCGCGATCTGGTTCAACCTGGCATCCGGATCTGGCGCCTCGTTGAGATCGGCAACGATCATCTCGATGAATTCGCGGGCGAGCCGGATCACGCTCTGATCCTCGGCCTGCACGCGGGGACCTGCCTCCGCGACCTGGCGGCCGATATTGACGGCGAGCCCCAGCGCCAGCAGCAGCGCCAGCAAGAGGTTGATGCGCCCGCGCAAGGATAGATTTTGCCACATTGGTGTCGCCCGTGCCTCGCGAAGCCTCGCCTGCCGCTGTCCGATGACGTTGACAGCGGCGAAGCGCCCGATATCTAATCGGAAGCGTACAGCAATCCCGGCCGGGCGCGAAACAGGCCGACGCTGTCACAAGGAAACGCCTATGCGCATTCTGATCGTCGACGATCATCCCATTGTCGCCTCCGGCTGCCGTGCCGTGCTGGCCGACGAGGGCGAGATCGAGATTCTGGAGGCCGCCGACGCCGAGGACGGCGAATGCGTCTTCATCGTCGAACGCCCCGACCTCTGCATCATCGACATCAATTTGCCGACCGTCTCCGGCTTCGAGCTCGCGCGCCGCATCCTCGAGCGCGCGCCGGAGGCTCGCATCATCATGTTCAGCATGAACGACGATCCGGCCTTTGCCGCGCGCGCGATCGAGTGCGGCGCCAAGGGCTACGTCTCCAAGACCGGCGACCCCGACGACCTCGTCGAGGCGATCCGTGCCGTCGGCGGTGGCGGCACCTACCTGCCGAGCGCGATCGCGCGCAGCATCGCCTTCGCAGGACCGACGCTGGCGCAAAGCCCGCTGTCGAAGCTGAATGCGCGCGAGATGGAGATTTTGCGGCTGCTCAGCGCCGGCAAAAGCCTGTCCGAGATCGCCTGGCTGGTGCAATCGTCCTACAAGACGGTCGCCAACACCTCGTCCATCATCCGCCAGAAGCTCGGGGTGAAGACCTCGGTCGAGCTGGTGCGGCTGGCGATCGACAGCGGTGTTGCCTGACGCAGGCAGCTGCCACAAATTCGGTCACACAAGCGTTGCAATATTGATGTGGTGAGATGCCACGGAGTGAAGGCATGACGATTCAGACTGTCTCGACCAACAAATCCTACGGCGGCGTGCAGGGCGTGTATCGCCATGCGAGCCAGGCGACCGGAACCGACATGGTGTTCTCGGTCTATGTTCCCCCGCATGCCGACGGCGCCAAGCTGCCGGTGGTCTGGTATCTGTCCGGGCTCACCTGCACCCATGCCAACGTCACCGAGAAGGGCGAATTCCGCAAAGCCTGCGCCGAGCTCGGCCTGATCTTCGTCGCGCCGGACACCTCACCGCGCGGCGCCGACGTGCCGGGCGATGCCAACAACGCCTATGATTTCGGCTTAGGGGCCGGCTTCTATGTCGACGCGACGCAGGAGCCGTTCGCGCGCAACTATCGGATGTGGAGCTATGTCACCGACGAGTTGCCGAAGCTCATAGCGGGAAATTTTCCCGTCGACGCCAAGCGGCAATCGATCATGGGCCATTCGATGGGCGGCCATGGCGCGCTGACGGTGGCGCTGCGCAACCCGCACCGTTTTCGCGCCGCGAGCGCGTTCGCGCCGATCGTGGCGCCCTCGCTGGTGCCCTGGGGCACCAAGGCGCTGACCGGCTATCTCGGACCGAACAAGGACGCCTGGCGCGGCCACGACACGGTGGCGCTGATCGAGGACGGCGCGAAATTTTCCGGCTTCCTGGTCGATGTCGGCGAGGCCGACAATTTCCTGAAAGAACAGCTCAAGCCGGAGCTGTTCGAAGCCGCCTGCACCAAGGCGGGCATCCCGCTGACGCTGCGCCGTCAGGCAGGCTATGACCACAGCTATTATTTCATCTCGACCTTCATGGGCGATCACCTGCACTGGCATGCGGAGAAGCTGAAGGGATGACCGGCTTTCTTCTCCCCTCGTGATGAGGGGTATCTCTCCGCGCGCGCAGTATCGTAGGGTGGGCAAAGCGAAGCGTGCCCACGATTTCTCTCGAATCATTGATTGATCGTGGGCACGGCGCAAGTGCGCCTTTGCCCACCCTACGATTCCCAATTCGCTGAGAGAATATCCTACTCCCGCTTGCCGTAATTCGGCGCCAATAACCGGTTGCGGATCAAATAGCTCATCGTGCGGGTCCAGGCTTCATCCGTGTTGCCGCGCATGTCGGCACTGGCGGCGGCGATCATGTTGCCGGTCTTCACGTCGCGCAAATAGATGTTGAGATTGATGATCAGGTTCGAGACCTTCTGCACCATGCCGGTGATCTCGAGGTCAGCGCCCAATTCGCCGGCGAGCTTGAGGTCGCAGCCGCCGCAGGCCTGTAAGTTGGCGTGACGGGCGGCATCCCTGACCGGCGCGATGTCGAGTACCTGGAACCTGCCGGACTCTGTCAACTCCTTGCGCAGCTGCTCGCTGATGAGCACGAGCCGTGCCTCTTCGGGCCTGGAGCCGTAGAACTCCCCTGGCAGGCTGGTGTCGATCAGCTCGAAATCGAACACGGCCAGTTTCGGTGGATCGGCGCGCGCGAGCGAAGGCGTCAACAGCAAAGCGGCGATCATCATCAATGCTCGCATGATCGTGATTCCAGGCCTCGCGCGCGCAGGGACGAAATGCGGGGTTGCATGCCCTGCCAAATCGGTCATGCTCGAAGCAGAGACAATTCTCCACCTGCGGTCAAGCCGGGGAGATCGTTCGGAGGAAACATGATCCGATGGTTGGTCGGCCTGATTGGCTTAGGTCTTGCTGCGACGAGCGCGCTCGCGGCGGAGCCTGCCCTGATCGGCGTCGGCTATCTCGGCCTCGCCGGCACCAGATCGACGCTGTCGCTGGTCGAGCAGCCCGCGGAGAATGACGGCGTCGCGGGCGCGCGGCTCGCGATCGAGGACAACAACACCACCGGTAAATTCCTGGGCCAGCGGTTCGCGCTGGAGGAGCGCCGCATCAAGGAAGGCGAGGACGTCGTCCAGGCTGCGGCTGCCCTTGCCGAGAAGAACAGCTTCATCATCACCGACCTGCCGGCCGACGCGCTGCTGAAAGTCTCGGACGCCTTGCGCGACCGTGGCACGCTGCTGTTCAACGCAGGCGCGATCGACGAGCGGCTGCGCGAGGCCGATTGCCGTGCCAACGTGATCCACACCGCGCCGACGCGGGCGATGCTGGCCGATGCGCTCGGACAGTATCTGGTATGGAAGAAGTGGTCGCGCTGGCTGCTCGTGGTCGGCTCGCATGACGAGGACAAGCTGTTTGCCGATGCGCTCCGGCGCACCGCCGCGCGGTTCGGCGCCAAGATCGTCCAGGAAAAAACCTTCGAGGACAAGGGCGGCGCGCGCCGCACCGATAGCGGCGTGACGCTGATCCAGCGCCAGATGCCGGTGTTCACGCAAGGCGCGCCTGCTTACGACGTGCTGGTCGCCGCCGACGAGAGCGAGGTGTTCGGCGCATATTTGCCCTATCGCACCTGGGATCCTCGGCCCGTCGCCGGCTCGGCCGGCCTCGTGCCGCGCAGCTGGGACGCCGCGCAAGACCAGTGGGGCGCGATCCAGATGCAGAACCGCTTCGTGAAGCTGAACTCGCGGCGCATGACCGCGCTCGACATGCAGGCCTGGACCGCAGCCCGCATGATCGGCGAAGCGACCTCGCGCACCAATTCCGGCGACGTCAAGAAAGTCACCGACTTTATCAAGGGCCCGGATTTTTCGGTCGCCGCCTTCAAGGGCACGCGGCTGACCCTGCGCGACTGGAATTGGCAATTGCGCCAGCCGATCCTGCTGGTCGATGGCCGCATGGTGGTGTCGGTCTCGCCGCAGGAGGGTTTCCTGCACCAGGTCTCCGAGCTCGACACGCTCGGCTACGATCGTCCGGAGAGCAAATGCAAGCTGAAGTGAGAACGCAGATGTTGCGCATGTGGCGTGTGGGGCTCCTGTCCGGATTGGCGCTCGCGGCAGCGCCCGCCCATGCATTCATCGCCTATGTCTCGAACGAGAAGAGCAATACGGTGACGGTGATCGACACCGAGAGCTGGACCGTGACCAAGACCATCAAGGTCGGCCAGCGCCCGCGCGGCATCGATTTCACGCGCGACGGCAAGTTCGTGATGGTCGCCGTCGGCGACGACGACACCATCCAGGTGATCGATGCCAAGACGCAAGCCGTGGTGGATAGCCTGCCCTCCGGACCCGACCCGGAATTGTTCGCGCAGGATGCCGCCGGCAAGATCCTCTATGTCGCCAACGAGAACGACAACACGGTGACCGTGATCGACCTCGAGAAGCGCGCCCGGCTCGGCGACATCCAGGTCGGCGTCGAGCCCGAGGGCATGACCATCAGCCCCGACGGCAAGACGCTGATCAACACGTCGGAAACGACCAACATGGCGCATTTCATCGACACGGCGTCGCGCCAGATCGTCGCCAACGTGCTGGTTGATGCACGGCCGCGCTTTGCCGAGTTCAAGCACGATGCTTCCGAAGTGTGGGTCTCCTCCGAGATCGGCGGCACCGTCTCGGTGATCGACCCGAAGAAGCACGAGGTGATCGGCAAGGTCACGTTCGAAATTCCGGGCCTGCGGAAAGAGGCGATCCAGCCGGTCGGCATCGGCATGACCAAGGACGACAAGACCGCCTTCGTCGCGCTCGGCCCCGCCAATCGCATCGCCGTCGTCGACGTCGCCTCGCGCAAGGTGACGAAATATCTGCTGGTCGGTCAGCGGGTCTGGCATATGGCGTTCACGCCCGATGAAAAATACCTGCTCACCACCAACGGCGTGTCGAACGACGTCTCTGTTATCGACGTCGCCGCGCAAAAGGTGATCAAGACGATTCAAGTGGGCGAACTGCCCTGGGGCATCACGATCGCACCATGACCAGCCCCGCTCCGATTCCCGAGCCACAGGAGGCGCTGAAGCTGGAAGCGGCGGCGGTGCCGGCGCTGTCGATCGGCGGCGTCAGTCATTCCTATGGGCAGCGGCGTGCGTTGATCGACGTCTCCTTCAACGTGCAGCCGGCGAGCTTCACCGCCCTGCTCGGCCTCAACGGCGCCGGAAAGAGCACGCTGTTCTCGCTGATCACGCGCCTGTTCGGCATCCAGAGCGGCCGGGTCGGCATTTTCGGCCACGACATCAGCAAGAGCCCCGGCGAAGCGCTGCGGCTACTCGGCGTCGTATTCCAGCCGCGTACGCTCGATCTCGACCTGTCGCTGACGCAGAACCTGCTCTATCACGCCGCGCTCCACGGCATCAGCCGGAGCGAGGCCGCCGCACGCAGCGCCGAGCTGCTCGGCCGCATCGGGCTCGCTGACCGCGCCGGTAGCAAGGTGCGCGATCTCTCGGGCGGACAGATGCGGCGGCTGGAAATCGCCCGGGCGCTGCTGCACCGGCCGCGGCTGCTGTTGCTGGACGAGCCGACCGTCGGCCTCGACGTCAAGGCGCGCGCCGACATCATCAGCCAGGTCCGCCAGCTGGTGACGGAGCAAGGCATCGGCGTGCTCTGGGCCACGCATCTGTTCGACGAGATCATGCCGAGTGACGACCTCGTGGTGCTGCACCAGGGCAAGGTGCTGGCGCAGGGGCCGATGAACCGCGTCGTCACCGAGGCCGGCGCGCAGGACGTCAACACCGCCTTCATGCGCCTGACCGGCGCGCAAACCATGCCGGGAGGCGGCGCATGAGCAGCATCACCACGCGTGACGCCCCGCGCGGCTTCTCGGCCCAGCAGTACCTGACCTGCCTCACCGGCATCGTCTGGCGCGAGGGGTTGCGCTTCCTGCATCAGCGCGAACGCTTCGTCTCGGCGCTGGTGCGGCCGCTGGTGTGGCTGTTCATCTTCGCCGCCGGCTTCCGTCAGGTGCTCGGCATCTCCATCATCCCGCCCTACGAGACCTACATCCTCTACGAGGTCTATATCGCGCCCGGGCTGATGGCGATGATCCAGCTCTTCAACGGCATGCAGTCCTCGCTCTCGATGGTCTACGACCGCGAGATGGGCAACATGCGCACGCTGCTGGTGAGCCCGCTGCCGCGCGGGTTCCTGCTGTTCTGCAAGCTGCTGGCGGGCACCGCAGTGTCGCTGCTCCAGGTCTATGCGTTCCTGCTGATCGCCTGGTTCTGGGACATCACCCCGCCGTCATCGGGCTATCTGACCGTGCTGCCGGCGCTGATCCTGTCCGGGCTGATGCTGGGCTCGCTCGGTATGCTGATCTCCTCCGGCATCAAGCAACTCGAGAACTTCGCCGGGGTGATGAATTTTGTCATTTTCCCGATGTTCTTCGCCTCGTCCGCGCTCTATCCGCTGTGGCGGGTGCAGGAGGGCAGCCCTTATCTGTACTATCTCTGCGAGGCCAATCCGTTCACCCATGCGGTCGAGCTGATACGCTTTGCACTCTACGGGCAAATCAACTGGGTCTCGCTGGCAGTGGTCGCGGCTTGCACAATCGTCTTCATGATCGGCGCAATTCTGGCCTATGATCCCTCGCGTGGGCTGGCGCGACGGGGCCCCGCAGGAGGCGAAGGATGAAGGTTCTGGCAATGGCTGTTGTGGCGCTGGCGCTGTCGGGCACGACCGCGCGCGCGGCCGATCCGCGCTATCCCGACTGGCCCTGCACGCAAGCCAAGGTGCCGGAGATTTCACTTGCCGCCGTCTGGGCCGGCCCGGCACTCGACGACGTCCAGAACAAGTGGAAGGACGACGCCAAGGTCAGCGCGCTGGTCGCAAAACTGTCGGCGCGCAAAACGCCGCTCGATGAGGCCGAAAAGTCCGTGAAGGAATTTCTGGCCGCCTCCGCCACCGACAAGACCGCGAAGGCAAAGCTCCTGTTCGCCGGCCTGTTCGACACGCTCAATGCCCAGCGCTCCCAGGTGATGGCCGGGCTCGAACGCGTCAGCCGCAAGCAGCGCGAAGCCGCCGACAAGATTCGCGAGGAGACGATCGCCCTTCACGCGCTGCAGGGCGCGACGCCGCGCGACGAGGCCAAGGTCGAAGCGCTCGGCAACGAACTGATCTGGAAAACCCGCATTTTCGAGGACCGTCACAAGGTCGTGCGATTCGTCTGCGAGGTTCCAACCACGATCGACCAGCGCCTGTTCGCACTTGGCCGCGTGATCCAGCAGGAAATGGAATAGCGCCCGCCTCGCTGGCGCCCACCACAGGTTCCCGGATCGGCCCGGTTAACCTTTGCCCTGCTATCTGCCGGAACCAAATCGATCTAGGATGGCTTGTCGAAGTGAACTCCAAGACGTCGGGAGGCCTCGATGGGAACCACAAGATTCATCTGTGCGGGCGCTGCGGCCCTCAGCATGCTCGCAACCAGCGCCCTTGCTGACGACATGACCGGAATGGTCATGCGGATCGATCGGCTCAACGGCACGATCTCGATCCAGCAGACGCAGAAGGGCACCGTCGGTGGCAGCGCTGGCGGCGCCGGCGCGCTCCAGGAGTACAAAACCAAGGACGCCGCGATGCTGGAGGCCGTTCATGCCGGCGACAGGGTGAACTATTCTGCGACCGAGAACAACGGCACGGGCACGCTGACGAAGCTGCAGAAGCAGTAGGCGCTTCGCCTCTCCCCGCTTGCGGAGGGGGAGTCTCCGCGAGTCCAACTCTCACCGTCCCAGAGGAGAGTCCCCCTCACCCCAACTCTCTCCCCGCAAGCGGGGCGAGGGAGCAGACCTGCGTTCACTCGTCTACTGCTCCGGCCGCGGCTCCGGCTGCACCTCTTCCGTCGGCAGCTTGGCGCGCTCCCAGCCGTCGGTGCCGTCAGGGTACCAGGCGATGTTGGTGTAGCCATAGGCCTGCGCGCGCTTGGCGGCGTTCCAGGACATCCAGCAGTCGGCGAGGCAATAGATCACCAGCAGTGCGGCCTTGTCGCCACGCGAGGCCTGTGCGAGGCCGCGCTGGAGATAATCGTCCATGGCCGGCGGCAAACTGCCGTAGCCGGTATCCGGCAGCCAGATGCTGCCCGGAATGTTCTTGCGCGGCGCATCGCGCCACACCGTGCCTGCTGGAAGGTTCTTCGGCTTCGGCGGGCGCGGCAGCACGTCGACGAATGCACCGCTCCTGGCGCGCCAGATCGCTTCGGCTTCCACAGTGTTAAGCACGCGCGCGCCGGCGAGCGTCGCCGGCACCGGTGCGCGATAATTGTCGGCGCGATAACCCTCGGGCTCGAACGGCTCCTGCTGCTGCGCGGATGCCGGCACCGCCAACGCGGCAACGACGAGCGCAGCGGCAAGACGCCGCCTCATGGCGACTTCTTGGCCGCCTCCGCGCTGAGCGGCCGATCGCTCTCGTCGAGCAACGGTATACCGAAGTCGACCAGGATCTTGTTGATCTCGCCCTGGTTCTCCTGGATCAGCTTGTTGAGCTGTCGCTTCCAGTTCTGGTCGGCGGGACGCACGCCCATGCCGATGCGATAGACCAGCTTCGGCCCCGTGGTTTCCTTCACCAGCGGCGTGACGTGAAGCGAGCCGACCTTCTTCGCGTAGTAGCCGGCCATGGGTCCCCACAGCACCCCGGCGTCGATCTTGCCGGCGGCGAGGTCGTCGACCATCGCTTGCGCCGAATTGTCGTAGCGCGTGTCGATCATCAGCGGATAGGGTTTTGCACCGCTCATCAGGCCGGCAATGGCCATGTTGGTCGCCGGCGGCGTTCCGGCGACGATGCCGACATGCTTGCCCTTCAGCTTCGGATCCTCGAGCGTATCGACGTCCTCGAGCCCGCTGCCGGCCTTGGCGACTAGGGCGTACGACGTGCGGTAGTAGGGATTGGTGCCCTGCACGACGTCATCGCCTTGCGGAAAGCCCATGATGACGTCGCAGCGATGCGCGCCCAGCGTCATCCGCACGAAGCCGGTGGCCTGCGGGAAGAAAACGTAGTCGAGCTTCTTCTTGAGCTTGTCGGCAAACAGCTCGGCCAGCTTGTTCTCGAACCCCTCGCCCTTCTCGTTCGAGAACGGCAGATTGCGCGGATCGGCGCAGACGCGCAGCACGTTCGGGTCGACCAGCTCGAACGAGAGGTCGCCGCTGTCGCTGGTCTGTGCGATGGCGACATCGCCGAACGCACAGGACGCAACCAGGACCCCCAGTGAAAACAACCAGCGACGATGTCGTCCGGCCTCCGTCATCGCGCTTCCTCCTCGTTTTGTTTGAATGCTATCCATGCAACGCATGACGCGCCATGTTTTGCCAGACTTCGCTGGCTTTGCTTTGTTGCAGTGCAATGCAGCAACCCTTTGAACTGAGGCAGAAAAGTGTCTCGCATCGCTCGAGTGATCGCAGCCTTGTCCCTGCTGGGGATCGTAACGCTAGCACGGGCCGGGGCGGCCGAATTGCCTGTGAGCGAAGTCGCACCGGGAATCTTCGTACACTCCGGGGCCATTGCCCTGATGACCCGCGAGAACGAGGGCGACATTGCCAATGTCGGCTTCATCGTGGGCGATGATGCCGTAGCCGTCATCGACACCGGCGGCAGCCTCCGCGAAGGTGAGGCCCTGCTGGCCGCCGTGCGGGCTCGCACGGCCAAGCCGATTCGCTATGTCATCAACACCCACGGCCATCCCGACCACGTCTTCGGCAACGCGGCCTTCGCCGCCGGAGACACCAGCTTCGTCGGTCACAGCAAGCTGCCGCAGGCGCTCGCGACGCGCGGACCCTACTATCTCGACAATTTTCGCCGCATCATGGGCAGCGAATTGATCGATCCCGTGAAGATCGTTGCCCCGACCCTCTTGGTTTCGGACACGATGACGCTCGATCTCGGGTCGCGTCGCCTGACCTTGCGCGCCTGGCGGACCGGGCACAGCGACAGCGATTTGACCGTGTACGACGAGACGACGAAAACCCTGTTCGCAGGCGACCTCGTCTTTCTTCGCCACATTCCGGTCATGGACGGCAGTATCCGCGGCTGGCTCGACACGTTGAAGGAATTGGAGACCATCCCGGCGCAACGCGTCGTTCCCGGTCACGGCCCCGTGAGCGACTGGCCTGCTGCGCTGGCCGATGAGCGGCGTTACCTGTCAACGCTGTTGTCCGACGTGCGCACGCTGAACAAGAAGGGCGAGCCGATCCGAGCCGCCGCCGACAAGGCGGCTGCACAGGAGCGACCGCGCTGGGAGTTGTTCGGCGATTACAATGCCCGAAACGCAACTGCAGCATTTTCGGAAATTGAATGGGAGTAGCAGGCGCGCTACGATAGGTGCAGGAGATCAGCCTCGCTGACTCCGGGGACCATGACCATGACCCGATGGACACGCCACCTGCCCTTGATCGCCGCCCTGTTCGGCATCGCCTTCGCCGCACCAGTGCAGGCTGAAGAAGCCGACGATCCCTGGCCGGGCCTGGTGCAGGACATCTTCAACAGCCGTGCGATGAATGACGGCAGCGCCGTCATCGGCATCGAGATGCCGTATCGCGCAGAGGACGCGGCGATCGTGCCGGTGACCCTGCGCAGCAAGCTGTCACCCGCAGACAGTCGCCGTATCCGTTCGATCACGCTCGTGATCGACCGTAACCCGGCGCCGATGGCGGCGAAGTTCGAGCTCGGCTCCGATGCCAATGTCACGGAGATCTCGACGCGCGTGCGTGTCAACAATTACACCGATGTGCACGCGGTGGCCGAGCTCAGCGACGGCCAACTCTATGTCTCGAAAGTCTATGTGAAGGCCTCGGGCGGCTGCTCGGCGCCGGCAGGAAAGAACGCCGAGGAGGCGCAAAACCGGCTCGGCCAGATGCGCTACCGGCAGTTTGCGCGCGAGGAAGCGCCCGCGAGCCGCATCCGCGAAGCGCAGATCATGATCGGCCATCCCAACAATTCCGGCCTGCAGATGGACCAGGTCACGCAGCTCTACATTCCCGCCTTCTTCGTCAACCAGCTGAAGCTGACGCAGGACGACAGCCCCGTGCTGTCGATGGAAGGCGGCATCTCGATCTCGGAAGATCCCAATCTGCGCTTCACCTACGTCTCCAACGGCGCCAAGCGTTTCCGCGCGGAAGCAAAGGACACGGATGGGCACGTGTTCCGGAATGAGTGGGATGTAGAGAAGCCGGGGACGTGAGAGGCGGATCACCCTCCCCTGGAGGGGGAGGGTCGGCTCACATGGAGCGCAGCGAAATGTGAGACGGGGTGGGGCGACGGTCTCTCCACATCCGACATTGCCGAGTGGAGAGATCACCCCACCCCGCTCGCGCTGCGCGCGATCGACCCTCCCCCTCCAGGGGAGGGTAAGACATCGCCGCTATCATCAGAAACACCTCACCTCGGCTTCCGCCTGCGCGCGCCGCAAATCGTTCACTGCCGTGTTCGCCTGCTCGGAGGTGCGGAACTGGACGCCGAGGTTGCCGCGGACCTGGGACATGCTGAGCGCGGTCTCGGCAGTCATGTAGCGCTCATAGGTGACGATCGAGGCGACCACATCGATCGAGCAGGAACATTGCTCGATCGATTGCCGGCTCTCGCCATTGGCCTTCATGCAGCCATAGACATACTCCGCGCGCGCGGACGTCGGATAATCATTGGCCTCCTCGGCCCGCGCCACGCACGCGGTCGCCGCCAACACCGTCAATGCGGCGACAATCGGTCGTAGCTGTCCGGCCAGTTTCATGCGCATCCTCCCGCGGGTTGCGAGCAAAGCTATGCTATGCGTATTGTCCTGAAAAGCACTCTGTCAGAGGAAACGGCTCACAAGGTGATGAGAGCATTTGGCGTGATAAGGGCACTTGGTCGGACATTTGCGCTGGCGACGACGCTGGCGCTGACATTGGCCGCGCCCGGCCGCGCCGCGGATACGATCCGCCTTGCGGTGCAGAAAACCGGGACATTTTCCTGGGAGCTGGCCGCGATCCGCGCGAGCGGCCTCGACAAGGAGGCGGGCCTTTCGCTCGAGGTCACCGAGCTCGCGAGCACCGAGGCCGGCAAGATCGCGATGCGCGCAGGCAGCGCCGACATCATCCTGTCGGACTGGCTGTGGGTGTCGCGCGAGCGCGCGCTCGGTGCCAAGCTCACCTTCTATCCCTATTCCAGCGCGCTCGGCGCGGTGATGGTACCCGCATCCTCTCCGATCAAGACGCTCGCCGACCTGAAGGGGCGCAAGCTCGCGGTCGCCGGCGGGGCGATCGACAAGAGCTGGCTGCTGCTCCAGGCGAGCATGAAGCAGGACGGCATCGACCTGAAGTCGGAGGCGACCATCGCCTACGGCGCCCCGCCCCTGATCGCCGCCAAGGCGCTCGACGGCGAGATGGAGGCGAGCCTCAATTTCTGGAATTTCTGTGCCCAGCTCGAGGCCAAGGGATTTCGCCGCCTCGCCGGCATCGAGGACATTCTGCCGAAGCTCGGTGCCAAAGGCGCGGTCTCCGCGGTCGGCTATGTCTTCGACGAGAATTGGGCGGCGAGCCATCGCGACGCCGTGGCGCGCTTCATCACGATGACGCGCAGGGCCAAGGACCTGCTAGTGACCTCGGATGCGGCCTGGGACAAGATCGCGCCGCTCACCGGCACGTCCGACGCAGCCATGCTCAAGACCTATCGCGACCGCTATCGCGACGGTATTCCGCGCCGGAGCATCGACGACGAGGAGAAAGACGCGCGCGTGCTCTACCGCGTGCTCGCCGAGATCGGCGGCCGCGACCTCGTCGGCCCGGCGGCCGAGCTCGATCCGGGCACGTTCTATCACGCGGTCCCCGGAGATTGAGGTGCTGCGTCTTCTGTCGTTCGCCCTGTTTCTCGCGATCTGGTGGATTGCCGCGCTGTTCGTCGGCGGCGCGAAGCTGCCCTCCCCGCCGGCCGTGCTCGAGGTGATGATCGCGGAAGCCTCATCCGGCGCGCTGTTCCTGCATCTCGGCGCCACGCTGGCGCGCGTCACCCTCGCCTTCGTGCTGGCGATGTCGCTCGGCAGCGCCATCGGCTACTTGATGGGACGGGTCAGGCTTGCGGATAAGCTCGGCGATCCCTGGCTGATCCTGCTGCTCAATTTGCCGGCGCTGGTCGTGATCGTGCTGGCCTATATCTGGGCAGGCCTGACCGAGGCCGCCGCGATCGCGGCGATCGCCATCAACAAGCTGCCGACCGCGGTCGTCACCTTGCGCGAGGGCACCCGCGCGCTCGACCGCTCGCTCGACGAGATGGCGAGCGTGTTCGCGATGCCGCGCTGGCGCGCGTTCCGCCATGTCGTGCTGCCGCAGCTTGCGCCCTATATCGCGGCGGCCGCCCGCTCCGGACTGTCGCTGGTGTGGAAGATCGTGCTGGTCGCCGAGCTCTTGGGACGTCCGAACGGCGTCGGCTTCGAGATCGGCGTCGCCTTCCAGCTGTTCGACACGCCGCGGCTGCTGGCCTATTCGCTGACCTTCGCCGCGGTCGTGCTCGTGATCGAAACCTTGCTGGTGCAGCCGTTCGAAGCCCGCGCAACACGGTGGCGGCCCCGTGCGGCTTGAGGTCGAGATCACAGGCAAGACGTTCAGGAGTGCCGCGGGCGGGACGCACGAGGTGCTGGCGCCGCTCAAATTCGCGCTTTGCCCCGGCGAGGTCGGTGTGCTGATCGGCCCCTCCGGCTGCGGCAAAAGCACAATGCTGCGCATCATCCTCGGGCTCGATAGCGATTTCAGGGGCCACGTTGCGCGGCCACCGCAGGCGCGGATCGGCATGGTGTTCCAGGAGCCGCGGCTGTTGCCGTGGCGTTCGGTCGAGCAGAATGTGCGGCTGGCGGCGCCCGACGTGACCGAGGCGAAGCTGTCGGAGCTGTTCAGAATTCTGGAGCTGGAAGCGCATCGAAGCCACTTTCCCGGCGAGTTGTCGCTCGGTCTTGCCCGGCGCGTCGCGCTCGCGCGCGCTTTCGCAGTCGAGCCCGATCTGTTGGTGCTCGACGAGCCCCTCGCCTCGCTCGACGATGCGCTCGCCGGCCGCCTGCGCGACGAGATCGCGACGCTGGTGGCCAGCCGTCCGGTGATGACGCTTTTGGTGACACACAGTCTTGACGATGCAGTGCGCCTCGGCGACCGGCTGTTCTTCCTGTCGCCGCGGCCAGCGCGGATCGTGGCCGAGGTGCCTATCGGCATCCCGCGCGACAGACGCGACGAAGCCGAGATTGCGGCGATCAAGGCCGGCCTCGCCCAACGAACTCAAGGCGACCGCACTGAGCGAGATGTCTCATAGCCGGTCGCCTGGCGGACGTGCTAGGCTGGGCCGGCGGCGGAGTCGATGATGACGCGGACGGTCGCCCTCTCAACGCTGGCAACGCTTGGTCTTGCACTCGTCACGATGACGGCGGGCGCGCAGGACATGATGCGCGACGTCGACCTCACCTCCCCCGCGATGGTCTCGTCCGAAATGACCAGGCCAGAGGTCGAGGCCGTGCTGGCCAAAGCGAGCGCCGCGCAGCCTGCCGATTTCACCGGCAAACGCCTGTCGGGCCTCGATCTCTCGGGGCTGGACCTGTCCAACGCGGTCTTCCGCGCCGCGCGGCTCAACAAGACAATACTCCGAGACGCCAGGCTTGACCGTGCAATCCTCGATCAGGCGTGGCTGCTGGATGCGGATCTTACCGGCGCAAGCCTGAAGGGCGCCAATCTGTTCGCCTCGCAAATGGCCCGCGCGCGTCTCGACGGCGCGAACCTGTCAGGAGCGCGCATCGCTGCCGATCTCACCGGCGCAAGCCTGGTCGGCGCTTCGATCGCGGACGCGAATCTGGGCGCCGATATGCGCAACCAGTCGATGGGGCTGATGCGCGCGGTGCTGAGATCCGCCAATCTGGAACGGCTGAACGCGCGCAACGCCGATTTGTCGCGCGTCGACCTCGAATTCGCAGTCCTCAGGGGCGCCGATCTGAGCGGCGCATCACTGAAAAACGCCCAACTCGGCGGAGCCGATCTGACGGGCGCCATCGTCATCGACGCCGATTTCGACGGCGCCGATCTCGTCTCGGCGAAGCTGATCGCACTGAACGGCCTTGACCGCGCCAAAAATTTCGACAAGGCAAAGAACCGCGAGCGCCTGATCAGGGAATGATGGCCCGCCTTTGGGAGGACTGGCTGATGCGTTGGGTTCTAGCTTTGATCGCGTCGTTGACGCTTGCCGGCGAAGCCGCCGCGCAGGCCAAGGGCAAGGGCATAAGGCTCTGGAACCTGACGACGGAGACGATCTCCGGCTTCCAGCTCTCACCCGCCGGCAAGACCGACTGGGGCCCGAACCAGTGCTTGAACGACAAGGACAAGGAGGTCGACCACGACGAGCGGCTGCGCATCACCGGCGTCGAGCCGGGCCGCTACGACGCCAAGGTCAGCTATCCCAATGCGCGGCAATGCGTCGTTCGCGACATCGAGATCAGGGCGGACGCGGTGTTCTCGATCGCCGACAAGGATCTGAAAGACTGCAGCAAGTAGCGAGACGCCTCACGCCCTGTCGTTCGGGTGCGGATATTCGCAGCGCCACCGCACCGCCTGCCACTTCGGATGGTCGCCGACCCATTGCGCGATATAGGGGGGCGCGGCCATCGCGCATTGCCGCGGCGACCCGCCATAGTTGAACATCAGATGCTGTTCCTCGCAGGTCGCAGGCGAGAGCACCGCACACACAGTCACCACCAGGTCAATCGGGTTCATGCCGGGATCCTCTCGCAAGGCGCGGTCAAGATTAGCACGAAAGGTTACGTTCCACGGAAGCGGAAGTTTCAGATCCGGGCGAGAAATGGGGCCGGAACTGGGCTCTTCCCGTGCTTCCGGGCAAAGCAAAGCCCGGGCATGACGACGCTCTCTGCTAAAAATTAACCCCGAACACCATCCGGGCCTGGTGGCGTTCGAAATTGACGAGGTCGAGATTGCCGCCCGATCCGGCCGGGCGCCCCCAGGCCTGCATGCTCCAGCTCAAGGTCAGCCGCGAGCGTTCGGAGAGCTGGAAATAAGCGGTCGGGCCGACGAACAGGGCCTGGCCTGAAAACTCGCCGAGGCCGATGCCTTCGTATTGCCGGAAGTAGCGCAGCTCGCCGCCGAGCAGCATGTTGGGCCGCACACGCACCAGGCCGGCGAACGCCGCACCGATCGTCGAACTCTTTTCCGACTGCCCTGCCACCTCGAAGCGCGCCCATTCCGGTTGATAGATCAGGTTGAGGGCGCCGATGGCAAAGTTCGGGATGAGTTCGCGGTCGAAAGCGAGGGTGAATTCGGTGCCGTACATCCGCCCCTTCGCGCCGCTGGTCTCGTCGATGCGGTCGCCATGGAGCTCGGCGGCGATGGTGAGGCCGAACGGGGCGTGCTCGCGGTTGAGCAGGCGATAACGCAGGTCGAGCGAGGCGCCCTGGAAGTTGATCTGGCGGCGGTCGTCGATATCAGGGACACCGGTGATGTCGTGCAAGCTGGCGGCGGCGCCGACCTCGATGCGGAAGTTCGGCAGCGGCACGATCTCGATCTCGACCTCTTTCTCAAGAGCGCGATAGGTCCCGCCGCCCTTGCCGAAGCGCCCCGTCGTCTGGCTCTGGAATTCGCGCTCGCCGGGATTGCCGACATCGGTGCCGATCATGAAGCCGAAGATGTGCTCGGTATCGAAGCCCTCCTCGGCGTGCCCATGCGTCGGTGTCAGCGCGATCGCGCCTGCAATCACCATCAGAAGTCTGCGAACTCCGCCGCGCATCCCCATGCCCCGAAGGCGCGCGCCGCTTTGATGCGGCAGCAGCGCTGACCGAGCATCAGCGTAACACACTGCAGCAAGAGCGTGGTCGAGATTTTGATGGAAGATGATTGAAGCCTGCGCAGGCGTGTCATCGCGTCGATGGCAAGACGCAGAGCACAACGATGCCAGGCCTGAGATCCGACACTGCCACGGCTTCGACGGCGTTCACCGTCGAAGCCGCGGCAGGTCGTCAGTCTTACTTGCGCGCAGCGCAGGCGTACATGTTGATTTCCATGCCGACCGGCACTTCCACGATCTTCGGAGCTTTCCAAGCCATTCGGGGTCTCCCCAAGGTATTGAGCGCGACATCGCGCGGCGCAAAACCTAGGGCTGCGTTAGGTGCAGTTCAAGCCTCGATTCGCCTGTCGAGCGCGTCCGTGTCGATTCTTCGCGGCTGCATTTCTCTCTCGGACAAAGCCAGTTCCCTCTTGGTCAAACACGACCTGCGGGACACCGTCTTGTGCGACGCACCGCACGTCGAATCGACACGAATGGCACCGTCGCCGTCAGCAGCCCTTGTCGGCCATTGCGGCGTCCGGCTTGGCACCTTCGGCGCGCTGAGCCGCCGTCGGCTGGCTCTGCATCTGCCGCTGCGCATCTTCGGATGAAGCCGGCGTTTCACCACTTGCACGATTCATCGTGCTGGTCGGCGGATGCTGGCTGGTGTCGCCCGCTGAACTGGACGAGTGCGACTGCGCTGCGCCTACCGTCACGGGACCAGAACCGGCATCCTTGTCAGTGCTGGCGCTCTTGTCAGTGCTGGCGCTGCCCGTGTTGCACGGGCCGGCGACGGCGACGCCGGCGCTCAACGCCAGGATCGCGCAGGCAGCAAGAATGGAACGTTTCGTGTTCATCTGCATCTCCTCTTCTCCCGCCGCGCTGCCCCGGCGCCGAGCAGGACTCGCGAAGAGAACAGGCCGAACAGCCTGATGTTCCGAGTGTCGGAGCGGAAATGCCCGCAAACGCCCCCTCGTCTGTTCCGATTCACCGTTCACCGCAACAATCGCAGCAGCGACCGGCCAGCGCGCGAATTCAGCTCCTTCGCATCCAGCGTTCCGTCCTTGTCGGGATTGGCCGCGTTGAAGCGCTGCTCGACCACGGCGAGATATTCGTCGAGCGTCAGGGTCCCATCGCGATCGGGATCGGCCGCGGCAAGCTCTTTCGCCGTCAACCGCCCGCGCAATTCGCGCGCGTCGAGCGTGCCGTCACGATCGGGATCGAGCTTTGCGAACGTTGCGGCGGCCGCCTTCTTCACCTCGGCAAGATCGAGCGTGCCGTCATTGTCGGTGTCGAACAACTTGACTGCGCTGCCGGAGGCCGACCACGCCGGACCGGACAACAATGCAATGGTGAGTGCAAGCGCAACTGAGCGACGCGAAATCATCAAGACCTCCCAGATGAAGAGCCCCGGTTCGGGCGGGACACAACGAAATAAATCCACAAGCGGTCCCAGGTTCAAGTCCGTAACTGCAACTTGCGCGCGCGACAACCCCGGGGAACCCGGCTTGCGCCCCCGAACGACCGACGCCCGGAGCTGCGTCGCGTCGCGGGATTTTTCAGCGTCTCCGCACAAGTGGGACTCGGTTGCCGTCAGGTTTCCGTAAGGTGACCGGCGCCTGTTCAACGATATCGACACGACACTTATGACTTTCGTATTGACGCGTTTTGGTTTCCGACGGAATGTTGCTCCCGCAGCGTCAAAAGGCGCGCATATTGGGAGGAACGGATGAAACGCTTTGCGATGGCCGCGAGCCTCGTCATGCTTGCATCGACTTGTGCAAGCGCACAGACCACCGAGCAACTGGTCAAGGGCGCGACCGATACATCGAACGTTCTCAATTACGGGATGGGCTACAATCTGCAGCGCTTCTCGACGCTGAACCAGATCAACAAGGACAGCGTCAAGAACCTCGTCCCGGTCTGGAATTACTCGTTCAACGACGATCGCAGCGAGGAATCGCAGCCGCTGGTGTACCAGGGCGTGATCTACGTGACCTCGCACAACGCGACCATGGCGGTCGACGCCAAGACCGGCAAGCAGATCTGGAAGACCAAGGTCGAATATCCCGCCGAGACGCCGCGCATCGTCTGTTGCGGCATCATCAATCGCGGTGCGGCGCTCTATGACGGCAAGGTGTTTCGCACCACGCTCGACGCCAACGTGATCGCGCTCGACGCCAAGAACGGCAAGGAGCTGTGGCGGCAGAAGGCGGCCGACATCAAGGAAGGCTACTCCATGACGGTGGCCCCGCTTGTCGCCGACGGCGTCGTCATCACCGGCATCTCCGGCGCCGAATTCGGCACCAGGGGATTCATCGACGGCTGGGATCCTGCGACGGGCAAGCATCTGTGGCGCACCCATTCGATCCCCTCACCGGAAGAGCCCGGCGGCGATACCTGGAAGGGCGATACCTGGAAGCTCGGCGGCGGCTCGACCTGGATCACGGGGTCTTATGATCCCGAGTTGAACACGATCTATTGGGGCATCGGCAATCCCGGACCGTTCAACTCGGCGGTGCGTCCCGGCGATAATCTCTACACCTGCTCGGTGCTGGCGATGGATCCCAAGACCGGCAAGATCAAGTGGCACTACCAGTTCTCGCCGAACAATCCGTTCGACTATGACAGCGTGGCCGAGATGGTCCTCGCCGACATGAATGTCGAGGGCAAGCCGACCAAGGTGCTGATGGACGCCAACCGTAACGGCTTCTTCTACGTGCTCGACCGCACCAACGGCAAGCTGCTCGCGGCCAACCCTTACGTGAAGGTCAACTGGGCAACCGGCATCGACATGAAGACGGGACGTCCGATCGAGACCGACGTGTCGAAGGACGCGCGCGAGGGCAAGAAGGTCACGGTCTATCCGTCGATCCTTGGCGGCAAGAACTGGGAGCCGATGTCCTTCAACCCGCAGACCGGCCTTGCCTATGCCAACACGCTCGCCTTCGGCGGCAGGTACAAGACTGAGCCCGTCACCTTCAAGCAGGGTGAATGGTATCTCGGGATGGACCTGACCGACCTCTGGGAGTACGGCGACGGGCCGCGCGGTCATCTCAAGGCGATCGATCCCATGACCGGCAAGTCGAAATGGGAAGCACCGAGCGACATTCCACGCTTCTCGGGCGTGCTGTCGACCGCGGGCGGCGTCGTGTTCTCGGGTGCCCTGACCGGCGAGTTCGAGGCCTTCGATGCCGACACCGGCAAGAAGCTCTGGCAGTTCCAGACCGGGTCCGGCATCGAGGGCCAGCCGGTGACCTGGCAGCAGGATGGCGTGCAGTATGTCGCGGTGACCAGCGGCTATGGCGGCGTCTACTCGCTGTTCTCGGGCGACGAGCGGCTTGCCAACGTGCCGCCCGGCGGCTCGCTGTGGGTCTTTGCGGTCAAGCAGTAATCCACGGCATGATGCTGAGAAAACCATCTCACAAGACGGCGGCGGTCCTCGCCGCCGTCGCGGGGCTGACGGTCGCGCTTGCGGCGACCGTTCGCGCCGCGGACGACGCAACCGGCAATCCCATGCAGGCACAGATCGACCACGGCAAGTCGACCTATGCTTCGAAATGCTCGCACTGCCACGGCCCCAATCTGATGAACTCCGGCACGATCACGCCGGACCTGCGTGCCATCCCCGACGACAAGACGCGCTTCGTCACCACAGTGAAGAACGGCAAGAACAACAAGATGCCGCCGTGGGGCGATATCCTCAACGACGAGGAGATCGGCTCCCTCTGGGCCTTCATCTCCAGCCGGAGGAAGCCATGAGGGGCCGGCGTGCTGCATGGAGCATTGCGGCCCTTCTTTCGACGATGGGGTCGGTCGCCCTTGCGGCCGACGATCCCCTGAAGATCTGTCTCGACGAGGACCGGCCGCCGTTCTCGATGCACCACCGCGGCAAGCCGGATGCCGGCTTCGACGTGCTGCTGGCGCAGGCAATGGCGGAGCGGCTCGGACGGAAGCTGACGATCCAGTGGTTCGAGAGCAAGTTGGACGAGGATTCGAGTCCACAGCTCGAGGCCAATGCGCTGCTCTCGGATGGCCGCTGCTCGCTCGTCGGCGGCTACGCGCTGACGAAGGATTCGCTCGTCGCCCCCGGGATGAAGACGGCGCGCTTGCCTGACTTCGCCGGGGCCACGCGCGACGATCGGCGGCGCCGCGTCGCACTCGGCGTGCTCGCGCCGAGCCAGCCTTACGTCTATTCGCCGATGACGGTCGTGCTCGGGCCGAAGGCAAGCGGCCGCAAGATCGGCGACATCGGCGATCTCGCCGGCCTTCGTCTCGTCATCGAAAGCGGCTCGCTCGGCGATGCCATCCTGATGACCTTCGACAAGGGGCGGCTGATCGACAACATCACCCATCTCGTCCCCGGCCGCGACGATCTGCTGGGCGCACTCCGGCGCGGCGACCATGACGCGACGCTGATCGACCTCGGCCGCTTCGACGCCCATCGCGCCGCGCATCCGGACACGGCGATCACGGCGTCCGGATATTATTATCCGATCGGCGCCAATCGCGGCTATGTCGGACTGGCCAGCGATGACGCGCTGATCGACGCCGTCAACAAGGCGCTGACGGGGCTCGCGGCCGAAGGCAAGATCGCAGAGTTAGGCATGCAGGCCGGGCTCACCTACCTGCCACCGCGCGAGCCTGCGATCCTGGGCGACGTGTGGATGAAGATCATTCAGCGGTAGAGCTGGTCGCGGCGAGCGGCAGCACCTCCGCGCGCTCCGCTGTCATACCCGCGAAGCCGGGCATCCAGTACGCCGCGGCCCAACGGGTCAATCACAACCGTCACGGAGTACTGGATCGCCCCCCAGTGCGCAATTGCGCACAAGGCGGGCGATGACAGCGAGGGTGCGGCAAGGCCGTCGAGCCCTTCGCAAAGTTCTGCATCATTCCGTGCTATGCTTGGCTTTTCATTCGCCCCTTTGGTGCTCCGTGAATTCGCCCATCAGCCCGTCCGCCACCAACCTGCGCGACCTGCTCTCCCGCGAAATCAAAACCGCCGAGCTGCTGCGCGCGCTGATTGTCGCCGGACCGATGGTGGCCGCCTATTTCATCGCGCGCGAAACGGCGCTGCTCAATCTCGGGCTGGTCGCGGTCTCGTTGCTCATTCCCGCGCTCAGGCAGCACTTTCCGCCGAAAGTCATCGTCTGGCACTACCTCGCCATCCTCGTGACCTTTGCCGCACTCTTCCTGGCAGCCCCGATCAAGCCGCTATTCGCGGTGCTGACGGCGCTTGCCGGTTTTCTGGCGGTGGCAGGGACCCGCTATGGCGAGCATTTCCGCACGCTGGGCAATTGGGTATTCATCCCCGCCGTCTATCTCGCCTGCGAGGTGCGCGAGGGCGTGAGCACCGCCGAAGCGCTGCGGCATGCCGGCGTGATCGTCGCCTCCTCGCCGATCGCGCTGGCACTGGTCTGCGCCATCCGGATTTACGACCAGCGGCGGCAAGGCGATGCCGCAACCTCGTTCGGGCCGCCCGCGGCCGAGTGGTTCCTGCCCGCGCTGGCAACCGCCATGGCGGTGTTCGCGGCGGCGGCGCTGGTCGAAATCCTGAACCTTGCGCAGGGGCAATGGGTGATGTGGTCGGCCGCGAGCGTCGTGGTCGGCGATCTCTCGACGTCCACCGACAAGCTGAAGCAGCGTACGATCGGCGCCTTCGTCGGCGTGCCGCTGGGCTTCCTCGCCGGCATCGTATTGCCGCAGAGCCGCGTCGGCTACGCGCTCGCGGTGCTGGCGGCGACCCTCACGCTGATCTCGTTTTCCCGCTACATCCTCGGCTTCGGCCTGCGCTGCTTCTTCATCGCGCTGGCCGCCTCCTTTGCCGGCGGCGCCAGTGGCATCGCGGAGGAGCGCATCGTCAACGTGCTGATCGGCGGCAGCTTTGGCCTCATTGCCGTGGCCCTGACCGAGATCGTGTGGCTGCGCATCATGCGTAAGGCGCGGTCGCCCCCCGGGTGAGGCGCGAATGGGCACCTCGCCGCTGTGTCGAATGCGCCAATCTGTCTCGCTCGCCGGCCATGGCGGCGCCAGCCTGATGCAGTAGGTTCGGCCAAAATCAGGAGGGAATCATGTCCGCCAAATTCGATCGCCGCCACTTCGTCGCCGCCGGTACCACCGCACTTGCGATGCCCTTCGTCATGCGCAACGCCTCGGCGCAAGCCGCGTGGCCGTCGCGGCAGATTCGCATGATTTGCAGCTATCCCGCCGGCGGGCAGACCGACCTGCTCGCGCGCGCCTATGGTGAGTTCATCTCCAAGCAGGTCGGCAAGACTGTCGTCGTCGAGAACAAGCCCGGCGCCTCCGGCGCGATCGGCACCGCCGAAGTCGCCCGCGCCGAGCCCGACGGCCACACCATGCTGTGCTCGATCTCGACCACCTACATCATGAACCGGGTGGTGATGAAGAATCCCGGCTACGACATGGACAAGGATTTGGCGCTCGTCAGCGTCATTCCGGGTGCCGGCCCGTTGCTGGTCGCGAACCCCAAGACCGGGGTCAAGACGCTGGAGGATTTCGTCGCGTTCGCACGCAAGAGCGGCAAGGTGAACTTCGGCACCTATAGCGCCGGCTCGGCCCCGCACATGACGATCAACGAGCTCAACAAGCAGTATGGCCTGTCCATCGAGCCGGTCCATTACCGCGGCGAAGCCCCGATGTGGACGGGGATGCTCGAAGGCACGCTGGATGCCGCGATGGGCAGCTACACGGCGGCCCAGTCGGTCCTGCAAAGCGACCGCGGCACCGTGTTCGCGGTGCATTCGAAGAAGGTCGATGTGATCCCTGCTATCAAGACCCTCCCGGAGCAGGGCGCGACCTCGAAATTCTTCACCGTGAGCGGCTTCTCGGGCTGGGCCGTGCCGAAGGCAACGCCGCAAGCGGTCGTCGACCGCCTGGCTGAGCTGTGCGTTGCCGCCAACAACGATCCGAAAGTGAAGGAAGTTCTCACGACCTTCGTGCTCGAACCCGCAATCGGCTTCAAGGAGAGCAACGCCCTGTATCAGCGCGAACTGCCGATCTGGATCGAGAGCGCGAAGTCTCTCGGCCTCGAGCCGGCTTGAGGATCCAGGGGCGACGCAACGCGCCCGCCGTCCTTCCCGGGCCGGCTTCCGACCAAAGCCTAGTGTCGGAAGCGCAATTTCACGCTATGATTGTGCGCCACCGCCGAGAGCCTTCATCGGGGCGGAACGGGAAAGGCCGATTGCATGACACCGGATGGAGTCGCTGTCGCCGTCATGGTCATCCTGCTCTTTCCGATGGGCTATTTCACGCTGGCATCGCCCGCCTTCCTGCTGGTGAAGCTCGATATCCAGCCCGTCGCCCAGCTGCTGCGCGGAATGTTCAACGCCCATTTTCTGGTGATGCGCATCGCCGCCGTGATTGGAACGGTGGCCCTCCTCCTCGACGGCCGCCTGGCGGCTGCGATGGGCGTCGGCATGATCGCTGCCCTGGCAATCTGGGGGCGCAGCTGGTTCATGCGGCGGATGGACGACCAGCTCAGCGCAAGGGACGCCGGCGATGCCGAAGCCCCGCGTCGGTTGCGCAGGCTACATTGGAGCGGAATGCTGGGCAACGCGGCGCTGCTCGTCGCTCTCGTGGGCAGCATTCCCTATATTGCGACGTCGGCGTAAGCGGGATAGCAATCGCTGGCAGCCTCTTGCGTCCGGCCTAGTGCTCGCCCGAACTCGCGGTGGCCTGCTGCGCCTTGTGGATCGAGGACGGCACCACGCCGAAATATTTCCGGAACACCCGGCTGAAATGCGATGAGCTGGAGAAGCCCCAGGAGAACGCGACGTCGGTGATGGTCTTGCCGGCGTGGGCCTCGAGCTCCTGGCGGCAGTTCTGCAGGCGCGCCTGCCAGATGTAGTCGCTCACCGTGGTGCCGCGCTCCGAGAACAGCATGTGCAGATAGCGCTTGGAGCAGCCGAGCTCGGTCGAGATCTGGTCGATGCACAGATCCGGATCGCGCAGGTGCTCGCGGATGAAGAACTGCGCGCGCACATACATCGCTTCGGGCCCGACACGGTCGAACATCGTGTCGGCTTCGCGCAGCGGCAGCAGCAGCAGGTCGATCAGCGAATCGGCGACGCCGACCGCGCTGTTTGCCGACAGCTTTGCCGCCTCGTCGAAGGTCGCATGAACGAAATCGTGGGCGATCCGCCCCGTCCCTGTCTTCGACGACAGCTTGCAGGCGGGCATCCGCTGCGACGGGAATCCGCGGTCGCGCAGCAGCGCCTTCGGCACGATCACGACGTCGTGACGGGTGAAGGCCGGGCTGATGATCGAATGCGGGCAGGAGACGTCATAGGCGATGATGTCGCCCGGGTTGATTTCGATGTGGCGGCCTTCTTGCTCGAAATAGGACACGCCGTAGGTCTGGAAGTGAATCTTGATGTACGGATGCTCGTTGGCCTTGGCGCGCGCCAGCGTATGGGCGATGCGATGCTGACTCACTTCGATCTGGCAGAGCTTCAGGCGCGAGACGCTGGTGTAGTCGATGCGGCCCTCGAGCGAGGACGCCTCCAGCGGATCGACGTCGAAATGCCCACACAGACTCGTCAGCCCGTCGATCCAGCTTTGGATCTGGCGCTTCGGCGTCATGCCGGTCGTCGAGAGCGTGTGAATGGTGTCGGACATTAATCCAGCCACTGGTTTGATCCGGAGAGACGCGAATCGCAACCAGCGCTGCCGGAGCCCTCAGCCGTGATTGCGTGACGTTTACCTCGAATTTGAGCGGTCTTTTGGCACGAGCGCCATCGTTCCATTGCCACCCTTGAAACTTAATCCTCCGCCTTAGTTGCAGCGCCGTCAAGGGGAACCTGAGCGTTGAAGGCACTGTCAAAGCGATGCGGAAGCCGCTGAATTCGCTACTGCAAAATCAAAATCTTCGCGTCCGTGCGCTATGAAGCAAACCGCCTTCTCTCTTGGGCAAGTTTCCCGATGACGAAGTCGTTAGGGATTGCGGCAGGAACAACAAGAACGGGCCGCTCCTGCACGTGGACCCGTGGCTCTCATCAGGAGGAGGAAACAGCACAGCATCGTTTCTGGTCCCAATCGTGACCGCCCTGCACGAGCAGACGCCGGACGAGAAGCCCGGTGAATCAGTATTGCTTCGGAAACAATAAACGAGACCAACGGAGGAATAACTATGCGCAAGGTGCTACTGGCGACCTTTCTTGGCTCCGCGGCGGCGCTCGCCGTCGGGGGCGCCTCAGCCAATGACGAGCTGGTCAAGATGTCGCAGAACCCGAAAGACTGGGTGATGCCGACCGGCGACTACGCCAATACCCGCTATTCCAAGCTCAACCAGATCAACGCACAGAACGTAGGCAAGCTCCAGGTGGCCTGGACCTTCTCGACCGGCGTGCTGCGCGGCCATGAAGGCGGCCCGCTGATCATCGGCAACATGATGTACGTCCACACGCCGTTCCCGAACAAGGTCTATGCCATTGACCTTTCGCAGGAGAACAAGATCGTCTGGAAGTACGAGCCGAAGCAGGATCCGAACGTCATCCCGGTGATGTGCTGCGACACCGTCAACCGCGGCCTGGCCTACGGCGACGGCAAGATCTTCCTGCATCAAGCCGACACCACCCTCGTCGCGCTCGATGTCAAGACCGGTCAAGTTGCGTGGACCGCCAAGAATGGCGATCCGAGCAAGGGCGAGACCGGCACGTCGGCCCCCATGGTCGTCAAGGACAAGGTGCTGATCGGCATCTCCGGCGGCGAGTTCGGCGTCCAGGCCCATATGTCGGCTTACGATATCAAGACCGGCAAGCTGGCATGGCGCGGATATTCGGAAGGACCGGACAACCAGCTCCTGGTCGACGACAAGACCACCGCGCTCGGCAAGCCGATCGGCAAGGATTCCAGCCTGAAGACCTGGCAAGGCGATCAGTGGAAGATCGGCGGCGGTGCCACCTGGGGCTGGATCTCCTACGATCCCGAGCTGAACCTCGTCTACTACGGATCGGGCAACCCCTCGACCTGGAATCCGAAGCAGCGTCCCGGCGACAACAAATGGTCGATGACGATCTGGGCGCGCAACCCGGATACCGGCGTCGCCAAGTGGGTCTATCAAATGACGCCCCACGACGAATGGGACTATGACGGCGTCAACGAGATGATCCTCTCGGACCAGTCGATCAACGGCCAGCCGCGCAAGCTGCTGACGCACTTCGACCGTAACGGCCTCGCCTACACCATGGACCGCACCAACGGCGAACTCCTGGTCGCCGAAAAGTACGATCCGAAGGTGAACTGGACCTCCGGCGTCGACATGGACAAGAACTCGCCGACCTACGGCCGTCCGAAGGTGCTCGACGCAGCTTCGACCGACAAGGCGGGCGAGGACGTCAACGTGAAGGGCATCTGCCCGGCCGCGCTCGGCACCAAGGACGAGCAGCCGGCAGCCTACTCGCCGGACACGCAGTTGTTCTACGTTCCGACCAACCACGTCTGCATGGACTACGAGCCGTTCAAGGTGAGCTACACCGCGGGCCAGCCCTATGTGGGTGCGACGCTCTCGATGTATCCGCCGGCGGGTGAAACCCACATGGGCAACTTCATCGCCTGGGACGGCAAGACCGGCAAGATCGTCTGGTCGAACAAGGAGCAGTTCTCGGTCTGGTCGGGTGCGCTCGCAACCGCCGGCGGCGTGGTGTTCTACGGCACGCTCGAAGGCTACCTGAAGGCGGTCGACGCCAAGTCCGGCAAGGAGCTCTACAAGTTCAAGACTCCCTCCGGCATCATCGGCAACGTCACCACCTACGAGAACGGCGGCAAGCAGTATGTCGCAGTGCTCTCCGGCGTCGGCGGCTGGGCCGGCATCGGTCTGGCGGCAGGCCTGACCGATCCGACCGCAGGTCTCGGCGCGGTCGGTGGCTATGCGGCCCTCAGCAACTACACGGCACTCGGCGGTACGCTGACCGTGTTCGCGCTGCCGAACTAGGCCCATCAGCATCGCTCCGGCGCGTGGAATCAAATCCACGCGCCGGCTCGTCTCCCCCGGGCTCCTTCGAGGATGAATCTCTTGCGTAAAATCTGCTCTGTCATTGCTGCGATGATCTTGGTTGCGTCCGGAGGAATTGCGGTCGCGGACGGTCCGGGCGATCCGACCGCCGTGAAGAAGGAAGACGACGGAAAGTGGCTCGATAAGGAAGGCACTCCGACCTACAAGATTTCCGACGGCACCGTGGACTGGTTCACCTATTCCGGATACCGCCGCTATCACTCCGACTGCCACGTCTGCCATGGGCCTGACGGCATGGGCTCCACCTACGCGCCAGCGCTCAAGGATTCCGTCAAGTCCATGAGCTATGGCGACTTCCTCGGCGTCGTCGCCTCCGGTCGCAAGAACATCTCGACCGCGCAGGAGAACGTCATGCCCGCCTTCGGCGATAATCCGAACGTCGCCTGCTACATGGACGATCTGTACGTCTATCTGCGCGCCCGCTCCACCGAAGCATGGGGCCGGCAGCGTCCCTCCAAGAAGGAGGAGAAAACGGAGGCCTACACCAAGGCGGAAGACGCCTGCATGGGCCATAAATGAACGTTGCTGAGGCTGCCGAGACTACCTCTTGGCACCTTGCGAGAATTTGAGGAGCTACCAATGAAGACACGTGCCGCCGTCGCTTTCGAAGCCAAGAAGCCGCTCGAGATCGTCGAGCTCGATCTGGAAGGACCGAAGGCCGGCGAAGTCCTGGTCGAGATCAAGGCGACGGGCATCTGCCATACCGACGCCTATACGCTCGACGGCTTCGACAGCGAGGGAATTTTCCCATCGGTCCTGGGACATGAGGGTGCGGGCATCATCCGCGAGATCGGCCCTGGCGTGACCTCGGTGAAACCGGGTGACCACGTCATCCCGCTCTACACGCCGGAATGCCGGCAGTGCAAAAGCTGCCTCAGCCAGAAGACCAATCTCTGCACCGCGATCCGCGCGACGCAAGGCAAGGGCGTGATGCCCGACGGCACCAGCCGCTTTTCCTACAAGGGCAAGCCGGTCTATCACTACATGGGCTGCTCGACCTTCTCGAACTTCACCGTGCTGCCGGAGATCGCGGTCGCCAAGATCCGTGAGGACGCCCCCTTCGACAAGAGCTGCTACATCGGCTGCGGCGTCACCACCGGCGTCGGCGCCGTCGTCAACACCGCGAAGGTCACGCCCGGCTCCAACGTGGTGGTGTTCGGCCTCGGCGGGATCGGCCTCAACGTGATCCAGGGCGCCAAGATGGCCGGCGCCGACAAGATCATCGGCGTCGACATCAACGACTCTAAGGAGGATTGGGGCCGCAGGTTCGGCATGACCGAGTTCGTCAACCCCAAGAAGATCACCGGCGACATCGTCCAGCACCTCGTCGGCCTCACCGATGGCGGCGCCGACTACACTTTCGATTGCACCGGCAACACCACGGTGATGCGCCAGGCGCTGGAAGCCTGCCATCGCGGCTGGGGCACCTCGATCATCATCGGCGTTGCCGAATCCGGCAAGGAGATCGCCACCCGCCCGTTCCAGCTCGTCACCGGGCGCAACTGGCGCGGCACGGCCTTCGGCGGCGCCCGCGGCCGCACCGACGTGCCGAAGATCGTCGACTGGTACATGAACGGAAAGATCCAGATCGATCCGATGATCACCCACGTGCTCAAGCTCGAAGAGATCAACAAGGGTTTCGACCTCATGCACGAGGGCAAATCCATCCGTTCAGTCGTCGTCTACTAGCTCGAAAGCGTCACCCCAAGGAGGATCGACCCATGACTGTTGCACTCCATCCATCGATCGACAACGGCCTCAAACAGGGCAGCGGCAGCTTCGCCGGCGGCACGCTGGCCTGCAAATGCAAGGACCACCAGGTCAAGGTCGGCATCAAGGGCGACGTCGCCCACAATCACGCCTGCGGCTGCACCAAGTGCTGGAAGCCGCAGGGCGCGACGTTCTCCGTCGTCGCCGTGGTGCCGCGCCAGAACGTCACCGTGCTCGAGAACGGCGACAAGCTCCAGATCGTCGATCCGTCCGCGGTGATCCAGCGCTACGCCTGCAAGGCGTGCGGCACCCACATGTACGGCCGCATCGAGAACAAGGGCCACCCGTTCTACGGTCTCGACTTCATTCATCCCGAGCTGTTCCAGGAGCAGGGCTCGCAGGCGCCGCAATTCGCCGCCTTCGTCTCCTCGGTGATCGAAGCGGGCGTGAAGCCGGAGCAGATGGCGGGCATCCGTTCGCGGCTGAAGGAAATCGGGCTCGAGCCCTATGATTGCCTGTCACCGGCGCTGATGGATGCGATCGCGACCCACGTCGCCAAAGCCAAGGCCGCCTAACAAGGCCGCCTAACAAGGCCGCCTGAGCAAAGGCCGCCTGAACAAGGCGATCGGACGTTCGCCAGGCCCTATCCGCTCGCTGGCCTTGATCAGTGCCAGCGAGCCGGACCGGGCCCGGCCCCGGGACAGTCGCGGCGATGCCGCCGCCCCTGCAAGCTACGCGTATGCGAGCGTGATTGGCTCCCTCAGTCCTGGTCTCTGAATGACTGCGCAGCGCCGCCAACTTCCGTCTTGAAGTTCCCGGCTCCTGCGTTTCTCCCTCCCTCGACTGAGGCACCTTGCTTCGTCCGCGCAGTCTTTCTGGCGGACGAAGCTTTTTTCATCGCACCCCCTGTTTGCGAATACGCGGCCCACGCGGCGCGCTGACGCGCCCTGCTTTTGACAAACCATCGATGCAATCTTTTCCCGGTGAGAACACCCGGCTGTGAACGCCGGGCGGTGGTGATCTCTGCTACGATCGCGCCGTCACGATGCCGCACGACGTTCAATCAATTAAGAACAAAAACGGGGGAGGTATCGAGCACATCCAGACATCGCCATCGGCGTTCCTGCCTCCCTCCGGGATCTGCCCGCGCGGGACGAGGGCGGAATGTGGCGCGACCAGGCACGAGCCGTCGCCGATCGGCGTCGGCAAGCTTTGAATTTGGCATGCTTATGAAGAGCGAGGGACGATCATGATCAAGGTGAAGATCAACGGCCAGGAACAGAGCTGGGACGGCGACCCGGATCTCCCACTACTCTGGTTCCTGCGTGACGAGGCCGGACTGACCGGCACCAAGTACGGCTGCGGCCAGGCCCTGTGCGGCGCCTGCACCGTCATCGTCGACAAGCAGGCCGTGCGCGCCTGCATCACGTCGGTCAATGACGTCGCCGGACGCGAGGTCACCACGATCGAAGGGCTGCATCCGACTGGCGATCATCCGGTGCAGAAGGCGTGGCGCCAGGTCAACGTACCGCAATGCGGCTTCTGCCAGGCCGGTCAGATCATGCAGGCCGCCGCGCTTCTGATGGACAACCCGAAACCCTCGCACGACCAGATCCGCGAGTCGATGTCAGGCAACATCTGCCGCTGCGGCTGCTACCAGCGCATCGAGAACGCGGTCCATCTCGCATCGACGGGGGTGTGACATGAATTTCATCGACAATCCCGGCAAGCTCCATAGCTTCGAAAAACGTGGCTTCGAAAAGAACATCAAGGTCGAGAAGGTCTCGCGCCGTAGCATCCTGAAGGGGCTCGGCATCACCGGCGGCTTCGTGCTCGCCGCACCCGTGATGTCGCGCCAGGCATTGGCCTACGAGACCGGCGCCGGCAAGATGCCGCACGGCGTCGTGGTGGATCCGCGCGTGTTCGTTTCGGTCGGGCCCGACGGCATCGTGACCATCGTGGGTCACCGTTCGGAAATGGGCACCGGCGTCCGCACCAGCCTGCCGCTGATCGTGGCCGAGGAGATGGAAGCCGACTGGTCCAGGGTCAAGGTGCAGCAGGCCCATGGCGACGAGGTCAAGTTCGGCAACCAGGACACCGACGGCTCGCGCAGCACGCGGCACTATCTGATCCCGATGCGCCAGATTGGCGCCTCGGCCCGCACCATGCTGGAGCAGGCCGCGGCAAAGCGCTGGGGCGTGCCGGCGACCGAGGTCAAGGCGGTCAATCACGAGGTCGTCCACAGCGCCAGTGGCCGCAAGCTCGGCTTCGGCGAGCTCGCTGCCGACGCCGCCAAGGAATCGGTGCCCAGCATCGAAGGCCTCAAGCTGAAGGACCCCAAGAATTTCCGGTATCTCGGCAAGGGCCAGGTCGGCATCGTCGATCTCCACGACATCACCACCGGCAAGGCGCATTACGGCGCCGATGTGCGGCTGCCGGGCATGAAATATGCCGTGATCGCGCGCCCGCCGGTAACCGGCGGCAAGCTGGTCTCGTTCGATCCCGATGCGGCGCTGAAGGTCCCCGGCGTCGAGAAGGTGCTGAAGGTTCAAGGCTGGCCGTGGCCATCAAAGTTCCAGCCGCTCGGCGGCGTCGCCGTGATCGCGCGCAACACCGGCGCGGCGATCAAGGGCCGGGATGCGTTGAAGCTGGTCTGGGACGATGGTCCCAACGGCAAATACGACTCCGTCGCCTACCGTAAGGAGCTCGAGGAAGCCTCGCGCAAGCCGGGCCTCGTCTTGCGCAAGGAGGGCGATGCGGACGCTGCCCTGAAGGGAGCCGACAAGGTGATCGTCGGCGAGTACTACGTCCCGCATCTTGCTCATGTCAGCATGGAGACGCCGGTGGCGGTCGCCGACGTCAAGGGCGACAAGGCGGAGATCTGGGCGCCGGTGCAGAGCCCCGGCGGCACCCGCGAGGACGTCGCCAAGACGCTCGGCATTCCCGAGGGCAACGTCACCGTCAACGTCACGCTTCTCGGCGGCGGTTTCGGACGCAAGTCGAAATGCGACTTTGCGCTCGAGGCCGCGCTGCTCTCGAAGGAGCTCGGCGCACCGGTGAAGGTGCAGTGGACGCGCGAGGACGACATCCATAACGGCTTCCTGCATACCGTCTCGGTCGAGCGGATCGAGGCCGGCCTCGACAAGAGCGGCAAGGTGGTCGCCTGGCGCCATCGCAGCGTGGCCCCCAGCATCGCCTCGACGTTCGCTGCCGGGACCGTGCACCAGGCCCCGTTCGAGATCGGCATGGGCCTCGTCGACATGCCGTTCGAGATCGCCAACATCTCGTGCGAGAATCCGGAAGCCGCGGCGTTCACCCGCATCGGCTGGTTCCGCTCGGTCTCGAACATCCCGCGCGCCTTCGCTGTGCAATCAATGGTCGGCGAGATCGCGCAAGCGACCGGCCGCGACCAGAAGGAGACGCTGCTCGCGCTGATCGGAAGCCCGCGCATCGTCAAACCGGAGGTGAAAGACCTCTGGAACTACGGCGAGCCCCAGGAGAGCTACCCGATCGACACCGCGCGCCTGCGCAAGGCGGTCGAACTGGTCGCCGAGAAGGGTGAGTGGGGACGCAAGGTACCGAAGGGCCACGGCCTTGGCATCGCGGTGCACCGCAGCTTCGTCAGCTACATCGCGACCATCGTCGAGGTCGCCGTCGACGACAAGGGCAAGCTGACGGTGCCACGGGTCGACACGGCGATCGATTGCGGCACCTATGTCAACCCCGAGCGCATCGCCTCGCAGATCGAAGGCGCGGCGATCATGGGGCTGAGCCTTGCCAAATACGGCGAGATCACCTTCAAGGACGGCAAGGTGCAGCAGAAGAACTTTGACGACTTCCAGGTCGTCAGGATGGATGAATCTCCTGTGGTGACCAACGTCTACATCGTGCCACCCGGACCCGACACGCCGCCGAGCGGCGTCGGCGAGCCCGGTGTTCCGCCATTCGCACCGGCGCTGATCAATGCGATCTTCGCGGCGACCGGAAAACGCATCCGCTCGCTTCCGATCGGCAAACAATTGGAAGCGTGAGACGGAACAGAGGCGCGAGACGGAACACAAGCGGTCTCGCGCCGTTTCCATCGATCTGACAGGAGCAGATCGATGACAAATATCTCAAAGGCGCTCGCAGTCTCGTTGCTGTCGGGCGCCTTTCTTGTGACGGCCTCCGGCGCATTCGCCCAGAGCAACACGACGCCGCCGGCCACCGCGACACGTCCCACCGCGCCGGACCAGAACTCGCTGCCCAACGCCGCCCCGCCTGCCTCGACCACCCAGACCACCGGACAGCACAATCCGGATCCCAAGGTTCGCGAGATGAACCAGAAGGAAAAGGACAAGGTGGAGCGTCAGGGGAAGTAGCCTTCGCGTCTGCGCATTGATGCGCCCTCCCCCTGCGGGAGAGGGCAGCGACGTTGGCTGACACGAGCTCACTTGGGTGAGGGGTTGTCTCGGCGAGTCCCCCTCGCGATGAGAGCGCGGATAGAACCCCTCATCCGGCGCTTCGCGCCACCTTCTCCCCCAAGGGGCCTGTTGCGTTATCGGTCTTGGAGGCTGAGGACATGAGGAGAGAGGGGCGCGGTCACGGCAATTGCCAGCGAGGTCTCTAGTGTTCGC
>NZ_JACIHC010000026.1:0-33657 GCF_014198205.1 Bradyrhizobium sp. SBR1B
CAACTCGCTACGACAAACTTGCCAGAAATTTCTTGGCTGCCGTCCACCTCGCCGCCATCGTCGCATATTGGATCAATTGAGTCTGAACCCTAGTGATTGCGATAGAGATATTCGAGATATTGCGACGACACCCAGCCGCGATCATCGGAGAAGCTGACGTCGCACCAGGCATTGCCGCGCAGGCAGCCATGGATGTTGACGCGGGCGCCCCCGGGGATGCGATCGACCAGGGGAAAGCCTGAACCCGGCCCGGCGCGCAGGCCGGTCGAGACCGTGACGATGCCCGGCGCGGCCAATGCGGCTGTTGGCGCGAGCAGCAATGCGGCAACCAAAACGCTCTTGAATGTCATGGCGTGTTCCTCCTCTTTCGAGTCGGAACGCGCGGGCAGAACAGGCGTTCCGCGCATGGCGCGCCCATCCATCGAAAGATTGAAACGCATGCCGCGCGCGGTTCAATATTCATCTGCCATTCATCGACGCAACGCGTAAGCGGCGCTGGCGGACCGTCAGTCGACTGCAATCAGTTGACCTGCAACATGAACGCGTCGAAGTACGATGCAAGCCCGGCAAAGTCAGAGAGCGGCAGCACGTTCGCGACATACTGGTCCGGGCGCACCACGACCATGCAGCCGGCTTTCCGATCGATGCCGCGCATGGCGAAAACGTCCTGCCCGCTCTTGAAGTCCGGACAGAACATCTTTTCGTAGTCGTACAAGCCGTAACGGCCTTTGCTCGGAAGCAACATGGGCGGCATCGCCTCGATCGCGAGTTCTCGATGATCCTGCTGAAACACCGCGCGCAGATCGATCACGCTGTCGATGTCGGAGCTTCGGGTCGTGTATCGCCGGGTCGGAGATTTCGGGGATTCCGCGAGAAAATTGCACAATTTACGAATGGCCGAGTCCGACGCTGCGGGATTTTCAGCAGGCGAAAACGCATAGATGCGGAAGCGGCCATCAGCCTGCGCGGCGTGGCCGAGATGAAACGGTTTGGCATCCGCCAGCCGGATCACCGGGGCGGAATGGAAGCGCTTGCCGATGACGAGGCCTTGCGCGAGGTGCTGATGCGAGGCTGCACCAGTGAGGATCGATGGCGCGTAATGTGTCGCCGTACCCGCGGTGTAGCGGCCATGCCTGACAAAATAGTCCTGCGTCCTGGCGGCGTCGGCGCCGCCCGCTTTTGCTGACGAAGCCAGAATCCCCGCCCACTCGCGATCGAAATCGATCAGCTCTTTCGCAACCGCCTGACGCTCCGCCGAATAGGAATGCAGCAGGTGTGGGGCGCACTGCTTCCGGAGGACGGCGGCAAGCTTCCAGCCGAGATTGAAGGCATCCTGCATCGAGACGTTCATGCCCTGCCCGGCTTTCGGACTGTGGGTATGACAGGCATCGCCGGCGATGAAGATGCGCGGCAGGCGCGTTGCGATTTCCGCTTCCGGCACGTCGTCGAACTTGTCGGCGAGACGCTGGCCGATCTCGTAGACCGACCACCAGGCGATCTCCTTCACGTCCAGCGTATGGGGCTTCAGGATCCTCTGCGCTTTCGCAATCACGTCATCGGCGGTGATGTTGCGGCTGGCGACGCGCTCGCCGACATCGAGCTTGGCGAGCTCGACATAGATGCGGACCATGTAGCCGCCTTCGCGCGGAATGATCAGCAGACTGCCGTCCTTCGCCGATTGGATCAGCGACTTGAAGCGGATGTCCGGAAAATCGGTCACCGCCAGCACGTCCATCACGCCCCAGGCGTGGTTGGCGGAATCGCCATGCAGCTCGCGCCCGATCGACTTGCGCACGGTGCTGCGCGCGCCATCGCAGCCGACGACATAGCGCGCCTTGATCGTCTCGACCTTGCCCTCGCTTCCGACATCAACGCGTTCGAGGCGCGCGGTCACGGCATGGTCGGCCGGACCCGCGTCTGGATCGACCTCGAGGTCGAGCAGGCGGCGGCTGTAATGTGGCGCGAGCTTGGCCGGCGATTTGCGCATCACGTCGAGAAAGCCGTCATGGACGCGCGCCTGGTTGAGGATGACATGCGGAAATTCGGACAGGCCGTCCTCGACGTCCTGCACCCTTCCGCTGCGGACGATGGTCTCGGGCAGGCGCTCGTCCGGCTTCCAGAATGTCGTCTCGTTGACCCAATAGGCCTCCTTCAGCACGCGCTCGCTGAAGCCGTAGGCGTGAAACATTTCCATGGTGCGGCAGGCGATGCCATCGGCCTGCCCGACCAGCAAGCGATCCGGCTTCTGCTCGACGATGCAGGTCTTGATGTCGGGGAATTGCGCGAGCTGGGCAGCGAGCGTGAGGCCCGCAGGACCACAGCCGACGATGAGGACATCGACCTCGCCAGGCACGGCGCCCGCCGCGCCCGGGGCCTGAACGCGCTCGGCGGGGTCGGCGATGTCAGGGTCGCCCGGCTGAAATCCATTCAGATGGAATTGCATGAGCCTCTCCCGTCAACCTGTTTTGATATTGCTCAGTATGCTGACTATCAGTATACTTGTCAACGATCGCGCACCGCCCCGCCTTTGAGGAGAATTCGGTGAAAGACAACAACGACATGCCCGGGCATTTGGCGCGCCGGTTCCAGCAGATCGCCGTCGCGGTGTTCCTGGCCGAGGTCGAGGATGCCGGCTTCGATCTCACGCCGGTGCAATACGCCGCGCTCGCGACCATCAAGGCCAATCCGGGGCTCGACCAGGTGACGCTTGCAGGCTTGATCGCCTATGACCGCACCACCATCACCGGCGTGATCGACCGCCTCGTGCAGAAGGGACTGGCCGAGCGCCGCGCCTCCAGCCGCGATCGCCGCGCCCGCGAGCTCGAGATCACCGACGAAGGCCGGCGCACGCTGCGCAAGATCACCCCGGCCGTGGAATCGGCCCAGCGCATCCTGCTGCGTGGCCTCAGCGCAAAGGAGGGCGAGGATCTGATGCGGCTGCTGCGCAAGGCGATTGCCGCCGGCAACGATCTGAGCCGCGCACCGCTGCGCGAAACTCCGGTATGATACGGTATGTTTGCCTGCAATTGTCGCAGGGCTGCGAAACCTTGAACTAACCTTCGGCTGCTACGGTCCGCAACATTCTGCGCTTAACGCGCGATTAACTTTGCGCTTCGGGGGTTCGGATGTTCAGGTTTCTCATCGCGGCCGCGGCCATCGCACTCACGTCAGGCCATGCGCTCGCAAACGGCCATGGCGGCGGCGACCCTCCTCCGCCCAAGCCCGAAGCGACGGTCGCGCCGGCGAAGGTTGTTCTGACCAAGCAGGGACCCAAGCTCGTCGATCTCAAGGGCATGACGCTCTACACTTACGAGCGCGACACCACGGGAAAGACGTCGAACTGCAACGGCAAGTGCACCGAGAGCTGGGTGCCGCTCGCCGCGACGGCCGACGCCAAAGCGGTCGGCGACTTCACCGTGATCAGCCGCGACGACGGCAGCAGGATGTGGGCGTACCGCTATCGCCCGCTCTACACCTCCCCCGCCGACAAGACGCCGGGTGAAGCCAACGGCAATGCGACGACGCTGCAATGGCGCGTTGCGCGGCCTGAGAACTAGAGCGAGATCGTCATTGGTTGTCGCGACCGGTCGGGCCGGCCAGTTCGTTCGGAACGGGCCTGAAGGCCGGCATATCTGCGTTCGGCTGAAGCGGCTTGATCTCGGCATCCACCACCACGGGCCCGGTCGCGAACCAGAGCACCGCCACGGCCGCGATTGCCAATCCCGCGCCAAGCGCCGCAAGCTCTTTCATGTCTCTGTCCCAAGCGATCAGTTGCTGAGGATGACGCCATGTTGGTGGCGCGACGGATGATCGGCATCGACCAGCGTGTTCGGATCGGTCGCGATCACGGCTTCCGGTAGCGGCATCGGCTCGAGGCCGGCGAAGCGGCGGTAGATCGCGCCCATGACAGCCCCGCAGAATGCTGCCGGCACCACGAGAAAGGCAAGCAGTGGCACCGCGAACGCAAGCAACAGTATGCAGGCGAACGCCGCAACGCCGCCAATCGCCGCGTACTCCCATGCGTTGCGGCGGCTCATCGCTCGCGCGGCGTGGTGAACGCAGAGCATGAAGATGCTCGAAGGAATGACAGAGATTACCATCATGACCATGAAGGTCTGCGCCGGGATCACCGCCGCGAAGATATGTGCGGTGCTCTTGTCGCCGAAACCGTTCATCAGCAGCGGCACCAACGTGTAGGGCAGCAGAGTTGCGAGCACCGTCGGTATCAGCGCGGCGATGATGATGCCCGCGAAGGACGTGCGGACGCGGACCGGCCCGTTGAACGCCAGCGGCAGCCGCTTTCCTGACGCGTCGGCAGCGGAAGCATCCACGGCTGCGCGCGCAACAGGGCTCAGCCCGGCGAACTGGCCGTAGAGGAAGCCACCGATCATTCCCGCAATGGTCGGCAACAGTCCGATCGTCATCACTGTGCCGTCGCCGGGCGCCGTCAGCTGGATGTGGTTGCGGATCGCAATGCCGTAGCTCACCGCCGCCATGACGCCGCCCATCAGGCCGTAGGCGAGCCGGCTGGAGACCGTCCATTGCCGCAGCACAATATGTCCGGCGAACAGCAAGGTGGCGTTCATCGCCATGCGGCCAGCATACAGCACCAGGATCTGATCCGGCGCGGGCACCCCCACCGGATCTTTCACCTGTCCGCCCGCGAGGGCGTAGACCAGCAGCACGGCTTCGACGATGGCCAGCGGAATCAGCGCTGCGAACAACGCGCGCGGCGAATTCTTCACGAGATACATGCGAGCAACCCCTTGCTCGCTGCACGCTAGGCGCGAGACGTTAGAGACCGCGCAAGACAATGGCTAAAATTGTCCGCAAGCAGCGCGCCGGACGTGCACGCCTGCGAGCCTTCACCCGCGCCAGCGCGCGCCCGTCTCCGCCTGCGCGTTCTGCCCGGGCGGCAGCACCACGACCATCGAATTGAGCTTCACCCGGTCGTAGAGATCGATCACGTCCTCGTTGCGCATCCGGATGCAGCCGGACGAGATCGCCTGTCCGATATATTCCGGCTGGTTGGTGCCGTGGATGCGGTAGAGCGTGTCCTTGTTGCCGGAATAGAGATAGATGCCCCGCGCGCCCAAGGGATTGGCGGGACCGCCGGGAACGCGCGCCGGATACGGCCCGAGCCGCGCCTGGATATCTGCTGTCGGAACCCAGTCCGGCCATTCCGCCAGACGGCCGACCCGCGCGACGCCGGAGAACGCCATGGCTTCCTCGCCGACCGCGACCCCGTAGCGGATCGCCTTGCCCCCAGGCAGCACGTAATAAAGGTAGCGTGCGTCGGTATCGACCAGAATGGTACCTGGTTGCTCCTTGCGCTGGTAGTCGACGACGTGACGGAGATATTGCTCGGGCACATTCGCTTGCGCGTAAGGCGTGTGCGCAAGCAACTGCCGGTCGCGCGGCGTCATGCTCGCGTCGGTCGACGGCGAAAGCGTGGCCTGCATGCAGCCGCCCAGCGGCAGCAAGGCAACGACGAACAAAGCGATTAAAGATCTTGGCACCGCCGGCCCCCGATAGCGGATAGCAGCGCCCCCAGCATCCCCAGATGCTGCCAAAATCGTGCTGAAAACAAGGCAGCGCGGAACACGTGCGCGTGTTCAACAAAAGGGGTTCCATCACCACAAACGGCGGAAGACAGTCGCATCATCTCCATCCCCTCGCCTTGCTTTGGTCAAACCCGGCTGGACTCGTGCGTCATCATGCGAGGCCCATCCGGTTGGGATGGGCTCGCCCCAATAGATCGGCTCGCGCCAATGCGGACGACCAGTATTTCAAGCGCCCGGCCTTCGAACACCGGGCTTCAAAGGAGCTGCGATGCTCGCGACGCTGAACCCCAAGCAAATCGTCGATGAGATCGTGAAGGACACGGTCAAGGACAACGATCCGCACGACGCGATTCAGATTTCGCCCGACATTGTGCTGGCCTCGCGCCCCGTCAGCGTTGCGCCCGCGCTCGCGCCTGACATCGCGACGCGTCCGGAGCCGAAATTCGCGCCGGAGCCCAAACCCTTGCTCGATCGCAAAATCTCCATTGAGCCCAAATTCAGTCCCGTCTCGGAGCCGCAGGCGGCGCCTCCGCCCTCTGTCGACACGGCCGTCCGTGTCGCGGCGAGCGATGGTCTCGGTCCGCGGAAGCGATCCGCCGCAGGCAAGTGGCTGCGCGGCGCTTTCGTCACGTTTCTGTTTGCAGGCGGCAGTGCAGCCGCCACCATCGCGTGGGAGAAGCACGGCGACACCGCCAAACAGATGCTCGCCGAATGGACACCGGCATTGACGTCGCTGCTGCCGTCGACATCGCAGACCGCGCCGGTCGCTGCCGCACAGGCCGCGCCGCCCGCGGAACAGGCCGCCCCGCCCGTAGCGCAACCGGCAACCGATCAAACGGCCGATCAATCTGCGACGCCACCCGCAGTCCAGGTCGCGGCCGCCACGCCCGCAGCGACGCAGCCCGATGCAGCACAGTCGGTGCAAGCGATGACGCGCGACCTCGCCGCGATGGCGCAGCAGATCGAAACGCTCAAGGCCAACATCGCCGAGTTGAAGGCCGGACAGGAGCAGATGGCGCGCGAGATGGCAAAACCGCCTGCGCCGAAGCCGGTAGCTGAGGTCAAGCCCGTTGATCCGCGCGCACGTGCTGCTGCGGTCCCACCGCGAGCTCCGTCACCGCCGCCGGTTCGCAAACCGAAGCCGGTCGTGTCGCACACCTACATGCCGGCCTATTCGCCCGCGCCGCTCGCAGCTCCGCCGCCGCCTTCGCAGGCTGCCGCGATGCCGCCGCCGGCCGCACCTGTTACCACGACCCAAGCAGTTGCCGATGACGACGGACCGGTCGTGCGTCCGCCGATGCCGTTGCGCTAGACTGAGACCGCGCAAGCAGCGCGCTGCGACCACTCGCGTACGCTGTCCGAGTCGATGTGATGCGTTGAGTCCGGACAATTACGGAAAGCGATTTTTCTCGCTCAAGAGAAAAGGCCGTCGGGATCTATGCCGGCGGCCTTCTCTTGCAGCTGCCGGTTCCCGGAGCCCGGTTCCGCTGCAATTCCATGCCTTATGATCACGCCAACATATTTAATTAAATGTTAAGGCCGCCACACGTTGCACATCATTTCTGCGCCATAAGCACAGAGATTGCGCGGTCCGTTCATCGGTAGATGTCGACTCAGTGGTACCATCCGACATGTGTTGAGACTTCCACTGAAGCTCATCTCGTCACACCGGGGAATTCGGATGCCGTACTACTCTTTCGATCTTGTGGTTGGTGGAGAGTTCAGGAACCAGGGCGGAATCATCCTCGAAGACATCGAGGTTGCCTCCGAGCGTGCCGACCAGCTCGCCACCGAGCTGTCGCAGGTGAAGCCGGAGCTGCAGCAGAAGGGTTGCGCGGTGCGCGTCACTGATCGCGACGACAAAGAGCTTTACCGCACGCCGCTCGATCCCGTGCCGGCCTGGCGCCGCTAACTACTCGTCAAGCGCGGGCGGTTCGAACCAGTTCGTCAGCGACAGTCCGCCGTCGACGACGAAGGCTGCGCCGGTGACGTAAGCGGAGAGCTTGTTCGACAATACGGTGAGCGCCATCGGCGCAAGGTCATTGGCCTCGCCGAGACGCCCGAGCGGAATGTGCCGCGCCAGCGCGGGGTCCGCAACGAACCCGCCGGCGGCGATCGCGCCGGGCACCAGCGCATTGACGCGGATGTCGTGGCGGCCGAACGTCTTGGCCAACTCCTTCACCAGCATCGCCATCGCCGCCTTCGCCGTCGAATAATGCGGCAGGTTGCGCGGCGTGCCCGCATGCAGCGAGGTGAGGAACAGGAACGAGCCCGGCCGCTTCGCCGCGATCAGCCGCTTTGCGAGTTCGCGCGCCAGGTGAAAGCCGGCATCGAGATTGACGGCATGCATCTGCTGCCAGATCCTGCGATCGACCGCGAGCGCATGATCGGCCTCCCGCCGCGGCGGCGAAGCGCTGTGGACGAAATGCGTGATCCCGCCCAACGCTGCGTCCGCGGCGGCAAGCAGCGCGTCGCACGCATCCAATTCGGCGAGATCGCCGACCCAGGGCACCGCCAGCTCGGGCCTCTTGCTCGCGCCGATCGCGGCGTTCACCCGCTCCGCGCTGATGTCGGCGAACACGGTCCGGACGCCCTCGCCGACCAGGGCCTGCGCGATGGCGCGCCCGATGCCGTTGCCCGCGCCGGTGACGAGCGCTGTGTCACTGTTAGGATCGAATGGCGTGCTGAACAGGCTCATGTCGCTCTCCGAGGCCGGGATGCGGGCCACGATAGCGCACCGCGCCGGGGCGCGACAAATTCGCCCCGATACCATTGCGGAGCAGCCCGGCGGACGCTAGCCTCCCAAAAAAATGGAGGAGATACCAAGGATGCGCTACGGTTTCCTGATGGCTGGCCTGTTGCTGATCGCCGCTCCGGCCCAGGCCGAGGACCATCTACGCTCGACCTATGTGACCCTGGTGCTGCAGGCCTTTGCCACCAAGGTCGAATGCCCGGGCACGGACGTCGTCTACCAGGATCTCGTGCAGAAGGCGCAGCAGATGAAGCTGCCCGACGGCACCACGGAGAAGGTGCGCAAGGCAATTGCCTGGATGCATACCGGCGGCAAGATGGGCGAGAAGCAGGACGACGATCTGATGGCCGAGGTCGCGGTGGCGACCCAGGCGACCGATCTCAACCAGCGCCGCCTCGGCATGCCCAACTGGTGCGAGGCCCAGAAGACCAACCTCGCCGGCCTGATCCGGGCCAAGGGCGGCTAGCAAGCCGGCTGTCGCGGCGTTAAGCACACCGCGGCGGAACCCTCGTTTCGGCCAATAATCGTCACATTCCTCGCCAGCATGCGGGCTTTTTCGCACAGGAGAAGCCCAATGCGGATGACGCATCTCATGGTCGCCGGCTTGCTCGCGATGAGCGCAACGGTGGCCGCCCCGGCACAGGCAAAGAATTCCGACGCCCAAAAGGGCGAGGACAAATCGACCTCGTCGTCCTCGTGCAGCGCCTATCAGCAGGCGCCGGACGGATCGTGGGAACAGCTCCCCTGCAAAGAGGCGGGCGAGCGCGGTCAGCCGCAGACGCAGCATCGATCCCCGTCACGGGGGCCGGATCGCGAGGAACGCTGAAGCGTTTATGGCCCAGCGATCAGCTGTGGGCCGGCCCGCGAATGATCTTCATGGCGTCGGCGATGTGACGCCATTCCTTGGCCTCATCGGCCTCGCCGCGGCCCTCGCAGGCCTGGGCCTGCTCAGCGGCCTTCGCAATCGCAGCAAAACCATGCCGTTCGAGCATCTGCCGCGCGACGGTGTGGACCTGGACCTCGGACATCATGGGCGCTCTCCCGTCTGACCAGACCGCAGGCCGCATCGCTCCCGCGGTCGTTCACAACGATTGAGGGCGGGACCTCGTTCCGCACCGTCCCTATGGTCCCAAAACAAAGGCGGCCCGCTATGCCCAGCGGACCGCCTTCTCACCCACCCCAAAGCTGGAGTTCGTCGGCCGCGTCCCCTATGCGACCGCCGCTTTCTTGCGATCGAAGTCGTTGGGCACCTCGATATCGACCTCCAGGGTCGATACGTCGTCGCCACGCTCGAGCCGGACGATGACCTTGGTCGGGTCAAGCGTGACATGCTTGGACACGACGGCGAGAATTTCCTCACGCAGCACCCCGAGCAGATCGGGTTGGCCACGCATTCCGCGTTCATGGGCAAGCAGGATCTGCAGCCGCTCGCGAGCGACGGGTGCAGAGGCCTTTTTGCCGCGGAGAAGCCGAAGCAGACCCATGCTCATGCAGCCCTCCGTCGCAGCAGACGATCCATAAAACGCTTGCGCTCAGTCGGAACCTGCATCGGCACGGTGTCGCCGCACAGCCGGCGCGCCGCGTCGATATAGGCCCGCGCCGGTGCGCCGTCCGCGTTCGACAGCGTCACCGGTGTGCCGACATTGGAGGCCTTCAAAACGTCCTGGCTCTCGGGGATGATGCCGAGCAAGGGCGTTGCGAGGATTTCCAGGATGTCGTCGATGGTCAGCATCTCGCCGCGCGCGGCCCGCGAGGGGTCGTAGCGGGTGATGAGAATGTGCTTCTCGACGCGCTCGCCCTTCTCGGCCCGCACCGTCTTGGAATCGAGCATGCCGATGATGCGGTCGGAATCGCGCACCGAAGAGACTTCCGGATTGGTGACGATCACGGCCTCGTCGGCAAAGCGCATCGCCATGGAGGCGCCGCGCTCGATGCCGGCGGGGCTGTCGCAGATCACCCAGTCGAAACGGCTGCGCAGATCGTCGATGACCTTGCCGACGCCCTCTTCCGTCAGCGCATCCTTATCGCGGGTTTGCGAGGCTGGGAGCAGCCAGAGGTTTTCCAGCCGCTTGTCCTTGATCAGCGCCTGCGGCAGCTTTGCAACGCCCTGCACCACGTTGATGAGGTCGAACACGACGCGGCGTTCGGCGCCCATCACGAGGTCGAGGTTGCGCAGGCCGACGTCGAAGTCGACGACGACGACCTTGTCGCCGCGTTGCGCCAACGCGGCCCCCAGCGCGGCGGTCGTCGTGGTCTTGCCGACGCCCCCCTTGCCTGATGTCACGACCAGTACCTTTGCCATTTCTGAAATCTCCTTCTGGTCAGTTCAGCGCGGTAATTCGCATGGTGTTGCCCTGCAGCCAGGCCTGGGCCGGCTTGCCGCGCAGGGCCTCGTCGATATCGTCGGCGGTCTGATAAAACCCATCGATTGCAAGCAGTTCGGCTTCGATCTTCTGGCAATAGATGCGCGCGCTCGTGCGACCGTTCACGCCCGCCATGGCGCGGCCGCGTAGCGCGCCATAGACGTGGATGGAACCGCCGGCGACGACTTCGGCACCCGAGCCGACCGAGCCGAGGATGGTGACGTCGCCTTCGGGAAAGATCACGGTCTGGCCCGATCGAATTGGGTTCTCCAGCAGCAGCGATGTCGGCTTGGCCTCGGACTTCGTCTCGGCCTTCTTCGGCGCGTTCGGCTCGATCACGCAGCTGCGCCCGCCCGAGAGCAGCGGCGGCATCATCGGGGTCAGCCTCGCCTCCTCCACGCCCTCGATGCCGAGCACGCGGATGTTGCGGTCCTGAAGGCTGGTGAGCAGATGGCCGATCCCGGACTGGCTGAGGTCGACCGAGGACAGGTCGATCACCACGGGACGGCCGGCAAAGAAGCCCGGCGAGCGCGCAATGGTGGCATCGATCTCGTGCAGCCAGTCCTGCACCGGAACCGTCGGCGTAAACACGAAGGCCACATAAGAGCGCCCGCGCAGGCGCACCATTTGGCGTTGAGGTTTGACTGCAGCCTCCATATCGGCCGACTCGTTCCCTGTTATTGAATGGTTAACGATGCGGCGGATATGGTTAACGGCCGGTTAATTTCTCCGTGGGTTACCCGTCCCAAACTGTCATCGCCCGCGAAGGCGGGCGATCCAGTACTCAGAGACCCTATGGGTTCGTCGAAAGGCCGCGGCGTACTGGATGCCCCGGTCAAGCCGGGGCATGACACCGCTGTGTGGGGGCCAAGATGCCCCCCCTACTTCTTCACCTTGCTCGCATCCATCTTGATGTTCGGATCCAGCATCTTGGTCGTGAACGCCGTCGTCACATCAAACGGCTTCTCCATGCCGAGATAGGTCTGGACCAGCTCGTAGTCCTTCTTCATCCGCTCGCCGTCGATCCAGCCGAGACCCTTGGTGGTGGTGAACTCGTCCGTCATCAGGAACTTGATGCGCTCCCACTGGCGCTCCTGGTTCGCGCGGTCGAGACCGGAGACCTGGTCGAGCAGCGCTTTCAGGCACGGCGCGACGTCGGCAACGCAGGCCGCAAAGGCCTTCTGCGTGACGCGCACGAACTCTTCGACGACCTTCGGATTCTTCTGCAAGTAGGGGCCGTTGACGATCAGCGAATTGCCGTAAGGGTTGAGCCCGATGTCCTTCCAGTTGACGTAGCCAAGGTCCTGGCCGAACTCGATTACCTTCAGATCGTGCTCATTGTAGAAGTCGCTGATGATGTCGACGGTGTGGCTCTTCAATGCCGCGATCTTCGCGGTCGGCCCGACATTGACGAAGCCGACGGCATCGGGCGCAAGCCCGGCGGCCTTGGCAAACGCCGGCCACATCACGCGCGAGGCATCGCCGGGCGGATTGCCGATCTTGTGGCCGGCAAAGTCCTTGACGCCGTTCACGCCGTAGCTCTTCAGCCAGTAGAAGGTTTGCCCGGTATTAGCATAGACGCTCATCACCGCGACGGTGTCGGCGCCCTTGCTCTTGGCCACCAGCATGGTGGCGAGATCGGCGACGCCGAAGGGCGAGCCGCCGGAGCCGACCTTGGCGGCAGAGACGCCGGAGCCCTTGCCGGTTTCGATCGTGAGGTCGATGCCCGCTTTCTCGTACCAGCCTTGCGCCTTGGCATAATAATACGGCGCGTGATCGGCCGTCGGCGTCCAGTTCAGGATCAGATTGACCGCTTCGCCCGCATGCGCGGGCGCCGCGGCTGCACCGAGCATCAGGGTCAAGACCAGGGCCGAGCCCGCCGCCTGCAAACGCTTCATCGCATCTCTCCTCGTTGCCGCGACCCGGCTTGTCGCTCTCCCCTTGTGAGGATACCAATGCAACAAGCCCGCCCTCAACTTGTCAACTGTTTGGTTGGAAATGCCCGCAAAACGATCTGGCGACACCGTGCCGCAGCGCCGCGACCCCGTCGCCACCCGCAACAAGCTGCTGACCGCGGCGCGCCTGGAATTTGCCCGGCACGGCTTTGCGGGCGCCCGCGTCGACGAGATCGCCGAGCGCGCCGGCGTCAACAAGCAGCTCGTCTACCACTATTTCGGCGACAAGGACGCGCTCTACCTCGCCGTACTCGAATGGGTCTATGAGGACATCCGCGAGCAGGAGCGCAGGCTCAATCTCGAAGGCCTGCCGCCGGAGAAGGCGATCCGCAAGCTGATCGAGGCTTCGTTCGACCATCTGGCCGCACACCCTGATTTCATCGTGCTTTTAAACGACGAGAACCGCGGCGGCGCCCGCCACGTCCGCGGCTCGACGCGGCTGGAAGCGATGCACTCCCCGCTGGTGAAGAGCGTCTCCCACATTCTCAACGAGGGGGTGCGCGCGGGCGTGTTCCGCAAGGGCGTCGACCCCGTCCAGCTCTATATCTCCATTGCGGGCCTCAGCTATTTCTTCTTCTCCAACACGCCGACACTGTCGGCGATCTTCGGCAAGGACCTGTCGAGCCGCACCGCACGGCGCGCCCGCCGCCGCCATGTCGCCGATTTGGTACTGCAGTCGCTCCGGCCCTAATCAACCAACTGGTTGAAACTTCCCCGGAAGGCGGCTAGGCTTGCGACCTGCGGCATCGCCGCCGCGCCAACAGGGAGCAATCGGTGGCAGGAGACAGCGCACGCGCCTCGCGCAGCTTTGCGATCATCCTGATCGTGCACCTCGGCGTGCTCGTGCTCTGGCAGGTCGCGGTCGATGCCTTTCACTTGCCGAAATTCATCCTGCCCTCCCCGCTGGCGACGGTGCAGACGCTGGGAACCGCGAGCTACGCCTGGGGCGCCAATACGCTGGTGACAGCGGTCGAGATCCTCGGCGGCTTCGCGCTCGGCGCCTTCGTCGGCGTCGCGCTGGCCGTGATCTTCAGCTGGGCGCCGCTGCTCAGCCTCGTGCTGCTGCCGCTGTTCGTGACGCTGAACATGATCCCGAAGGTCGCGCTCGGCCCGCTCTTCATCGTCTGGTTCTCCTACGGCATCATCCCGAACATCCTGATCGCCTTCAGCATCTGCTTCTTTCCGATCCTGCTCACCACCGCGCGGGGCCTGCGCGAGGTCGAGCCGGACCTGCTCGATCTCGTCAAATCCCTGCGCGGCTCGCGCTGGACGCTGTTCCGCAAGATCCAGCTGCCGGGATCGCTGCCTTACGTGTTCTCCGGCATGAAGGTCGGCGCCATCCTGGCGGTTGCCGGCGCCATCGTCGGCGAGTTCATCGCCTCCGAGCGCGGGCTCGGCTACCTCATGATCCAGGTGCAGTCGGCGCTCGACACACCCGCGATGGTGATGGCCGTCGTGCTGCTGACGCTGCTCGGGGTCGCTCTCTACGGCCTCGTCCTGATCCTCGAACGCATGTTCGTGGTCGGTGACGCAAGGCAAACCTGACAACGGCAGAACCAAGGACAAATCCATGCTGCTCACCCGCCAGACGCTGCCGAAGACCATCCCCGATATCGCAGCCCTCGACGAGCTGCTGTGCCGTCCGACGCAAGCGCTGATCGACGACCTCGCCAAGGTCGAGGGCGACATCATGATCCTCGGCGTCGGCGGCAAGATGGGCCCGACGCTGGCCGGGCTCGCCAAGGCCGCCGCGCCCGATCGCCGGATCATCGGCGTGGCCCGCTTCAGCGACGCCGGCGTGAAGGACTGGCTGCACGCGCGCGGCGTCGAAACCATCAATTGCGACCTGATGGACGAGAAGGCAATTGCGGCGCTGCCGAAGGCGCCCAACATCATCTTCATGGCCGGCCGCAAGTTCGGCGCCGAGGGCGATCTGTCGCTGACCTGGGCGATGAACGCACACGTGCCCGCCCTGGTAGCCCAGGCATTCCCGTCCTCGCGCATTGTGGCGTTCTCGACCGGCTGTATCTATCCTTTCGTCCCTGTCGACGGCAAAGGCTCGACCGAGGACATGGCGCCGAACCCGCCCGGCGAATACGCGCAATCCTGTGTCGGCCGCGAGCGGATGTTCGAGTATTTCTCGCACAAATTCGCAACGCCGGGCCGGCTGTTCCGTCTCAACTACGCGATCGACATGCGCTATGGCGTGCTGCACGACATCGCGACGAAGGTGCTCACGGGCACGCCGATCGACGTCAGCCTCGGTCATGTTAATTTCATCTGGCAGGGCGATGCCTCCGCGCAGGCGCTGCGCTGCCTTGCGCACTGCACCGCGCCGACCTCGCCGATCAATGTCAGCGGCCACGAGATTCTGGCGGTGCGCGATCTCGCGCAAAGATTCGGCACAAGGTTCGGCCGCGCGCCGGTGCTGACAGGCAAGGAAGAGCCGACAGCTTGGCTGACCGACACATCAAGGGCGGTTGACCTGTTCGGCCTTCCGGTCGTCGACACCGAGCAGTTGATCGCCTGGACCGCCGATTGGGTCTCGCGCGCCATGCCGAGCCTCGGCAAGCCCACCAAATACGAGGTGCGCGATGGCCGTTACTGACGCCCCGCACATCGTCCAGCTCGGCGTCGACGACGCGATCGCGGGGCTGGCGTTGTCGACGGAAGCGCACTGGAACCAGACCGACGAGGACTGGCGCATCTTCCTGCGCGACGGCGTCGTGTTCGGCATTCGCGACGGCATGCGGCTGGTCGCAACCGCGGCACTGTTGCCCTATTCCGGCAACAACGCCTGGATCAGCATGGTGCTGGTATCAGGCACGCATCGCCGCCGTGGCCTTGCCACCCGTCTGGTCGACGCCTGCCTGGAGACGGCGCGTCAGAACGGCCTGACCAGCTGGCTCGATGCCACGCCGGACGGCGCCGTCGTCTACGGACCACTGGGGTTCACGCCGACCCTGCAATTGCGCCGCCTGAAGCTGTTGAAGCCAGCGCGGGCCGAAGCGCCGCCATTGTCATCCGGGACACTCGATGCGCTTCGTGCGCGGGACCTGCGGGCCACCGGGTTCGACCGGACCGCCCTCCTCTCCGCCTTCGCACAGCGTTCTGGCTCGCGCATCGTCGGTGCGAACGGCGCCATCGCACTGGTTCGCGACGGCCGGACCGCCCGCCATATCGGCCCGTTGTTGGCCGACAATGCCGCGGCAGCTCTGGCGCTCGTTGACGCGATCGTGCGTTCCGAGACCAGCCCGCTCCTACTCGACGCCGTCGCGTCGCAAGCCGCGTTCCTGGAAGGCTTGACCGCCTCCAGCTGGACCATCGAGCGCCCGTTCCAGCGCATGCGGTTCGGTCCCGCCACCGTCACGGGCGAGGAAATGCCATTCGCCGTCGCCGGCCCTGAATTCGGATAGGACATCATGCATCACAGCCAGATCAACAGCGACATCCGCAACCTGATCACTGAGGGCACCGTGATACCGGCGCATCCGCTCGCGCTCACCGCCGAGCGCCAGCTCGACAAGACGCATCAGCGTGCGCTGACGCGCTATTACATCGACGCCGGCTCTGGCGGCCTTGCCGTCGGCGTGCACACGACGCAGTTCGCGATCCGCGACGTCGGTCTCTACCGTCCGGTGCTCGAGCTCGCCGCCGAGACCGCGGCCAACTGGACCAGGCGACCGCTGGCGATGGTCGCAGGCCTCGCGGGTCCGACAAACCAGGCGGTCACCGAAGCCCGCACCGCGCGCGACATCGGCTATCATGCCGGCCTGCTCAGCCTCGCCGCGATGAAGAGCGCCTCCGAGGACGAGATCATCGCGCACTGCACGGCAGTCGCCGCCGAGATCCCGCTGGTCGGCTTCTATCTTCAGCCGGCCGTCGGCGGCGTCATCCTCTCCGCCCGGTTCTGGCAGCGCTTCGCCTCGATCGACAATGTCATCGCGATCAAGATCGCGCCGTTCAACCGCTATCGTACCCTCGACGTCCTGCGCGGCGTCGCGGCCGCCGGCGCGCTCGACCGCGTCGCGCTCTACACCGGCAATGACGACCACATCCTGCTCGATCTGATGCTGCCGTTCGATCTGCGCGACAACGGCGTCACCACGCGCACCTACTTCAAGGGCGGTCTGCTCGGCCATTGGTCGGTGTGGACGGCCAGTGCAATCAAGCAGTTCGAGCGCTGCAAGGCGGCGCGGCACAAGGACAGCGTGCCGGCCGACCTGCTGGCACTCGATGCCCGCGTCACCGACTGCAACAGCGCCTTCTTCGACGTCGCCAACAATTTCCACGGCTGCATCGCCGGCTGCCACGAAGTGCTGCGGCGCCAGGGCCTGATGAAAGGCCTGTGGTGCCTCGATCCGAACGAGGGCCTCAGCCCCGGCCAGAAAGAGGAGATCGACCGCGTCTATCGCGCGCACGCCGACCTCAGCGACGATGCCTTCGTTGCCGCCAATCGGGACAAGTGGCTGGCATGAGCCCTGCCCCCTTCATCAGCCTGCAGGGCGTCCGCAAGGTCTATCGCAGCGGCGGCGCCGAATTCCTGGCGGTGTCCGACGTCACCATGGACGTGCAGGAAGGTGAGCTGGTCTCGCTGGTCGGCCCGTCCGGCTGCGGCAAGACCACCGTGATGAAGATCCTGGCCGGCCTGCACGGCGCCGACGGCGGCACGGTGAAGATCGGCAACGCCAACAGCCCGTTCGATCCGACCCGCGACATCGGCATGGTGTTCCAGCAGGCCTTGCTGCTGAAATGGCGGACGATCCTGGACAATGTGCTGCTGCCGGCCGAGATCGTCGGCCTGCCGATGAAGGCCGCGCGCGAGCGGGCGCGCGATCTTCTCAACCTCGTGGGCCTTGCCGGCTTTGAGCAGAAATATCCGCAGCAGCTCTCCGGCGGCATGCAGCAACGCACCGCGATCGCACGCGCCTTCATTCACGATCCAAAGCTGATCCTGATGGATGAGCCGTTCGGCGCGCTGGACGCGCTGACGCGTGAGCAGATGAATCTGGAGATGCTGCGGATCTGGCGGGAGAGCGGCAAGACCATCATCTTCGTCACGCATTCGATCCAGGAAGCCGTGTTCCTGTCCTCGCATTGCGCGGTGCTGACGGCGGGACCTGCGAAGATGGCCGACTATTTCCCGATCGACCTGCCCTTCCCGCGCGACTTGCCGCTGAAGACGACCGATGCGTTCGGCGCCTATGCAAGGCGGATCTACGCGAAGCTGGGGCTTGGGGCGGCGTAGGACCGCTTGCTCAGGTCCCGTAGGGTGGGCAAAGCGAAGCGTGCCCACCAATTCTACGAAACGCGGGGCAGTCGTAGGCACGGCGCAAGGGCGCCTTTGCCCACCCTACGAGAGCGCGGCGCGATCGCGGCACCGCGCCCTCCTCACAATCAGCTCTTGTTGCGCATCTTGCTGAGCAGATAGTTGTCGTAGAAGTTCTCCGCGATCTGCGTATAGAACAGCAGCTCCTTCATATACGCGTCGTGGCTTTCCTTGGTCCGCTTGAACAGGTCGCTCTTGGCGGCGAGCTCGTTCAGATGCTCCTGGGTGGCGTTGTAGCAGGCCTCCAGCACCGGTTGCGGGAACGCCCTCAGCTCCGCGCCGTTCGCGATCAGCCGCTTCAGCGCCGCCGGATTCACGCTGTCGTATTTCTCGAGCATCCATGCGCCAGCCGCCGCGCCGGCCTGGTTGACGATCGCCTGGTACTGCTTGGGCAGCGACGCCCATTTCTCGTCGTTGACGATCATGTGCAGCATCGCGCCGCCTTCCCACCAGCCCGGGAAGTAATAGTACTTGGCGACCTTCTGGAAGCCGAGCTTCTCGTCGTCATAGGGACCGACGAACTCGACCGCGTCGATCGTGCCCTTCTCCAGCGCCGGATAGATGTCGCCGCCCGCGATCTGCTGCGGCACGACGCCGAGCTTGGCAAGCACGTGGCCGCCCATGCCCGCGATGCGGAATTTGAGGCCCTTGAGGTCGTCGACGGTCTTGATCTCCTTGCGGAACCAGCCGCCCATCTGGGTGCCGGAATTGCCGCAGAGGATGGCGTGCGCCTTGAACGGCTTGAGCGCTTCATTGGTGAGATCGGCGCCGCCGCCGAAGTGCCACCACGATTCCTGATGGCGGTGATTCATGCCGAACGGCGCACCGGTGGCGTAGGCCAGCGCCGGCTCCTTGCCGATGTAGAAATAGAGCGGGGTCTGCGCCATCTCCACCGATGCGGTGCTGACGGCATCGAGCGCCTGCAGGCCCGGAACGATCTCGCCGGCGCCGAAGGTCTGGATCTGGAATTTGTTGTCGGTGGCCTCAGCGACGTATTTCGCGAAGGTCTGCGCCGTGCCGTAGATGGTGTCGAGCGACTTCGGGAAGCTCGACGTCAGGCGCCATTTGATCTCGGGCGCGCTCTGCGCGATCGCAGGTGCGGCAACCAGCGTCGTCGCGCCGGCGACCGCGCCGCCCTTGAGGAATGTACGGCGTTTCATGATGGGGTCTCTCCCTGAACTAAATTTCAAACATATGGCTTGCGGCGGCGATCTTCGCCGACCGTTTGCCCGTTCCCGTAGCGGAGTTCAAGATGCGCGAGGAGAAGACCCGTAGTCCGATGGAGCGCCGCAATCCGGGAATCGTGCCACAAGCGACGCCCGGATTTCGCTGCGCTCTATCCGGGCTGCGAGATTGTGAGCTGAGACGGCTTCAGAGCAGCTTGGCGCTGACGAACAGCGCGCGCACGGCGTTGGTTGCCTGCACCGCCAGCATCGCGTTACCGGCTGCGCCTTCCAGAGCCTCGACGGCGTCCTCGTGCAGGGAGCGGAATTCCATCCATTCGACCGACTTGAAGTTGGTCAGGAATTGATAGGCCTGACCGACGGTCGCGATCGCCAACGTGTCGCCGTTCAGCTTGATCTTGAACGTCGTACGCAGCGGGGTCTCGGAACTTGATGGATCACTCATGGGCTGCTTCTGGACGATGACGGCTTAACGAAGGGGAAACGGCAGCCCCGCCGAAAGCAGGCGAATATCAGGAGTCGGTGCTGGCGCGCTGCGAGGCAGTCGCAGATCCGCTCAGGCTCGGCACCACGACCAGGCGGTTGAACTCGCCATTGTCGTAAGCCTTGAGGAAGCGATCATAGTCCTTGATCGAGACGCAGCCGTTGGAATCGCCGCGCGGCCCGAGCATGTAATTGTGGGTGAGAAGGCCGACGCGGCCGAGCGCGCTGGTGCCATCGGTGGGAGTCAGGCGCAGCGCGCGGACACCGTGGAACAGCTTCTCGCGCGGCTTCAGGTCGTAGGTTGCGGGCGGGGTCGCGCCGACCATGCGCTGGTCGACATGATTGGGGTCGTCCATCAGCGCGCCCATGCCGGAATGGGCTTCCAGCGCGACGCCGCTCGGCAGGTAAAGTGCCTTGGCCTTGATGTCATAGACCGCCGTCCGCGAATCGTAGCCGAGGGCGGCCAGATCCGGCGCCTTGGCGAACAGGCCGTCGCTGGGCGTCAGCGAGGCGAGCCTGATCTTGTCGGTGAATTTTTCGAAGAAGTTGCGGTTGTCGACCCTGGGGTTGGTCTCCGCATAGGCCTGGCTGGAGGCGATCTGGGCGGAGAGGTCCGCCTGGGTCGGGCGCGAGCGCGGCATCGGGATGGCGTCGGCACGCTGCGAGGGCCTCGTCTCGTCGACCACGTGCCGGTCATCATCGGTCAGGGTCGTGCGCCAATCGTCGCCCTGGAGCTTCTGGGCGAGCATTGCCTTGGCGTCGCGGAGCTTGAGCTGGACCGCACTCAGGGCGGAACGCTCCATCGTCCGCAGGCCGAGCTCGCGGGCGGGCGGGTTGCCGGACGCCGACGCGAAACGATCCTCGAAAGAAGGGGCATTGGCCGGCGGCAGCGCAGCAGTGATTAGCGGGGTCGAATTGCCAAAATTCGAATTCCCGATGTCAGTGACCCAGGCGGCGGCGCCAAGCGCCATCGCGACTGCGGCCAGAGACAGCAGAATTCTCTCGGCTCGCCCGACACGGCGGCGCGACAACAGCCTCTCGGCATGTGCTGCGTCGGAAACCATCAGATCCCCAAATCGACCCCCGGGGGGCCCAACCCCCGCCCGGAGACTCTATACCAGCTACCACATTGGGAGCCAAAAGTTAGGCATAATCGCGGCCGGCAAGCCCTCCTAAGGTATCCAATGACCGATCCTTTCGATCTAGAGCGCTTCGTAACGGCCCAGAACCCGGTTTTTCGCGCCGTCCAGGCGGAGCTGGCCCGGGGCCGGAAGCAGACTCACTGGATGTGGTTCGTCTTCCCTCAGATCGCCGGCCTCGGCTTCAGCGCCATGTCGCAGCGCTACGCCATCGGCTCCCCCGCGGAGGCCAAGGCCTATCTCGCCCATCCCGTGCTCGGGGCGCGCCTGATCGAATGCACCGGGCTGGTGCTCGCGGTTCAGGGCCGGAGCATCAACGCGATCCTCGGCGCGCCGGACGATTCCAAATTCCGCTCGTCGATGACGCTGTTCGGCGCGGTCTCCGATGAGCCCGTGTTCGGCGAGGCGCTCGCCCGCTATTTCGCAGGCGAACGCGACGCCGCGACGCTGGAAATCCTTGCCACCCTCGGTCGCTAAGCCAGGCGCGCACCCGCGGCATCCACCAGCGTAAACCCGCGATTAATACGGTCTGTCTATTTTCCGGAGAATATCTTTCTCCCCGCGCCAATTGCCGGACAGATCATGAAAATCGGAACGCTGCTGACCACCGCCATCGTCTCGCTCTCGACCGTGGGTGGCGGCCTCGCCGTCTACGTCGCCGTGACCAAGTACCAAACGATGGAGCGGATCGGCGAGGCGCAAGGCCGCCTGGCGATCGTCCGCGCCGCCAGCGATATCCCGCGCTATCTCAACCCCGAGCGCGGCTTCTCCACCAACATCCTCTACGGCCCCGCCACGATCGACCCTGCACTGCTCGCCGAACAGAACAAGCTGCGCAAGCAGACCGACGGCGCCCGCGACAGGATGAACGCGCTGCGCAAGGAGCTGCCCGGCTCGTTCGACGACGGCAACAGCGTCGGCAGCAACATCGATGGAATCAATGCGAAATTCACCGCCTTGCGCGAGGCCATCGACAAGGCGCTCACCGGGCCGGCGGAGGCCCGCAAGGACGCAGCCAAGAAGATCGTCGCAGACAATGCCGTGCTCAACAGCGGCGTGACCGCGCTGCTGAACGAGCAGGTCCGCCGCATGGCGATCCTGAACGGCGACGCCTACCGGCAGGCCAGCTACGCCAATACCGCCATGACGCTGCGCGACGTCGGCGGCTTCAACTCGAGCCTGCACAAGAACCTCGTCGGCGGCAAGAAGCCGGCGACCGATGCCGAGAAGGCTGACATCGGCCGCTCGCAGGGCCGCAACGACCAACTCGTGATGGCCCTTCTGGAATTGCGCGGCAATCCGGCAACGCCGGCGAACGTCGCCACCGCGCTGGAAAAGTTCAATTCGATCTATGTCGAGGAATTCGGCCGCGAGCTCAAGCTCGTCAAGGACGGCGCCGTCAGCGGCAAGTACGAACACGATATGGACACCTATTACGCCGCCACGCAGCGCGGCCTCGGCACCATCATCGAGGTCCGCGACGCGTTCTATGACAATGCCGAGCAGATCCTCGCCGGCGCCTCCTCGGCCGCGCGCACCAGCTTCACCATCGCGCTTGCAGGCCTTGCCGCCGTGCTCGTCGCGAGCGTCGGCCTCATCGTGATGGTTCGCCGCCGCGTCTGCGCGCCGATCGTCGGCCTGAGGAGCCGGATGTCGCGGCTTGCCGAGGGCGAGGTTGCGGACAGCATCCCGGGCGCCGAGCGCTCCGACGAGATCGGGGCGATGGCTGCCGCCGTCCAGGTCTTCAAGGACAACATGATCCGGGCCGACCGGCTCGCGGCCGAGAAGCAGGCCGAGAACGACGGCAAGATGCGCCGCGCCCAGGCGCTCGACGAACTCACCCGCGCGTTCGAGGCCAAGGTCACCGAGCTCGTCGGCGGCCTGTCCCGGGCCTCCTCGACCATGGAAAGCACGGCCCAGTCGATGACTTCGACGGCGGCCCAGACCAACAGCCAGGCCGCGGTCGTCGCCACAGCCTCCGAGCAGACCTCGACCAACGTGCAGACCGTCGCCAGCGCCACCGAGGAGCTGACCTCCTCGATCTCAGAGATTGGTCGTCAGGTCGCGCAATCCACCGAGATCGCGGCCCGCGCCGTCGAGAACGCCCGCCGCACCGGCGACACCGCACGCACCCTCGCCGAGGGCGCGCAGAAGATCGGTGACGTCGTCACGCTGATCCAGAGCATTGCCGAGCAGACCAATCTGCTCGCGCTGAACGCGACCATCGAGGCCGCCCGCGCCGGTGAGGCCGGCCGCGGCTTTGCCGTGGTCGCCTCCGAGGTGAAATCGCTGGCGGGCCAGACCGCCAAGGCCACCACCGAAATCTCTGAGCAGATCACGGCGATCCAGACCGCGAGCAACGAGACCGTGGCCGCGATCCGCAACGTGGCCGACGTCATCGGCGAGATCGACCAGATCGGCACCGCGATCGCCGCGGCGATCGAGCAACAGGGCTCGGCGACCAAGGAGATCGCCCGCAGCGTCCAGGAGGCCGCCCGCGGCACCCAGGAGGTGAACACCAACATCGCAGGCGTGCAGCGCGCTGCCGACGACACCGGCGCGGCCGCAAGGGAAGTGCTCGGCGCCGCCGAGCAGCTCTCGACCCAGTCGCGCGATCTCGCCGGCCAGTTCGACCGCTTCCTCGGCGAAGTCAGGGCGGCGTAGACAAGTTCAATAAGGCGGCGCCTTGCGCGCCCGCTGCGCCTTCGCCGCCTCGATCCACCAGGCGAGATCGTCGGCAAAGCGCGGGAACGCGCGCTCCAGGGCCTTGCCGCCATCACCGATCGGCTCGCCGTCGGCCGACAATGTCTGTGCGATCGGGCCGACCCCGATGGTGCTCGACACCACCACCATGCCCATCTCCGACAGCGTGCCGTGCCAGGCGGTCGCGGCGCGCGCGCCCGAGAAGCGGCCGGCGGAATAGCTCACGATCGCGGCCGGACGCCAGAACCACTCTTCGAGGAAGTGGTCGGTGAGATTCTTCAGGCCGGGCTGGATGCCCCAATTGTACTCGCCGGTGACGAAGACGAATCCGTCGGCGTCGCGGATCTGTCCGGCCAGAATCTCCAACGCTTCGGGTGCCGACCCCTTCGGATACTCCTTGTACATGCGATCGAGCATCGGCAGGCCGATCGCCTTGGCGTCGATCAAGGTGACATCGTCGCCCCGCGCGCGCAGCCGGTTGATGACGAAATTCGCAAGGCGGATGCCCATGCGGTCGGAACGGTAGGAACCGTAGAGGACGAGGATGCGATTGCTCATGGCCGGATGGTAGCACAAAACCGGCGTCCGGCCCTACTCGATCCGTCAACTATCGCCCGCGTCCGCGCTCCAGCGTTTGCGACGGCGTCTCGCCAAACTGGTCGCGGTAACTTCGGGAGAAATCGCTGAGATGCCAGAAGCCGAACGCAAGCGCCACCGCCTTGACGCTGTCGGCGCCGGCGAGCAGCCGTCGGCGCTCCAGCCACAGCCGGCGCAGGCGCAAGTAACGGTGCAGGCTCATGCCGCGATAGCGGCGGATGACGTCGTGCATGGTGCGGACGGACAGTCCGAGCTTGCGGGCAATCTCCTCGCTGTAGATCGGCTGCGAGAGGTCATCGGACAGTAGCGCACTGATATCCCGGAACATCCTGAAGTTCCGCTCGTCATTGGGGCGCAGCGTCCAGCGGACCGAAACGACATCTCCCAACACGTGGTCGACGGCCGCGAGCAGGGATTCCTTCATTGCCCTTGCCTTGACCGGGAGATCTGACGCCTCGACGGGCTCTGAGGCCGCGGCCAGCACCTCACGCACCACACTGCGCAGCCGGTCCAGGCCAGCGGCACTCGTTTCGAAAATCTTGAAGGTCTGGGAAGCTGTGGGCCAGCCGCGGTCCCTCACCTCCGGGCTGAAAACCACTGAGGCGATTTGCCGCTGCACCTCCTCGATGACGGTGTAGGCCGCGCCGCCGCTGCCAATGACCACGGCCGGGCGCGCACGTTGCGAGCCATTGAAGCGAATGGGGACGTTGAGGTCGTCCATCGTGAAGCCGATCGCCGTGCAATTCCCGACGAGCTGTGCATCAACGACCCGGGGAAACGCGCACGTCAAATTCACGTCGCACCCGGGCAACGACAGAATTGTCTGCTCAGACGAAATCTTCCGTACGAAAGGCGTGAACTCGAAATTCAGCCCGCGTATGGCGCTTCGAAATTCGTCGACGTCTGAAAAACGAAATGTCTTGAGTGCCAGCCTGGGCACGTCATCAATGCTGTTCATGAAAATACGAAACCCGGTGTCGCAATCGACGCGCATCCGGCAACGGTGCCGATCCGCTTCCCCTTTGTGGTTTCTCGTCGGACCTGAAGAATCAATCCTAACGTGTCCTGATCAATTGGGAAGGGTCCAACTGAAAGGACAAGCCGGGACGTCGAGCCTTGCCGATTTTCGATAGCATTTCCCGAAATGCCGCGGTGTATAAAACCCTGGGATTTAATTCTCAAAATTAAAAATTAACATCTTTGAGGCCCAATAGAGCTCGTTAAATCGATAGCTATTTTATTTCAGGCTCCTGCCATGATGGCAAATTCGCCTGCTGATATTTTGGTCGAGTTGGAGGATGCGGTCGCAACTTGCCCGCTGGACCGCTGCGCTCGCATCCTCGAAGGCATTTTGCAGCTGCTCACCGGCAGCCGCGACCGGCCTCAGGAATTGCTGGCCAGTGTGGTCGACGGCGTCCTGCTTCGATTGACGGAGCGGGTCGAGGCCAGCGCATTGATTCAACTCGGCGCGGCGCTTGCCGAGCTCAAAGTGGCTCCGCCGAAGACCCTGCAACGTCTTGCCTTACACGACGATCCCGGCGTGGCCTGCCCCGTTCTGCTCAAATCGCAGGCGCTCTCCACGTCCGATCTCGAAACAATCGCGATCTCGAGCGGCGAACCGCAGCAACTCGCGATCGCTGTCCGAGCGCGCATCGAACCCCGATTGACCGAGACGCTCATCAAGCGCGGCGGCCGCGCCGTTCACCTTGCGCTGATCAGCAACGCAGGGGCGCGGTTCTCCGATGCCGCCTACGTCGCGCTCGTTGAAACGTGCGCAAGCGATGACGAACTCACGAAGGCCCTGGCGCTCAGACCAGGCACGCCAGATCCGGTCCTGCGGAAATTGCTGCCGGCCTCGCCGGCCCCCGACGCTCGCGCGGAGCCAAAGGCTTCCACCGTCTCGTGTCCTCGAGCGGCAGCGCCGATCGTGCCCAAGCTGCCTAGCGCGGCCGCCTATGCAAGCGCACGGCCGGAGATCATCGCGCTCAACCGCATCGGCAAGCTCAACGATTCTGCGGTGAACCGCTTCGCGATCCGCGGCGAGACCGCCAATTTGTTCACCGCCTTGTCGGTGCTTTCGGGGACCCCCATCGAGATCGTCGAGCACGTCATGACCGACGGCGATTGCGAAGGCCTGGTGATGGCCTGCCGGGCGTCGCGGCTAAACTGGCAGACCACGCTTGCCATCCTGAGCAACCGCAGCGGCACCAGGCTTTCCTTTACCGAGCGCGAACGCGCACAACACGTTTTCGAGACGCTGCTGCTGTCGACCAGTCAGTGGACGGTGCGTTGGGGGGAAATCGCCGCAAGCGTCAAGGAGAGCAGTCGGCGAGATCGCGGCGCAAAAACGGGGGGGTAGCCGATGAAGTTCGACGGCCGCAAGGCGGCGCGCGTGCGGATGGACCACAGGCAGGCCGTCAATCTGATGGGCTCTGACGGCACATGGCGGCGCAGCTGCGTTCTGCTCGACGTGTCGCAGACAGGCGCAAAGGTCGAGGTCGAGGGCACGCTGGACGTGCTGCAGGCCAAGGAATTCTTCATGCTGCTGTCGTCGACCGGGCTCGCCTATCGGCGCTGCGAGTTGGTCTGGATCGATGGCACCACGGCCGGCATTCACTTCGTCACCGCTGACGGCAAAAAGAAGCCGGCGAGCGCACCCTCGGCTGCTACGCAGACCGTCGCCCGAAGCAAATAGGCCTACAATTCATCCCAATTATTGCAATCCACGATAGTCCAGGTCGAGCCGTGCAGAACGCGCGAACCATCCTCAGCCCCGTCAACGCGGACGGCATCCGCGAGAAGGAAGCGGCCCGCTCCTTCGTGCATGTGCTGGCGGATACGTCCGACAGGCTGGCCGGCGTCTGCACGATCCTTGAGGACCGTTTCGCCGTCGCCGGCGAACGGCTGGACGCCGAAGCCAAGCTGTCGCAGGTGCCCGCCGCCATCGTCATCCGCGCGGACCTGCGCGACGTCGACAATATCGCCGCCCTCAAGAGACGGGCTGGCAAGCTCGCCAAGGCGAAGAAGCGGATATTTCTCCTCGAGCACAGCTCTCACGTCGGTATCTCGCAAGCCTACGCGCTCGGGGCGACGCTGGTCCTTCCCAGCACTGTCGGCCGGACCAAACTGCTGGCGGCACTAACCGATCCGGCCGACGGATCGTCCGCTGCGTCAGGCGACACACTGCAACCGGACAACGCCGTCGAGGCGGCGGCGACCGCTGTCGCATCGATGTTCACGGCTGTGACCCTGGGCCAACCTCTTGACATAGACGGCACCAAGGAGGCCGGCCGCCAGATCGCCGATCGCATAACCGAGCGAGGTCTTTCGGAATGGCTCTCGACGGTACGGCGCCACCACGAGGGAACCTATCAGCACTGCCTGCTCGTGACCGGCCTCGCCATCGACTTCGGCCTGAGCCTCGGTGTCGGAAGAGCCGATCTGGAGCGTCTGTACTCGGCAGCCATGTTCCACGACATCGGCAAGGCGCAGATTCCGCTGGCCATTCTCGACAAGCCGGGCCGCCTCGATGCGGAAGAACGTGCCCAGATCGAGACCCATCCAGCCGCGGGCCACGCGTTTCTGAAAGGGCACGACAAGATTTCACCGGAAATTCTCGATGCCGTTCGTCATCATCACGAGTACCTCGACGGCAGCGGCTATCCCGATGCGCTCTGCGCCGAGAGCATTGGCGACATCGTGCGGATTTTGACCATCTCGGACATCTTCGCGGCGCTGATCGAGCGCCGGCACTACAAGCCGACCATGCCGCGCGCGGAGGCCTACAACGTCTTGTGCGGGATGAATGGGAAGCTGGAGAAGGCTCTGGTCCACTCATTCAAGCAGGTCGCGCTCACGCGGTGAGCGCGACAGACCCGTCTCGAACGCACCCTAATGGGTCGCGCGATGGCTGGCGCGGTGCGGGATGGACCGGCAGGCCAGGCCGTCGGCCAGCAGCTTCATGTCCTCATGCCTGCCGCTGCGTATCAGCCGGCCGAACTCTTCGGGTGTGAAAGGAAGACTTGGATCAGCATCGATGGGGCGCCGCAGCCGCGGGCCGAAGAACCATCGAACCAGGCTAGCCAGCCGCCGCATGTCAATTCCCTCGCGCCAGCAACAAACCTCTCAGTCTGCATATTGTTCCTCCCGCATCTTCGAGATTGCAAGAGGCCGCGAACGACTCCGCACCAAAAAAATTTTGCGAGAGAATAATCTCCTCTTCATGATGCTAATCGGCAAAACCCACGTAGCGCACGAACTCTTCGTTATGCTCGCGGTCCGAGCGAACGGCGTTCGCGGCAAGTCGTCGTCGGGATAGCCCATCGCGACGCAGGTCATGATCATCTCGTCCTCCGGAATTTCTCGCGACCTCGCGCACGATGTCGGAGCGCATGATGCCCTGCCCGTTGATGACAGAGCCGAGACCGCGGTCCCGCGCCGCGAGCACGATGCCGTAGCAGGGCGCACCGAGATCGACCCGGCTCGTTCTTGAAGCCACGCACGCTGCGGGATGACTAGACCAGCGTTTCGAATTCCACCCTCTAAAGCCTCCCCGCCCTTCATCCACCGGCCTGACGACACGGCCGGTTGCCGATGCGGCGCGCAAAATCTATGCTAAGCGGCAAGCAAGACCAAGAACCCTGGAGGACCGCAACCATGGCCGCGCCACTCGATCCCGTCATCGCCCAGATCATTCCGCTCATGCCGATGCGCGATCCCACGGTCATGACGCCACAGAGCGCCCGCGATTCCTTGCGCGCACTGGCTGCCTCGCGCGCCGCCATCCCGCCGCCGCCCGTCGACGGCGTCGAGGACATCAAGGTGAAAGGTGGCGCCGGCACGCTTCCGGCACGCGTCTATCGGATCGGTAGCACGCCCGCGCCAACCGTGGTGTTCTTTCACGGTGGCGGCTGGGTCGCGGGCGACCTCGAGACCCATGACCGGCAGGCGCGTAATCTTGCGATCGAGACCGGCGCTGTCGTCATCTCCGTCGACTATCGCCGCCCGCCGGAGACGCGCTTTCCGGGCGCGTTCGAGGACGCCTTCGCCGCCGTGAGTGATATCTTCGACCGCGTCGCGGAATTTGGCGGCGACGCAAAACGCCTCGGCGTTGCCGGCGACAGCGCCGGCGGCAATCTCGCCGCGACCACTGCGATCGCCTGCCGCGATGCTGGCATCAAGCTCGCCGCGCAATTGCTGGTCTACCCCGTGACCGACGTCCTCGGCGCTTACGCCGACGTGCGCGAGAACGCGCGCTATCCCTCACGCGCCGAGAATGCCGAGGGCTACTTTCTGACGCGTGCCACGATGGAATGGTTTTGCGGCCATTATCTCGCCGAGCCCGATCACGCCCTTGATTGGCGCGTCTCGCCGCTGCGGGCCGCCTCACTTGCGGGCCTTGCACCCGCGGTCGTGACCACCGCCTGGTTCGATCCCCTGCGCGACGAGGGCGCTGCCTATGCGCGGACGCTGGAGGCCGCCGGCGTGCGGGTCAAGCACCATGAGGGCCCCGGCCTGATCCACGGCTATTTCGGCATGGGCGACGCCTCGGACGTGGCGCGTGCCGAGGCGCAGCGCGCGCGAGCCGACTTCAAGGCCCTGCTGGCGCGCGGGACCTGACGCAGAGCCGAGACACGGCGGACCCGATCTCTAGCGGCAGCGGACGGTCAGCCGGTGGCCGCCGCCACCTCGAAGAAGCCGGTCGCCTGAACCAGGCGACCATCTTCGCCAAAGCGGCCGAAGCTCTCGCCCTTGACGAAGACGCGGCCGGCGCCGTCGTACATGGTCCAGCGGAAAAGCGCCTGCCCGTGGTGTTCGAGGAAGCTGTCGTTCCTGAAGTAGGCGCCCGGAATTTTTTGCTGCGTCTGCCCGATGCGGGCCATCAAGGCTTCCCGCCCCGCCACCTGCGAGCCCGGATCCGTGTACACGCAATCGGCGGCCACGCTCTGTTCGAGCAGCCGACGCCGTTCGCTCTCCTCAACGGGCCCCCATGCGGCATGATAGGCGTTCCACGTCCCCAGTCGCGCTTCGTCGTTCATCTCGCAACACCCTCTTGCTTTTCCTGATCATGACAAATTGACAATTACCGACATTTTGTCAAGATGCGGACGATTGATGGGGAGATCATGGTTCAATCCCGCGCCTCGAAAGAACAGCTTGCCGTCGCGGCTGCGACCACGGTCTTTTCGCGCTACGGCTATGCCCGAACGACGATGGGCGACATCGCCTCTGAGGCGGGGATTTCGCGGCCCGCGCTCTACCTGCTCTTCCCCGACAAGGACGCGGTGTTCGCGGCAGTCATCCAGGGAATGGACGAGCAGAAGCATCGCGAGATCAGGGCCGCGATCGCCCGCCTCGACGGGCTTCACGCCAAGCTGCTCCACGCTTGCAAATCCTGGGGATGTCATGGCTTCGACCTGGTCGAGGCGCATCCGGATTCGGCCGATCTCTTCGACCTCCGCTTCCCCGCAGTCCGACAGGTCTATGACAATTTCCAGTCCCTGGTCGTCGAGCTCATCGGGGATCAGGTGCGGTCCGCAAGGGGAGCGGACGAGCCCGAAGTTTTGGCGCGCTGCCTCGTGTTCGGCATGCGCGGACTGCGGGAAACAGCCAGGAGCGGCAAGGAGATGCGGCGCTTGATCGCCGTTCAGGTCGCCATGCTCATCAGAAGCATCGACGGCAAGGTTTAGACTGTGCAGAGCGGCCTATCGCGCGCTCCGCGTTCCCTCTGCGCCGGTGTGCCCCCAAGTCTCGTCCCAATCCTGGCCGGCGGCGTCGACCACGCGGCCGTCGGCTTCGAAGAACTTGTTCGGCACCTGGAAGATCGCGAGGATCAGGGCCCCGTCCGGACACCAGGCGGCATGCCGGCTGCCTGCCTCGCGCCAGATGAATTCGCCGGCCTTGCAGGCGATGCCCTTGGCCGGCCCCTCCTTGTCGACGAGTGCGCCTTCGATCACCCAGCTCTGCTCGATGCCGACATGCTCGTGGTCGGGCAGCACCGATCCCGGCGCAAACCGCATCAAGGCGGTCATCAGGCCGGTGCGGCGATCGAACAGCAGTGTCTTGGCCTCGCACCCCGGAAAGCGCGTCGTCTGCCAATCCATGTCTTGCGGCCGAACCAGGTGCGAATGCTGATCGGCGGCTTCCCAGTGTTTCGGGATCACGGCGTCCATCACGATGCTCCATCCAGCTGAGCTGGCCAAGCCTAGCAGCATTGCCCGCCGCGGTCAGCGAGCAGTGCAACAGGAAGCGAGCCTGTTGCCAACTCCCACTCGAAAAAATCGCCAGCCGGACCGGACGGCAGGCCCTCATCCAGCTTGATTGCGCCACGATTCCCGGCTCCAATCTCTCCGCCATTTCTGGTTTACGGAGACACCTATGATGAAGCGGATTATCCTGGCTGCAATCGTTGCCACCTTTGCAGCAGGCTCGGCCTTCGCGCAAGAAACCTGCGAGAGCAAGGCGGTCGGCAAGGACGGCAAGCCGCTCGCCGGCGCCGCCAAGACCTCGTTCCTGAAGAAGTGCAAGGCCGACGCCTGCGCGCCCAAGGCCGTGAGCGCCGACGGCAAGCCGCTCGCCGGCGCTGCCAAGAACAGCTTTATGAAGAAGTGCGAGGTCAGCGCGTAAGGCGCGCTCGATCTACCCCTCGCCCCGCTTGCGCGGAGAGGGTTGGGGTGAGGGGGAGTCTCCGCGGGGCGGTGACAGCTGAGCCCGAGGAGAGTCCCCCTCACCCGAATTTGCGCTTCGCGCAAATTCGACCTCTCCCCGCAAGCGGGGCGAGGTGAAGAGGTTCACTCCCGCTTGAACTTATAATCAAACGCGTCGCCCAGCGGCTTGATCAGCCCCGCCGTCGGCGCCGGGAAATGAACCGGTAAAATCAGCGTGTCGGTGTCCGCCACGGAGGCGAAGAATTTTCGCCGCGAGAGCGTCGACTGCTTCGGGTCCCAATCCGGCTTCGCCGACCAGTCCGGCTCGCGGCACTGGATCTGGTGATGCATGAAGTCGCCCGCGACCACCGCGCGCTGGCCCTTCGAGACAATGTTCACGCAGCAATGACAGGGCGAGTGCCCCGGCGTCGGCGTCAGGGTGACGGTATCATCCAGCGCGTAATCATCGTCGACCAAGAGCGCCTGCCCCGCTTCGACGATCGGCAGGCAATTGTCGCGAAACACGGTCCCGGGCGGATTGCTGCCCTTGGCGTTCTCCGCTTCCCAGGCCGCGTATTCACCCTTGAAAGACGTATTTCGCATTCGGAAATGTCGGCACCCAGCGGCCGTCGCGCAAACTCGTGTTCCAGCCGGTGTGATCGATATGCAGATGCGTGCAGAACACGTAGTCGATCTGCTCAAAACCGATGCCGAGCGCGAACAGCTCGTTGCGCCAGCGCTCCTTGCCCGGAAAATCGAACGGCGGCGGATGGCCCTTGTCCTCGCCGGTGCAGGTATCGACCAAAATGGTGTAGCGGGGCGTGCGCACGACAAAGGTCTGGTAGGTGATGACCATCATGCCGCGCGCGGCGTCGAACACCTCCGGCTCCATCGTCGGCAGATGACGCCCGAACACGCCCTCGTCATAGGCCGGGAAGAAATCCCGCGGCCGCCGCCACGGCCCCTCCCGCTCGATCACGGCGTCGATGGTGATCTCGCCGATCCGGAGTTGCTTCATCGCCGTTTCACTCCCTTTTTTTCAAAAGCGTAGCGAGGGCGGCCGGGGCGTTCAAGCGAGCGAATTGATTGCAAATCTCTCGATCTGGTTGTAGCCCGGATGAAGCGAAGCGTAATCCGGGACGGTCTGCATGGTTCGCTATCGGCGCAATCTTCTTCCCGGCGGCACCTTCTTCTTCACCGTGACGCTGGACGATCGAACATCGTCCGCGCTGATCGATCATGTCGACCAACTGCGCGGCGCATTCCGCGTCACACGGGCCGAACGACCATTCGAGATCGACGCGATCGTGATCCTGCCCGATCACCTGCACGTCATCATGACGCTCCCGGACGAGACGCTGACTTCTCCGGGAGATGGCGGCGGATCAAGAGCCTATTCACTCACCGGCTGGCGTCGTCCGGCGCCCCGATCTCCCGCAACGACCGTGGCGAATTCGCTTTGTGGCAAAAGCGTTTCTGGGAGCACACCGTCCGCGACGATGCGGATTTCGAACGATGCGCCGATTACATTCATTATAATCCGGTCAAGCACGGGCTCGTCGCGTCACCGGTCGATTGGCCGTACTCATCGCTCCATCGCTACGTTCGGGCTGGTATGCTCGCTCCCGATTGGGGAGGCGTTGGCGAGATCACAGGCAATTTCGGCGAACGTGGAGACTGATCCCGGATTGCGCTGCGCTTCATCCGGGCTACGGGCCCAACAACCTGCACTTCGTAGCCTGGATGGAGCGAAGCGTAATCCGGGGCGACCATCCGCATCGCACGACTGCCCATGTGGCACGAATCCCGGATTGCGCTGCGCTTCATCCGGGCTACGGGTCCAACGACCTGCACTTCGTAGCCTGGATGGAGCGAAGCGTAATCCGGGGCGACCATCCGCATCGCACGACTGCCCATGTGGCACGAATCCCGGATTGCGCTG
>NZ_JACIHC010000026.1:33755-56142 GCF_014198205.1 Bradyrhizobium sp. SBR1B
TGCGCTTCATCCGGGCTACGGGTCCAACGACCTGCACTTCGTAGCCTGGATGGAACGAAGCGTAATCCGGGGCGACCATCCGCATCGCACGACTGCCCATGTGGCACGAATCCCGGATTGCGCTGCGCTCCATCCGGGCTACCCGCCCCCCAATTACGACCGCAACCCCGGCGCCTCCTGCCCGGTGCGCGCAACATATTCCGTGTAGCCGCCGCCGAACTGGTGGATGCCTTCCGGTGTCAGCTCCAGCACCCGGTTCGACAATGTCGCCAGAAAATGCCGGTCATGCGAGACGAACAGCATGGTGCCCTCGAAATCCGAAAGCGCCGTGATCAGCATTTCCTTGGTGGCGAGGTCGAGATGGTTGGTCGGCTCGTCCAGCACCAGGAAGTTCGGCGGGTCGAACAGCATCTTGGCCATCACCAGCCGCGCCTTCTCGCCGCCTGACAGCACGCGGCAGCGCTTCTCGACGTCGTCGCCGGAGAAGCCGAAGCAGCCGGCGAGCGCGCGCAGGCTTCCCTGCCCGGCGGTCGGAAACGCGTATTCGAGCGACTGAAACACCGTCTGCTCGCCGTCAAGCAGGTCCATCGCGTGCTGGGCGAAATAGCCCATCTTGACGCTGCCGCCGACCGCCACCGTGCCTTGGTCCGGCTCGCTCGCACCCGCAACGAGCTTGAGCAGCGTCGACTTGCCAGCGCCGTTGACGCCCATCACGCACCAGCGCTCCCTGCGCCGGATCATGAAATCGAGCCCGTCATAGATGCGCTTGGCTCCGTAGCCCTTGTGCACGTTCTTGAGCGCCACGACGTCCTCGCCCGAACGCGGTGCCGGCGGAAAATCGAATGCCACGCTCTGGCGGCGGCGCGGCGGCTCGACCCGCTCGATCTTGTCGAGCTTCTTCACCCGGCTCTGCACCTGGGCCGCATGCGAGGCGCGCGCCTTGAAGCGCTCGATGAACTTGATCTCCTTGGCGAGCATCGCCTGCTGGCGCTCGAACTGCGCCTGCTGCTGCTTCTCGTTCTGCGCCCGCTGCTGCTCGTAGAATTCGTAGTCGCCGGTATAGGTGGTGAGCGAGCCGCTATCGATCTCGATCACTTTTGAGATCACGCGGTTGATGAACTCGCGGTCATGCGAAGTCATCAGCAGCGTGCCTTCGTAGTCGTGCAGGAATTTTTCCAGCCAGATCAGGCTTTCGAGGTCGAGATGGTTGCTCGGCTCGTCGAGCAGCATCACGTCCGGGCGCATCAAAAGAATACGCGCCAGCGCTACGCGCATCTTCCAGCCGCCGGAGAGTTTTCCGACGTCGCCGTCCATCATCTCCTGGCTGAAGCCGAGGCCGGACAGCGCTTCGCGTGCGCGGCCGTCGAGCGCGTAGCCGTCGAGCTCCTCGAAACGGTGCTGCACCTCGCCGTAGCGGGTGATGATCTCGTCCATCTGGTCGGCTTTGTCAGGATCGGCCATGGCGGCCTCGAGCTCGCGCAGCTCGGCCGCGACCTCGCTGACGGGGCCGGCCCCGTCCATCACCTCGGCCACGGCACTGCGGCCCGACATCTCGCCGACGTCCTGGTTGAAATAGCCGATGGTGATACCGCGATCGGTCGAAACCTGCCCCTCGTCGGGCAGTTCCTCACCGGCGATCATCCGGAACAGCGTGGTCTTGCCGGCGCCGTTCGGCCCGACCAGGCCGATCTTCTCCCCCTTGTTGAGGGCCGCGGAGGCTTCAATGAAAAGGATCTGGTGGCCGGCTTGCTTGCTGACGTTGTCGAGGCGGATCATGACTATCTTTTGGGGGGATTTTTGCGTTGCAGCGTCATAGGGCATGCCGGCGCTGAGGGGAAGCCCGGCGGGGTACGGAATCGGACAGGCCGATGCCGCCTCCTGTCATGGGCCCGACCGCTCAGGGCAACTAAACCGCGACCGACAGCCCCGGAGCGGGCTGCCGGCGGCCAGCCCCGCTGTCACTCGCGGCTTGTGCTCCACATCATGCGGGAGCTTGCGCCGAGCGTTTCCGCCCCCTCCGATCTTTGGAAGGTCATTGGCCTATGCCGTGGTCTAGATGACTTCCACACATCCGGCGACTGGAGTTGGCATGGTCTCGTGACGGTCAGCCGGCTCGGCCACAACATTCCTGTCGAGACTCAACATGCGAACGCCGCGATGCAGACGTTCGCCTTCATCTTTGCTGCGCCGCGACAGGCCCGTGAGTATCTCACTACTGAACGCTCGAATGGGATCGCCTAAGACTAAGGAATGCGACATCGGGTAGCTTGTCGGATGCCGGCAATACGTCCAAACTTCGATCAAAGTCGCTGGAATGCGGCCTACCTCCAGCGGTCATCGACGCGCACCGAAACGCGTTCGAACAACGAAGCCGCCAGGGAGGACGTCCATGACTGTAAAGTCTGAAAAGACCAGAACCACTCGTCGCAAATTCTTGCTGACGGCCGGCGCCGCCGGCGCTGCCACCATCGCCATGCCGCAAGTCAGCCGCGCGCAAACGGCGACCCTGAAGATGCAGGGCTCGTGGGGCAAGGCCGATGTCTTCAACGAAATGGCCGAAGACTATGTGAAGCGCGTCAACGAGATGGCCGGAGGTCGACTGCGCATCGACTATCTGGTCGGCGGCTCGGTCGTGCATCCGTTCCAGGTATTCGATGGCGTTCATGGCGGCCAGATCGACGCCGCACACACGGTCACTGTCTACTGGTACGGCAAGCACAAGGCCGCCTCGCTGTTCGGTACAGGCCCCGTGTTCGGCTTCAACGCCAACGAAGGCCTCGGCTGGATCCACAACGGCGGCGGCAAGGAGCTGTTTGAGGAGCTCCAGACCAAGATCATGAACGTCAACATCAAGAGCTTCTTCGCCATGCCGATGCCGACCCAGCCGCTCGGTTGGTTCAAGAAGCCCATCACCAGCGCGGATGACCTCAAGGGCTTGAAGTATCGCACGGTGGGCCTGGCCGCCGATCTCTTCCAGGCGATGGGTGCATCCGTCGCGCAGCTACCCGGTGGCGAGATCGTGCCCGCGATGGAGCGCGGCGTGATCGACGGGTTCGAATTCAACAATCCGACCTCGGACCGGCGCTTCGGCGCGCAGGATGTCGCCAAGAACTACATGATGGGCAGCCATCATCAGGCGACGGAATATTTCGAGATCATGTTCAACCGGACGAAATTCAACGCGCTGCCGAAGGAACAGCAGGCAATCCTGCAATACGCCGCCGAAGCTGTGTCCTCCGCCAACGAATGGAAAGCCATGGATTATTATTCGAAGGACCTGCAGGAGCTGATTAACAAGGACAAGGTCAACGTCGCGCGGACGCCGAAGTCGGTGTTCGACGCGCAGATCAAGGCATGGGACGGTCTGATCGCCCAGCTCGGCTCCGATCCATTCATGAAGAAAGTCATGGACTCGCAGAAGGAATGGGTGCGCCGCGTGGTCTACTACAACACGAATAACGCGACGGACTACCGCGGCGCCTTCGAGCATCACTTTCCTGGCGTGCTCAAGGTCTGAGGGCTGTCGCGGCGCTTGGCGTGAGGCCGTATAGAGGGGCGGCGCGATCGAAGCGCCGCCCACGAATTAGGGGGACGTCCGGATGTATTGCTCGCAGCGAGTTCGGCTCGCATGACGAAATTTCTGTTCTTCATCGACGAGCTGAGCACGTGGGTCGGCAAGGCGTTTGCATGGCTGATTCTCGTCCTTACGCTGGGGGTAAGCTACGAGGTGTTCGTGCGCTACGTGCTGCGTGCGCCGACCACTTGGGCTTTCGACATCAGCTACATCACCTATGGCGCGATGTTTCTGATGGCCGGCGCATATACGCTCTCGCGCAACGGCCATGTCCGCGCCGACGTGGTCTACCGCCTCTGGTCGCCGCGCACCCAGGCAACGATAGACCTCGTCCTGTATATCCTGTTCTTCCTGCCGGCGATCGGGGCGCTGATGTATGCGGGCTGGAATTACGCCCAGATGTCGGTGCGGTTCCGCGAGGTCAGCATCTTCAGTCCGGCCGGCGTGCCGGTGTTTCCGCTGAAGGCGCTGATCCCGCTCACCGGCTTCCTTCTGTTCCTGCAAGGGATCGCCGAAATCATTCGCTGTGTGCTTTGCATCCGCACCGGCCGATGGCCGCAACGCCTGCACGACGTGGAAGAAACCGAGAGCCTCGTCATCCGCGAGCATCAGCAGCAGGCGGTTGAGCCGCAGCGCGAGAAGGGACCAGGCGCATGACCGATCCTCAACTCGGCATGCTGATGTTGGGCCTCTTCATCTTCATCATCATGCTCGGATTCCCGATAGCCTTCACGCTGATGGCGATGGGTGTCTCGTTCGGCTACTATGCCTACTACACCCCCGGTCAGGACTTCTTCCAGAATCGCATCTTCACGCTGCTGGTGCAGAAGACGTTCGAGGTCACGTCCAGCGACGTTCTAGTCGCGGTTCCGCTCTTCCTGTTCATGGGCTATTTGATCGAACGCGCCAACATTCTCGACCGCCTGTTCTACTCGCTGCAATTGTCGATGAAGAACGTGCCGGGCGCGCTTGCGGTGGCCACGCTGATCACCTGCGCGATGTTCGCGACCGCCACCGGCATTGTCGGCGCCGTTGTCACGCTGATGGGCCTGCTGGCCCTGCCCGCGATGTTGCGAGCGGGCTACGACACCAAGCTGTCGGCAGGCGTGGTCTGCGCCGGTGGCTGCCTCGGCATCCTGATTCCGCCGAGCATTCTCCTGATTGTCTATGCGGCGACCGCCGGCGTTTCAGCGGTCAAGCTTTATGCGGCCGCGTTCTTTCCGGGATTCTTGCTCGCTGGCTTCTACGTCCTCTATGCGATGACCCGCGCGATCATCAATCCCGCGCTCGCGCCGAAGCTGCCGCGCGAACAGACCGACGTGCCGACGTCCAAGGTCGTCTGGGCACTTGCCACGTCATTCCTGCCACTTGCGTTGCTTATCGTTTCGGTGCTCGGCGCAATTCTGTTTGGCTTGGCAACGCCATCCGAGGCGGCCGCGGTGGGTGCCCTCATGAGCATGGTTCTGGCGGCCGCCTATCGTTCGCTCAACTACGAGATGCTGCGCGAATCCGTGTATCTGACCGTGCGCGCCACCGCGATGGTTTGCTACCTGTTCATCGGGTCGTGGACGTTTTCCGCGGTGTTTGCCGTCCTTGGCGGACAGTCGGTGGTGGAGCAGTTCTTCACCTCGATGGACCTTTCGCCGATCCAGTTCCTGCTGCTGACCCAGCTGATCATCTTTCTGCTCGGTTGGCCACTGGAATGGACCGAGATCATCATCATCTTCGTGCCGATTTTCCTGCCGCTGCTTCCCCAATACGGCATCGATCCGATCTTCTTCGGCATCCTGGTGGCACTGAACACGCAGACGGCGTTCAACACGCCGCCGGTCGCGATGGCCGCCTTCTATCTGAAGGGCGTGGCGCCGCCTCAGGTGAAGCTAACCGACATCTTCTCCGGCGCGCTTCCCTTTGTCGGCCTCGTCTTCCTCACCATGGCGTTGGTCTACATCTTCCCGGAGATCGCATTGTGGCTGCCCACCTATCTCTATGGATCCCGATGAGCGGACCCGGTAAACCGCAGAAAGTCGACGCATGAGTCTCAACGCGCTCGGTCTCACGGAAGCTGCGACCGGCATCCGCGATGGCCGCCTCAGTTCGACCGAGCTTGTCGGCGACTGCCTCAGGCGCATCGATGAGGTCGATCGCGATATCCATGCGTGGGCATTCCTCGATCCCGACCACGCGATGCGGCAGGCAGAGGCCGCCGACGATCATCGCAAGCACGGCAAGGCTTTAGGCCCGCTGCATGGCGTGCCCGTCGGCATCAAGGATATCTTCGACACCGGCGACATGCCGACGGAATTCGGCTCAGATTTGTGGGCCGGACGCACGCCGCGCCGCGATGCGGCGGCCGTGGCGCGTCTGCGGGCGGCTGGCGCTGTGATCCTCGGCAAGACGGTGACCACCGAGTACGCGTACTACAATCCCGGCAAGACTCGAAATCCGCACGACACGGCTCACACGCCCGGCGGATCGTCCTCGGGCTCCGCCGCGGCCGTTGCGGCGCTGATGGTGCCAGGTGCCATCGGCTCGCAGACCAACGGCTCGGTAATCCGTCCCGCCGCCTTCTGCGGCGTGGTCGGTTTCAAGCCCACGCACGGCATCATTCCGCGCACCGGCGCGCTTGAATTGTCGCGCACGCTCGATCATGTCGGCGTGTTTGGGCGCAGCGTCGAGGACGTGGCCCTGCTCGCCGAGGCCCTCGCCGGCTTCGACCAGGAGGATCCGGACACCCGGTCTGTTGCGTGTCCGCCATTCTCCACGGTCGCGGCGAGCGAGCCGCCGTTACCGCCGCGATTTGCCTTCGTACGCTCTCCGGTCTGGGATCAGGCCGAGCCGGTGACGCATGATGCCTTTGCCGAGCTCGTCGAGGTTTTGGGTGACGCGTCGAGCGAAGTCGAGCTTGGGCCCAGCTTCGACATGGCCGTCGATATGCACCGCATCATCATGGAAGTCGATATGGCGCACAATCTGCGGCGCGACTACCAGCGGGGCGCCGACAGGCTGAGCACACCGCTGCGTCAGGCGATCGAGCGCGGCCGCACGCATCTCGCGCTGGATTATCGCAACGCACTGTCCGGGATTGCGCCGCTCAATCAGGCGCTGGACCATATCTTTGACGAATATGACGCGATCCTGACGCCCGCAGCGCCGGGCCCGGCGCCCGGAATTGAGACGACGGGCAACCCGATTTTCTGCACGCTTTGGACCTATCTCGGCGTGCCCGCCATCAGCCTGCCGTTGATGAGCTCCGAAACCGGCCTTCCGCTCGGCGTTCAGCTCGTCGGCCGCCGCGACAACGATGCCCGCCTCCTGCGCACGGCGCACTGGCTTGTCAGGACCATCGGACGCACCGGTCGTGGCACTCGGCGCAAAGTCGCGAGCGCCGGGGCGAAATCGGCTCCCGGTGCGGAGAAAAGGAACGTGCGATGACCAATGCGATCACCGGACTCATCGGCCTCGCGCTCGTGGTGACATTTCTTGGAATCCTGGTGGTTTGGATCAAGGCCATCCCGCTCATCATCATTGTTGTCAGCGTCATGATTCTGGCAGTGATCGATTTCGTACGATCCCTGCGGACGAACGGCGGGCTTCGCTGACTGCCGGGCTGGCAAGACCGCCGCGTCTCCATCGATTCACCAGAAATCCAGGCGCTTGCAGGCCATCGGCCTGCATCATGGCCACCTATTGCGCGCCAACTATTCCACGGTGTATCTCGCCGTCAGCGAATGACCGTGCAAACTCGCGGAAAACACCACAATGGCCTTTGGCGACAGCTCGGCCTGCAGCTTTCCCGCCATCAGGTTGGGATTGGCCGGCGCGAGCGGAACGGCGACGGTCTTGCCGCCGTCCTGAATCGTTGCGCGCCCCCGCATGTCCTTGGTCGACAACGGAGAACCATCGTCGTCGCCCACATAAAAGACAATTTCCGTGCCCTTGCGGACAAACTCGATCGGATGTCCTTGCGACTTGACGACGGGACCGCCGTTGCTGCCTTTAGCCTGCGCCGTGGCAGAACTCGGGGCAGCGGCGATCACAGCGATCAGGGCAAGGAACGCATATTTTCTCATCGGTAGCTCCTCGGGGCTTGTGCGGAGTTCGGCTTCCGCGGGGGTGAAGGTTGCGGCATGTCCGGCCGCCAGGCGGTCCAACGGCGGCTGGCCGAACATCAGAAACAAAATTGGGGTCACGATGGTGTCGAGGATCGTGGCGCTGAGCAGGCCGCCGAAGATCGTCACGGCCACGGGGTGCAGGATTTCCCTGCCCGGTTGATCCGCGCCGATCAAAAGCGGCGTCAGGGCAAGTCCTGCGCAGAGCGCCGTCATCAGAACGGGGCTGAGGCGCTCCATGCTGCCACGAACGACAAGCCCGGTCCCGAAACGCTCCCCCTCATGAATGGCGAGATTGATGTAGTGCGAGATCTTCAGGATCCCATTACGCGCCGAAATGCCGGCAAGCGTGATGAAGCCGATCATCGACGCAACCGACAAGGGTTGGCCGAAGATCTTCAGCGCCGCAACGCTGCCGATCAGGGCGAGCGGTATGCCGCCCATGATGATCAGCGACAGCGCGGTTGATCGGTAACGACTGTAGAGGACGATGAAGATCAGGGTCAGGGATGCCAGCGACAGAATGCCGATGCGCCACGAGGCCTGCTGCTGGGCTTGAAAGGCACCTTCGAGGTTGGTGGTGTAGCCTTGCGGAAAATCGAGTTCCCGAACCGCCTTCTGGATGTCGGCAGCGATTTCGGCGATGTCGCGGCGCCCGTCCCCGTTGCCATAGACGACGATCCTGCGCTGGGTCCCCTCCCGCTGAATCTGGTTCGGTCCATCTGTCTCGACGACTTCAGCCAAAGCGCTCAGCGGAACGAATTCCAGGCCCGTCGGAATGAGCAGGTTTTGCAGCCCCGTTGTCGAACGGTCTTGCTCCGACAGGCGCATGACGACGTCGAAGCGGCGGTTACCATCGACGATCTGGGAGACCTTCCGGCCATTGGAAAGCGTGTCGAGTGCCTGGGTGATCGCGGCCGGCGTTAGGCCATGAAGTGCGGCGCGAGCATGGTCGACCTGAACCCGCACCTGCGGAATGAGCACCTGCTTTTCGACCTGGAGATCGACCAGACCGGGGATCGTCGATAGACGTTGCCGCACGGTTTCGGACAGGCGGCGCAACATCTCGATGTCCTGTCCAAAGATCTTGAGCACGATCTGGGCACGAATACCCGACTGGAGATGATCCAGGCGGTGGCTGATCGGCTGTCCGATGGTGACCGCCGCCGGCAGCGCGGACAGGGCCTCTCGGATGCTCGCATAAATGTCCACCTTCTGCCGGCCGGACGAAACGAGATCGACATCGATCTCGCTGTAGTGCACGCCTTCGGCGTGCTCATCGAGCTCCGCGCGGCCGGTGCGGCGCCCGACCGATTTCACCTCGGGCACCTTTGCGAGCAACTGCTCCGCCAGGAGTCCAAGACGGTTCGACTCCGCGAGCGAGATTCCCGGATTGTATTGCAGCGACAGCACCAGCGTCCCTTCATTGAAGGGGGGAAGAAAACTGCGGGGCATCTGGCTCGCGGCGTAGCCTGCCACGACGACCGCCGCCGCGACTGAGCTCAGCACGAGACCCGGCCGCTCGAAAGCCCATCCGAGCACCAGCCGATTGGCCTGCTTCAGCCTGGTGACAACAAGGCTTTCGCCGTCGCCTGAATCGGTCCGCCCCGAAAGCAGATAGTAGGACAGAACCGGCGTCACCGTGATCGACGTCAGCAGCGAAGCGAGGATCGAGACCACATAGGCCACACCAAGCGGCGTGAACAGCCGTCCTTCGATGCCCGGCAGGGCGAATAGCGGCACAAAGACGAGAACGATGATCATCGTTGCATAGACGATGCTGGAACGAACCTCCTGGCTCGCCCCGGAGATCACGTCCAGAACATGACGCGGCGTGCTCGACGCGGCGTTCTCCCGCAAGCGCCGCAGGATGTTTTCAACATCCACCACGGCATCGTCGACCAGTTCGCCGATGGCGATGGCAAGTCCACCCAGCGTCATCGTGTTGATCGTGAGGCCCAAGGCGCGGAACACCAGGACCGTCACGAGGATCGATATTGGAATGGCCGTCAGCGAAACCAACGCGGCGCGTCCGTTCATCAGGAAGACGAACAGGACCATGGCGACCACGATGGCGGCCTCGACCAGAACGCGCTCAACGTTGCTTATCGATGTCTCGATGAAGGTGGCCTGGCGGAATTGCACGTTGGTGACGTTAATCCCACTGCGCATGGTGCGTTGCAGGTCCCTGAGCACGGCTTCAATGTTGCGCGTCAATGCCACGGTATCCGCGGCTGGCTGCTTCATGACGCTGACGATGACGGCGGGCTTGCCATTGTAGCCGGCGTCGCCCCGCTTGGTGCGCGCGGCGAAATCAACGGCGGAGACCTGCTTCAGCAGGATCGGTTGCCGGTCGCGGGTGGCAACGACGGTGTTGCCGAGGTCCTCGATTTTCCTGGTGAGTCCGACATTGCGGATCAAATATTCGCGGCCATGCTGGTCAACAAAGCCGCCGCCGCTGTTGGTGCCGAACTTTGCGACCGCCTGCTCGATCTGGTCGTGAGTGACGCCGAGCGCCTGCATCGTCGCAACGTTCGGCGTCACCCGGTATTGCCGGACCTCGCCGCCGATGGGTATCACCTGGGCGACACCGGGAATGGCAAGGAGCTGCGGCCTGACGACGAAGTCGGCGATCTCGCGCACTTCCATGGGCGAAGCTGTGCCATCGCTCGTCAGCGCGATGAGCATGATCTCGCCCATGATCGACGTCACCGGCCCCATCTGGGGATTGACCGAAGAGGGCAATTGTTCGCGGATCAGCGCCAGCCGCTCCGAGACGAATTGCCGGGCGCGGTAAACGTCGATACCCCAGTCGAATTCGACGTAAACAACCGACAGACCAACACCCGAGACCGAGCGCACCCGGATCACGCCGGGCATGCCGTTCATCGACGTCTCGATCGGGAACGTCACCAGCTGTTCGACCTCCTGGGGCGCCAGTCCCTCTGCCTCGGTCAGGATGTTGACGGTCGGGCGGTTGATATCCGGCAGGACGTCAACAGAAATGCTAGGCAGGACAAACAGGCCGTAGCCGACCAGCACGGCGGCTACTGCCAGCACGAAAAGGCGATTGCGCAGACTTGCTTGCACGATGAGCTTGAACATGAGCGGTCTACCGGATCTGGTTGATGAGGTCGGTGCCGCGAACGACGATGCGCTCGCCCTCGTTGATACCGACCGCCACAATCACGTGGGCCGCGTCGACCGGCAGCACGCGAACGGGCTTCGGCTCGAAGCGCTCGGGTCCGGAGTGCAGCCAGACGATATTCTCGCCGTTACCGCTCCGAACGACGGCATTGCGCGGAAAGAGCAGGCCCGTTACGGGTGCGCCGGTCTGGACCATCACATTGAGCGGCTGACCGATATTGAGGCCCGTTGGCGGCTCTGGCATCGCAAACTGAACGACGGATGCATGCTGGCGCAAAGCCCGGCTGGTTCCGATGAAGGTCAGCACAATCTGCTGCCCATTTGGGGCCATCGCCGTTGCGGTTTCCGGCTGCTTCAAGCCGATATCGTCATAGGCCAATGCCTCGACCCAAAGGCTGCTTGGGTCCGCGATCTGAAACAGGATGTCTTGCGGCTGAATGACCTGGCCCGGCACGACTTTCGCGGACGTGATGATGCCGTCGGTTGATGCCCGCAGCTCCTCGAAGCCGGTGCGGGAATTTCGGACCGTTTCGCGGCGCGCCCGCAGACCCTCCAATTCACTTTCGAGGTCGTTGACCTGCCCTTGCGGTACCGCGCCGCGTTCGGCCAACGGCCTCAGCCGTCGCAGCTTGTTTTCCGTGACCGCCGTCAACTGTTCGATCTCACCCACCTTCTCGAGGATCGTGGTGCGGTCTGCGACCGGCAGATGCGGCTCGATCTGGATGAGCAGATCGCCCTTGCGAACGGTCTGTCCAATGCGAGGTATGCCTCCATTGCTCGGTACGACGCGGCCCCCGTAGACGCTCTGCACGATGCTGCTCCGGTTGGGGTCGGCCATGACGCGGCCGATCAACGTAACTGCGGGATGAATCGTCTGCGGCTCGGCTGCGGCGGTCCGTACATCGAGTAACCGCTGCGTCGGCTTGGCCGCGAAGACGGTGCCGTCTTGCAGGCGCCGCGGCGCATCGCTCAGTGCGGGAGCATCCGGCGGATTCGGTGGCGTTGGGTTCGTCCGGCCCTCGCCGAACATGATGGCAGCCAGAATGACGAGCGCCCCTGCCATCGCAGCGGAAATGGAGGCGGCCATGCTGCGGCCACGTCGCCTCCGATAGGCGAAGAGAAGGCCGAGACCCAAGGCAGCTAGCGCGGAGGCAGCGATGGCAGTTCGGCTTGAGAAAAGCCAGCCACGCTCATGCTTCTGTTCCGGGAGTCGGGCATCGCCGGCACGCGTCGGTATGAAGGAGTCGACCAGCAGATCATTCCCCTTCCTGGCGCTAACCGAGAAGATGACTTCAACCGATCCAGGCGGTGTGCCATTCGGGATCGTCGCCGTGTAGACACCCTCTCCGTTGCTCGGAGCCTCGATTGGGGCGGAATCGCCGATCGTGACTTGCAACCCAGCATCCGAAACCGGTTCGTTCGTAACTGCATCGTCAATGAAAACGGAAAGCTTGCCGTCTTTCACGATGCCGACGATCTCATAAAGCTCGGAGCGCGCGGCAACCCTCGGATAGGCTGATGAGACAGCCGCCGGTTTGTCAGCATCGCCGTGATCGTGCCCCTCATGGGCAAAGGCGCCTGATAGACCAAAGAACAGGCTTGCCAACCAGCCAAGACCGGACAGCCAAAGAGTTGTTGGCCGCCCTTTCGGGCAGCGCTGATTCATGAACATGGAAAGATCCTTCAGACATGCAAAAGGCGGCGGCCGAAGGCCGCCGGGATCACGCGATGCTGAAGGTACTTGGTGGCCGGATGAGTGCCTCGGGACTTACCCCGATAATGACCCGCGCAACCGGCAGTTCGACAGCGCCGAGCACTTCAAAGGAACCGAGCAGGTCGATGAGTTGCGGTGAGGCGATGGAGGTGCCAAACATGTCCCAAACCACGCCTGGAGCGCCCTCGTCGTCGTGATCGGGCCCATCATGAACGTGGCCTTCGGCGTCGTCACCGCCATGGGAATGCACATGGCCCGCCAGCTGATCGTGAAAATGCAGGGAACCACTTAACGTGACCGAAGGTGCAGGCATCGCGCCAACGGCCGCCTGCACCTGCGAAACCGAGATCAGGGTCACCTGAATCACAAAGGCCCATATCGCCACGAACATGGCCGTTCTGGCGAGTTGACGAAGTCGTTGGACAACACCGTGCTGCACGGCAAAGACCTAGGCCATCCGCGCCGCGATTTCAAGGCGACGGTGCGCGCGCATCGTCCATCGGCGAGAGCTTGCCGGCGTCTCGGTCCATCATCTCTCGGCTCAATCCGAGGCCGCCAGCGCCGCGTGCGGCCAGAAGCGGCCTCGAACATCACTCGGCCGATTTGTCTTGCTTGTGCCGGAAGGGATCGGCGCTGTCATCGTGACCGCTGCGGCTGCTGAAGAATATCAGCGCCATCAGTCCGCATCCGATCAGCAAGGAGAAAAATGTGCCAAGGCCTAGCGCGATCCAGCCGTGCCTGCCGATCTCGACCCCGCTGCTGGCATTCCATACCGAAACGGCCCAGACACCGGTCAAGATCAGGATCATGGCCAAAACGGCGAGCAGGAGGATCTGGCCCTTGCTGATGCGTTCCATGGTCACGCCTCCTGGTGCTTGGCGGACCAACAAGCTGCGCCGGAGGCCGTTCCTCGACCGTCGAGAGCAATTACCGTTTCAGGCATCGGTCGCGGATGGCCCAAAGGCGTTCTGGTGACACCCCTTTCTTTTTTACGCATTAACGGCGCGACCATGTCGGCAGGGACCAGTCTCGATCGTCCTCCGGTGGACACTGCTCGGAAGGGCCGTGTATGGACCCGTGCACGTGAAGTGATGTCATCACCTCAAGCCGTCAAAACGAACCTGGAGCAATGCCCATGAGAATTACCGTCGAGACCAACGTAGCCGCCCCCGTCGATCAGGTCTGGCGTGCCTATACGACACCTTCCGACATCGTGAAGTGGAACGCCGCCTCCGACGACTGGCATACGACCAGGGCTACGGTCGACCTGCGTGACGGCGGCGCCTTCTCGTCGCGCATGGAAGCCAAGGACGGCAGCATGGGTTTCGACTTCGCCGCCACCTACACGAAGATCGTTGAACACAAGCGGATCGAATACGCGTTCGGCGATCGAAAGGCCGAAGTCGAGTTCGTGCCCGGCCCAAAAGCCGTTGTCGTCCGCGTCGTCTTCGACAGCGAACCGACGCACTCGGTCGAGCAGCAGCAAGGCGGTTGGCAGGCGATCCTCGACAGCTTCGCACGATATGTGGAGGCAAAACAGAATAAGTCGTGACGCCGTGTGTAGCAGGAGATGGAGATCCTGACAGGCGTGGTCGGAATTCCGCGGGGTACCAGACGGAAACTGAATGGTCCGCCCTGGGGGCGCTTGCTGACATCCGACAGGCGGCGACCGAGGTCAGCCACGGGCCAAAACCGGACATCAACAGGACGATGCCAAGGTCATGGCAGCTTGTCGGCGGTCAATCAATCCAGCCAATGATGCCAAGAAACCAACCACCAAAGAAAGAGGTGATAAGCAGGAGAAGCATGAGGAGATAGTCCGTTTCGAGGGGACCGGATTCTTGCCAGCCTCGAACATAGTGAAGTCCAAGCAGCCGCAGTGCGCAAATTCCTGCGCACATAGCGGGCCACATCGCCGCACGCCGCTGCTGACGGTCGAGCCGTCCCTGAAGGTTTCGTGGTAGAGATCCAGCTCGACGGTACGCCACTGCGGCACTCAAGACGACCACCATCAGGCAAGCAGTGAGGAAGTACATGGCCACAATCCTTTGCTCCCTAGTTTGTACTGGCTAGGCTAGAGAAGGGCTTGCCGAGCAGATCGAAGTTTATCGATTGCGATATTGGTTCCCTAACTGGGCGCGATGCGCACGAAGTCTGCTGAGGGTCAAAAGCTGCCGTGGCGCACCATGTTGCGATTGGTCCGCTGAGGGTCAAAGCGGAAGTCGCCACTGGTCGGTCGTCGCAGCCCCGCGAGCGCTGGCTGCGACGATCTTTCGGGCAGCCCAAATTTCCGCAATCCTCCGTATCGGCGAATATCAATCCCCGACCCTGGAAGCGCGGATGATCATGCCGGTAGCAGGTCGATAATGCGCATGATCGCGACAGTTGAACCGACATTCTCGAGATCTTCGCCGATGCCTTTCTTGCAAGTCCAAACATCACCCTTCTTCGCAACAAATTCCATGCCGTCGGTTTGTTTCACCCGGAGTTCGCCCTCGGGCACGTGGCAAACCATGTCATTGGGCATGGACGGGTTGGAAGTCTTCGCACCTGGCTGATAAACGACATCGCGCATTGAGACTGTTTTGTAGCCCGGGATCATCGACTCGCGTTTACCCCAAGGTTGGATGCTTACGCCTTGTGGTGGCTTAGTTTGTGCGGAGGCTGATGTTCCCGCCGCGAGCACCGCAGCGGTTGCAAAACCCAGTGATAGCGCTGATCTTCTGTTGATCTTCGTCATCGCTGCTCCTTTGGGCGTTTCGGCCCGCAGGCCTATCCTTAGGGCCTTGGTGTGCAAACTACACTGGATGTTCAGCCGAAGCGCAACCAAAGACTTGCAGGCGGGTGGCTAGCGCAAACTAATGCCCGTTTAGGGTCAGAAGCTGCCATCACGCAACATGCCGAGATTGGTCAGCTAAGGGCCAACAGCGGAAGCCGCGCTCATTCGATCATCTCGTTGCGCAGATAAGTCCTTGGCTCAGATTTCAGTTCGGCAGCCCGGGGCAATGTGCCAGCACGCCGGTTGATGGAAACTCGGCGCAGCGGAGTTGATACCGCACGGGATCACCACAGTGGTACCCTGACCTTCCGCCGCCACTGTGGGACCAAGTCGCTCGGGCGGGGGTCGCATGGTGGTCGGCGCACGAGACGGAAAGTTCCACTCCGGCGGCCTGCCTGTGACTGCGTCCGTATAGGCAAATCGCGGAGCGACGCTCCGACGTCGGCTTTCGGGGAGCACACGCGTCATGGATGAAATCCTGCGTTGGGTGGCGACAGTCGGCACGATCGGCGCCGGGCTGATCCTAGCTGCCCGGGCGCGGCCACTCATTACCGGCTGGGCCTTCGTCGTACTGAGCGGTGCATCGGTGATCTGGATCGTCGTCGGCTATCTAACGGCGGAATATGCGCTGATGGTGCAAAACGTCGTGGTGACACTTATCAACGTGTTCGGCGTCTACCGATGGCTGATCTGGAAAGGAAATGTATGAAAGCGTTCTGCCTGCGCGCTCTGCCGCCCTCGCGCGCACAGGTCAAGCTTAGCTCGGCGGCCTCTGTCCGGTCTTACTTCACGTCCATTGGGAGATTTGCGGGTTAGCGCCAATAACCTACCAGCGCGCGCCACTCGAATATGAGGACTATGCTGCCGACCAGCACGGTCCCGACCCCGAACATTATCAAAATCATTTGGAGCATCGAAACACCGCGTGCTCTGTCAATGCCGCTAAGTATCAAATTGGACGGTTTTCCCGAAACCCTTACTTGGGTGGCTGCAAGCCCGGCGAGGTCAACCAATCGCTTAGATGCGCGCCGGTCTCAGCAATCCTGGCTCGCTTAAGCAAGCCCTCACGTTCCGCACCAGCGGGCAAGTGGCTGGGCCCGCTCTTGAGCGTAATGGCCTGTTCGGCCATTCGTTCTTCAAGGGAGCGGGTTTGCTTCACTCTTTTGCGGCGATCTCCCATGGCGCGGCTCCTCGAAAAGTTTCCGACCACTCCAAACTGGAAAAGGTAAGATCGGTTCCCCTACCGGGTAAGCCTAGTCCATCGGATATACAAATTGAGAACGGCAGTAAGTCCGATATGGGTCAAAAGCTGCCCTCGGCAGTCAGCATGACCTTGGTCAGGTCATCTCTGGGAAGCTGACATCGCCGCTCTCAGGGCTGAAGTCAGCCAAGGGCCAAAATCGGACTCATGCATCGCAGCAAATACCATCTCTATTCGATCACCTCATCGGCACGAACGAGTAACGAGGGCGGCACAGTGAGGTCGAGCGCTTTGGCCGTTTTCATGTTGATGACTAGCTCGAACTTGGTCGGCTGCTCTACCGGCAGATCGGCAGGCTTGGTGCCCTTGAGGATCTTATCGACGTAGCCGCCTGCACGGCGGAATAGATCGGCTATATCGGGGCCATAGACGACCAATCCGCCATCGGCGAATTGTCGGAAGAAGTAAATCGCGGGCAAATGGTACTCCGCCGCGAGCCCGACAACTCGTGGGGCTTGGCGAATGGTCAGAATGTCGCCAAAAACAATCATTGCATCGGCGCGCTGGGCAGCTGCTGAAGCAAAGGCGGTGTCGAGTTCCTCGGTCTTAGTCGCCTCGACTATAGACAGAGCGACCCCGCGCTTCCGGGCTGTGCTTGGTACCTCCTCAGCTAACAGCAGCCTGTGCATTGGGTTGTCGCGATTGACTAAGAGCGCAATTTTTGCGGCATGGGGTATCAGTTCGCGGAGGATTTCGATTTGTTTTCCAAACCAATCTCCCGGAACCCACGAGGTAAGACCGGTCATGTTGCCGCCTGGGCGCGAGAGGCTTTGAACCAGGCCAAGTCCAACGGGATCGGCAACGACCACGAAGACAATCGGAATGGTGGCCGATTTCAGGGCGGAGGCTGCTTGCGGCCCGGCGGCGACTATCAGATCGGGAGCTAGGGCTACCAACTCCGCAGCAAAGGTTTGCAAGCGATCCGAGGGGTCTGCATAATTACGATATTCGATGAGCAGGTTCTTGCCCTCGATCCAACCCCTTTCGCGTAAGCCGGCGCGCCACGCTTCGCGAGCTATCGGATCTAAGAAACCGAAGAAACCGATTCGGCGAGGCATTCCTTGCGCCCGCAACCGCCGTGGCGAAACGACCAGCGCCGCAGCAGTCGCCATGAACTCCCGCCGCTTCATTCGATCCTCATCGCAGCTGGGGGAAAGGTGCAGAGTATCAGGTGTCAATGGTCGTCGCACTTGCTGCGAATGCAACTGCCGCGTCGCAAATGCGGCGAGATGGCGCATGCCCGCTTCGGGTCACAAGCGGGCAAATCGGCGGATGTCTCGACAGGTCAGCTTTGGGGTCAAAAGCGAATATGACGGCCCAGTCGCTATAGCAGCCTCAGCGGCGCTGAATCTGGAAGATTGACCTAAACCACTCAACTGAAGGCCGCACCAGCAGCCATCCTCGCAACCCAAGAGCCTTCTTGCAGGCGAGAAACCACCACCGCCGCGTTCGTTGAACGCTCGGATCGATACTCACCGCAAGCTTAGAAAGGCGTACTGAGCTTTCCATCGCTCCTTCATTGAAGGCGGCGCTTGCGCAGCCGATCGCTTCAAGAGCAGACATGTGGATCAACCAGGCACGAAGATCATCAGCGTTCGTCAACCTGGCGGCGCAACTATTCAGGAAGTGATCTATCGCCGCCTTGCGTTGGAGCAGGTCTTGCTCCCGCGAAGGCTCGCTTGACATATTGGCCGAGTGCGATCGATACACAGCTTGATCAGCAGCAATGACCCCCACGTCGCCATGTGCGGCGAGCCGTAACCACATCTCCATGTCAGAGGCGTAGGGCAAGTCAGCCAAATACCCGCCTACTCTTTTCTGCAGGCTCGTGCGGACCACTACGGTGGGTGACAGCACGATATTTCTTGCGCCGCTAAGCGCAATGAAATCAAGTCCGGACAAAACGTGGGTTCTGGATCCCACTCCTGTTCTATGGCGCGAACGCTCCCCCCGTTGATCCACGACAACCGCGCCTCCGAAGGTGAAAGCGACAGAAGGATGATCGTCCATCAGATCCGCCGATCTGTTGAGGGCACCGGGCAGCAGGTAATCGTCCGCAGACAACAAAAGCATGTAGTTGGCCTTCACCCAGGCGATGCCTTCGTTGGCGGTAGCGATGAGACCTTGATTCGAGGTGTGCCTGCGGTAATTGACGCGGAGATCGGAGCCAACCAACTCTTTCGCAACTTCCGCAGTATTGTCGGGCGACGCATCATCGATGATGAGCACGCGCAATTCGGGACCGGATTGCGTCAAAACGCTCTCGACGCACTCTCGCAGGAAGTGCCCGTACCGGAAGCAGGGAACAACGACGTCTACGGAGCTCATTTTGTCGGATTCCACCGACTTACAAAAAGCGTCGAGATCTATCTGTTCAACAAAATACGGATTGAATGGGTTCCTGTCGGCTTCCATGGCCGGTAGTTCATCGGCTCCTTTCAACGCTGCCGATCAAATCCGCTCCTTAACTCCCCGAGTCCGCAACGGGTCAAAAGCTGCGCTCGGCAGTCAGCATGACCTTGGTCAGGTCATCTCTGGGAAGCGGACATCGCCGCGCTCTGGGCTGAGGTCGCCCACGGGCCAATCACGTCGTTTTGGACCGCTCTAGGCAGGTCCGATCTACCCTTCAAAGGCGACATGAGGCGACAGGCGGATTCAGTCGCATCCGCAAACGTCGAACTATTGGCCCCGGCTGCTCATCACCTTGGGTCAGTTCGGGCACAGCTTCGAGGGCATCGTAGCCAAAGTGGATGACCAAGTGCCCTTGGCTTGCTTTCGCCGAAAGGTGGTGGTGAAGCTGGGTTATGTGATGGGGATCCTGCGCGAGCGGGCCTGGCTCGCTCGCATCACGCTGTGAAGCATGAACGCTGCTAGCAGCCACTTCAATTCGTCGTGGTCTTGCCGCCGCGCATGGACACGAGCTTTTCCTCACGAAATCGGAGAATGAGCCATGCGGTCTCATCGAAACCGTCTGCGAGCTTTCCTTCGTGAGAATACACCATCTGAGCAGCTTTCGACTTCGACGGCGGTCCCAGCGCCGTGACTACCTCCGAACGCGACATACCTAAATGCAGCTTGCCGTCGAAGACGAGGGGCGCGAACTTTTCCGGAATGATGGCGCAATCGGTCGAGGTTTCGGCGTCTTTCTCGGTGAGCTCTTCAACGATCTCTGTGACGAGATGGTCCGGGCCGCCCATCTCTCCGCTGGACACGACCCACAATCGATGCTGCGCGCGTCTATAACACAGCCAATAGATGCTATCTCCAGCGTGGCCCTGGTGTTGGATGGTCCCTTCGCCCACGGCTTCGCGGACCGCGCCGAGCGGCGTCTCCTCGAAGCGGCCGGCGAATGCGCCCAGCGAAAAGCGGGTCGCCAATCTCTTCACGACCGTCGGCGACACGCGCTCGAACGCATGTTCGTCGACTCGCGGCGGCGGTGTCTGCGCGGAGCAATCGTCCGCGGGGATCGCGAAAAGGAGAAGCAGCAAGAAGAGCGTCTTTCGACCATCAACTCCGAATTGCCTTACATTGAAGGCTGAGCGCTTCTGCCTGGCTCGATTGCTCATCATTTTGGGCTCAAAGCTTTCTTCACTCGCCCGATCGCTTCTGGGGCGTCGGGAGCGGCCGGGGATAGTCTATCGCTATTTTCCCGACCCCCCTTCCGACCCTTGGTCGGGGACACAATTCAAATGGTTCATCCACGAACTCGGTCAGCTTCCGGTCCGGGTCAAAAGCTGCCCTCGGCAGTCAGCATGACCTTGGGCAGGTCATATCTGGGAAGCGGACATCGCCGCTCTCAGGGCTGAAGTCAGCCAAGGGCCAGGAACGGACTCATGCACCGCCGCAATTATCTATTCGATCACCTCGTCGGCACCGGCGAGCAGCGTGATTGGAATGTCGAGACCGAGCGCCTTAGCGGTCTTGAGGTTGATATTCAGGGTCACGTCCGTCGTCTGCTGGACGGGAAGCTCCGCCGGACGTGCCCCTTTCAGAATGCGATCAACATAGCCTGCGGCGCGTTGCCATAGTTTGAAAAGGTTGGCCGAGTACGACATCAGTCCTCCTCTCTGAGTCGAGTCGCGGAATGGATAGATCGCCGGCATTCGCCGCTCTGCGGTGAGCGCGATCAGCCGGGGAACGAGGGGTATCAGCGATGGATCGTCGGTGACGACGAGGCCGTCGAGGCCGTTCTCTCCCAGAGCGGCGAAGCTGTTATCGATTTCCGCGAGCCGCACCGAGAGGGCAGTCAACTCGAGACCGAGCCCGGGTGCCGCTCTTTGCATGAGTTCGACTTGGTTGGCAGTCGTCGGATTGTCAGGATTCCACAACACGGCGACACGATGCACTTTCGGTGCCGCCTCCTTCAGCAGCTCCAGCCACTTGACGCCGTAATCGCCGGAGAGCTGCGACAGCCCGGTGATGTTGCCGCCTGGCCGGGCGAGGCTTGCCACAAGACCGGCTCTGACGGGATCTCCGCTCATGCAGACGATCGGCACCGTGGATGTTGCACGTTGCGCGGCCTGCGAAGCGGGTGTGCCTGGAGTCACGAGTACATCAACGTTGAGCGAGAGTAGTTCAGCGATCAGCACAGGAACGCGCTCCGGCTTGCCCTCGGCATAGCGTTCTTCGAGCAGCAGGTTGCGCCCCACTACATATCCCAGGTCCGCAAGTCCCTGACGGAATCCGGTCTGGTAGTACACGTCCGTCCCGCGAACGCCGCTCCAGACGTAGCCGACCCGCGGCACCACAGGTTGCTGCGCTTGGGCTGCGAGGGGCAAGGCTACCATCGCAGCGCCGAGAAGCGTGATAAAATCGCGGCGTTTCATTGAGCCATCTCGCGGTGCGCTATCGCTACAATATGCGCCCGCAACTTGGAAAAAGGCAGATCTCGGCGACGAGTCCCGCATGGAACTGACATTCACGTTGGGGGCGGATTTCGTTGAACGGCGAGCCTCTTGAGTAGAGGCGGCGCAGTCCCCGATGTCCGGGGTGGGTCATTCGCGTCGATCTTGCCCTTGCGTGATCAGGTTCGGTTTACCCCCGCGAACTGACCGATGAACGAATGCCGAATTTCGTCTGTATGGGTCATACTTGGACTCTTGCATCGCTAGGCTGACGAAGGGCCCTCAACAATCTTCCAATAGGAGTCCTTGCGGATCACCTCGCCCGCGCGAAACGTGTAAAAGTCACATCCTCGGACCTCGATCGCTTTTCCTTCGCGTGTAGTGCCCGTTAGTGTCCATTTTGAAATGCCCGTGTTTGCCATCGCATCCACAAAGTGTTCGACGTCGCCGTAGTGAACGTCCGGCAGGCCTTCAAAGCGCGTCGCGAGCCCGTCTCGTACTTTGCGTTTCCCCTCAAAGCGCGAGCCCCATGGCTCGGCTCCCCTCGGCATCTCCAAGACACAATCGTTAGCAAAGAAGTCCATGATGGAATCCAGGTCGTGCGCGTTGAACGCTTCGCACAGCAACGTTAATTTCGATCGAATGTCCATCCTTCCCTCCCTCATCTCGAAGTGGATACAATAGCATAAGGACACACGCGCGAGCTGAGGGGATCGATTATACGTCTGGTCGATGTCGCCTTCGGGTCAAAAGCTGCCGTGGCGCGCCATGCTGCGATTGGTCCGCTGAGGGCCATAAGCGGACATGAGTTGCGCGAGCCTGGCCGCTTCACTTCAGCATCCGGACATCCGCCCTTGCGAGCACTAGGGTTCAGACTCAATTGATCCAATATGCGACGATGGCGGCGAGGTGGACGGCAGCCAAGAAATTTCTGGCAAGTTTGTCGTAGCGAGTTG
>NZ_JACIHC010000027.1:0-50214 GCF_014198205.1 Bradyrhizobium sp. SBR1B
CCGCTCCGGGCTCCTTCGCGTCTTCGGACACACCCGCATGAACGCGAGGGACTTAAGCGAAATGACCTAAACGGGACGACCTCGGGATGCCCCCCTCCGTCGCCCAGTCACCATGATCGATGCCCCATGCACACACAACAAGAGAACGCTCCGAAACGGGCCTATGAAGCTTGTTTTCGGACAGGTGTTGCACAAAAATCACGCAACTTCTTGAGAGGAATTGTCGTTTAAGCTATTGTTAGGTATGACGATTCTAGCGCTCACAGCTGCGTGAGTGCTTCGCCGACGAACGGGCCCCCAAGGCGGGAACATGCACGTCTAGTGCACCTGGAAGGCGGGGAATCGATTTGCTCTTGGGAACGAATCGAGTGTCCGTTTCGACGGCGCAGCGCAGCCAGCCATTCGGATCCAGGATCACGATGTCTAAAGAGAGCAGCAAAAAGATCTCAGCGGCGCCAAGTTGGCTTGGCCTCACTCAAAACCGGTCGTCTTTCGTGTTCCTCCCGGATCGGGCCGAAACCGTGCGAAAGATTTTCCAACTCGCGATCGGCGGGATGGGCAGCTACGCCATCGCGAATTATCTCGACGAACAAAAGGTGTCGACCTTCACCCGATCGCTTAACTGGGACAACACCACCATAGACTCCATGCTCCGGAACAGGGCGACCTACGGCGAATACCAACCGAAGTCCTTCGCCGCAGGTCATAAGAAGGGTATCCCGAGCGGCCCTCCCATTTCCGGCTATTACCCTGCAGTCATAGACAAGGCCACTTTTGATGCTGCGCAGGCCGCACGCCAACAGAATCTGGCGCATCGTGGCCGCAAAGGAAAAGACCTCGCGAACATCTTCGGTGGTTTGTGCTCGTGCGCCTATTGCGGTGGCGAGGTCATCTTCCATAGGATCTCAAACGTGCAGGTTCTGGTGTGCGAGCAGGTTTTGTACGATAGTGCATGCAGCCGCTCCGCCTGGACGTACAAGGATTTCGAGACCACCGTTCTCGCCTTTTTAGCTCACCCGGCCTTGCTCGACAAAATGGGGGAGGAGCAAAGGACGTCGCTGCTCGGTCTTGCGGAAGAGATCAACAGTCTCTCGTCAGACGGCGATCGACGTTACACCAGAAGAGTGAATATAACCATCTTGCTCAAGCAGATTGTCGACAGTCTGATCGTTCACAGCGCCGGCGACTTCAGCCTGCCCAGACACTCCTCAGCTCAAATTCGGAAGGACATGGACGGCAGATTTGTCGAGATTCAATTACGAGATGGCCCATATTACCGCTGTATTTCAATTAACTGAGACGCCGCGGCGGCTTCGTCGGGTATTTATTCTCCTGCAAAGGCTTTGTGCGCGTACTCATTAACCGCCCGCCCGCGCGATGTCCGCTTCTCACCCTAATGGCAGCACAAAAGCGGAGACTGCCTGACTTCCGGGTTGGGCCAAAAGGTGACATTGTGGGAAGGGAACGAGGCCGCCAATGAAGCGGCCTCCATTCATCTTCTGGCGTAGCTTCCTGATGATCTCGCGGAGGTCATTGACGTACCTCTCGATCACGCCCTTCGCTTCGTCCAACCGTGACGGCTTGGCTTCCTTATCCTCAGTCTGTTTGTCGGTCCCGGCCATGGGCCGATGGAACGCCGCGCGGAGGCCGATACCTTTTGAGATAGATCAAGGGAGAGCGGGCAATTGAGCCGAACTTACTTCGGCGGCTGTAACCCCGGTGAGTTAAGCCACTCGCTCACGTGCGAGCCGGTCTCGCACTGGCGGGCCTTGCGCATCAGATGCTCTCGCTCAAGGCCATGCGGGAGAGCCTGGGCCTCCTCGCGAAGCCGGTCAGCCTCAAGGGCCAAGCGATCTTCCAAAGGCACTGCTTGTTTGAATCGACGCCGACGCGCTGTCATGGCGCGCTCCTTTCCAATTGAGGAAGGCGGGAGCGCTACGGTGCGTTCTCATCACCGATAAATACCTAGAGCCTTGCGGTGATGGCTTCTAACGTTCCTGTAAGGGAAGGGTTGCTGGGGTTCCGGACAAATTGCGCTTCGCATCGCAGCAAAGGTCGGTCACCGTCCGCCATGGGTCAAAATACGACGAACTCAGGCAAATCTGGTCCGGTTCGCTGCGATGAGCGGACCTTCGTTAGACGCGGCGCAACTTCGCAGATGGGCCACAAGCGGAGATGCAGATGAGTAGCCGCAACTCGCAAGCGCCCCAAACGAACCTCCCGTCAGGGCAGACAGGGGCATCTCTAAGCGATTTGATCAATCAGCCGGGCGTATGCTTCCATCTGGTCTGCGAACATCTCTACAATGCCCGCAGTCGCGGGAGGCAACTCAAGGGCGAGCTGCCTTAACTCCGTGAGATCGGCCTGGATTTTAACAAGTAGTTCGAGTGACGACTGTATCATTTCGGCGGCTGCAGGCCGGGGGACTGAACCCCAATCACTCAAGTGCATGTCTACTTCGGCAATTCTGGCTCGCCTGAGCAAGCTTTCACGTTCTGCTCCAGCGGGCATTTGACTGGCCTGCTCTTTGAGCTTGGCTGCCTGTTCTGCCATTCGTTCTTCAAGGGAGCGGGTCTGTTTCATTCTCTGGCGCGGCTGGCTCATAGCGCGCTCCTTGAGCAGTTAACGACCAATCCTTACCCCAAATACACGACGAAGTCATTGCTGGCCTTCGTCAGATGCGCCTTCTGACTTGGTTTGATCACGCCGACGCCGAATCCTCTATCCGCAGAACTTAGAGCCCAACCAAGCTTCCCAACACGGAGCCGGTAACACCGAGCCGTCTCCTGCTTCGCAATCGAGCGAAGCCACCTAATCTCTTCCATGATGCGCAGGCTGGTAGCGATCACTTCGTCGGCGCGGCAACAGGTCATCCATTCCCTTATAAGCTGGGCGACGCAGTGCGTTCCAAACAAAAACGGATTCAACTTCGACGCTTGGAGTCAAATACGGACCGCATTCGTCCGGTTGCTATCTAACCAGGCCCTTGACCGAATAGTGGCGTGCTGCCCTGAGCCCGGCCCAAGCCTTAGCGGCTTGCCTCTCACCGCCCTCCGCGGAATCACTCAGCGCGAAGCCCACCTAATTGCTTGGTCATGCCCCGAACCGCTCGACGCCCTGCGCCCACCCCGACGGACGGCCGATGAAAATCACTTTCGGCCAGATGCGCGCGATGGGCCTGAGCGGCATCTTGGTCTATTGTCACTGCGGCCACCATGTCGCCCTGGACGGGGCCGCCTGGCAGGACAAGGTGCGACTGTCAGACATCGAGCCTCGCTTCGTATGTCAGGGCTGCGGCGCGCGGGATGCCGAAGTCCGGCCCGACTTCGAGCGAGGTAATCCGAAGATGGCGATCACGGGCCACGAGAATAATAAACGATGACAACGTTCGCGGCCTCACGGCCCTACGCAGATCCTGTCGCCGCCGCCCGGCAGCTCATCCAGCTCGCCGCCAGCGTGGAGCCCGTTCAGGACGGGCGCATTCATACCGAGAAGATCAATGCTCCATTCCTCTTCACCCTGAAAGGCAGCGCATCAGAGTACCGTGCTGGCTTAGAATATGCGCTTAGGAAGGGCTGGCTCGAGCTGCACGAGAGCGGCACCTATGTCCGGCTACTTACGACTGTCGAGATGCTGGCCGCTCGTTGAACTCTGTCACTTACTCGTACTCGCGTACTTGCGTTCTCGCGGCTTTCGACGGAACCTCTCGTGGTCTGCGCGATTTGCCGCTAATGAGCGACAATCGCGCAATGAACATCCTCCGCGAATTGCACGCAGCCGAGGAGGAGTTGGTCGGGAAAGCGGTCGCGCTGACCGACGGCAAAGCTGGCACGATTGTCCACGTATTCCTCGACGACGCGCATGGGCTGCGCATCTCAATCAGCGGACATGACGGTAAATGGCCGATCTCAACAGTGAAGCACATTCAGAGCTGAGCATTGTACCAGCCAACTCATTTCTCAGCGGATCGGGCGAGTTGTTCGAGGCCTTTGCGCGATCGGGCTATCACGCTGCTGTCGAGACAACCCTGGGCTCATGAACCGCATCGCCAGGTTTGCGCGCCGCACCAACGATTCTGCGCTCGGCCTTGGCCGCTCGGTCTCGAAGCATTTCTAGTTCGGAAAGTTGGGTAGCAATTTCCTCACGATAGCGGCATAGAGCGAAGGTACAATTATCCAATTGCGCACGTTCATCTATTGCACGCGCTTTTATTTAGTCGAGTTGGCCCACCGGGACCGTCGGTGAGCGAGGTGGAGTTACCAGCGGTTCCTAGGTAGATTCGCAAATGTCGCGAAGCAGTGATCCTTGGCGTCGACGTCATCTCCAACTCCCCTGCACTCCCGCAAGCATGAGGCACGAGGTGCAGCTTCACGCCTTCGATATCCTCGCCATACGCGGCGACGACCTGCGCTCATTGTCCCTTCACATGCTGAAGACCAACCTGGAGCAGCTACTGGCTCGCCGCCGGACGGGATAACGGTGGCGCCATTCGAGCGCAGGGCGATCGGCCCTGACCTGTTTCGAGCTGCCTGCCGGATCGGCCTGGAAGGACCGGTGTCCAAACATCGATCGGCCGTACCGCGGCGGGCGGCAAGACGTACTGGATCAAGACGGAAGACCGGAGCCATGGGGTCGGGAAATGTGAGTGCGTGCGGCAATAAGCACGCTGCAGTGTCTCGCGATTCTTAGGAACCCTCTCTTAAGCCTATGCTTAAGCGATCATTATGTTGGTTCTTTCGCCAGAGGTACGTAGGATTCTGCGTAAGGCCCGGATCTACGGGTACCTGATCGAGCGAAACGACCAGATCTATCAGTTGGCCGCCTTTCATCCGGTTTGCACGAAATCGTTTGCACTCCGCATGGTCGAGGGCGGTTGGCTGACAAAGAACGGCGATCGATACGAGTTGACTATCCAGGGGCGTGAAGCGCCGGATTGAACTCCGGAAGGGCAACGTGGCGCTCGCTGCTAGGTGTTCCTGGATCCGCCGAGGACCTTACGCAAATCGGGGCGTTCCCAAAATTCAAATTGCGGTAGACCAACCGGCCCCAGCCTGGAGGTTTTTCCGGATCGAAAGACGAGCTGGGACCGAGAGGTCTGCCGCTGTCTGGTCGGCAAACGCAGCTTCATCCCAAATAATCATCCCCCGCGGATTTTGTGAATCCTTGACCCTGAAATCTCCTCCGTCACATATTCTGACTGAACCTATTAACTATTTAATATATTTAATTGTGGATTAAATATTATATCAGTTGCGTACCCTAGGAGGGTCGGAATGGTAGAACAAGAAGATGACGATCGGCGGGAATTTCTGAAGACCTGCGGCAAGTTCGCCGTTGTAACTCCCCCTACCATCACAGCATTGCTGTCGACCTCCCTGACTAGCCCAGCCATCGCGCATTCCGGCGGCGGCCTGAAGCATGGCCCTCGGGGCAACAATGGTTACGGCAATGGAGGGGGCGATGGTAGCCCCAACGGCAAACCCGACAAGAACCGGTGACCTGAGGCAGGGCCGGGAGCGCTTGGCGTACTGCCTCGTTTTCCCGATCCCCATCCCCCAGAACACCCCGGCAGGCCCCAGCTCCGACACCCTGCCCCGCGGAGCTGGGGCCATTTCTGTAAGGCCTTGAGCCGTATTTTCGCACGCAATCGTGACCGGTACCTTCCGCGCGAGCTTGGGTGCATTGCCATATTTTCCCGATGCGTTTGAATGAAGCTGATACACTCCCAAGGTGCATGGCATATCGGGAGCAACTTCATTGACTGACGAAATTCCATCGCCCAGCCGATTTTTCGTTCGAATCGGGGGCAAGGGATGGATGGTCTACGATCGCGAACGCAAAGGCCCAGCACTGATCGGGACCGGTTGGGCGGCCAATTTAACCAAGGAGCAAGCCGAACAAGTGCTGCGTTCGCTTACTGCGGATAAGCCGCCCACTAAAGCTGACAGAGACCCGCCGGCGTGAACCGGCAGCAATAATGTACAGTTGGTCCAAGTATTCCTTGCGAATAGGCGCACGGTCGGAAAAAATAAGCGGCGCGCCTTTTTCGAGGCTGCGCCGAACGGCCTCAGCATCTGAGCCAGCCCCGAACTGCCCGGGGCCGTTTGCTATCCTGTCACAAACCTGTGGCACGGCTATTGCTGAGCTTGGCCAACTGGGATTTCAGCGCTCAGTTCGAGAATAAATGCTGCCGGGACATTCATTTCGAGCCCGGCAGCGTTCTACTTCGAGACGCGCGGGACAGTTGCCAGCGTAAACTAAATGAACGGCCTCAGCTCCCGCTGAGCTGAGGCCGTGGGCATTGCTCCGGTTTCAGGGGGGCTCTGGGACACCGGAGCAGAGAAGCAATCACTTCAAGTTGCCACTTGTTCCCGACTCGTAAACGCTGTGCGAAATCTTATCTCCGGCCCATGCGTATGGCGTATGAGCTCTGCCTGGCGACCGCCGCCAAGCAAGTCCCCGCGGGACCCGATTGGATTCACGAAGTAAAGCCCGACGGCTACCGGATGCTAGTCATCCGGGAGGACGAACGCGTTCGCCTCCTCTCGCGAAACGGCACTGACTGGACGAAGCGTTATCCCTGGATTGCTGAGGCGGCGCTGAAGAGCCGTCAAGGGCGCTTTGTGATCGATGGGGAGGCCGTAATTCTTGGGGTGGACGGCGTCTCCGACTTCAACGCGCTGCACAGCCGCAAGCATGATCACGAAGTTCAGCTATACGCCTTCGACATTCTTGCGATGGGCGGCGAGGACTTGCGCACTCTACCTCTGCACGTCCGTACGACAAACCTAGAGAGGCTATTGGCACGGCCACCCGACGGGATCACGGTGGCACCGTTCGAGCGCGGCGAGATTGGTCCCGACCTCTTCCGGGCGGCGTGCTGCATGGGCCTAGAGGGCTTAGTCTCCAAACATCGCCATCGGCCGTACCGTGGCGGCCGGCAGAAGCATTGGATCAAGGTAAAGAACCGGAGCCATCCCGCCATGGAGCGCGAGCTTTAGCGGTCTCGACCGCAGCAGATCAAAAGAATGCTTCCGGCCCGCCCGTCGCCGCAGTACCCGCCTGACATTTGTCTCCTGCAAGGGTCGCCGTCCTACTGCACGGTCGAGCGCCCTCAACTATTCAGGGCGTCCGAGCGCAATTCTCCTCTCTGAGGGGCGAGTACCGGGTCGGCGCCATCTGATCGGCCCGGGGAAGCGATTGGCGATGCTCAAGGCGCGTTCCTCATCCGTCTCAAGAGCTACTTTCTGAGCTAACATGACATCGCCCTCGACCAAGCCACCCAACGGGACGAAGCACCAGCCTGTGCCGAGCCGCCCATATTCGTCGATCTCGTTGACGTTGCCGGACGTGCCTCGCCGGATGCGGTACCGCTTTCCGGTATCGCACCCCACGACGTCGAAGTACCCCTTCCTCTCGAACTCGAGCCTTTGCTGGGGCGAAAGCCAAGAACGCAGCAGTAGCAGCGCGCGAGCCTGAACCGTTTTTTCCTCCTTTGCTGCTTGATAAAGCGTACCAACAGCCATGCTCCGAAAAGTCCACGGGCCGATGCGACCAAACCCTCTCTTCACTGGTCCTCACCCGCCCACGAGCCGCGGGAAAAACAATGTCTCTTCGGCGGCCGGATCGAACCCGGTGATCCTGGTTACCTCACCGGGCCCCTTCCGCACCGCCGCGGTATAGCCTTTGTTGGTAAATTGCACAAAAAGCCTCTCCGCCTCTACCAACGCTTCTGCGTTGGAGTTGTCGAAGAAGTGCCGGCTGTCGCCGCTATGATCCATCACGATTTGCACTGCCATGCTCAGACTCCCGATTGCACATCACAAGCAATGTGGAATGCGAGCGCTCGTTCCTAACGACACCTTCTATTGCTCTGCATCAAGAGCACGGGACGGTGTCATGGCTTGTCCAACGTCCCTGACGATCGCCGCAGCTTGGTCGAGGCTCGACCAATATCTACAGGATCTCGGAGACGCCCGGCGGAGCAGTGCTGGGCTCTAAACCAAACGGGTGCGTGCTGCTGGCGCAGCGCCTAATACCGCAGCAGGTTAGTTTCAGCCTATTCTGACCCCACTTTATGAGCCGTGTACGTCCGTTCAACCGCCTCGGGAGCGGGCCCTATTCTCCATGCCGGACGGGCGGCTGAAGCAGACAGCGAAGCCGGACGAAATGGCGGCGGACAGGCTTCGCCAGCCCCCCTAAAGATTCAGCGCGCCCTGATCGGAGCAGTCTAGCCCAAATACGACTCGTCCTTCGCGCGCGACGCCAGCTGGGCCTCAATCCTTTTGATCTCTGCTTGGTTGCTCGCAATGAAGTCGGCAAGTTCATCGCGAGACATCTCGGAAAGCGACTTCTGCTGAGAGGTGGCACCTCTGCGGGTTGGCGCGATGGGCCCTGCCCGATCAACACCTTGGTAGAGAGGTCTGCTCGGACGCGGGCACTAACTTTGAGTCCTGAAGCGAGGACTTTTGCAACCCCATAGGCCAGCGGCGCCTCAACAACCGCTAGGTCAGGCTGGATGGCCGCCACGTCAATGTGAGCCGACAATGCCCGCTCCGTGCACACGCGTGGTGCACTGACATATGTTGAGACTCATCAATGTTTCAGTCGGTAGACGCCTCCGAGGCTAACCAACCTGTGTGCTTGGCTTGTTGGTCGTTGCCGACCGAGGTTCCTGTTTGCAGTTTGAACCAGCGGTTCTTCGCTGACCGCCCGTCAACTCCACGAAGCTGCCTGGGGAGGTGTGTCCGGGCGCAGCATGCCTAGTCCCGGTAGCGGCAAAATTCGTCACCATTTTCATATTCGAAGCAAATCTTGATCCGGCGGCGCGGTCTATCCTCGTCCCGGTATCGCAAGTGACGGCCCATATCATCGTCGTCGCGCTGCATTCGCCAATTGCCGCCTGTGGTGCGATGGTCCATGTCTTCCCGTCCCATGTGTCGCTGACGCATGCGGTCCATATCCATCCGATCGTCATCCCGCTGCTGCGCCGTCCAATCTCGCTTGATACGGGTGTCTTCGGCGCTCTTACGATCCTGCTCCCGCACTTGTTCAGACTGCTGTGGTGTACGTTCTGGCTGGACAGGAGTAGTTTGCGCTTCGTTCGATCCGGCGCGGCTTCCTGCTGTTGGGCGAAGGCGAAGCCGGAAACAAAACCACACGAAAGGAAAATAAGAGTAGCTATTGCTGACAAACGCATGGCTCATGCTCCGAGAGAGCTTTCGGCTCAACTATGCGGCTGCCGGTTTGTTTCTAACCAGATCGGTGCGACTTGCTCAGGTCGAGTTCTTCGAACTTTTTGCGCCGCAGCACCCCGCGTCATGATATCTTCTCGACCAGGCGACAAACCAGAGAGCCCGGAAGGCTGAACTCCGTGTTTGCCCGTGTCTCGCATCCGCAAAGTGCGCTCTTCCTTCGGTCAGGGAATAAGTTCAAGGCTCTTCGCCCTTCTGTCGCAAGCTAGAGCCTTTCATCGCTAAGGTGGAGATACTCTGGCGTGAAGTCCGCCAGTTCCTCCAGCTCTTCCGTCGGAGCAGCGTCAACGTTCGTCTATCCCACTCAACGAGTCGAAGTTGTCTTAGCTCCTGGATGGTGCGATTGGCATCCACGACGGATAAACCGCAGGGATCCGCGATGTGCTGCTGGGTGACTGGACATAAAAGCTGGCGCCCTCCAGCAATCCCAGGACTTCCAGCCGCGGCCGCAAGCTCGCAGATGAGATGCCGCACTCGTGAGCGCGCGTCGCGGGCAAGGCTTGCAGTCGATCGCGGTGGCTCGCGCATCCACCAGCGTCTCGCGCCAGAGCGCGTGAATAAGCCAGGAAGAGTTAGGCCGTGTACCCATGGACCCAGCGGCAGATGCGAAGTCAATTTCCGCTTTGCCCTGTAGCGGCCGGAGTCGTGCGGCAGCGCAAAATGCGATGATGCATTCGCGACGTTTAGCGCGGCCCCGGCGGGTACTCTTCCCGTTGCCGCCCGCATTTTGTAAATGAGTAATCGAGGTCAGGTTTCAACTGCTCGGCTATTCTGCGTGAACGGGTCGAGGGGCTCATCGTACTATTTGCGGAAGTGCAGACACTCCGCGGCGCCTGCGAGCCGCGAACGCGAGAAGGATTGGTCGGCGCATCCCGAAGGCCGTGCGGAGAAGGAGAGTCCTTCGACGGTGATAGCTACCGTTCAATGCAACGATCGCGCGTCCGCGCTTCGACATTGGCGCAACCGCATCAGGTCGCTTAACGAGCATCTGCATGCATCCTTTGTCCGCAACACCGAAGCATTGGAGCAACAGTTTCCCGGCACCTTGACCAGTGCGCGATTGTTAATTTGCGTCGTGTGAGCGACTCAGTCCTCCTTTCTGCACGAAGCAGACAAACCTAGGGGGCGGGGAATGATCGTACGCGCGGGGGCCACTGTTACGTTGCTGCTGTTGCCGCTGGGGTCCGATGCCTTCGCTTCCCGTCACCACAGGCCCACAACGCGCATATCTTGCAGTGAGGTCAGATACTACGTCGCAAAATACTCGGCAGCCGTCGCCGAGATGTACGCTCGAAATCATGGCGCTACCGACGCACAGATCGAGCGGGCGCGACGTTGCTTGGCGTCAAACGAGACTGCCGAAACCGACCGACCACGCGCTTATAACGATTGAAGTTGATCGCCCCCAGAAACCGGATGACGGCGGCCCGTCCTTGCATTCGCACCCATGGCACGAGCACAATGAATCCATCGCACCGCCAGATTTGGGCCGTATAGCTGCCTAGGTCGGTGCAAAGGGTCATCCCGGGTGGGCGCAACACCGGGAGTTTTCGATGTCCGGTTCTTTGCGATTGTGCTTCGTCAGTTTCGTTCTTCTTGAAACTCTCACGGCGCCTGCGTCCTCCAATCCTCTTGCGGATCTCTTCAACACTGCTGCAGCCCCACCTCCGGTGACTGCTCCGCCGCAAGCAGAATGCGTGGGACGCCCCGGCAACTCGGCTCCCGACGGCCAACATTGGGTCTATCGACTGGATGGGCATCGCAAATGCTGGTTCCTGACCGAGGGCACCGCGAAAATGAAGAAGATCGCTCGTCGCGCCCCCAAACCTGCCACGGCCAGTTTAGACGAGAGCGGGACCGCGCGGCCCAGGCAGAGCGGGGTCCTCGATGCGCGCGCGGAGTTGCTGCGTTCCGCACCCGCCTTGCCTTCTCAGCCGCCTCGCGCACAGCTCAAGGTAGCTGATGCTGACCCTGATCTCGGTACAAGCACTGCTCTGGCATCGGCCGCTCTCATTGCCCAGCACAGGCGCCAGACCATGCCCTTCGGACCGAACCAAAATCAAGTCGACGTTGAGCAACTTCTAGCGGCCGCGCCGGCCAACGATGTGGTAACTTCGTCCGAACTTCAGAGCGTTCCGGTCGGCGTACGCCTCGCTAAAGCCGATGGCGAGGCGACCAGCCGGACGGCAACTTGGCTCGGCGTACTGCTGATGATGCTAGGGATGCTTTCCATCCTAAGCACGAGCCGCTCGGTTCGGCATGCGGTGAGATTGCGCTCCTGAAGCGCGTTGCGCTTGTTGCCGCCAAGGCGAGTCTCGCGCCGAGTTTGCCTAGGTACAGCAAACGGCAACCTCAGAGCGGACATTCTCGCGATGGCGGGTAGTGGACGTCTCGGTCCAACTCTCGCAACAGTCGATGCAAGAAGTCGCTGGCGTGGTTATATTGTGCGTCGCCGTCCAAGATCTGATGAGCGAGCGGTGACATTATGTTGCCAACAGCCTCAGGGCCAATCAGCTCGGTCCGTGATGACCACAAGTCTAACAGACGATCGGGGATGTGGTCACTCGATCCAAATAGTTTGAGGAGCCGGCCTTCGGCGGCGCCGTTATGATCATGCTGGGCTTTGGCCGCATAGAACGCGAACAACCGACGAAAGGCGTCACGGGAAACGGAAGGCTTAGCCATCGCAATGTCCCCCAAAGAGTTTTATGAATGTTCGAAATCTGGAGCTGCGTGGAACCCATTCCTTCAAAATACTCGCGCGAAGATTCTACAGCAGACCGGGAAAAAGTGGCAAGCCCTTTATTGATGTTAGATGTGGCCGACTGCGTAAGCCTTTATTTGGCATCGCAATCCGCCTTGTTCATTTTTCATAATGTTGGCGCGTCAAAGCGCGTCCATCCCCCCGCGAGTGCCTAACGGCAACACGCTATGCCAATCTCGCCAGCAAGCGTTGCAATGTCAGAATCCGAACCGACCAAAGGTTCGGATTGCTCTCTAGTTCGTCCGTTGCTGAGCACCGAACCATATTGGCGATCAGTCCGGCGCAAATGCCGGCCTTTTCGTCGAGCTCCATCCCTTGGACAACGCGCGTCGGCCGCCGAACTATACTAGCGATCTGGATTGCACGACGCACTGGCTACGCGGCTCACTTCTCGAACACGCTATCATTTCCCTTGAGCGCCGCGTTCGTCTCCCCGTCAGGAACCTGCTCCGGGCGATAGCGCACCTCGCGTGGACGCGGCGGCGGCCGCTCGGAAGGATTGCGACCGATCTTAGCCTGAAGCTCGATGAGTTCGGTGAACACGTCTGCTTGGCGTCTTAGCTCGTCCGCGATCATAGGCGGACGGCTGGCGATCGTGGAGATCACGGTGACACGGACGCCGCGCCGCTGCACGGCCTCCACCAGGGAGCGGAAGTCACCATCACCGGAGAACAGCACCATCTGGTCTATGTGCTCAGCGAGCCTCATCGCGTCGATAGCAAGTTCAATGCTCATGTTGCTCTTGACCTTACGACGGCCGGAGGCGTCGATGAATTCCTTGCTCACCTTGGTGACGACGGTGTAGCCGTTATAGTCCAGCCAGTCGATCAGAGGGCGCATCGACGAGGATTCCTGATCCTCGATGGTCGCTGTGTAATAAAACGCCCGCAGAAGTGTGCCGCGACTCTGAAATTCGCTGAGTAGGCGCTTGTAATCGATATCGAAGCCGAGCGCCCTCGTTGAGGCATAGAGATTGGCCCCGTCGATGAAGAGCGCAATCTTATCGGAAGATGACATGACCGGCGATCTCTGGAGCGCGAAGTGCCACGCTGCGGGTTCAGCATCTGAACCCGTCAATGAGGCGACACCCAAAGCCTTTCATCGAAGCTTGACCTCATAACGGTATACCGTGGTCCTTTAACCTTCAAACAGTTTTGCGGCTGCCGATGGTTAATTCGTAACCTCCTTACCCCAGGACAGATTGGGTCAGCACCATCGCTTGTTCACCGATGCCCCGCACTTTCTGCGGTGCAATGTGAGCACGCCCGGTTTTAGATGGCGTGCACAACCGCAGGCTATTCTTAGAGGGGGAGTGCCATGATAGATATGGAAACCATCTGAAGCGCGCCATTGTAGCGCTCGTCGGCCTTGGTGCTAATCAGACTGACAAGGCGATCTATCCGTTCAAGTCGCCGATGCGGATGGCAAACGGGTCCTAGCGGAAAGCTCACGCTTACCAGCCGCCCGAAGGCGTTCAGCCAATTGTTGCCATTCGGCGCATTGCGAAGTGCCCTGCTCTTTGGGCGCGGTGGTCGCGGCCCCGCAAAATCTGTAGCTTCTCATCGTGGCTACTCACGCGAATCTTAGGCTACCTGCCGGAAAATTGCATTCTAACCAAACCCTTCGCCGTTCCCGTTTGGGGAAGTGGATATCCTCTGGATCTCGATGATGTGGGATGTACCGCCGCTAAGTCTGCTTTGCACCAAGCCCGCTAACAACGGCCGCTTCGGCTTTTGACCCAAGGCCGAAATAGGCCCGTCTCACTTGCGGAAGTGGATTGCGAGGCAAAGCCTACGAGCTAGAGCGGCTCCAAAGCTTGTCATGGGACTGACAGAAAAGAAAAAGCCCATAGGCGGCTAGTTCAGACCTTCTTCTGCTACTTCTGGAGGGCGTCAGCGGCATCCCGCGCCGCGTCCTTCACATCGCCCGCAGCGTTATGGGCGGAGCCCTTGGCCTTGTCCATCTTGCCTTCGGCTTCCAGGTTCTTGTCTCCGGTAAGCTTGCCAGCCCCCTGTTTGATCGCCCCCTTTGTTTTGTCGGCGGCGCCCTTCACATGTTCACGGTCCATGATCGTATCCTTTCTTGTCCGTAAGACGAGCACAACGAAACCGTTGCGCGGTCGTTCCTGCGAGACGCGGTACCGCCGTTGCGCACTAAGACTTGGCTGTAGCGGCGGATGAAGAACACAGATTGCACTCTGTCCTGCTTACTACTGCATGAGATGTGTCAACGCAGCAGTCACAAGTTTTCATCAGTCGGGCGGAAATGTTCGGGTATGCGCACGTTGATCAAGCGGCGGGGCTAGGTGGAGAAACAGCCATGCGATACTTATCTGCGGCATTGCTTGTCGCACTTCCAGTGATGTCGCTACCTGCTGCCGCCCAGAAGCAAACGGAGACGACGTCTCAATCCGGTGCTGCTCAAAACGTGCAAACTGAAGCTGAAAAGGGCATTAAATCCCGCAATTCCGGCGAATCCGGCTATGTTGGCAACCAGGACCGGCCTGGCGCGGCTTCTCACGTACCGGGAGAGCCAAGGAACACGAGCGGGGCGACAACCGGTAGTAGTGCGCCCGGCAATCCATCAAACATCAATAGTTCGCAGGCCGACTACAACGCTTCCTTGAAGGACGGCTCCGCGCCGAAGAAATAGCCTTCGGGGACCGCCTTAGAAAACGAGATGGCCCGCGATCCGCCAGCGGCACAAGGAGTGAACCCGCGAGAACGTTAGGCGGGTTTCTTTGCTTGCGCAGGGCGGTTTGCCTCTTTTGGAGATGTCGGCCGTTGGCTCTTAGGCGACCTGTCGTGCCGTCCGCCACGTCGTCAGCTTCTCACACGTTGCTGACCTCGGACCACTCCGCATCGGGATGTTCCCTCAAGTAGTCACTCGAAAGCGACCCTAAGTAGGAACGGACGCAAACTCCTCTTGTTTGTGATGCATCGCGCGCCCGCCAAGCGGCCAACAGCGGACTGCGATTTGCCGCCGGAAAGCGCGGTTCGCCATGAACGTGGAGCGGTCGCGTATTTCCCGACGGCATCCGTTGCCGGCCTATCGGTCCTCGGGCTGAGCGGTCTTCTGCTTCCCGCCGCCTACGCACAGCACAAGGCACAGCCGAAGCACCAGGAGACTACAGGCGTTGGAGTCCATACTCGCGAAGTGAAGGATGAAGATATTTTTCAGTTCGCGTTGAATCTGGAATACATGGAAGCTGAGTTTTATCTGCGGGCCACAACGGGAAATGGCATCGACGATAGTGATGCCGGTTCTGATGCGGCGCGGGTCGTCGGCGGACACGAAGCCAAGTTCCAGAAGCCGGAAATCCGCGAATTCGTCGAGGAGCTGGCGGAGAACGAGCTTGCCCATGTGCGTTTCTATCGCAAAACGCTGGGCAGGATGGCGGTGTCGCTCCCGGCCATCGATTTCGATGCCGGCTTCAAGGCAGCTGCGCTTGCAGCCGGCCTCCCTGCCGACTTCGACCCGTTTGCCGATGACATGAGCGTCCTGCTCGGTGGCATGCTGTTTGAGGACGTGGGCGTGACCGCCTATGCTGGGGCCGCGCCGCTGATCAAGAGCAAGGAGTTCGTCGAGGCGGCGGCCGGCATTCTTGCGGTCGAGGCCTACCACATGGGCATGGCGCGCTCGCAGCTTTATTTGATGGGCGAAAAGGCCTGGAATTCGGCCAACGTGATCTCGGAGGCTCGCGACAAAGTGGATGGTCGAGAGGATAAGGACCAAGGCATCCGGATGAACGGCAAAGCCAACGTCGTGCCGTCTACGCCCGACGCCATTGCGTTCCGCCGCACGCCTCAGGAGGTGTTGCACATCGTCTATTTGACCGAGCAGCAAGGCGTTAGCAAAGGTGGCTTCTATCCGAACGGAATGAACGGCGTGCTCAAGTCCACCTAGGCCGCCACAGCGAACAGGCCAGCCGAGCTGGGCGGCCGGCCGAGACTCCGAGCGCCCAGATAACCAGATAAAGGGCCGCCGGATTGTGCCTCTGCGCCTCTTGCGATCGCGATTGCGAGATGATCGTCAGTAGCCACTCTTGGAGCTCGTGCCTGTAGTTTGGCCTGGAGCATAACCGGATGCGCCAGGATATCCCTTCTTGCTACCTTTGGCGTGCATTTCGTGTCCCGGAGAGTATCCAGATGCGCCCGGGTGGCCTTTCTTAGACCCTTTGGTTTGCATCTCGTGACCCGGCGTCTTGCTCGACATGCCTTGCGCGAATACGGCGGGCGCTGTCCCTATGAGGGCGATAGCAGAAAGTGCAATGATCATCCTCTTCATTTGCATTCCTCTTCTTCGTCAAACACCGCACACTGACCAACGAGATGGAAATTGCGCGCGTTCCATCAACGGCTGTTTAAAAAACTTTCATCGTAGGTTTAGGGCGCAACGCCTGACGTGCGCGTCGCGCCGATCTCATCCAACGGCTGGTTAGGTCGCCACTCTTGTGATTAATGAGCCCCAGCGATCGGCGTTCTCAGTTGCTTGCCGGCGCGGACATTTGAGAGAGTTCGGCGTGCGCTTAGCAGCGGCAGGGAAGCACTTATGACCCGTGACGTGCAGCGGGGGCATCCCACTGTTCGTAGATGGCGTATGTGGCCCAAGGAGCGATTTCGATGCTGATGATCAAGGAGAGGCGGCCCACGATCCGGACGTTGCGCGGCTGGGCGATCTCGGCTGCAGGAGGCAGGCGCCATCCGCGAATGCGAGGAGCACGGCTGGATGCAGGACCTGCCGACCCCGACGCCCGCCAGAGAGCAGTCTCGCCTGCAAATATCCGCCGGCAGGCGTCTCGACCGATCATGCCGTCGCGGCGATCCTCGAAGTGCTCGTTTCCTTGAGACACGTGCTCGGAGTGCCCCGCGAGCGAAAGGGGTCCCGAGGACTGAGCGAAACGGTTCCGACAACTCGGAACGACTTCACCCTAGCGCCGGCGCGCGACCAAGACGCCAACCAAAAAGGCGGCCAAGAGCGAACGCAGCGGGGCATTCATCGCTGTCTCGCGCAAGCGATCCACCAAGCGCAGGGCGACGTCTTGAGAGGGGCGCGGTCCTCGCAAGTCCGCGGCCGTTTTCGCTTCAGTATTCAGCCTGGCCGCAACAGCCAACTCCGCGCCTTCTGGGTCGTTCACCAGGCCGGAGGCTTCCGTCATCGCTGAGGCTTCCTTCATGTCCATGCGAAATCTCCTACCACTAGCGTCAGGCCGACTTCCGCTGCGGCCTGGCGGCGGGTTTCTTCGCGGCCGCCTCCTTCGCAGGCTTCTTGCCGGCGATGGGCATCAGCATCTCCTTCTGGCCCGCGAATTCCTTCTTCAGCTTCTTGGCGGCTTCCTTGCCGACTGACCGGCGCAGCGCCTCCATCAGATCGACGACGTTGCCCGCCGCCGGCTTGGACTTTGGCGTGATCGGCTTGCCGGCGCGCTTCTGGTTGATGAGATCGATCAGCGCGCTCTCGTGGTGGTCTTCGAACTTCTTGGGATCGAACCGCCCCGCCTTCTGGTTCACGATGTGGGTGGCGAGGTCGAGCATGTCCTTGGTGACCTTCACGTCCTGGATCTCGTCGAAATACTCCTGCTCGCTGCGCACCTCATAGGGATAGCGCAGCAGCGTGCCGACCAAGCCCTTGTCCTCCATCGGCTCCAGCGCGATGATGTGCTGGCGGTTGGTCAGCACGACCCGTCCGATCGCGACCTTGTCCATCTCGCGGATGGTCTCCTGGATCACCGCGAACGCGTCGTGCCCGACATTGCCGTCCGGCCGGATGTAATAGGGGCGGATCAGGTAGCGGGGATCGATGTCGGACCTGTCGACGAACTCGTCGATCTCGATGGTGCGCGTGGACTCCAGCGCGATCTCCTCGAGCTCTTCCTTCGACACCTCGATGTACTGGCCCTTCTCAACCTCGTAGCCCTTGACGATGTCCTCGTTCTGGACCTCGTCGCCGGTGTCCGCATCGACCTTCAGGTATTTGATGCGATGGCCGGTCCCGCGATTGAGCTGATCGAACGAGATCTTCTCGCTCTCCGAGGTCGCCGGGTAGAGCGCCACCGGACAGGTGACGAGGGAAAGACACAGGAAGCCTTTCCAGTTGGCGCGCGGGGCCATGTTACGCAGAACTCCATTGGGGGCCTGGATTCAAGACGAACGGCAGATGCCAGTTCCGACAGGCCAGCCTTTTCGGCGAAGATTCATCCGCACGGTCCCCTCGCCGGCAGCGGAAGCAAACGGATGCCCATTGACTCAGATCGAACAAATGAAGAACATGGAAGCATGTCTGCCGCTTCTGACCGCCCAGGGCGATCTTGAGCTCGCCGCCGATTAGGCCATCGAAGCCTGCGGCGGAGATCCCCGGGAGGCGATCAAGGCGTTGTTGATCGCCATCGACTTTCTCGAGGCCGAGGCCAACGAGCTGCGCGCGGCCGTTTCGAAAGGATATTCGCGCGGGAGGCATGGCCCGCAGCGCGAACGCAAGGAGTGACTGCGATGGACGTCACCTACTACGTGGCACTCCCGTTCGTCATGGCCGACGACGGCGTCGCGCCCGGCGAGGCGGTAGAATGCCTGAGCGCCAACGCCGCCGTCATGCGTGCCGAAGCGCTCTCCCGGAAACCAGGCTGCACAGGCGCGGTCGCCTTTTCGCGGACCGGAGACCCGTCGAGCGGCGAATTCGGTGACGCAAAGCTGATCCGGAAGTTCGGCGAGGTGCCGGACGACCTGAGCGCGCTCTGACGGGCGGCGACGATTCGGTTCACTTGTCACTTGGACCGGCCGTTCTCGGATCGAGCAGGTTCAGCGCCGTCTCGATCTGGGCGATCAGCGCCTGGATTTCCTCCCGCTCGTTCGGCCCGGGATCGCTCTCCAGCCGCTCCAAGAGCGCCTGTTTCCGCGCAAGCAGGTTTGCGACCGTCGACATCGCGCCTCCCATGTTTGGCATCTATAAAAGAGTTGGTGCGCCCACGACGAACTTGCCAGTCCTGGCTTTGCAAGGCCCGGCCGGTTACTTCCTGACAACTATTTCGCCGGCGACCGAAGTGGACCGTCCACCCACTTCCGGGCGGCGGGATCGTGCAGCGGATCTTCGTCGCAATCGGGGCAGACGTAGCGCTCCCCGCCTTTCGCGCCCTCGTCGCTCACAAGCTTCATCGGCCGCCCACAATGCGGGCACGGCTTCCGACAGCGCGTTTGCCGACTACGATATGGTGATCAAACTCGACCCCTTAGCTGACCAATCTCAGCATGTTGCGTGATGGCAGCTTCTGACCCGAAGCGGACTTGACCGCCCCAGATGCTGACGTCAGCCCGAGCGCAGTGATGCGGTAATCACAAGGGGATGGCGTATCCTCTCATTTCATTTCTTGATCTTGCCTATCACGAATGAAATCAATTGCCTGATCGCCGCCTCGCCGCGCTCAAAGAAGCAGCGTTCAGCCGTGGCTGCGACGCGCAGATGAGTGTCGCGTGTCAATTGTATTTTGACGTCTGTCGCCAGAGACTCGCGATAGAAGGTTATCTGTTCGCCCCAGAAATCTTTGAGGTCACTGGCTTCGAATTGGTACAAATCCAAAATAGGCCGCCCCGACGGTGGCCTGAGTTGGGAAATGCCGCGATATTCAGTGACCGCCGGCGTGTAACCGAGAAAAAGCCGCTGCCGAACGATCGGCTCGATGGTCTGATTAGTTATCACTACCTGTCCAATGTCCAGGCACGCCGGGATGTCAAACGGAGGTTTAAAGAACACAGACGCATTCCGCGCGACGGTCAGCGTGGGAACTGATCTATCGGGCTTCCCGTGACCACTAACCCACCCGATTTCGCCCCGTTCAAATGCGAAGGTCGTTGCCCCAAAGCGGAGCTCCAACAATCCTGATTGCGCCTCTTGCGCTGCAGACAGGTCGATTGGGGCCGCAAGCACCAGAGTGTTCGCTGATACCGCCCAATAGAGGGCTACAAAAAGCGAAACTGGAAGCTGCTGAAATGGAGTCGGCTGTTCATGGTGAGCTTCCAAGAGGAAGAGCATCCTTCGGTTTTGCCTTAACGCGTGCTAACCTCCGGTAAATTTTTCCGCTTCTGACCCGAAGCGGACGTTAGCTTCCTCGTCGGCGGCCTTTCCCGGCGAAGAGTATCAGTAGCGGATACGCCAGCGCGAGAATGAAGATCCCGTCGAACAAATAGATCGCCACTCCGCGTCCAGAGGGCGCTTAAGGCCCAAACGTAAACTCTCGTGCGTCACTGAACAGGATCGGCAGGTTGAGAACGGACGACGTGAAGCCACCGATCCAGCCGTCGCAGGTGAAGCCTTGCTGTCCATCGGACAAACTGCACCCGATGGATTTCAGGAAGGGATAAAAGAGAAGCTCCAAGGGGACTACAACGACGGCGATCACCACGATGCATAAGCAAGTCAGGCTCACGCCCCGGGAGACTTTGAGAAAGATCGACGGGCCATTTGGCTCATCGATAGTCTGCAAGTAAAAGAGCGAGCTTCGCGCCTTCGGCATAGGTCGAATTGGGATCTATGCTGATGGCATAACTTCTAACTTCATCGATCACGGCGCGTACTCGAGCTTCGTCGTTACAGCCGACAGTCTCTCGAAACCTTTTCATCAGGGAGGCATTGGCCACGACCTGCCTAACGAGCGGATCAAGTTCGGCGCTGCTACGCATCGTCTCATGCGCGACTATCGGCGCCGGGTCGTGCGAGGAGCCGGCCTTGCCGCTGACGAGTTTAAGAACTCCCCTTGGCTTTTCATCTCTCATGGAGTTGGTCTCGACTTGAGCCCGAACGCATCCCGCGTAACATTACCACGATAGCGCGCCACTTGGCGAGGTCGGCTATTGGCCCATCGCGACATATTGCGCAGCCCCACAAGTCGGTCGCTATAGGGGCAAAGCAGACATTGCTTTAGTCGCATCACGCCGCCCGGTTTATGGGTACACGGCCTAGTTCATCGGCAACCATTGGAGGGTGACTTGAGATAGTCGAAACGACGGTAACTCTGACTCCGCGTCGCTGCACCGTCTCCACTAATGACCGAAAATCGCCATCACCGGAGAATAATATTACCTCGTCGATCGACGCAGCTACTTCCATCATATCGACTGCGATCTCGATGTGCATATTGCCTTTCACCCTACGACGACCGCTGGCATCGACGAACTCTTTGGTCGTCTTAGTGACGACGGCATAACCATTGTAGTCCAACCAGTCGACCAGGGGACGGATCGAAGAATACTCTTGGTCCTCGATTATTGCTGTGTAGTAGGATGCACGTAGGAGCATTCCGCGCTTTTGAAACTCCTCCAGCAACCGCTTGAAGTCAATGTCGAAGCCCAGTGTCTTAGCCGTTGCGTGGAGATTGGGGCCGTCGATGAACAAGGCAATCCTGCTGTCGCGTAACATAATCGCAACCTGGTAAGTGAACCTCTATGCGTCACCACGATCGATGAGCGCCGCGAGCAACGAGGCACAGTAGCAAAGGAAGGTCGGTAGCTCTTGTTATTGTGGGCCAGTGATTTGCGTTTAGAATTATTGCGTACTTTCGGCCCTCCCCGAAGACCCACATCCGGGCGAGTGCGGCTATATTGCCAAGTGGGAGGGGCCCGGCGCGGCCTTCGAAAGCACTCTGATCGACCTCATCATCAGGAGCAGCGCTGGTAAGATGATCCGGCCAAGGGAGCGGCCGAAGCGGCGAGAACGGCGATCTGATGGAGGCTGAACGAGCCGTGAGTCTCTCCTAGAACCGGACTGCGAGGTTAGCACGGGCGGAAATATGGTCTCGTTTGCTGCGGTACGTGAGTCCGGAACTGGCCCATGACTGACTTGTGCGCGAACGCGGTGGAGTCCCGCGTGCGGGCATACCACCCATCGTGGATGGTCTTGCATGGCTGCGAAGAGACCGTACTGGCCATGGCGCACGAACCCGACCATGGATCCCTGAAATTCTGGCGACGGATCAACCCGAAGAAGTGATCCTCTCGTCTGCTGACGGGCTCGGCTGAGGACACCCGAGGAGGTCGACAATCTGGATGACCGCGCCCTTAGAGGAAGTTGAAGCTGCAGCGACCGCTTCCGGACCGGGACGCTGCGGATCGTCCCGCGAGGTGTGAAGGAAGACGCTGTGCCGGCGACCTGGACACCCGTAGCGCATCGACGCGCTTGACACCGAGGATGGCGTTCGAACAAAAATAGAACGAACGATTCTGCCGCGAAGGTCCGCTTGGCCAAACTGCCGCAACTGCCAGTCTACTATTATCTCGACCACTTCGCCGAAATGCTGGGGTTCGTGCAGCTGACGTACGCCTCCGTGCTCGGTCCGGAGCATCACGCCTTCATAGCGCGGTTCGAGGCCCTTCCGAGAGATGCGCGATGCCTGCTTGTCCGGATGATCAACAGGCGCGGTGCCATATTCAACCGATCCCTGTTCAGCTACCCCGAGATCGATGACGTCGAGCGTGCGGCATCCGATCTGACCGCAGCCGGTCATGCACGCGAGCTTGGCGACGCGGATTATGCGGCCTTCGTCTCATGCCTGCCAAAGGACATCCTCGTCACCGGAGCGCAGGCGGCCGGGCGAGGAGACGTCCGCAAATCCTGGTCGAAGCCAAAGTTCATCGACTATTATCTGCAAAGCATCCCTTTTTCGGTGGCCGCGCAGCACTGTGGCGCCCGCAACTTCATCGCGCTCGACGGGACGCGTCCGATCGAGTTCCTGCTCTACCTCTACTTCGGCAAGACACAGGTGAGCCTGAAGAACTTCGCGCTGCGCGACCTGGGAATTCTCCGCACCAACCGCCAGACCTCGTTCAGCGCGCGCTTCACCGATGCCGAAGAGGCGCTCGCCTCGTTCCATTACAGCCGGGTCCTGGACAGCCTGGAGGACGGATCGGAAGCTGTTCGCAGACAGGCCGCCATCGACGTGCTCGCCGGGCCTGCCTGCACGACCGAGTTCGCCTCCGACCTCCGCAGCCGCGTCGCGCACCAAACCGGGCACTTCTTCGAGAAGGCGGGCGAGAGCGATCTCGCCCGGCAGCTCTACCGTGCAGGTCCTTCCCCTGACTGCAACGAGCGCTTGGTTCGCCTGCTCTACAACACGGGCGACAAGGCCGAGGCCGAAGCGCTGCTGCAGCGGATGATCGATGAGCCCGGCAGCGATGGCGAACACCTCTTCGCCACGGACTTCTATGCCCGTAAGTTCGGCGGCAGGCGTACAGGGCTCTACACCGAACTTCTGAGGTCCGGCCGAACCATCACGGTCGACGACACCCATCGAGGCAATCCCGAAGCGGGTGTCGCCGGCGTGCTGCGGCGCAAGGGCACGAAGGTTTTCTTCACCGAAAACGTGTTGTGGCACACCCTGTTCGGCCTGCTCTTCTGGGACGAGCTGTTCGAGAGCACCCGCATGCCCAGCGGGTTCGATTGGCTACCCCACTGCCTGAAGGACCGCAGCTTCCGTCGGCTTTTCGCCGCGACGGTCGACGAGAAGCTGGCAGCCATCGCGTCCGGATCCGCCCTCCCGTTGATCCTTCGCACCGTTGCGGCAAGATGGGGCCGCCCGAACGGGGTCTTCAGTTGGGACCACGTGCAAGTGGAGGCGCTGCGCGCGCTGCTCGAAGGGGCCGATCCGGCCGGCATCGCCAGCATCGTCGGCAGCATGTGCGACGACTTCCGCGGCATGCGCGACGGCTTTCCGGACCTGATGCTTGTGCGCGACGGCAAGGTGTCCTTCATGGAGGTGAAGGCGGAAGGGGATGTGATCCGCCGTAACCGACTGACCCGCCTCCGCCAGCTCGGCGCTGCCGGCATCATGGCCGAGATCGGCCGGGTCGACTATCGCTTCGACCCTGAGCAGGATTATGTGGTGGTCGATATCGAAACCACCGGCTCATGGTCGAACGGCGACCGCATCACCGAGATCGGCGCGGTGAAGGTGCGCAACCACCAGGTCGTGGACGAGTGGCACTCTCTTCTCAACCCGCAGCGTTCCATTCCGGCAAAGATCGTTCAGCTGACAGGCATCACCAACGAAATGGTTCGGAACGCACCTTTGTTCGCCGAAGTGGCTGACCGCTTCATGGAATTCATGGCGGACGGCGTATTTGTCTCTCACAATGTCAGCTTCGACTATGGTTTCCTCGCCTACGAATTCGAGCGGATCGGAAGACGCTTCAGATTTCCGAAGCTCTGCACGTGCGCCGGAATGCGGCGGCGCTATCCGGGACACAAGTCTTACGGACTCGGGAAGCTTTCCGAGATCTACGGAATTGAGCTTGAGAATCACCATCGAGCCCTCTGCGATGCGCGAGCCTCGGCCCATCTGTTGAACCTCATCAATCAAAAGCGCAGCCAGGAAAGAAATATCGGTGAAGCCGCGTAGCGCTTCAGAACCGCACCTCGGGAAGCAGTTCCGCAAACAAATATTCCGATAATACGAATTATCGCTTGTGCCGTCGGGCAAAACAGTGGTTCATAAGGTGCTGGTCCTCGCAGATACCGGAGCCAGCCCGATGGCAAATGACGTCGACACCTCCTCGGAACTGTCCAAGATTGCGAAACTGAACGGTGACTTCCGAAGGAACTACGGCACTCTCATCGGAGCGATTTTGTATCTCCGCACCGTGAGCGCCGCCCGCCGAAGCCCTTGGCTTTGGGCTGGCCTGATTTCGGTCGCTTTTTCGACGGTGCTGAGCTGGTTGGGGCGGCACGGGTGGATTTTGCCAGCGTTGCCTTGATCGCCCCGAACAATGCTCCCTTCTCCCGATAAACCGCGCCGCGACGGCGACGAAGGGAGCTGGACGAGAGCCAGACGTAGCGTCCTGACTTCAACGAGGCAGGCAGTAGCACGTAGTCCTCGATCTCACGATTTTCCGCATCCAACCGCATCACGGCAAGGAGGCCCGATGAGATTTGTCTTCGATAGGCCTTCCATTGCGCGGCGTGGTCTTCTCCCCGACGCGCCAGCCGCCGTGCGATGAGAAACGAAACTATCCGCCTGCCTTCGACATCGAGGCCGATGCCGTCCAGAACGAGCTCCGGCTGAAGACGAAGGTCGTTTCGTAGCACTTCCGCGAGTTCGGCGGCATGCCTCGCTTGTTCGGAGCCCCAAAGCTCCCGGGTATCGATCCAGTCGCAGTCGCGCGGCGACGCGTATCCGATCAGCGCATACGCCTTCCGCAGCGATCCGAAATGCTTCACGTATGATGAGACGTGATTGAGACCGAGCGTCGTGTTGATGATGTGCGAGTTGAGCTTTCCGCGCCGGCGCAGGGTGAAGCGCAGGCGCAGCAACATCTCATTTTCGGGAATCTCCACGCGCCGTTCGGCCAGCAGTTTCTGGGCGCGTGCGAAGATGCCCGGATCCACGATAGGCTCGATCTGCGCAGCGCCTCGGACCCAGGTGTGATCCGGATTCTTGACCAGCTTCTGCCCCAACCGTCGCGAGGTGCGATTGTAGATGGTCTTGCCGACGTAGTTCTCGTTCGCGAGGATGGTCGGAATCATGCCGTCGGTCCAAGGGCGGCCGTTGTGATTGGCGCTTCCTGCGTCGTTCAGTTGTCGCCTGATGTCACTGTACGATCTTCGGCCGTGGACGAACTGATCGAAAATGGACCGGATCACGGCCGCCTCCTCAGCGGAGCCGTGCTGCAAACGAACGCGATCTGATTGCAGCGCCTTGAACTGGCCCTTTGCGAGGAAAGCCTTGGGATGCTCGCTTTCGTCGACCACAAGCGCCGAAGCCCATAACCGACAGGAGCACCGACCCGGTAACCGAGGCTCGCGACCCGGCAGTGTCCAGCGTGCACCTTGACCGAGAGTTCCCGGCTCCACTCTGCGGCCATGCCGCGCTTCAGGCTTTTCGCGATCCCTGAAACGAAGGTGCCGTCGTTCTTGAAGAGCTCCGCGCAGTATTCGACCTGCACACCACTCCGCTTGCACAGGAATTCGTAGTAGGCACTCTCGTCGACGTCCTGGAAGCGGCCCCAGCGACTGACGTCGTAGACGAGGATGTGATCGAAGTCGGCTTGCCCCGACTGAACGTCGTCGATCAGCTCGATGAGACCGGGCCGCCCCTTAATCCGGAGGCCGCTGCGGCCTTCATCCGCATAGGTGCGGACGATGGTGAGACAGTTCGCTTCGGCATAGGAGGCGATGGCCGTCATCTGGTTCTTGAGCGAGTAGCGCTGAAGCTCCCTCGACATTCGAACGTATTGTGCCGCCCGGCGCGCTCGGCTCCGCCTCGCCAAGCTTGTCCCTTTGGGAACAACGAGCCAGTTGCCCATGCACCTCTCCTGCGAGTTAGAGGTACCGCGCCAGCAAATACACCCCACGCGTTCTGAATAGCAACGCCGTTCGAACTGCGGGCAGCCGGCTTCCGGTGGCGGGCGCCCCTGCTGTTGTGCACAGCGCTGCGGAACACGGGGACAAGCCTCAGCCCAGCTGATTGCGAATCCCTGACCCGTGCTAACCGCCCGGAACGAGCGAGCGGGCGGAAGGATTCGTCCAGGCAGGAGCGATCTCGATGCTGATGACGAAAGAGAGAAGACCAGCGATCCGGACGCCGCGCGGCTGGGCGATCTCGATCCTGCAGGAGGCCGGCGCGATCCGCCAATGCGAGAAGCACGGATGGATGCAGGACCGGGCCGACCCGCATGCGCGAGAGCGGGCCTTCGACATCGCACGTCGGGATCCGCCGCCGTGCATCTCGCCGGAAGCAGCCGTGGCCGAGGTTCGCGATGTCCTGGATTCGATCGGCGACACCTGCCCGGAGTGTCCGCCGGAGGCCGACTAGACCGCTTCTTCCGTTCGGCCGGCGCCGCGGGTTGCCGCCCTTAGGCGTGTGAGCTCGCTCCACGCCAAAGCGGTCCGGATCCATGTCAGCCGCTCGTCGCCGTCGGTCTCCGCCGCGAGCCTCATCGCCGCGACCGCCTCGTCCTCGGGATCGTACTCGGGATTCATGGCACGAAAATATAACTGCAGATCGTAAACGACCACGCCCGGGTCGGACCGTACGAATCCGGAGCCGCCGACGCGCAGGGTCCCGGCTGGGGGATCTCTCTGGCTCATCGATCAGATTGACCGACGTCCTTTTTTGCGGTGAACAAAGCGATGCGGCGGGCCTCCTGCCACAGCTCGAGATCGGTCCCATCGAGGAGCTGGGCAGCCTGGCGTCTTGCATCGTCGTCGTCAGTGCAGGTCAGATCGATGCGGCCGGTGATGTGCCCGCGTTCGTCCATTTGGTAGACCCGATACTGCGCCATTGCCGTTCCCCGATGGGAACATTCTAGTCCGCGAAGGGCACCGTGCAAAGTCTTAGGTTGGCGCTGCTGCGGTCGGCCCGCCAGCTTGCGCCTCGATCAGGCTGAAGTACGACCGGGCAATGCCCGCCGCCTGAAGCGTCGCTCGACCGGCACGCCGGCGGCCGTGCGCGACAGCGCCGGCGACCGCATCGTCTTCCACTCGGCAACTTGTTGCTGCAGCTTGCGCGCGAGGTCGCGCTCCAAAGCTTCCGGGCTCTCTCGCCGCATCTCGATCGTCCGCATTGTCCTCCTCCTAGGCCGCAGCACGTTCGACCGGCCGCAGGCGCATCAGCTTGCCGCCCGGCGGATTCCGCGGGCCCTCGTCCAACGCGCAGAGCGCCTGGAGGATCTCGTCGATGGTCACCGGCCCCTTCAGTCCTTCCGGTGCCCGCAGCGACGGGCACGACGCGATGGCCGACGCGTCGGACGCCCATGACGCCAGGATGGCGCGCTTTTCGAAAAGACTTAGACCGGGATCAGACACTACGTCGCGCAGGTGCTCGAAGACGGTGCCGGGGTGAAGGATGGCATTCAGATCAATGACGTTGTTGTCGGGCGCGGTCGTCGGCCGCATGGCTTCCTCCGTTTCTGAGACGAACTGAGGGTTGCCGCGCGGGTTTTCCCGCGCGGCTCGATCAAGCCTTATTGCAGTCCGGTCAGGCCGCCTTGGATTCGATCTGGGTCACCTTGCCGGGCGCCGCGCCGTTGATCTCGATCTGCCGCGGCTTCATCGCCTCGGGGATCTCCCGCTGCAGGTCGATGAGCAGCAGCCCGTTCTCGAAGCGCGCACCCTTGACCTCGACGTAGTCGGCCAGCGTGAACCGGCGCTTGAAGTTGCGGTTCGAGATCCCGCGATGCAGGAAGGCCTTGTCTTCCTTCTCCGTCTTCCGGCCTTCGAGCGTCAGCACGTTGTGCTCGGCCGTCAGCGTGACCTCATCCGGCGAGAAGCCGGCGAGCGCGACCGAGATCCGGAAGCTGTTCTCGTCGATGCGTTCGATGTTGTAGGGGGGATAGGTCTCTTCGGCGGTCCGCTGGACCTCGTCGAGAGCGTCGAAAAGGCGGTCGAATCCGATGCTCGACCTCCACAGGGGAGTCCAATCATACCTCATATCCAAATCCTCCTTGGAGCAAGATGGGTACGAGCAGGCTCCGGACACCGTCCGGGCGCCCGTCTCAGCCGCGCGACCCCGAAGGCATCCCGCGACGTCGGAAGAATTTGGAATCCGGCAAAAAGTTTCAAGAGGCACGATGCGATTTTTGTCGCCCGAAATTCGGATAGTTAATCCCTCGTCGCGATCAAGCGAGAGGCTTTTCAAGGGGCTGACGGGCCGAACCCGCCTTCTACGCGACTTCCGCTGCGGCCTGGCTGCCGATTTCTTCGCCGCGGCCTCATTGGGCTTCTTGCCTTCGATCGACATCAGCATCTCCTTCTGGCCGCTCGGGGCCTTGCGGGGCTTCTTGGCCGGCTTGGCCGCCTTCGCTGGCGCGGCCTCCTGACCGACGGATCGGCGCAGCGCTTCCATCAGGTCGACGACGTTTCTCGCAGCGGGCTTCTCCTTCGACGTGATCGGCTTGCCTGCGCGCTTCTGGTTGATCAGGTCGATCAGCGCGGTCTCATAGTGATCCTCGAACTTCTCCGGATCGAACCGCCCCGCCTTCTGGTTCACGATGTGCTTGGCGAGATCGAGCATGTCCTTGGTGACCTTCACGTCCTGGATCTCGTCGAAATATTCCTGCTCGCTGCGGACTTCGTAGGGGTAGCGCAGCAGCGTGCCGACGAGCCCCTTGTCCAACGGCTCGAGCCCGATGATGTGCTCCCGGTTGTTCAGCACCACCCGACCGATCGCCACCTTGTTCATTTCACGGATGGTCTCGCGGATCACCGCGAAGGCATCGTGGCCGACCTTGCCGTCGGGGCGGATGTAGTAGGGGCGGATCAGGTAACGCGGATCGATGTCGGACCTGTCGACGAACTCGTCGATCTCGAGGGTACGCGTCGACTCCAGCGCGATCTCCTCGAGCTCCTCTTTGGTGACCTCGATGAACTGGTCCTTCTCGAGCTGGTAACCTTTAACGATGTCCTCATTCGGCACCTCGTCGCCGGTGTCGGCGTCGACCTTGAGATACTTGATCCGGTGACCGGTCGCCCGGTTCAGCTGGTTGAACGAGATCTTCTCGCTCTCCGAGGTGGCCGGATAGAGCGCGACCGGACAGGTCACCAGGGACAGACGCAGGAAGCCTTTCCAGTTGGCGCGCGGGGCCATGTACGCAGAGCTCCATTGGGTGGCCTGGATTCAAAGACGAACGGCAGCCGGCAGTTCCGACATTGTGCCGTCGCGAGGCCGATTTCATCCAGCTCGGCCTGACGCCAGTGAAGACCTGTTCCCTGGTCGAGGACTCATTCCTTCTGCGACGGCTTTGGCCAAGTCACAGGAGCAGGGCCCAGCTCATCCAAGAGCTTGCGCGACTGCGCCAGTCGCTCCCTCGAATGAGCCAGCATGGTGCGTGTGAGTTCGGTGCCGGCGCTTGTTTGCTCGCGCGCGTGCGCGACATAGGACGCGAAGATTTCCAACTCATGGGATGCCCGCATGCGACTTCCCCCGGTTGCTTGTCCGCGGATTAACCTACGTTAAGAAATGGGTTGAGGCACTCACAATGTACAGCCGCCGAGCACGACGGGCGCGGGCCGGCGGTGGCAGATTTGGGCGGACAGCCCCATTGACTCCGTCGGAACAAACGAAGAGAAGTCATGCCCGCTGCACCCCAACCTGCCGCGCCCGCCGAGGGCGACCTGGAGCTTGCCGCTGACCAGGCCATCGAAGCCTGCGGAGGCGACGCAAGGGAAGCGGTCAAGGCCCTTATCGTCGCCAACAACTTCCTCGAGAGCCAGCTCGAAGAGCTCCGATCGAATGTCTCGAGCGGCTACGCCCGGGGGCGGCTCCCGGGAGCACGCGAATAGAGGGGCGATCCAGATGACTGACGTGACCTATTGCGTCGCTCTACCATTCATTTTCTCCGACGACGGCCTAGCCGCTGGCGAGGCGGTCGAATGCTTCAGCGCCAACGCCGCTGTCATGCGAGCCGAAGCGCTGTCCTGGAAGCCCGGTCACGCCGGCGCCATTGCTTTCTCGCGGACCGGAGACCCCTCGATTGGCGATTTTTCCGACGCCAAGCTGATCCGGAAGTTCGGGGACGTCCCGGACGATCTCAGCACGCTGTGACGGACGTCGCGATGGTTTCCGAAGTCAGCGAACCCTCCCATCGAAAGCTCGACTGGGCGCGCAACGAGATCGAGCGCATGCGCGGTCAGCTCCGCGCCCAGGAGCGCGAGATCCGCATGCTGCAGCGCGCTGGCGTCGCGACGGCCTCGGCCGAACTCCTGCTGACGAGGATGCGGGCGAGGGTCGAAGACCTCTGCGGCCAGCTCGATGCGTTGCGGAAGGGCGCCGCTGCTCGACCACGCGAAGTTGAGATCGGTCAAAGCGAACCGCGCTCGAAGGCGTAGAATTGGTTTTGTACCGAGCGGCATGCGCGCGCCGGTGCTGTTACGGTTGCGGAGACCCGGACTCCTAGGCACTCCGGGCTCCGCCCCACAGTTTGCGACCGCAGATACCGCGTCGGCCCCGAGAGCGATCCGCGGGCACGTTCGATGGAACGAAGCCCGGACCTGCGGGTTGGACGGCGAAAGCATTTGGACAGTTTGAGAGAACGATCGGCCTCGGCAGCAATACGGCTGCCGGGTCTGCGTTCCGCGCTATTCCTCGCTCGGGGCGGCGGCATCTCCGGGCTCGAGCAGGCTGAGCGCGGTCTCGATTCGCGCAAGCAGCCGTTCGATTTCCTCGCGTTCGTTCGGTCCGGGATCGCTCTCCAGCCGCTTCATGAGCGCCCGCTTGCGCGCAAGCAGCTTTGCCACGGTCGACATCGCGCCTCCTCGCGTTTGGAACCTACAAACGATTTGGTGCGCCGCCGACGAGCTTGCCAGTCCTCGCCGCGATTTGTCGGTACATGGATCAGGCAGAGCGCTGAGCGTGGTCGGGATCGCCGCTGCTTGCCAGGAGCTTGCCGGTCGTGCTGTTGACGAAGTGCAGCGCCATGCAGGCCGGACAGCGCACGGGTACGTAGGTGTTTCCCGGCGGCGCCTCGGGCCGATCGTCGTCGAGCCGGTGCTGGACGTTCATGCCGGTGCGCCGACACTTGAACAGGATGTGGCGCTCCATGTCGCCAGCATGCGCCCGGTCGTGAGCGAGCGAAATTGCGGATGATTACTTAAGGGCTCCGCGGCGCAGGCCTTCGGGGCTGGGCAAGGCGATGGCGACCGCGCACGGTTCCTCGTTCCGAACGGCGCCACCGCGCCCGGGATTCACATAGGAAGGTGCAGTACAGGTGGCGGGCTGAGACGATGCAACAGGCGAAAGTATCGATCCCGGCGTTCGGCTTTCGCAAGAACGGCCGAGCGACCAGCGGCCTGGGGCTGGCTTAGGCCGGAGGCGCTCGACCGCCTGGCCGCGGGGCAACCCCGCGGCCAGGCACTAAGGTATCGATCGCCTCCGCGAGGTTCAGCGTCTCAAGATACGCGCCGGAGATTAAATTTCGGACAAGGCGAACCGGGCGACCAGAAGCAAGGCTGCTCTGGCCCGAAGCCGCCTCCGGATTTGTCCGGGCGAGCTTCACCGCTTGGCGACACCCCGCCAGACCTTGCCCGTGTACGGCCCGATGAAGTTTCCGGATTGCATGCAGGCATTGCCGGCGGCGCTACACTTCGCGTCCGCGTCCGGATGCCGGGAGCCGTCCTGTTTGCAGTGCGCGATGGCTTGAGAGCACGTCTCGGCGGACGCGGGCCAGGCGACCAGGCAGACCAACGAGAAGACGAGGACTGACAGCAATCGCATGGCGCAACCTCGGGTTCGGTCGAGCGACCATACCAGAACGCTCGCTTGGCAAAGGCACTCCTACTTGGCCGGTGCCCGTAGCGGGCTATCAGCCCACCTGCGGGCGGCGGGATCGTGCATTGGATCGGTATCGCAGTGCGTACAGACATAACGCTGCCGCTCCGCTGCGAGATTGTCCGGGACAGCCGTCATCGGCTTGCCGCAGGTGGGACACAGCTTCCGGCTCGAAAACAGCACAGCCATCGGATTTCCCCTGCTGGCCGCAGCGTAGGTCCATCCGGGCTCCGGCTGCAACAGTCTCGCGGAAAGTTGTCAGCGATCTCCTCGCCTCTTGACCTCTCCGCCGCCGGAGATTGAAATCGGGCTTTCAGTGATTGTTGCGGGGGTGGCGTCGTGGAAGAGTTCTACAGAGGCTTCGCGCAGCGAGCGCGCGATCTGGCGGAGAATGCGGACCCGTTCACCAAGCGTCGGCTGCTCGACCTGGCCAAGAGCTACGACGCCAAGAGCAAGCCCGCCGGCAGCGCCAGGCCGCTGCCGCCTCCGCGCACCAGCCCGCCCTCTACGCTCTTCGCTGGCGCCGGCGCAGCATGAGAAGGGGCGGAGCCGTAGAGATCAAGTGCGACGCCTGCGGTGGCACCGGGCACCAACCCGCGGAAGAGACCGGCACTGGCCGTAGGATCTTCCCGGGCCGTTGCACGAAATGCGGCGGCAAGGGACGGATGCCCAAGACGGAGTGAGCTTCGCTCTCTGTCGGCTCCCGCCATTCCCGTGCGCGGCTCAGAGATCTTAGACCCTGAGCGACGTCTGGCTGGCCCTGAGCTCTCATGGCACAAGACCGTTTGAACAGCCCTCCAGCCACGCTCGCCCAGCCGCGCTTGCGACGGGAACGACCACGCAATTGCATCGTTCGACATGCGTAACTGTTGGTATCCCTAATGAGCCGCCAGTGAGCGTACTTCCAGTGAGCGTACTTCTCGTCGAAGACGACCCCCTGATCCGCGAATTCGTCGTCGAAGCGCTGCGGGATGCGGGCTATCACGTCATCCACGCGAGCACTGGCGAGGAGGCTTTGGAGTGGTGCAAGCGCCACGTCGCGGACGTGCTTGTCACCGACGTCAGGCTGCCCGGACAGGTCGACGGATGGCAGATCGCGGAGCGGTGCCGCGAGCACGATCCGGAACTGCCGGTCATCTATGCCAGACCTCATGTCTCTCCTCCTCTGCAGGAATTCGGAAGCGCGGATTGCGACTACCTTCGACTCGAACGTCACGTTGCCTCGCGCGTTCCTACCATTGCGGTGCGACCGTTCTTCTTTTCCGCTGGAGCCATCAGCCTTCGGCGTCGTTCTGGGATCTTCGTGGGCGGCGCCTGCCTGCCCCTCCTCTCTCAGCCGCGACGGCCTTGGCGCGCTCCTCGCAGCGGGCGCGCAGTTCCTCCAACTCGTCCGCGGAAAGATGTTCGATGCCGACGAAGGAATTCTGGACACTGCCGGTTCGGATGAGCTCATCCAGCTTGACCTGGATCGCAGCGCTGTCCCGGTTCTGCGAGTTCTGTATCAGAAAGACCATCAGAAAGGTCACGATGGTCGTGCCTGTATTGATGACGAGCTGCCACGTGTCAGAGAAGTGGAAGAGAGGTCCGGTAATGGCCCAGATGACAACCACCGCGCAGGCCAGGACAAAGGTCGATGCGCGGCCGGCCGCTTGCGAGGCCCCGTTTGCGATCGACGCGAACAACCGGCGCGGGCGGCGGCCGCTTTGTTGACGTCGCATGTAATCCTCCCTTTGGTCTACAATCAAACGCGCCCGTGAACAGCACCGCTCACGGGACGAGCGGAGACGCGGGCGTGCCGAGGTGTTCGGAAGCGACCGAGATTTGGGCAGGCCTGGCGGCGGCGAGAAGCCGCCGATAATGGGTCTCATAGGTCCGTGCCATCCGGTCCGAGGTGAAGCGCTCTTCGAACCGCGCCCGGACCCTGCGCCGGTCGATCCGAGTTAGCTCCTTCACCGCACGGACCGCCTCTGCTTCGTTCTGGACAATGACCCCCGTCACTCCTTCGTCGATGACCTCCGGCACGGATCCGGCCCGATAGGCGATCACGGGCGTCCCGCATGCCATCGCCTCGATCATCACCAGGCCGAACGGCTCGGGCCACTTGATCGGAAACAGCAGGGCCGCAGCGGCCGACAGAAACGGCTGCTTGCCGCGCTCGTCCACCTCGCCCACGAGTTCGACCCGAGCCCCGTCGATCTCCGGCTGAATCCGCTTCTTGAAGTAGCCGGTTTCGCCGCGAGGCACCTTCGCAGCGATCCGCAGCGGCATGCCGGCCGCCCGGGCGATCCGGATGGCGTCCTCGGGCCCCTTGTCCGGCGTGAGCCGCCCGAGAAAGGCGAGGTAGGACCCGGGAGCGTAGGACGGCCGAAACAGGCGGGCCGGCAAGCCGTGATGCACCGTGCCGCACCAGTTCGCGTCCTCGAGCGGAGCGCGCTGTTTGTCGGAAATGGAGACGAAGCACGCCTCAGGAAACTGCCGAACCACCTCGCCGATGCCAGGCAGGTCGAGGCGCCCATGCAAGGTAGTGAGGAACGGGATCCCGCACCTGCTGAGCGCGGGCAGATGCAGCCAGTCGACATGGGCGTGAACAACGTCGAACTCGCGAGCGCGACGCGAGACCGCTTCGATCAAGAGCGTGCAGGCCGTGTTCGGGTCGATCCGCGGGCGACCCAGACGCAGCGCGCGCGGCCAGACAGCATGCAGTTCTCCGCGTGTCCTGGAATCGCCACTCGCGAACAGGGTCACCTCATGACCGAGCTCGACCAGCTCGTCGACCAGCCAGGCCACGACCCTTTCCGTGCCGCCATAAAGCTTCGGAGGAACGCTTTCAGCCAACGGAGCGATCTGGGCGATCCGCATCGGCCTCCGCCTCAGCTCTCCGCGGCACTGCGCGACGTCGCGCATACCAGCAGAAGGCCGGCGACAATCGCGATCAGAACCGCTCCGGCCGATAATTCGGCATGTCCGTGCGCTCGCCGGCGACGCGCGAAAACCGTTCTCATAGGGCCTCGCAAATCGATCCCGACCAACGGTGACGCTGCGGCTTCGTTCCTGCGCGCGCCTGCGAGGACCGCCTCGCTAGGCGACCGGCACCCCATAGTAGTCGTCGACCGAGCGCCTCGTTTGGGCGTCCCAGCTCCAACTGCTCTCGTCGCCGTATTTGGGAGCGCCCGTGAGCTGATCCTGCGTGACGCCGGTGACGTATCCGCCAAGATTGGTGTCGTATTTCAGCGTCTGCCAAGGCAGCGGATAGTGATCGTCGCCGATGCCGAGCAGGCCGCCGAAGCTGAGCACCGCGTAGGACACCTTGCCGCCGACCTTGTCAATCATGACGCGCTCGATGTAGCCGACCTTCTGCCCGTCGGGCCCGTACACGTTCGTGCCTTCGACCTTGTCGCTTCCGATGAGACTGGAGGTCTCGCGATCTTCCATGGCCATGTTGGCCTCCTGGATGTTGCTGTCTTCGGAGTCAACGGAGGTCACGTCGCAACCGTTCCTGAAGCGGCAGCCGGGACGACCGTGACGCTGCGCCGGCGCGGTCAGCCGTCCTTCAGCGCGTCCTTGACATCCCTCATGGGCCAGCTGTCACCGACGGGCCTCACGCGCACCTTCCCGCCGCCCCCGATCAGCTCATGGGTGGCGACCTCGTCCGCGGCTTCGACGACCGTTAATTCGGTCTCGAGCTTCCAATCGAGGGTCAGGTCGAGATCGCCCGGAAAGATCTGCCAGCGCGAGCCGTCCTCGAGCTCGACGATGTGGCTCTCCGAATGGGACCGGATCTTCATCCGAGGCGTCCCTGAGCAAAGACCCGCGGCCGCTACCTCTGCCCCGACGGTGCCCGGGCATTCGAGTCGTTCGGGTTCTTCTGCTTGTTGGCCTCGTGACGGCCGATCACGCATCCCGCCGCCGCCCCAAGCTTGCCATGACCGGCCATGTGGCCCGCGACGCCACCGACGATGGCTCCCTTGATGCAGCCCTTCGCTTCCGCCGGCGAAACCGACGCCAGCGCCAGCAGGCACAGGACGGCTAGGATTGGCTTCATGGTCTCCTCCATTATGCGCTTGTCCACCGGATCAAGCCGCGGGAAAGAGGCGCGTTCCCGGCGACCGAACTGCTCAGGCGGCATCGAGACCGCCAGGCGCCGAGACCGGCGACAGGGGAGCACGCCGGAGCCGCCCGGCTTCCTCGGTGCCGCACCTGGGACATTTGAAGGCGATCTCGCGCTGCGAGAACGTATCCTTCCCGGAGCTGACCGCCATCGGCCACGCGCCGCACCTCGGACATTTGACCAGTAGATCGTTCGTTTCCAGCATCGTGTCGGCTCCTCAACTTGCGCCCCCATTTCCGGCCAACGAGGCGGTGCTGCAGCCGTTCCCCGCAGCGCGCGCAGGACTGCCATCGCATGGACGGGCCATCGCCCGGCGCACGATTCGTCCGCTGCGTCTCGACGATGCGTCTACTGAACACCATCTGATTGTTACGCACGAGGTCATAAACGTAGGCAACGACCGGGGGCAGCTTGCTCGGATGTCGAAGCAAGCCAAAGAAGTGCTCGAAGTCGACAAACTCGATGCGGTCGCCGATCGTGGCTACTTCGACGGAGAGGAGATATTGGCCTGCGAAGAGGCTGGCGTTGCAGTCACCTTGCCAAAGCCCATGACGTCGAACGCCAAGGCGGAGGGCCGGTTCGGCAAACAGGACTTCGCCTACCTGCCCGATGAGGATGTCTACCGCTGCCCATCCGGCCAGCTGTTGCCGTATCGCTTCACCAACATCGAGCATGGAATGACACTGCGCCGTTACTGGTCGAAGGCGGCATGCCAAGGCTGCGCGATCAAGAGCCAATGTACGCCGTCCAAGGAGCGCCGGATCACGCGCTGGGAGCATGAGCATGTGGTCGAGGAGATCCAGAGACGGCTTCCCCACTTCCTGATGAAGCGCCTACGGAATGTCGCCGCCGAGATGGCGCTGCATGTTCTCGCCTATAATCTCACACGGGTGATGAACATCGTCGGCAAACCGAGCCTGATTGCAGCCATCCGCGCCGCCTGAAGGCCGGAAAGTGCGTCCAAAAGCGCAATACCGCGTCGCGATACCTACTTTGGCCGGTCATTAGACGATCCGACGCGAGAACCTCGGCCGCCTGCAGTGATTGGCGACCACGGCCGCGTGCCGACCTATCCGTTTGCACACAACCAAGACCCAGAGCCGACTTCACCCCTACGGCAGCCCAGCGATTTGCAATCCTAGGCATATGCGTTCCCGGCCCGCCAAGTACATCGGATTGTCGCTTGCGGCGCCTAAGCGATATCGTCGGATGCTAAAGTTGGGATCCAGAGCAATCCCCGCACGCCCTGCTGCCCGCCCCTCGTCCAGCTCGCCAGAAAGTGCCAAGGCAGCGGCAAGATGGATATGGGCGATGGAGTAGTTTCGGTTTTCTTCGACGCAACGGCGAAGCCAACGAACCGCAGCCGCGTCCTCTCCAAGTAGCATCTTTGATACGCCTGCGGTGTTCCACCACCGGAACGCGAAAATATCGCGTGGTGAGAGCCGCTCCGCCTCTTGAACGCTCAGTACGCTTTGCTCGGCGTAGCCAAGCAGTTGCTTGCCGTACGCGATCATTCCCCATGCGTTGGCCAAGTTTCGGTCCAGAGTAAGAGCTCGTTCACACTCAGCAATTCCGCTCTCCACTCGTTTGGTCTGCATCTGTACAACTCCCAGAAATGCATGAGCCAGCGCGTTGTTGGGCGCGAGTGACAGCACCCTCGTCAGTAGAGGTTCGGCAGCGGCACAATGCACCCATCGGTCTTCGTCAACAAAAGTAGAGCCGAAAGCGGCTTCGACACGTCCCTTGCCAAGTAGCGCCTCGACACTGTTTGGATCAACGTTCAAAGCTCTTTCGAAAAAAGCTCGCGCCGTCGTCAGGTTTTCGCGGGTCGGCCCCTTATAAATCCAGACCATGCCCTGGAAGTACAATTCCAGGGCATTCGGATTAAGGGCGCGTTCTGCCCGCTTCGCTTCAGCTAGGACGAGTTCGGCATCTAGCGCGTTGGCGAGCCTCGACACAATCTCGTCCTGCATATCGAACAGATCGGCCACCGGCTTGTCGAAGCGCTCGGCCCACAGATGTTGGCCGGTTTCGGCATCGATCAATTGCACAGCCACACGAAGCCGGTTGCCGCTGCGCTGCACCGAACCTTCGAGCACATAACGGACATTCAGTTCGCGACCGATCTTTCTCACGTCAACAGGTTTGTTCTTGAATGTGAACGCAGTATTACGCGCGATCACGAACGAGCCGCTGATGCGTGACAAGTCGGTGGTGAGGCTCTCGGTCACGCCATCGACAAAGTAATCCTGCTCTAGACCGCCGCCGATGTTTGCGAAAGGCAGCACCACCATGGACAGACGCGGCGCTGTAGACGGGCTTGGCATCGCATCGCTGCGCTGCGCCCCCGAACCAAGCGGGTCAACAGTGCGTCTCGAGACTTCCTGCACCGCACCAACGAAGCGGAAGCCTTTGCGAGGCAATGTCTTGATCAGTCGCTGCTTTTCCCCTGTGTCGCCGATTGCGTTGCGCGCCGCATTAAGGCGGGTGGTAAGCGCAGCATCCGAGATGATACGGCCATTCCAGATGGCGCTTATCAAATCGTCCTTCGTAACGACCCGTTCGTTGTTGCGGATTAGATATTCGATCAGATCAAATACTTGCGGCGGAACAGGAACCACTTCTTGACCGCGATGCAGCTCGCGCCGATCAACGTCCAAGGCGTACTCATCAAAGAGGAAGCGCACCTGCCAAATCCTCCGGGCCCATGCCAGGAAATCTGGAGGCAAAAGTAAGCCAAAGATGAGCGAAATGTAAGCCGCACGTTAAGCGAGCTTTGGCGGGTCCCGTAGGCTGCTCAGACCGAAACAGCGTCTGGAGCAATGCCATGTCCACAATCTCTCTTCTGGTCAGGTCGAACCGATACCGTCCAACCCGGTCTGGCTTGAGCCTATTGAAGCGCTGCTGGTCCGCGCTGACCGATTGGTGCGAGCGCGAGAAGCTGCGATCCCGGCTATTGGACCTCGGTGACGCTGAACTGCGCGATATCGGAATCACCCGAGGAGAGGTCGACTATGTTTCGGCCCACCGATCCGGTGATCCGAGAGGCGGTGTGAGCTCGCACTAAAATAGCGGATCAGGGTGCGACCGGAGGTCCGCCTCTGGCCCTTCTGCGAAGTTACGCCGCGTCTGACGGAGGTCCGCTCATCCGGTCAGAGCGGACTAGATTTACTCAATCTGAGTTCTTCGCGTTTTGACCCCAAGCAGACTTGGGTCGCGGCATTTTGGGCTCCTCTGCTCATCGCCGTACCGTTTTAGAGTGTGTTAGGCTTCGTACGACGATGAAGCGTTTCCTACGGAGGGTTTCATGCGGCGGCGCCACTTCATCGCGCTTCTTAGTGCAGCGGCAACGTTGCCGCTGACAGCGCGGGCACAACAGGCGGCGATGCCTGTCATCGGTATGCTGTCAATGAATTCGCCAGGCTCTGATATTGAGGCGTTCGACAGAAGTCTTGGACCGGGGATATGTGTTCGGCAGAAACGTTACGAAAGCGGCCCGATGGGCCGAAGGAAATCACGACAAGCTTGCTGAGGTTGCAAAAGAACTCGTAAGCCTGAACCCAAGCTTGATCGTGGCACCAGGCAATGTGGTTGCTCTCGCTGAAGGCGCGCCAAGCGTCGCTCTGGCACGCCGCCGATCACTTCCGGTCTACTCGGGTAATCGGACGTCCTCAGGCTCGCTTGCCACTTCGCCGACGGGCCACTACGAGACATGTCGGCCTACTCGACCACTTCGTTGCGCTTGGGGGATTGCCTCAACCAGGCCTGCCTCTACCAGGCGCGCGACGAGCTCGTGATCGAACAGGGGAGTGCTGATCCACGATTCGGAAGTTAACTGCTGCAGAAACGCGCGTTCGATTTCCGTCAGGTCCACGGCTGCCTCTCCGAGGACAACTCGACGGGCATTAGTGCCGTTCCGCTTCAGTAAGCGGGACAAACCCATCACGTGGGACCTAAGGCGCTTACAAGCCCGATGACGTTGGGGACGAGCCCAACGACGATCCATAGGACAGGTGAGCTGGACGACAGACCGGCAGCAATGATCCAGACGCCGAAGAGGACGATGATCGTCGAAATCGCATAAGCAACCGCTCTGTCCATGGGCGAACCGCGGGTTTTGTCGCCATTCGACGCCGAGCCGGGCCAAACGTTCCTGCGCAAGCGCCTCCGAGGGATAACAGCGGGGCGCCAGTGCGAACCGGCGCGCCCCTCGGAGTGACCCAGGAGCTGCAAGCCGTCGGAATGGCATCCGGAAATGCAGCGGCCCCAGCGAAGGACGCCGGGGCCGTTTTATTTAGTCGATAAGCGGAACGACTTTCCCGCTTCCAAGTCGAATCCAAGCTCTCGGCCAGTCCCCAAGCCAAAAGCCCCCCGACTCCGGTTTTGCGCTATCAGCGGCACAGCGGACCTCACGCGCACGATTCCGACGTGGGCTCATGAGCACACTTCCTATGGCAAGCCTCGCCCCGCAAATCTGGTTCACTGCGATTTTACGCAAGCGGCCTCGGCCAAGTAGCCGGCGGCCGAAAACCTCACCAGTGGCCGTTTACAGCCGAGGCCGTTGGAAGTCCGCCTCATCGAGCGACAGGTCGGAGAGCCTTGATACCCTCACCCAATCGGCGCCGAGCGGAAAGCGGGCGGTCGCGCGTCCCTGCAAATGGGCGGCCATCCAAAGGACCCGCAAGAAGCAGAAAGAGAGGTTTATCGGAGCTGTTCATCCTTCGAGCGATGGGCACCGAAGATCCAATTGAGAGCCTCGGGCGGCCGGACCGCTTGACGGTAGAAGTCCAGACGCTGGTCATCGTGCGTACCGTCTAGGCTAATCGTCCCTTCCCTAAGGCGGATCACGATTTGCACGTCCGCACCATCGGCTTGGAGACAAGCAACATAGGCATCGACGCGCTCCTGATCCATGTGGAGCTTTGCCTCGTCTAACCACGGTCCTATTGCGGCAATTAGGTTTTCGGTTGCAGTCATGCCCGTTCTCTCCGATGCGGGTGCGGCCGTTGCAGCCCGCGGCACGCGACACAACGCCTGACCTTAGACTTCGAAACGTAGGCCCTCGTTCCAAGCTCGGAGGGCCATTTTCGGCCCGAAGTCCACCGATAGGCCAGAGGGTGTTTCTTAAATGGATCGTCGCCGCCGCAGGCGCGACACGCTGGCCGCGCCCCGCGCGCGTTTGCTAGGCGATCTTCGTGGTGCCCGTAGTTGCCCAGGTAACCGCGTCTCAAGGTGCGCTTCGGAGGACCCGCCAAAGCGCCGACACAAATTTCCAGAGTGGCCGGGATGACGCATCGTCCTGTCGATCCGGCGCGGCCGAGGGTACGTCGCCGTCCAATTCGGTCGGGCGCCCCACCATGCCTTCCAGCCGCGATGGTAGCGGGGTGAGATCGTCCGTGAGGGTGCCGCGAAGTCGCTCACCAATTTCGTTGCAGATCGCCCGACGATGCTCCACGGGCGCGGTCGAAGGGGTATCTGTCATGGCTGCCACCGTTGGCCTTGACGTGCACCGCCTCCTTGCCGTGCACGGATATCCTGCCGCCACCGTAGTAACGAGCGACATGCCACCTTGATCCCGGCTTCGCACTAATACCGCTGCTCCGAACGTCCAAAGTTCTCCGATCGGCAATCGGGCTCCCGTGCTATCATGTTCGCCCGCGTGGGCTTAGGAGGCAAGAAATGTCTACCTACCTGCGATTACAAACCGTCGATTTAAAGCCGGAAATGGTCAGCCGCATCACGGCAGCTTACGAGCAGGCGCTCCATACGCTTTGTGTCCAGGATCGCGACGACCCGCTCGGAAATGGTCGCGAGCAAGATCATCAAGATCGCGCAAACGGAGGTCCTCGCCCCGGCACAAATTGCGGCCTTGGCGATCAAGGAACTCGAAATGCGTTAGGCATCTTTGCCTAACGCGCGCTTGGAACTGAAACATTCCCGACTTCGGCAGGTTGGCTATTGGGCTTCGGGGCTTCGCAATATGCGAGGCACGCTATGACGCCTCTACCACCGGGCGAAGCAATTCTCACTGTCGGCGTTATGAGCCTCACTGTCCTAATCGAGGTTGCGCTTTTCGCCTCGATCGGGATGTTCTGATGGACGCGCGCGGCGGTTTGGCCCGGGAACGCCTCAATCCCGGCCGAAATTTTTCCATCGTTCGCAACCACGGACCAGCCCGCAACGGAACCAATTTTCATCGAACAATTGTCTTGTCGTCAGCGATGGGAGGATCATCGCCATGAGGATCAAATATCTCTCCGCGATTGTAATAGCTGTTCTTGCCGCTGGTACCGGGATGGCCGTCAATTCTCTCGGTTCGCTGCCTACCGAAACGCAGTCCACGCCGAACATGCAAGTGGCAGACCGACTAGCTGCCTCGGTTGATCCATTCTTGCTTCGGTACGGTGGCTAATAGGCGGCGTTGCAGCCAACGGTGCTTGCATCCAGTGCTAATTCATTTCGCGCTGTGGTTGGATTTTTATTCGCGCAGCAGCGATCTTGAGTTGTTTGACGAAGTTTTGCTGAAACAGAAGGCTGCTATGCTAGATTTTAGGTAATTAGCCCTGTTCCGTTTTTGCACCGACAAGCAAGTTAGCTGATCATCCTTTGAAGTTTGACGCAGCTTGTGGATGGGCTCACATCGGGCAGCATCGCTGGGGCTTAGAAACTCGGAATATCTCATAGCGATACTCAAACGATGGGGGCCCCCATGCCCGCCATATTCAACCTGCTCTATCGCGAATACTGCCGCGCCCGCCTCGCTGAAATGCGGAAACAGCTTCTGATTGCCAGACAAAGTCCTGAAGGCCTGCAAGCCGATTATGTTCGTGCTGATCAGGATAGCGTTGGCAGGACAGACACGCAGCATGAAATCAATTACGGCGCGCCGAATTGAAGCGGCCGCGATCTCCTCGAGGTCGCAATAACGACCAAGCGGCGATGGCTCGGGATACCCCTTTCCGTATGAACTAAGATTGTAACTGCGCAGTACTTCATCTCGGTTGTGAGGGCTGAACTCATGACGAAACACTTTTCGAAGCGCATTGTGATCGATGTGCTTGTAGTCGCCATATCTTTGATGACAATCACGATTGCAGCGACATCGTTAGGCGAGCCCATTGTTGCAGGGATTGCTGCTTCTATTCCGGGCCCATTCCATCTTGCGATGGAAAGGACACTTGCAGGCGCCGGGCCGAGCAAACCGACGCTCGCCCGCGCGCCAACGGGTTGCCGGCTTCGATCTGCTCCTCTGCCATGGAAGGTGGACTGGCTTTTCGGGCCGTCTGCGGCTCCCTTACGATGAATCCCCGCCCAAGGCCGCCGACCGCTGCCCTTGAGGCTTGACGGAAAGGGCAAGCAGACGATTTGCTCGCGTTCGCCGCGCCGTGATCGCCCTCGGCTATGTCGAGACCTTGACTGCCTGTGAAGTAGCTTACATCCCTTGGTTCGTGCGCGCCGCTAATATGAGGAAAGGTTCTTACCTCGACGGAGGCCTCCAATGCTCGCAGCAATCAAATGGAACTCCCGATATAGTGCTCGCGAATGGGCAATGATGGCTGTGGCGCTTGTCGTCCGCACACAGGCAAACCGGCAGAACGGCGAAAGGAAGCAAGAGAGCCACCCTGGAAGCATTTCGACGAAACCCATCATTGGGACTCGGGAGTTTCTGTCAGCAAGACTGGCGGATATCCAATCGGCGAGTCCGACGATTGGGGACCGACTGCTTGCCCGTCTGATCGGACGAGTGGCTTACCCACGCGTGCATCGCATTGTCGGTCCCGATAAATCCTTTGGCTTGGCCTAAGGCCGACATCACCCTCGCCTCCAACGTGCTAGGCTGAAACCTGGTCAGATCCTTCCGGGGGCTCGATGAAGCGCCGCGAGTTCATCACGCTGATTGCTGGCGCTGCGGCACTGCCGCTCGAAGCCCGCGCACAGCGGGCTGGCCAGCGGTACCGCGTTGCGACATTGGGGCCGCTACTGCCAAGCTTCTTCGATGAGCTGGGCAGAGCCGGCTTTGTCAGAGGCAGCAACCTTGAGATCGACGGCCGTGGCGAACGCGTGGCTGCCGTCTCTTACACCAGTGTGGCCGTTGAACTGACGGAGGCAAGTCCAAATGTCCTGATGGCGGTCGGGGCCGAAGCGGGGCGTGCAGCACAGAAAGCAACCCAGCGCATTCCAATCGTGGTGATCGCGGACGATTTGCTTGGCAGCAAGCTTGTCGCCTCGATGCCACATCCCGAAGGCAACACCACTGGTGTTTCCATCTTTGCGTTCCAGCTCGACGCCAAGCGATTGGAGCTGCTGCATGAAGCGCTGCCTGGTGCCCGGCGAATAGCCGCTCTCGCCGACCGCCTGCCGATACCAAACCTGAGCGCTCTCGAAAGTGCCGCCAAGAGGTTCGGCGTCGAGATCGTTCCGTTTGCCGCACAATCCGAGGAAGATCTCGTCCGTGTGATTGACGCCATGAAGGCCGAAGAGGTCGACGCCGTCAACCTGCTGGCATCGCCGATCTTGGCATCGAAATTCCAGTACCTGATCCGCGATCGGCTGGCCCTGCGCCGCCTGCCCGCCATTCTGCAGTGGCCCGAGCAGGCGGAAGAAGGCGGACTGATGGGCTACGGTCCCCGCCTCAGCGCGGTCTTCGACCAATGCGCGCGTCAGGTCGCAAGACTATTGAGAGGCGCAAAAGTGATTGACGTGCCCGTTGAGCAGCCGACCAAGCTTGAGCTGGTCGTCAATCTCAAGACAGCCAAAATGCTGGGTGTCGAAATTCCGCCGATGCTACTCTCTCGTGCCGACAGGACGATCGAGTGAGTTCTCGATTCGGCTTCGAGCGGCACGGGGAACGTCCGAAGTCGACGTGAGACCAGACGCCACCCGCTAACGCTCTTCGATCGATCTTGGTCATCGCTTTTCTCCCGACATACCGAACAAGCCGCCGCAGAAGCAGCGGGCAAAGTTCGTGGTGAACGGTAGTGAGAAACCGAAAAACGAAACGGTCTCTAAGAAAGCGTGCTTGCCGATAGCACAATTGCTCGTTTGCCCGGACGGTGATCTCGGCGCGTCCCGCTTGAAGGGCCGTGACATTCTACGTCAACTGACGCATTCGGGAAACAAGCGGGATCGCAAGAAGACACCGCGCCCCTAAGAATGGCCGCGATTGGCCCATCTGCGAAGTCGCGCCTCGTCTGCCGGAGGTCCGCTCATTGCTGCGGACCGGACCAGGTTTGCTCAACCAGAGTTCTTCGCATTTTGACCCAATGCGGAAATTTGGTACCTGTCCGACGCTGACCTATCGTGATTTGATGCCGCAAGATCAATAATGGGAGGATGCTATATGCTGACATTGTATTTTTCTCCGGGCGCTTGCTCCATGGCGGCCCACATCGTGCTGCAAGAGGGCGGCGAAAAATATCAGTCGCAACGGGTCAATTTCGCTGATGCCGAGCAGCGCTCCGAAGCTTACTTGAAGATCAACCCACAGGGTCGAGTACCTGCGTTAATCCTTGATGACGGCGAACCGCTGGCCGAAAACACCGCGATACTTCCGTACTTGGGCAAACGGTTTGGGCTTTGGCCGAGCGATCCGATCGCAGAGGCGAGAGTATTGTCGCTAATAGGCTTTTTGGCGACAAATGTTCATCCGTCTGTCGCGCATATGTGGAGGCCGGAGCGTTATGCGGCCGATCCCGCCGTACACCCTCAGATTTCTGAGAGGGGCCGCGAGACATTCGACGGATATCTCCAGCAGATTGACAGCAAACTGGAGGGGCGCGATTGGTTCTTGGACCAATACTCGGTGGCCGATCCCTACTTACTCGTTTTCTATCCTTGGGGATTGCGGAGAGGCTACCCCATGCAAGAGTTAAGGCATTTTACAGCCCTCAAGGATCGCATGTTGAAGCGACCGGCTGTGCAACACATCTTAGAGAAAGAGAAGATCAACATCTAAAACAGATGGCGTCTAACGTCCGCATCTGGCCCGGAGCAGTCTGTGAGGGCAGCGCAGAACACGTCTGCTCTGCCCCCGAAGTCAGACGTCAACTTGTTCTGCTATCGCGAGGGCATCGTCTACCTCGATGACGAGATATCGAACGGTGCTCTCGATCTTCGTATGCCCCAAAAGAAGCTGCACGGCTCGCAGGTTGCCGGTTCGGCGGTAAATCAAGGTCGCCTTGGTCCGTCGAAGGGAATGCGTCCCGAACAGATGCGGGTCTAATCCGATGTCGGCGAGCCAGCGGGATAGGAGGCGGGCGTACTGGCGGGTCGTCATATGTCCACCCAATCGCCGGCCTGTGAACAGGTATTCTCCTGGCTTCTTGCCGCTGATACGCACTAATCGTCTATTGCCTGCCGGGTCGATTCCGTCAGCTCACATTTTTACCGGCCGGCCGGTCTTCTTCGGACGGTCGCGCGGTCGGCCGAATATCCTCCCGGCGCAACATCATCAACTTTCAAGGCTACACGTCGCAGCCGCGCAGCTTGCTATCGATAGCGACGTTGAACATTGCCAAATCGCGCGTTCGGCCTTCGACCTGAAGCTTTGTTCGGATTGACCAAACGTGCTTGGGACGGAGCGGCGGCTTTGCGCCGATGATCTTGCCCTTGTTCCAAGGAGCATGTTTCGAGACGGCAGGGATGGTTGGGACATCGGTCATGATTGACCTCCTCAGGTAGTGAGGCTGGTCAATTTCAGCCCGCAGGCCCTCCAAACCCGCGTCCGCTTCGTGACGATTGGAGACGTACTTGGGTCCAATTTGAGCGAAGAGTGGGCCGCCTTTGACCCTTAGCTGACCAATCGCGGCAAGGTGCGCGATGGCAGCGTCTGACCCAAAGCCGATCTTCAGCTTGGCTGACAGCGCCAAATGCCCTCGGATGGGCACCTGTTGATCTGTATCAATAGCGCGGTTTTGCGTGGATGCTTGTTTGGAACTTCTACTTTGGCGTGCTGACCTGACCCCATTCCTCAAACGGTTGTCTAACACAACAAAGGGTGCCTCCATGATCGCGATCGATCGACGTGTTTTGCTTGTTCTTGGCGTTGCCGTATCGACGTGCTTGGCAGCCGCCGTACCATCGCGCGCACAATCCATATCGCCCGCGGAAGCGCAGCAGATCGCCACCGATGCCTATGTCTATGGATATTCGCTGATCACGACTGAAGTGACCCGCGTTCAGATGAGCAACGTGCCAAAGGTCGAGGGGTTCACAAGCCCGATCGGTCAATTCGTCAACGTTCCGCGCTATCCGCCTGCGGACTATCGCGGCGTCTCCGCGCCCAACGCTGACACGCTTTACTCGGTTGCTTGGCTCGATCTTGCGGAGCCGCAGGTATTCAGTCACCCAGACATGGGCGACCGTTTCTATCTCTTTGAGCTCACCGATTTGTGGATGTCGGATTCAGAGTCATCGCCAAGCAAGCGGACTGCAAGCGGAAAGGCAGCCAACTACTTGTTCACCGCGCCGGGCTGGAAAGGTGAGGTGCCGGCGGATATGAAACATTTTCCAGTGGCTACGCGCTACATGGTCATTCTCGGCCGCACATATGCCGATGGCAGCGAGGCCGACTACAAGGCCGTCAACGCGTTGCAGGCACAATATAAGATTACGCCCCTTTCCGCTTGGGGAAAGCCGTATACCCCTGTGACACCGCCGGTAAATCCGAGTCCGGGTTTCAGCATGACCGACAAACCGCAGTCGGTCATTCTTGCCATGGGAACGGAGGGATACTTCAATTTATTGGCTAAACTGATGGCATCCGCGGCTCCGGCGCCTGCGACGGATGCACCGATACTCGCGAGCATGGCGAAAATTGGTATCGAGCCTGGGAAGCCGTTCGAGATGAGCAAGCTTGACCCAGTTGTTCAGCAAGCATTGAAGGACATTCCACAGACAGCTCTGAAGAAGATCGAGGCAAACAAGGAAAACCTTGGTGGGATAGTCAACGGCTGGTCGGTTACCAAAGGGTTGGGTACCTACGGCCCTGCCGATTACATGAAGCGAGCGGTGGTGGCGGCATTTGGCTGGCCTGCCAATCAAGAGCGTGACGCTGTCTATCCGAACACCGAAAAGGACTCGGCTGGACAGAAGCTGAGCGGTGCGAACAAGTACACGTTGACCTTCCCAAAAGATGCAACGCCCCCCGTCAACGGTTTCTGGTCGTTCACCATGTATATGAACGACCAAGGCTGGTGGTTCGTCCCAAATCCACTCAACAGGTTTACCGTGAGCATGCGGGACAATCCGAAGTTCAATGCCGACGGGTCGCTGACGCTATACTTCCAAAACGAGTCGCCGGGCGCAGAGAAAGAAGCTAACTGGCTGCCCGCACCGAAAGGTGATTTTGTCCTAATGCTGCGGATGTACTGGCCAAAAGAGACTACCCCTTCCATCATTGATGGAAGCTGGAAAGTGCCGCACGTCGTCAAGGTCAACTGAGTTAAAACTAACTCCGCCGGCGCACGAAGTACAGTTGCCGGCGGAGTTCTCTGCGCGCGAAGTCGCTACGGACGGCCGCTTCTGGCCCAACTGCGAAGTTGCGCCGCATCTGCCGGAGGTCCGCTCACCGCTCCTCAATGGACATCGCGCGATAGCATGGAGCGGGCTCCGTTGCTTTTGGCACTCTCACGAGATTGACTGCCAAGTCAGTAAGGAACAGGCTTGTTTTTCGTATCACCCGCCACCTGCCTTCAATGTTAACGCGAGAAGAACATCTCAAACGGAGCAAGAAAGCCGCGCTCGCACTTCTGAGCGCTGGCCGTATGCGCGAGGCGGTCTCTTCGATGATGACGGATATCGTCAAGAGCCCAAGCAGCGCATTGCCTCATGAAATCCATGCATTCGGTATCTGTCTGCCGCGGCTGGCGACACAAAGGCGGTACGAGAATACATCGAAGGCTTTATCTGACTCTCTCAGCTCCATGACCCGCATTTGGCCCTTAACCGAATAGGGTTGAGCGCATTCCGGTGTCGGTTATCCGACGCAGGCCGGATGCGAGGCCGTGCCCGCTTCGATCGCCGCTCGCTTGCGAGCTATCTGCTGGCGAAAAATTGCTAACCCATGACGGTCTTATCCAGCGGTTTTGGTCCCAGGGCGCATGCGACGATTGGCTAGCTTGCGCTTGGTGGGCGACGCCTGTCTCCTGTCCAGAGGGAGGAAATCGCTATGAGTTTGTGGAGCGGTTTTGCGTTCCTCGTGATCGCACTCATCCTTTCGTTTGTCGGCCGTCCGAACAGGGCGGGAGAGCATCCTTGGTTCTTACGCTTTGATACCGCTGTCGTACTCTTTCCTCCAATCGTTTTGGTGTTCTACGCGGTCGGCTTTGCCGCCATCCTGAATGCATGGCTCACCAAATAGAACGCAGCCCTTGTTTCGGGCTTGAATTGCCACCATCGACTTGTATAAGGACGCATGGGTGCTCGCTGAATTGGGCAGCGACAGGTAATGCGATGGTCGGGCCGCCACGCGGATGACCTGCGCCCATGAATCACAAGCCTACATTTGGCGATTTGCCCACAGCCCAGCGGCTGGCGGAACAGGCTGCGAACACACTTCATCGATTTCTGCATGTCGAGGCGGTAAGCGGTTTAGCGCTTCTCGTTGCAGCGGCTGCGGCACTGTTCTGGGCAAATTCGACGGCAGCACATAGCTACCACGTCTTTTGGAATCTGCCGTTCGCAATTGGTCTTGGCGAGCACGTCTTCTCCCAGTCACTGCATTTCTGGGTGAATGACGTTTTGATGACTGCCTTTTTCCTTGTTGTAGGCATGGAGATTCGGCGGGAGGTTCATGAAGGCGCATTGAGCCGCGTCGACCAGGCCGTTCTGCCGCTAGTTGCTGCGG
>NZ_JACIHC010000028.1:0-47668 GCF_014198205.1 Bradyrhizobium sp. SBR1B
TGCTGCCGGCGGGCTCGTCTGCTCATCGTCTCTCCTGATTCGCGGGACAATCTTGCCCGCCGTCAGGCACAAACTCCACTTATCGCCCTGTCCAGATTTCCGGAGCCAGCTCTAATCACCCGTCGCATTCGCACCTCCTGCCAATCAGACCACATGACGGGAGCTACGGGCGACACGACAACTACGGATTCGCGCTCTCAGCGCAACCGGGCGAGTCGCAGAGGCGGCCAGCTACTAACTCGAGCTCGCGACTCATGGTATGCATCGGCCTGCCCGCACCTTCGTGCTCCCGGTGCCTCTGTCCCGATGGTCGCACCATACGTCAGGATGCAGAACATCGCAGCGGAACGTTGGCACCAAGAAATCTCACACCGGTTACAAACCCAATCGAGAGCGTGTTCGCCACCGTGCGGCACAGGACGGTGCGCACCAAGGGCTCGTTGTCGCCGACCACGGCCAGGCTGATGGTGTTCAAGCTGGTCATCGCTGCAGCAAAGACCTGGCGGCGGCTCAAAGGCACAAATCAGTTGCCGCAGCTGATCGCAGGTGTCAGATTCAACGACGGCATCGAGGTCATCCAAATGCCGGCAAACCACGCCGCCTGATCACCTCGTCACCCAAAATCCCGCATAACTCCTCTCAAGCATCGGCTCACCACAGCATTTCATCACGACCCTGACGTCGCGAGCCGGGGCAGGCCGCTCAAGGTGGTGGCGCCTTCGATCTAAACAGCGGGAAAGTTAGCGGGGCGGAGACAGCGCTAACTGCCGCCTCGTCCACTTCATGCGCAATGCGCTGGCACATGCCGGCAAGAGCGGCCGCCGCGTCGTCTCCGCCTTCATCGCCACTGCGTTTGCCCAGGACGATGCCGAGGCCGCACGAACCCAATGGCGCAAGGTCGCCGATCAGCTCGCCCCAAGCTGCCCAAGCTGGCCAGCTTCCTCGGAGGCTGAGAGCGATGTGCTGGCCTACATGACGTTCCGGTAAACAAAGACGTTGCATTTGACGTATTGGCGACCGTGCATCACGCTCGGTATCTTTGCAGGACGTATGCCCCGGTACGGCCGCTCATAGTAGGCATGCCTACTTGGAATAAGTTAACGACACCTGAGACAGACAAGCGGACCGAGCGAATCCTACACCTCGAGGAATGCTTCTGATTCGTCGCCTCACTGCTCCTCTTGGCGTTGTCGGATATGAATGTCTGGGTGTTCCCTACCTGTCGTGTTTCGATGGCGTCTCACTTAGAGGCGGTAAGGGCCGCAGGGGCTTATACGTCCAGAGGTGAAAACAGGACCGGGGAATACTTGATTGACGCACTGCGGAACGTGAAGCCCGCGCTTGCGCCAAGCTATGATCGAAAACGTTTGCGGGGAACTCGCTGGCGAAAAAATCAATGGGAATGCGCTGCTTAAGCGCCTAGATTGTTTTGAGTAGTTTCAACATTATTACTACACTCATGAGGAGTTTGTGCAAGCGTTAGAAGCTGCTGGCACAGAGTTTCGAGAAGAGCTCGCCCTGTCGAGTTACCGCCCGTTTGACCGGCTGTCTCACACGGTTTCTCTCGCTAGATCTTGATTTTAATTGGTGGCGCACCAGAACATCATCGCTCTTGCTCCTTCATTCTTAACGGGCCTTCGTGACGCGCCTCGTCTTTGTCGTTTCGCGGTAGGTGGCGCTCTTGAGCAGAGTCTAGGATGCTTGCGCGTGCAAAGGAACGACCTTTTCCGAGATGCTGCGCGATCCGTTCCTTGGCGAATGCCATAGTGCTCTGGCGAGCACTCTCATCATTGGGCAGCGCGCGTTCGACGAGCTTGTTGATCACGACAAGCTGGGATTGGACAGCGAGCAGGTCGGAATCATGCCCTGCCCCTGGCCGGTCTGCACGGCGTTCCTCCACCGTCACTTTCCACATGTTGCGCCACATCTGGCGCCGTTCAGCGCTAGCGGCTCCTGTGGCGGCGTCTATGGACTTGATCGACCTGATGACGGGTTCGACGCTATCCCTTCGCAGTGTGATGCGGTCGCCAGGCCTGGCGCCACTGTCTGCGACGTCCGTTACAATGCCGACGCCCCACACCTGATGTCGCCGACCATCGTCTAATTCGATGGCTACATAGGTTGACGGCTCCGCGTCGGCGCGGTTGCGATACGGGCCGAAACCGACCTCTATCAGACGTCCGGAAACGCCCTTGTCGTAATCGAGCCTATCCGCCTGCAGTGACCTGCCGGAGGCCGAGTGAGCCTCGACATCATTGGTATGGGCGTGGGCTCGATCCCATGCGACTCGTCGGTCAGCGAGCGCCTGGCGATCAAGTTCGTTTGGCTGAAAGCCCTGCACCTCTATTCCGCGCGCGCTAGCCTCGAGCCAAGCCTCGCGTCGGAACTCGACGGAACCACGGACATGCAGTGCCTCCCACCGGCGATGGTGTGCCACACTGACCATGTCCCGGATCACCTCGGCGGCAGCGATGCGGGTGACCAAGCGATCGTCAGTGGTCTTGAACGCAAGATACTCTTTTCGCTCATCGGCGTAGAGCCGCGCTTCGCGGCCAGATCCATCCTTTTCGGATGCACTGGCCACCAAGTAGTATTTCCGACGGATACGATCCGGAAACGCACTATCAGTGACCTCCGCGGATGAGGGCTTGTTAGGGGCTGGTGCTATGGACTCGCATTCCCCCTTTTCTCGGGCGGAAGCGCGCCCGGCGCGACGTTGCCGCTCCAGGCTGAAGCCCTCGCTCGCATCACGTATGTCGTTCATGCTGCTCACCCTTCTGCCTGCGACCCATCCGCCGCGACGGCGGAATGACCTGAGCATCGATGTAGTTCAGGGTCCAGGCTTTCAGGTCGTCTTCGGAGAGACCTTCAAGGTCGACATCCACATCCCCGAAATCGAAGCTGGCGCCGGCAGGAATCGTGGAAGGGTCGGCCACCTCCTCATCGGTCATGGGCCGCGCTCGCAGTACCACGCGCAACTCGGCAATCTCGGAGCGCAGCTCCTTAAGTTCAGCATCCAGCAGCGCATTTGAACGTCCCTTGGGCAGTTCTGGGACGGGCGCCGGCAGCAATCGCTGCAGAAAAGACTTGTCTTCGTAATAGATGATCTTCTCGGCAATGATGGGGGGGATTCCCGTACCGAGAATGAAGGCTTTGGATTTCGGAAGAAGCTTCAGCTCTTGCGGCAGCATCAGGGCGCGACGATGCTCGGATACGGTCTCGCTGATCGCGCGCATCGCCAGCCCTTTTGGTCCGCTGCGGCTGCGGGCGTTCACAGTCTCGAAGCCGAGGCGCTCCGAGAGCTCGTTGGCCACGTCCTGCTCCTTCGGAGCAAATACGACCTCAACGGCATGGTTGGTCATGAAGTTGCGCGCAGCGTCGACCCCGTAGATGGCGCGCAGCTGCGCCGGGCTCTGGACGACGGTGAGAAGGCGGATGCCGTATCCGGCAATGAAGGCGACCGATTTTGCCAGCACATTGACGTTGCCCAGCGCCGGAAATTCGTCCAGCAAGAGCAATACCTTGCGAGTGAGTTTTGGGTTCTGTTCCGGCAGCTCGCGGGTATTGAGATTGACCACCTGCTGAAAGAACAGATTGAGAAGCGGCGCCATGCGGTCGAGATTGTCAGGTGTCACCCCAAGGTAGATCGACATGGGCTGCTGCCTCAGCTGCCGCAGGTCGAAATCATTGCTCGAGGTTGCGGCATCGATGCGGGGATTGAGCCAGAGACCGAGCCGTGCCGTCACCGTCTTGCGGACCGAGTTCAACGTGTTCTCTGAGGCGGCGAGAAAATCGTTTAGCGCTGTGATGCAGTGCCGCGACAGCGGGGAAGGACCTGCCTTGCGGTCAGAGATGATCTTATCGAAGTGGGCTTTGAGATCCTGGGTCGCCGACAGCTGGCGCAGAATCTCACCGATCGTCAAAGGCAAGCCCGGTGTTTCCGCGACATAGCCGCCGATCGCCACAAAGGATGAACGTGCCGCCTCGAACCAGAACGGATCGCCGCGGCTTTCGGCCGGAAACAGCATCACCGCGATGCGCTGCAGATCGTCATAGAGGTCGGCGGGGTCGCTGCGCACATAGCCCAGGGGATTGTAACGTGCGGTGCGACCGTTCTCGTCGAGGGGATCGAACAGATGGACTTCCTGCCCGTGGGCGGCGCGAAAGCCTGCCGAACGATCCCAGTTCTCTTTCTTGACGTCGAGGGCAACAACTGAATCCGGCCAATTGAGCAGGTTCGGAATAACATAGCCGACACCCTTCCCCGCGCGGGTTGGGGCGTAAAGGAGGACGTGCTCCGATCCACCGAAGCAGAGCATTTTTCCATCTTTGCGGCCGAGCAGCAGACCGTCTTTTGACCGCAGGCCGGCGGCCTTGATCTCTCGCTCGGAGGCAAAGCGGGCTTTGCCGTGTAGGGGAAGCGGACGCTGCCGAAGGATGGCGCCAAGCAGAGCAAAGACCACAATCAGGCCGGCGAGAGTCGACAGCGTTAGCCAGCGGTCGAAGCGCGGGTCGGCGCCATAGCGCGGCAAGCCTGTGGCGATCTCCGACCAGTGAAAGCCGCCATCGTGAAGCCTGAGCCCGAGCAGCAGAACGTTCGAGGCGACCAGAAGGAAGACTGCGGCGGCCCCGAACGCAAGCGCCGTACCCTGTGCCGCCTTAACGGGCGTGGTCGCGTTTGCGAACGGGGTCATAGTAGATTTCCGAAATGCGATATCGCCCATTGCGCTTCTGCATCTGGACGACGACGTCGACGAGATGCAGCAAGAGGGAACGGATATCGTCGCGATGAAGGTCCCGTCCCTCCGCACTCTCCTTGACCAGGAGTGTCATCTGTTCGAAGGCAAGGCGGGCGCTGTCGGCGTGAACCGTCGTGATCGACCCCGGGTGGCCTGAATTCACGTTCCTGAGATAAAAGAAGGCGGTGCCGTCGCGCAGCTCCTGCAAAAGGATGCGATCTGGCCGCATGCGCAAGGACGACTCGAGCAGTTCGCGGGGGCCGATCTTGGCCACGCCCTGCCCGTCCTTGGCATAGAGGAGCCGGACACAATTCTGATGCGGGATGGCGAGCTCGGCGGTGTCTTCAATGGTGAGCAGCCGCTCATGCGGCGGGATCGCCGCAATCAGCGCCTTGGACAGAGTGGTCTTGCCAGAACCGGTCGCCCCCGAGATCAGGATATTGCGGCGCGTGCGCACCGCGAGCTCAAGGAAATCGCGCCATTGGCCCGCCTCTTTCAGAGCAAGCAGTCGACGCTCGTCGGGATCCAGCTCGTCGCTGGCGGAGCGGACTTCATCGAACAGCTTTACCCGCGCAAGAGCGTCCAGGTTCATAGTCAGTGTCGAGGGCTTGCGGATTGTGAGGCTGATCGTGCCAGCTGGCACGGCAGGCGGCACGACGATCTGGCAGCGCTCCTCGCCGATCAGGCTGGTCGATACGACCGGGTATTCCGGCCCGATGTCCTGACGAGTATGGCTGGCAGCCGCGGTCGCAAGGTGAGAGAGATAGGCGCGCGTAAGGGCTGCGACTTCATGCCGGATCCAACCGTTGGATCCCTCCACGAAGATCTCGCCGGGGCGGTTGACGACGATTTCAGTCAGGGTGTCGTCGGCCAAGTATGGAGCCAGCGGCTCGAGGTAGCGCGCCAACACCAGGCGACCACTGTCCAGTCCGGTGAATGCGACTTGGCTCATTTCGTCCCCACGGCGGGCCCGACGAGGCGTCCGGGAATGGTGCGGTCGAGAATCTCGGTGCGGCTTTCGATCCGTTTGAGCTGGTAGACCGACGAGAAATCTAGGTCGCGCGCGACAAAGATATTGACGAGCTCGCCCTGATTCTTGCTCAGCGTCGGCGGGATGTTGATGGACTGCTCGACGGCGATGCCGGCAGCCGTGTTGGTCGCGCCAGCCGTGTTGTTGATCTGGATCGAGCCGTCTTGCAGCTGGCGTCCGATCGCAGAGGCATCGCCAACGATTGACAACAATAGCGCCGAGCCGAAGCGTTCCCAGAAGTGCGTGTCGATGTCGCCGTCGAACCCTGCGCGACCGAGCGCATCCGTGGCGGGCGAGGCCAGCGCTACGATGACACCTGTCGGTGTCTTGGCGCGAGCCCATAGCACAAACATTCGTTTTGAGCCGCGCCGGACATTGCCGCGGTATTCGCCAACGACTTGCGTGCCCTTTTCCATGAGCACAACGTTGCCGGAATCCGACATCACGTCGCGCAGCACGACGCAGGAGACGAAGCCGGACACATCCGACGACATTGCGGTCTCGAGCACGCAAGGGATTGACGTGCCCTGGGTAACCAGAAGATTGCGATTGGGCAGCCGCGCCGCCCGCACGCCCTCGATCGGCGTGGGTTTGAGCTTCTCGGCAAGCTCATTGCGTGGCTCGGGCCGCCCGAAATCAAAGGGATCAGCTGGGACGCCACCGGCCGGGACGTCGCGGGCCGAACGTCCCGATGCGACCGGCCGATTATATGCCAGCACCGGTGCGCGCCGCGCGCTTTCGAGCATCTGGTCGGGAGCCGGCGCGGCGGCCATCGGCGGGGCTGGGATGGGTGCGATCGGAATTGATGCCGTGGTGACCGGTACAGCGGGTGTTTCCGCGGCGGGCTCGAAGGCCGCCGCCTGGCGGATCATGAGCTTTCGGGCCGAATCCGTGACCGGCTTATCGCTTTTCCAGGTTCCCCAGATGATCAGGAAGGCGAATGCGGTGAGCGCGAGCGCGCCAAAGCCGCGTTTGAGCATTGCTGTTCGACCATTGTCCCCTCCTCCCACCGGGGTAATTCCGCGCTCGCCGGCAAGCGTCTCATGTTCAAGCTCGGTCATGTTGCACCCGCCTCATCGTGCCTTAAGGGTTGGAGATGACCTCTTCGCCCGCCGCTCGACCGAGGGGCTCGTGGTGTTGGTGCCGGGATTGACGCCGACAGCATCGAACGCTTCGTTGAAGATACAGAGCACGATGTCGCCCTTGCGCAGTCGGAACTCGCGGGCCGTGGCGTGGACGACCACGAGCTCGCCGCGGACATCCTTGGGCACCAGACTTTCAGAGCCGTCCGAGTTGATCAGATAGATCGCCGGGATCTCGCGATTGCCAGCGAAGCGGAATGTGGTTTCTTTGCCGTCGTCGAAGACGGCTTCGGGTTCGAGGTCGATCGAGCCCTGGGCCGAAAAACGCCAGTTGCGCGCGCCATAGGCATGATGCAGGTCAAAGGTCTGATCGATCAGCGCGCCTTCCCGCTCGGCGCCCCGGGCGGCCGCCTCAATGCGCCGGCGCTCGATTTCGTCGCCGGGATAGGCAAAGCGGACGACGAAGTAGCTGTCCGCCAGCGTCGTCTCGGCGATCGACAATTCGAATTGATAGGAGCGCTTGCGTCCGTCGGGCCGCGTGGTGACGACCTGCAGATTGGTCGGTGGGTGTTTTTCGCGCGGCTTGAGGAACAGGATCGAACCAGCCGGCGCGACTTCCCATGCGATCGCGTCGCCGATGGCGACATGCGCGATCTCCTCGTCATCGGCAAACACGACCTGGGTCGAGGCGCGAATGACGCCGTTGAGGCGGACCACATTGGCTGGGTCGTAGGTCACGGTGCGCACACGCGCATCGTGTTGCCCCGGCGCTGGCTGCTGCAGCGCCAGCACGGGCCCGACGAATCCTAGAGCTAGAGAGATCAGAAGCGCAAAACGTTTCATGGCACGACCTCCGGATCGGCGCGATATTCCGAAACCAGAAAGCCGAGCGGATTGATCAGGCGGTCTGCGGAGGACATCGGTGCGCTGGCATAAGAGAACGTCAGGGTCGACACCCAGTGCGTCACATGGGTTTCCTCGCCCTTGCGGCTCTCTTTCATGAACCGCACAGATGCGACGTTGTCGGCCAGCAGCGAAATCGCCTTGATACGTATCGTGGCAATCCCGAAGCGGCCCTGAACGACTTGCGGGCTCTCGGGATTGGAGCCTCGGTACCAAGCTGCGAAACGGGCCTGTTCGCCCTGGCCCGAAAGCAGCGAAATCGTCCGAAAGTTGGTTTCAGCCTCCGGGTAGCTGTAACCCTCACGCGCGCGTACGTAGCGTCCAAGGAAATATTTGGTGACGGCCTCGTCGTAGCGTACCGGCGTCGAGTTGAGGGCCGAGACGGTGTCGACAATGCCGGTGGCATTGTCGACCCGAATGACGAACGGTTCGACGGTCTTCAGCGGCGCCAGCGCAGCGACCGCACCAACCGAGGCCACAGCCAAAGCGCAGGCGCCCGCGGCAACCACCCACGCTGTTCGCCGCGAGCGATGGGCCGAGAGCAAAAGGTCCTGTTCCCATCGCCGCGCATTCTCGAAATAGCTCTTCAGATCATCCTGCCCAACCATCTCACGCCTCCTTGCCGCAGGAGCGATAAGAGGCCGCAATGCCAGCCCAGCGGTCGGACGCAGCGAGATGGGAAGGTGCGGACAAGCCGCCTTCGCCCTTCCGGATGGTGGGTGCGGATGGCTCAGCTGGCGGCACGGGTGTCGCTGACGGCGCGCCCGACTCCCAATCCCAGAGCGAGCGATTGAGCGGCCGCCGAGTCAGGCCATCACAGGACGGCGGCCCCTTTGACCAGTTCGCGCAGCCGCCAAGCTGCCATGCGATGACGCAGATGATGAATAGTCGACGCCACATCGTTCTGATGCCCCTGTCTTGCTTGTCGCCTGATGCCGGCGATCTTTGCTTACGTTGTCGAAGTACCCTGGGATTGCGCCCGCCGCATGCTGCCGCCCTGGCGGCCGGCTCTGAGTGCGGCAAGGCCGCGGCCGGCCGACCAGCGAGCGCCGGCATAGGCACCGCCGGCGGCGGCCGTCGCGTTGGCAATCATCGGGCTGGTGACCAGTCGGCTTGCTAGCGATGCCCCGCCGCCGGCGAGACCACCTGCGATGATGGGCAGCTGAAGCGCGATGTACCCGGACAGGCCCAACACGGCGCTGATGGCGATCGCGGCGACCACCAGCTCGCCGGCCGTTCCCGCATTCGCCGCGAACCGGTCCATGAAGCCGCTGACAGTGGACAGCATCAACCCGACCAGTGCGACAACAAGGACCAGCAGGATCACGAAATTCGCTACCTGCCGAAGCCAGGCTTCCGTAAATGGCCGCGTTGCCTCAAACAGTCCCAGTGCAATGAAGATTGGGCCAAGCGCGATGACGACGCCTAGGCCCACTTTGGCGTAGAGCAGGATGGCAAATTGTAGGAACGACCCGACGGCCACAAAGACCAGGAGAATGGCTGCTATGAGCGCGGGTGCGATATTGGTCAACCCGGCTTGTTTGTAGATCCTGTTGGCGACATCAATTCCCTTAGAGAGGAGCTGATCGAATGGCGCTCCGGAACTGGTATTCAGTCCAGCGCCTGCTAGCGCATTGCCGATCTCTTTGGGCAAGGAATCGAAGAACAATCCCGTGACGTAGTGTTGGAACTCACTCGCGTTCGTCGCTAAAAGCACCACGACGACGATCCGCATTGCGCGCCAGGCAAACTCCATGATCGGCTCGGAGATCGCGCCGCGCATTACGGCAAACCCATAGAGAATGACATAGAGCGTCACCGCGGTACGAAGTGGACCGTCGATGTAAGAGGCGAGGTTCGAGACCGAGGTCGACACGAATGCCGTGATCGGTTGCTCAAATTCTTTCAGGAAACTGTCGAAGACGTTTATGGCCACGCGGCGAATCCTTATTTAAGGGCGTCTTCCATCTCTTTGATGGTGACTTGGTTGCGGGCCTCGTTTGCATTGATGCAATTGGGCGTCTTCTCCAGTTCTCCGGGGTTGTCGCTGCATCCCTGGAGAGTCGCCGCAAGCTCGCCCCGATGATCAAGGAACCAGCCGACCGTCTTGCCCTGCTGACCCTTGTCGGCTTCGTTGCAACCCGTGAGAGCTGCGGCGACAGCGAAAAGGAGAATTGCAAGTCTCGTTTTCATTGCAGAGCCGCCTTCATCTCATCGATCAGTTGTTCCTGTTTCTCCCGCTCCCGCTGACCATCCATGTCCATGCGAGCCTGCTGAATCATCGTCAGTCCCTGCATTCGGAGCACGTCGTTTTGCAGCAGCGCCTGTTCGGCCTGCAGCCGCGCGGAGAGATCGAGGGTCTCCTTGGCGTCCGTCGCCGAGCTGATGCGGGCCCTGAGCTCCTCAAGCGCATCGATCCGCTGCGAGGCGGTGTCATAGACCGCCTGGCCCAGGGAATGCTTCGCTCCCGTCTGTCGGGCGATCCGGTCGAGCTCGCTCTGGTAGTAGGAGTTGCCGCTGTTGCCGGCGTACGCTCGGTTCTGCGAAAGATAATGGTTGATGGAATCGGCGAAATTGCCGCCACCCTGCCCTGCGACGAGCCGTTCGATGTCCGAGAATTGTTGGGGCAGAACTTTGCGGAACTGCGGCGTGTTCAAGAGCGCGCCGATGTCGTTCGCGGTCGTCCGCTTGTTGAAGCTGTCATAGAGCTGCTTGGCTTGGCTTAATTGATCCTGTGCCACTTTGAGCTGCGACGTCAGGGTATCGACCTGCTTCTTCAGCTCCGTCAGTTGCTCAAACTGCCGCGCATAGACGCTTGGGTCGAACACGATTTCCGCCCTGGCCGGTGAGGCCGTCAGCAAGATGACGACAGACAGGCAGGCGAGAGCCGCCAGGATACGTTGAACCATCATCGGGCCGTCCTCCGTTCCGCGTGAAATACCGGCAGCCATTGCGCGGGGTTGTCGCCGACCTGCTGGCGAATGCGGTCGAGCAGCTCGACGGTTTCCGTGCGTCCCGACAAGACGGCGAGCGCATCGTCGAAACCGCCAAGGTCGAGCTCTGCCACCACGGAGTTATGGCCTTGCTTGACCAGGAATCGCCGGCTTTCCGGCGCGAGTTCCTCCTTGATCAGGCGGAATTCTGTGTCAGTCAGGTGAAAGCCGTCGACATAGTCCGAACGCGTGCCACGCGCGTTGGGCAGGAAGATCTGGGTTGGGCATTGTTCAACAATGGTGTGCGCGATCGGCGAGGCCAGCGCGTCGCGGGGCGACTGCGTGCCGAACACCATGACCCCGTTCTGCTTGCGGATGGTTTTTAGTTTGTTGTTGGCGAGATCGCGAAACGCCCCATCACCAAGTGCCTTCCAGAACTCGTCGATGTCGATGATCAGGCGACGACCGTCGATCAGCCGCTCCACCCGATGGAACAGGTACATCATCAGCGGAGTGCGAACGGTGGGATGATCCAGGAGATCGGTCATGTCGAAACCAATGAACCGGGCGTCGAGACCAATCGCATCCTGATCACCATCGAGCGCCCAGCCGAATGGAGCTCCCCGGCACCATCGCTCAAGCCGCGCGCCGATGCCCTCCCGATCCTGCTGACCAAGAAATGCCCGCAACGTCCCGAATGATCGCTCCGACTGCCGCAACTGACCGAGCGCGCGCAGCCCGGAATCGATCCTTTCCTCCTCGACCACGGTCAGCGCGCGGTCGTCTGGCGTGACGAGTTTCCGGACAAGTTCTCCCAGGAATGAAAGATTTGCTGGAGTCAGCTCCAGCGCCTTGAGCGGCGCGCATCCGGTCGGGGCGCCATTGTGGAGCGTCAAATAGGTGCCGCTGGCGGCACGCACGAAAATCTCGGCGCCACGGTCCTTGTCAAAGAAAACGTAGGACGCTCCTAACCGCTCGGCCTGCGACAGCAGGAAGTTCTGTACGACGGTCTTGCCGGACCCCGAGGGGCCGCAGATGAAGGTGTTGCCGAGATCGCCATGATGGAAGGAGAAATAGAAGGGCGATCCGGATGCGGTCTTAAGCATCGCTACCGCCGGTCCCCAATGGTTGCCCATAGGCTGCCCTGTGGGATAGGTGTGGAATGGCGAAAACGCGGCGAAATTGCGCGAGTTGATCGCGCCGGTGCGTGCCCGATACTTGAAAAGCCCGGGAAGCTGAGCCCAATAGGCTGCTTCAAGTCCGAGATCTTCCCGGGCGACCACGGCACCCGCATCGGCCAGTGCGCGCCGGGCCACGCTCATGTGATCCTGTAGCTGCGAAGGCGTGTCGGCGTAGACCAGGAGGGAGAGGTGATGGTCTCCAAGCACGAACCGGTTGGATTCGAGATCGTCGAGCGCGTCAGAGAGCTCATCGATTTGCGAAGCGGCGGGATCCTGGGCCGAGACCAGCTGGTTCTGCTTACGCGTCAGGACCGTCTTGGCATCTGCCTTCCCCAAAAACGCGAATGATTGCGTGACGATCAGTTCAAACGGCGCCGAAAGAAGCGCGTTCAACAGGCCTGGCCGAGTAGACGCCGGATATTCCTTGAGGCCGAACATGCCAGCGAAGCGCGATCCGCCGGCCCCGCGAATCTCAAGGGCTTCGCGGCCAAAGATGACGCGATTCGAATAGAGTGCGGGGCCGATCGGCCCTTGCGGCAACGGCATCGCCATCCATTCCCCGGAAGCCAGAACATGGAGCAACTCCATCGGTTCTGAGAAAGTGATGCCGTTGCGCTCGACCAATCCGACCGTTCGGGCGCCGTAACGGTCGAGTGCTGCAACGATATCTCGCGTAGCATCGTCGAGGCGCTTCAGGGCCGCGCTGTCGACCTCGGCGGAATTCCCACCACTTCGACCGAGCCGCCGAAAGAACGCTGCCGCCGTATCCGTCGCCGCACGGCCGGGGTGACAAACCAGGGTCAGATAGAGATCGTTGCGAAACAGCGCTTCCTTGCAAAGCCGCTCTCGATATTGTGCGTCAAGTGCGGCTGCAAAGGTCGACCGGAAGACGCCGTCGGGATAGACGGACGTCCGTCGGCGCACCAGGTGGCTCCAGAGCGCGAGCTGCGGATCTGCGACGTTGCGCAGGGTCAGATTCAGCTTGCTGTGAAGATCGTTCAGATCCGACGTCTCGGCCGTCTCGAAGGAGGTGCCGTCAATCCGGATCACCGTCGCCAGGGCTCGGGTCGTGAGACTGATCACCGTGTTGGTGACATGCCGACCGAACGGCAGATAGACGTCGGGCTCAATCTCTCGGGTTTTCAGCGCCCTGTTACGCATAACCAAGGTCCCTTGTTCGATATCGCCGCAGGAGTTTGAGGGGCGTGCAGGACGAGCCGCCCCAGAATGCTGCGTTGCGCGCGCGGCCTCGGGTTTCGATCCAGGCAAGCAGGATCCGGAACATATTGGGGTCGTGCCGGCAGATGATGCGGCAAAGCCCATGGATCGGAATTGCGACCAGGCCGTAGACGATGCTCCCGGCCACCAGGAAGAGGATGCAGGAGAACATCACGTTGAGCGCCAGGGCTTCCATGGTGACGCCGGCGACCATGGCGGGACGCGTACATGCGAGGAACAAGGTGTCCTCGGTGAGACGCGGGGCCTCGATCATCAATGGCCCCCAGCCAAGGTCGAGACCACCTCGGAGGCGCCGAACGTGATGGCGACGCCCAGCACGACATAGGCGGCCTTGCGCAGATCGAGATAGCCAAACATCCAGGCGATGCCGACGATGATGACCGCGAGTGTGGCCAGCAGGCGAGCAACGTTGCCGGTCAGCATGTTGACGATGTTCTGCAGCACGCCTTCTATGTTCGCAGTCTGAGCCAGCGCCGGCTCCACCAACGCAATGCTGAGAACGGCCCCCATGCAAAAGAGGGCAGCGGAGTGTTTAAGAGGAGAGGTCATGGCTCGGCTCCGATTAGCACTGCAGCCGGACTCCTGCCCGGACCGCGTATTGAGTTGAGAGGAAAAGAGGGCGTTCTTCATCGCTCGTAAACAAATGCAGACATGCCTAGTCCCGAGCGATAGACGTCCCAGCGCGGGCGCTCACTGGCAGGGACTGCGGTTGGATTGATCGTGGCATCGCCGGTGGGGCGAGCACGACCGGTGGTCGCTATCGGCTGAATGCCAGGCTCGGAGGCTTGGCTGGGAGCTTTGGACGCAAAGCTCGCGATAACTTTCTCAATGGCCTTGTCGCGATCTGCGCTTTTCATGCTCGCAGCTTGCAGTCGCGCATCGAACAATCTGCCAAGGCCAGCAATGTGCTGGCACGCATCAAACGTGGTGGTAGCCGTCAGCCCAGCCTTCTTTGTTTCCTCAGCATCAAGTTGAGCAAAGCCTGTTCGGACCTGCTGGCCGCTAGCGATGGCCTCGGTCGCGAGCTGGATGGCTTCGTCACGATTCGTGGCCTGAATCGGAATTGGTTTGCGTCCTTCAATCGTGATGAGCAGCGGCTCGAACGAGCTCGCTTGCCGCACGATTGCCGTCAGCGGCCGGACCATTTCGGTCGGGGCGCATCGTTCGACCAGAGCCACGAATGCAGCGAGATCCATGGTGAAAGCCTTTTGTGAGGAGCTGAAGAGATCCGACGTTAGGCCGCGATCGCCAGACTTAATGGCGCGTCAATTGCACACCCCGAAATCTGACCGGCCGCTCGGATCGCGCCGAGAGCCTCATCGGTGATCGGCAACAAACCGGCGACGGCTTTGGTCGTCCCGATTTGACGAGGTGTTCCAAGGCGATGGAGCTGCCATCCGGCCCGGCGCAGGATGCGTTCCATGCGCAGATCAGTGACAGTTGCGATGGCCCGAAGATTGCGCTGCTGACCCCATTCGATCATTGCTGCAAACAGCAGGAACGTTGCCTTGCGCAGACCATTCTCTGCCGTTGCAGCAACAGTCTGTGTGTCAACGCAAAAACGCGAGCTCTCCCATATCGTGGTCGCCTTCGGCGCCGGGTTGCCATCAAGCAACACCGGGAACGTCTCGGCGAGCATGTTGCGCCCAGTGGTCGGCAGCAGCCGAACACAACCCACGACCTCAGTCTGCTCAAGCGCCAGCAGATATGTCGGCTTGAAGGTGTCGTACTGATCGATCTCCAGTCCGTATGAGACGGAGACGTCCCAGTCGAGCCGATCCTTGAACACGCGCCCTCGCAGGCGATGCATTCCGATTGTCAGTTCCGAATCGTGCAGGAGTGCCGCCCGGCTACGCACAATGACTTTCATTCTTAACCTCGAACTTACGAATCACAGCTTCGAGATCAAGAAAGCAGTCGTGGTCACGGCGTTGCGCTGTCAGTTCTGACAGGGCGCTATGGATTGGGCGCGAACCGTCTTCGCAAGCCGCGACTATCCGGGCGCACTTTGGAACTCGATAAAATCGCGACGTGCCAAGCTGACAGGTGAAGGAATGAAATTTTTCACCTCAATAAAACGGAGAAAAATTGTTGCTTTGGGTGACTCAGTCAGAGGTTGTTCGTCCTCTATCTCTCGGTTCGGGTTTGCCGATGTAGTTCTGAGGACGCGATATCGAATTGCTCATGCCGCAAAGCTGCCGCAACGTCAGAATACGGCCTGCACGTAAGGCGCGAATCGTTAGACTGTTCGCGTTGTGGGAACTAAGAATCGGCTGAAGTAGCGCAATGAAAGATGTCAAAAGAGCATATGATGAATTCGTCGATTGTCTTCACTCGGCCCATATGGAAGATGATTTTCGGCGCGTCGCGGAACGGACCGCGCATGCGTTCGGCTTCCGTTGGTTCGCCTATTTTGGCCACCGCGTGAATGGCCCCAGTCTGATCTCATCCTATCCGAAGAGTTGGACAAGCCACTATTTCCGGGAAGGGTATCACAACATCGATCCGGTTCTGCAGGAACCGCGAAATACAAGCCGGGTCTTCTTCTGGGATGGTCGTGAGGCGCGAAGCGCCAGATCACCCAAAGAGCGCCGTCTGTTTGATGATGCACTCAGCTTCAAGATCAGAACGGGGCTGACTGTTCGCATTCCCTCACGTCAAAACCAGTTTGCGGCATTTACCCTGGCGGTGGACGAGCGCAGCCTTGCGCTCGATCGTTTCATCGAGACCTCGCAGGACTTGTTGGAGATGGTAGGGCAGACGTACCACGCACATGTAAACGCCGCCAGAATCGGACGCCCGATCCCGGTCGGGCAGCAGGAATGCCTGCTGACTCCGCGCGAGCGGCAGTGTCTCGGTTGGATTTCTGACGGCAAGACAATGCAAGATGTAGCGGAGCTTCTTGGAATCAAGCCGCGGGGAGTAAAGTTTCACCTAGACAATGCCAGGCAAAATCTTGCTGCATCAACCCTCCCGCACGCTGTGGCCCTGGCGCTTCGGAAGGGGCTGCTCCCATAATGCGCCAAACAGCTGTCCACTGGCATGAAGTTCCAACGTTACGGTTCAATCAGGATGGCGGGTTGGAGAATCGCAACTGTCGAAAGCACCGTCCAATTAATTTATCGAATCGATCAGGCCTCTCGATTCAGAAGTTTAATGCTGGTGCTGAAGGCCGTTGAGGGTGCTCGGCGAGCGGTCTCGGAAAATAATGTCGGCTGTTGTGCGCCTCTGACTGCGAAGAAGATGGGCGTCACCCTGCGGGCCGCGCTGTTGGCTGCGCTGAAGCCCCGCGAGCGGGTCTTCCGGTGGGGTAGGCGCGGGACACCTCGTAAGAGGATATCCCTACGCCTCCCTCCAAACCGTGCGGGCACCTTTCAATGCACACGGCTTTCCGTACGCGCATGCTTTCGACCAGAAACGGTTGTTCGGCATGACGGGCACAGGACAATGGTCTTGCGCCGCCAACCGGACTGTTTCCAAACCGCCAGCACGCTTCGCAGATCTCCTACGCGGCGGAGGTGATGCATCTCAAATGGTCCGCTCGTACCGCCGCACGCTTCGCACCTGCGAGCGCTAAGTCGATCGATGAGATCATTTGGGTTTTTGACCCACCACGCACCTGCCGTGACGTTGTCCACAACAGGACTCGGCCAGAAGGTTTGAGTGAGATGCTTCAGTCTCCACAGCTTGATGCTGCGAAGCTTGCCACGAACTACAGAGCTAACCTCGTAGTCCGACCCATTCCACAGACATGCCATCGTTCTCGCTGTCGTCGTTCGATGTCGCATCGCCAGCGTCTTCACAAGACTACGGAACACAACAAGCTCCAGCAGTCCCAAGGCGCTTTTGATATCGTCGGCCAACGAATGGTAGTTCGCGAATCCACGGAACTCTGAGTTATAGGCGAGGACGGTTGCGACGTCGCTGGTAACAAGGAACTGTGCGCGATGGCGGCCAGTCTTCCTGGCGAGGTCGCCATAGCCGTGTCGCTTACAGAACTTGGTGACTTCCTTCCGTGGCACTCGCAAGCTGACATTGTCGGTGGTCGGGCGGCGTACCACGCGCCATGTCCGTCCGTCCGGTCCCGTGCGGCTGGTTTTCCGTCCAGCCCCGTAGGATGTGTATGTCGAGATGCGATAGCTGAGGAAGGTCACTCCCTTTGAAGCGGCGTGAACTCCACTTTTCTCGGGCGACACGGCGAGCTTCAAGGCGTGCGTCAAGAACTGTTCGACGCTCGCCATGATCTCACACGCTTCCCGCTTGCTCCCGATCACGCCGATGAGGAAGTCGTCGGCGTAGCGGCAGTAACGGAGCCTTTTGAAGTTGGGGTCCATCGGATCGACGGAAGGCACTTTCCGTCTCTCCTTGTTGACGGCTTTGATCTCTGCAAATGCAGCGTCGATCTCGGCCTGATCCGCACCGTCGGCACGGAGCCGTTCAATTTTGCGGCGGAGACGGAGCACGCGCCGTTCCAGCGCGGCATAGCGCGGGAATGGGCGCCGCACGCGGCCTTTGTCGAAGTCCGCTTTCATTGTCTGCATTTGCTGATCCAGCTCATGCAGATAGATGTTAGCGAGCAAGGGCGAGACAACGCCGCCCTGTGGCGTACCACTGTACGTGCGTCCGTAGACCCAATCTTCCATGTAACCTGCTTTGAGCATTCCTTCGATCAGGCCGATGAACCTATCGTCATCGATCCGTTTCCTCAGAAGCTCGAGCAGAATGTCATGGTCGATATTGTCGAAGAACCCACGCACATCCACTTCGACTAGCCACTTACAACCCGTCCAAGTCTTCTTGATGGTCTTAAGAGCGGTATGGCAGGATCGACCCGGGCGGAACCCATGCGACTCATCGAGGAACACAGGTTCGTAGATCGCTTCGAGCAATATCCTGACCGCCTCCTGGACGAGCCGGTCTTCCACCGTAGGGATACCCAGCGGTCGTGTTTTGCCGTTGTCCTTCGGGATATAAACCCTCCGGACCGGCCGGAAGCGATAAGTACCCTCTGCTAAGCGCCTGGCAATATCGGCAAGCTTCGCCAGCGACATGCCGTCGAAGGTCTTGCCATCTACACCGGGCGTCAGGGCTCCCTTGTTGCGGGAGACCTTTTCGTAGGCCCGCTCGAAGAGATGCGGAGATCTCATCAGGCGGTGAAGGCCATTTACGCGCTTACCCGACCGCGACAAAGTCGGCAGTGATTCAATTCTTCTCTGGATAGTAGCGGCCTGCATCAGCAGAACCTCTCCGTCGAAGAATCTCTTCTACGCATACTGCAAATGCCGCTGTTAACGGCATCGTCCTTCCCCCGATCGGAGGCGCTTTCGGTCCGGTCACTCGGCCTTATACGCATGATCGTCCACCTCGCGGCGGCTGTCCCGGCCATTACGTCGGGCATTTGGGTACTATGACGGCTCCGTCGCCATACAGGTTCTCGAAAGAGCCTGCTGTAGGCGATCCCGTAGTTACGCGTGTGGGGAGTTGCGGCATGTTTAGGTGTCCCGTTCGTCTCCTTGACCCACTGACAGTGGTCGTCCCACGCGGACTGGTGGCAGTTCGCACTGGGAGGTGCGATCTGCCCCGCGTGGCATAGCGTGTCAGCCGCGTTCGCTACGGCCAGCCCTTTGGCAACTGGAAACAGCGTGCGGGCCAGATCGAAGGCGTGATTCTGAGCGAGGGAAACTGGGATTCAGGCAATACAGCTTTCACCATGCATACCTTTACTATGTACTCTCCACCGGGCTGCGGCGCCCGATTTCGAGACGTTTCCCGGCATGCTCTGGTCCCGTTCCCCTTTCGAGGTTTCAGTCGTTTCCGACACCGGTAAGCCGGGCAAGTAAGAGGCATAACCAGCAGGCTCCATTCTTTCGAACACTCCCTTCTTCTCCACGCCTCTACGGCGCGCCCCTTGCGGGCTGCCATCCCTGACGCGAAGCGGCCCGAGCCCACCGGAAGCATGTAAGCCGAAACGCACATGGTTCGTCTCGCGGATACATGCCGGTCTGATTGACCGCGAGAACAGCCGCCGTCCTTTTTGTCCGAAGCGAATGTCGATTTGCCCAATTGGCGGTTGCCCCGCGAAATTTCCGCTTTCGTTCGATGTCCTCGAGGCCATAGGCAGATGGTGCCAGTCATCCTTTTTCAGACTGAGAACGAGTTCGGCGTGATGGTTTCCAGCGAATACGACGGCGATCAGGACGCCACCGTCCATGAATACGATCCCTGGTGCCCGGCTCATTGAGCCGGGTGACCGGCTGCCGCTGGCGCCATGCCGGCTGCAAGGGAAGCTTCGCCGCGCGCAGCCATCTGACAAATTCGACAGCTTGTCTGCGCGCCCTTGCGCCCGGCAGGCTTCGCGGCCGGTCGGAGATGTGCCGCAAGGCCAGGAACAAGTTAGACCAACAGAAGAAGGGGCCGGTCGTCGCCTGCGCAACGCCGGTGCAAACAATGAACAAGAGAGCAATCGAAGAGTTGCGCGAAAAGGTTGGCTGCGCTGCCCTGCTGGAGAAAGACGGCTGGAAGGTAGACCTCAAGGAAAGTACCCGCCGTGCGATCAAGTATCGCCGCGAGACGAACATCATCATCGTCATCCATCAGGGCCGCGGCTGGTTCGATCCCTTGTCGCCGGCAAAAGGGGACGTGTTTTCGCTTGCCGAACACCTCGGCGCCGACGGTTTCCTCGAGGCATGTGACCGTGTTGGGGATGTGGTTGGCTTCGTCCCGGCTGCGCCTGCGTGGCAGCGCCCGGCAAGGCCCAAGGCCCCCTCGTCCGTTGCAGAACGGTGGAAACGTCGTTTCAGACCGCGCCCCGGCTCCCCAGCCTGGCGCTATCTCATCGGCGAGCGGGCACTGCCAGCCTACATCGTGAAGCAGGCGGTCGGTGGCGATCGGTTGCGAGAGGGCCCCCAAGGCAGCATGTGGGCGGCGCATAGCGATTCTGCTGGAGCGCTCACAGGCTGGGAGGAACGTGGACCCGCATGGCGAGGCTTCGCCACGGACGGCGGCAAAGAGCTATTTCGGTTCGGATCGGAGGACGCCGAGCGGATCTGCATCACCGAGGCGGCTATTGATGCGATGAGCCTCGCCGCGATCGAGGTCGCGCGTGCTGACACGCTTTATGTCAGCACCGGCGGCGGTTGGTCGCCCGCAACCGATGACGCCATCCGCGGCTTGGCCAAGCGCGCCAACGCTCTTCTCGTGGCGGCAACCGACAACAATCGGCAAGGCGACATCTATGCCGACCGTGTTCGCGCCATCGTCGCGGATGCAAGCGCGGGGTACGTCCGATTGCGGCCGTGCGCCGGCGACTGGAATGAGGATTTAAGGGCCTGATGGCCACCTGATGCGGCTCGCGAGGGCGGCGCGCAGGCTGCGTGGCTGCACCCCGATGGCCTCCGCATGAGTGGGTTTCTATCCCTCGGCATCGAGCGAAGGAAAAGGGAATCGAACAATGAGGGAGGGTAAATGAAATGAAACGCTGCCGCACGCCCGGCCGGCGCGTCAAGGGTGAAGCTTCGCCCGCGTTCCGCGGCCCTTGACCCGCCGGACCTGCGATGCGGCCGGCGATGAGGTGTGATGAAGGACCGAAGTGACGAAGGGATCAGGCGGATCGCTCGCGCTGTCAGTCCGGCCAGGCCAAGAGGAGCCGCCCATGCACACCTCCCCCAGCATCCGCAAAGTCTTCGAGGGCGTTGCGACGCGCCACGAAATGCACCGCTTGTTCAATCGCCATCGTGGTGACCCTGCGATGGCCGAAGGTGAAGGCCAACGTCTCTTCGCCGGTGAGTGGTTCGAGGTCAACGAGCGGGAGCACGACTACATGCTCGAAATCCTGCCGCCGCTGTTCATGCGCGCTGACATGTTCGCGATGCGTGAATTCATGACGGGCAGCGTCACCAGCATCTTCTTCGCCCTTGCGATCGACGGAAAGCGGCGCTGGTTTCACGGCTATTGCGATCTTTCCGACCGGCTGTCGCTGGAGCGGATGAAGGCGGCGATCATCGAGCGCGAGTCACGGCCCGTGCGCGCGATGACGCGCGACGAGCGGCTCGAGCACATCTGGTCGAGCACGCATGACGATTATCGCGGCTAAGCCGGCGAGCGCTGGCCGCAGGCCGCGCGCGGCCGCCGCACTGTACTCGTCTATGCCGGCCAGAGCGGCACGGTCCTAAAGCTGCTCGACGACCTCACCGAGGCAGAGATCGCGGCCAAGCTGCCGGTGCAGTTCCGCCATCTGCCGGAGACTGTTGCCGCCTAGCCCGACCCCCCTCCCCGCCCCTCGGCAGCCCGGCCTCGCGCCGGGCGCCCGCATTTCAGAACCCGGCCCGCCGCGGGCCCACTCATCAACCCCCGCATCCCCGTGCCTGTCCATCGCAGCCCGCGGTTGGCGGACGGCGGCGCGCGCCCAACTGGAGGACATTTCCTATGCCGCACGACGATCCTTTTACCCTCGACCTCTTCGGCAATACCGCCCTTTCATCCAGCCTCGGCCTTGGCGTCACGGCCTTTGCCGCCGATTTCGGCGGTGACGACGACCATGAGCATGATCCACCGCCGTCGACGCTGGCCCCGGTAGGCCCGGCCATCGAAGCGGCGCGGCGCTCCGATGACGGTCCCCGCAAGCGCGGCGACAATTTGTATCTTTCCGGCGAGCGCGGACTCGCAAAGGGCTGGAAGCAGCGCGCCCGCGACAGCATCGCCGCAGTTCGGCTCGCAGCACAGATCGAGAGCGAGGAGCGCCCCGCGACGGCCGAGGAGCAGCGGCAACTGATCCGCTTTACCGGCTTCGGCGCCTCGGAGCTCGCCAATGGCGTTTTCCGAAGGCCCGGCGCAACCGAATTCGCGAAGGGCTGGGACGAGATCGGGGCCGATCTGCAGGATGCGGTCGATGAGGCTGACTACGCTTCGCTGGCACGCTGCACCCAGTACGCCCATTTCACGCCGGAGTTCATCGTCCAGACGATGTGGGCGGCTTTGCTGCGACTCGGCTGGCGCGGCGGCCGCGTGCTCGAGCCCGGCATCGGCACCGGCATGTTTCCGGCGCTGATGCCGCCAGTTCTACGCGAAGTCTCCCACGTCACCGGCGTCGAGCTCGATCCTGTCACGGCGCGCATCGCGCGGCTGTTGCAGCCCCGGGCGCGGATCGTCACCGGCGATTTCGCGCGCACCGAGCTGCCGGCGCGGTTCGACCTTGTGATCGGCAACCCGCCCTTCTCCGATCGCACCGTCCGCTCGGACCGCACGCTGCGCTCGCTCGGTCTGGGGCTCCACGACTACTTCATCGTTAAGGCGATCAAGCTGCTGAAGCCGGGCGGTCTTGCCGCCTTTGTCACGTCGCACGGCACGATGGATAAGGCGGATGGCTCGGCGCGCGCGCTGATCGCGAAGCACGCCGATCTCCTCAGTGCCATCCGTCTGCCGGAGGGTAGCTTCCGCGCCGATGCCGGCACCGACGTCGTGGTCGACATCCTGTTCTTCCGGCGGCGCAAGCAGGGCGAGCCCGAAGGCGACCTCTCGTGGCTCGAGCTCGACGAGGTGCGCCCGGCGACCGAGGACGAGGGCGCAATTCGCGTCAACCGCTGGTTCGCGTGCCATCGCCACCTTGTGCTCGGCGCGCACGCGCTGACCTCCGGCCCGTTTGGCGAGACCTACACCTGTGTGCCTGATGACGGCGAGGACCTCGCGACCGCGCTGGACGAGGCGATCACCCTCCTTCCGGCCGCAATCTATAACGGCGAACCGGAGGCGATCGACCCTGACTGCGAAGACGAGGCCGAGCCGGCGAAGTCGGAGAGCTCGGGGAGCCTCACGGCGCTCGAGGGTAGCTATCTCCTCGATAACCGGCATGGCTTGATGCAGATCCTCGACGGGAAGCCGGCTGCTGTCTGGGTGCGCAAGGGCCGCAGCGCCGATGGCATTCCGGAAAAGCATGTCCGAATCGTCCAGAAGCTGATCCCGATCCGCGACGCGGTGCGAGAGGTGCTGAAGTGCCAGGAGCTCGACTGGCCGTGGAAGGATGCGCAAGTCAAGCTGCGCATCGCTTGGTCTAACTTCGTGCGCGCCTTCGGGCCGATCAACACGACGGTCGTGTCGACGGCCGAGGACGACCAAACCGGTGAGGTCCGCGAAACGCACCGCAGGCCGAACCTGCAGCCATTCCTGGACGATCCGGACTGCTGGCTCGTCGCCTCGATCGAAGACTACGACCTCGAGTCGGATACGGCGAAGCCGGGTCCGATCTTCACCGAGCGGGTGATTGCTCCGCCGGCGCCGCCCGTCATCACCAGCGCCGCCGACGCGCTGGCCGTCGTTCTCAACGAGCGCGGGCATGTTGACCCCGACCACATCGCGGAGCTCGTGCACTGCGATGCGGACGACGTCATTGCCGAACTCGGCAGCGCCATCTTCCGCGATCCCAGCAGCGGCTCGTGGCAGACGGCGGACGCTTATCTGTCGGGTGCGGTCCGGTCGAAGCTTGCGGCGGCGGAAGCGGCGGCTGCGCTCGACCCCGCCTATGCGCGCAACGTGACCGCCCTGCGCGACGTGCAGCCTGCCGACCTCCGGCCCTCGGACATCACCGCGCGCCTTGGCGCGCCGTGGACTCCCGCCGCCGACATCGTCGCCTTCGTCAAGGAAACGATGGGCGCGGAGATCAGGATTCACCACATGCCGGAATGGCGTCGTGGACCGTGGAGGCCCGCCAGCTCGGCTGGCTGGCCGCCGGCACGTCGGAATGGGGCACGGAGCGGCGGCACGCCGGCCAGCTTCTCTCTGATGCGCTCAACTCCTCCGTCCCGCAGATCTTCGACACCATCAAAGACGGCGATAGCGAGCGTCGGGTCCTCAACGTCGTCGACACCGAGGCGGCAAAGGAGAAACTCTCGAGGATCAAGACCGCGTTCCAGAATTGGATCTGGTCCGATCCGGATCGGACCGACCGGCTGGCGCGGGTCTACAACGACCGCTTCAACAATATCGTGCCGCGCGCCTTCGACGGCTCCCATCTGAAGCTCCCGGGCGCTTCAGGCGCCTTCGTTCTCTACGAACATCAGAAGCGCGGGATCTGGCGCATCATCGCCTCGGGGGCGACCTATCTCGCCCACGCCGTCGGCGCCGGCAAGACGATGACGATGGCGGCTGCGATCATGGAGCAGCGCCGCCTCGGGCTGATCGCCAAAGCCATGCTTGTCGTTCCGGGCCATTGCCTGGCGCAGGCGGCGCGCGAGTTCCTGGCGCTCTATCCCGGCGCCCGCATCCTCGTCGCCGACGAGACCAACTTCACCAAGGACAAGCGGCATCGCTTCCTGTCGCGCGCCGCGACCGCGCCGTGGGATGCGATCATTATCACCCATTCGGCCTTCCGCTTCATCGGCGTCCCGTCCGCCTTCGAGCAGCAAATGATCCAGGATGAGCTCGAACTCTACGAGCAGCTCCTGACCAAGGTGGAAAGCGACGACCTCGTCTCGCGCAAGCGGCTCGAGCGGCTGAAGGAGGGATTGAAGGAACGGCTCGAAGCGCTGGCCACGCGCAAGGACGATCTCCTGACCATCTCCGAGATCGGCGTCGATCAGATCATCGTCGACGAGGCGCAGGAGTTTCGCAGGCTATCCTTCGCTACCAATATGTCGACATTGAAGGGCGTCGACCCCAACGGCTCGCAGCGCGCCTGGGACCTCTATGTGAAGTCGCGCTTCATCGAGACCAAGAACCCTGGGCGGGCGCTGGTGCTCGCCTCCGGCACGCCGATTACCAACACGCTCGGTGAGATGTTTTCGGTGCAGCGCTATCTCGGCTACGCCGCGCTCCTGGTTAGGGGCCTGCACGAGTTCGACGCCTGGGCCTCGACTTTCGGCGACGTCTCGACGGAGCTCGAGCTCCAGCCGTCCGGCAGGTACAAGCCGGTCACCCGCTTCGCCACCTTTGTGAACGTCCCTGAATTGATCGCCATTTCAGGTCCTTCGCCGACGTGGTGATGCCGGAGGACCTGCGGCAGTACGTGAAGGTCCCGGCGGTCTCGACGGGCAAGCGCCAGATCCTGACGGCAAAACCGACGCCGGCGTTCAAGCGCTACCAGGCCCTGCTCGACGCGCGGATCAAGGCGATCGAGACGCGCGGCCGGCCGCCGGAGCCGGGTGACGACATTTTGCTCTCGGTCATTACCGACGGGCGGCATGCGGCGATTGACCTGCGTCTGGTCGATCCGGACAGCGATAACGAACCGAACAACCAGTTGAATCTTCTTGTCGGTAACGCCTTCCGCATCTGGAAGGAGACGTCCGACAACAGTTACGTGCGCGCCGATGGCAAGCCGTACGAGCTGCCGGGCGCCGCGCAGATGATCTTCTCCGATCTCGGAACGATCAGCGTCGAGAAGACACGCGGCTTCTCGGCCTATCGCTGGATCAGAGACGAGCTCGTCCGCATGGGCGTGCCTCCGTCCGAGATCGCCTTCATGCAGGACTTTAGGAAGTCCGAGGCCAAGCAGCGTCTGTTCGGCGACGTACGCTCCGGCAAGGTCCGCTTCCTGATCGGCTCCTCAGATACAATGGGAACGGGCGTCAATGCGCAGCTTCGCCTGAAGGCGCTCCATCACCTCGACGTGCCGTGGCTGCCGTCGCAGATCGCACAGCGCGAGGGCCGGATCGAGCGCCAGGGCAACCAGCACGACGTGATCGACATCTTCGCCTATGCGACCGAGGGCTCGCTCGACGCGAGCATGTGGCAGAACAACGAGCGCAAGGCTCGCTTCATCGCCGCGGCGCTCTCCGGCGACACGTCGATCCGTCGGCTCGAGGACCTCGGCGAAGGCCAGGCCAACCAGTTCGCGATGGCCAAGGCGATCGCGAGCGGCGACCAGCGGCTGATGCTAAAGGCCGGGCTCGAAGCCGACGTCGCCCGGCTCGAGCGTCTGCGCGCGGCCCATATCGACGACCAGCACGCCGTCCGTCGGCAGATTCGGGACGCGGAACGCGACATCGAGTTCTGCACGCGGCGGATCGCGGAGGTCGGCAAGGATATCGAGCACCTCGTTCCGACCGCCGGCGACGCCTTCGCCGCGACCGTTGCCGGCAAGCGCTATGTCGAGCGCAAGGAGGCCGGCCGCGCCCTGATGAAGGAAATCCTGACCCTCGTCCAGCTCCAGCAGGAGCGCGAGACTATCATCGCCACGATCGGCGGGTTTGACCTCGCGTACTGCGGCGAGCGTTACAGCCGTGACGGCTATCGCTACACCACCATGCTGATCCGCACCGGGGATGAGCAAGAGATAGAGTTGCCCGTAACGGTGACGCCGCTCGGTGCGATCTCTCGCCTGGAGCACGCGCTCGACCCAGCGTCTCGCCGACGCACGTCGCCGGCTCTCCTCGTACCGGTCGCGGGAGGACGGCGAATTCGCACTTGCAGCCGACCTCGCCGAGAAGCGCCGGCAGTTGGCGGAGGTCGAGAATGCTCTCGCGACGGATGTGGAGGGCGCGGACGAGGCCGCAATCGCAGCGTGATGAGGGAGGAAGGGAAAACCGCGCTCGCAGATCGGCCAGGCCGGCAGCGCTAACGCTCAACCGCCGCCTGCGCGATCCCAGCCCGTCGTCCTTCGCAGGGCTGTTAGCCCTGCTCGTCCGGCCTGGCAGGGATGCTCGGCCGCAGTTGTGCCGGCCCGACCGCTCCGCGGGGTCGGGGGGTCTTCGGAAAGAAGACAAGGAAGGACCCGCAAGGCGGGGTCCGCGAACCCGAACAGGAGAAATCCCATGCATCTCATCAAGATTGATCCGCGTGCGCTGAACGAAAATCCCGACCGCATGCGCCAGACGAAGTCGACGCCGCAGGCCGACGCCCTGCTGCTTGCGACAATCAAGGCCGTCGGCATCGTCCAGCCACCCGTCATCACGCCCGAGACCGGCGGCGGCAACGGCTATGTCATCAATGCGGGTCATCGCCGCGTCAAGCAGGCGATCGCCGCCGGCCTCGAGGAGATCGACGTCCTCGTCGACGAGGCGGCGAACGACAACGGCGCCATGCGCTCGATGATCGAGAACATCGCGCGCGAGGCGCTCAATCCCGTCGACCAGTGGCGTGCGATCGAACGCCTCGTCGCGCTCGGGTGGACCGAAGAGGCAATCGGCGTCGCATTGACCCTGCCCGTCCGGCAGATCAGGAAGCTCCGCCTGCTCGCGAACGTGCTGCCGATCATGCTCGATCACATGGCCAAGGGCGACATGCCAGACGAACGTCAGCTTCGTACCATCGCCTCGGCCTCGCTCGATGAGCAGAAGGAGGTTTGGAAGAAGCACAAGCCCTCCAAGGCGGATCCGCAGGTGTCGTGGGGAAGCGTCGCGCAAGCCCTGACCAAGGCCCGCATGTACGCTCGTCACGCCAGCTTCGGTGACGACCTCGCCCAGGCCTACGGCATTCAGTGGGTCGAGGACCTGTTCGCACCAGCAGACGAGGACAGCCGCTACACCACAGATGTCGAGGCATTCCTCGGCGCGCAGCAGGAGTGGATGACGAACAACTTGCCGAAGAAGGGCATCATCGCCGAGACGACGAACTGGGGTGAGGTCAAGCTGCCGCCAAAGGCGGAGCGCGTCTACGGCAAGCCGTCGAAGTCGGATTGTACGGCGATGTATCTCGACCGGGACGGGCGGGTCTCGAGCGTGCATTACCGCATGCCTGCGGCGAAGAAGTCGAAGGACAAGGGCACGGCGGCCGGCGCGGATGCTGCCGATGAGAGCACAGCGGTCTCGAAGCCACGTCCTGAAGTGACGCGCAAGGGCGTCGAGATCATCGGCGACCTCCGGACGGACGCCCTCCACGAGGCGCTGGCGAGCGCCCCAGTCGAGGATGACGCGCTGATGGCGCTGTTGATCCTCGCCTTCGCCGGTCAGAACGTCTCGGTCGATTCCGGTAGCAGCGGTACCTATTACGGCAACCGCCGGATTGCGCGCCATGCCGCGACGCTGTTCGATCAGGACGGCAAGCTCGTCCTCGACATGGACACGCTGCGCGTTGCGGCGCGCTCGATCCTCGTTGAGGTTCTCTCGTGCCGGGAAAACGCACCGACAGCGGCATCGTTGCGCGCGTCGCAGGCCAAGTGGTCGGCGCGGACAACTTCCTGCCGAACATGGGAACCGACGACTTCCTGTCGTGCCTGTCGCGCACCGCGCTCGAAGGCTCGTGCAAGGACACCTCGGTTCTCCCGCGCCAAAAGGTGAAAGACACCCGCGCCGCTTTGGTCGAGCACTTCAAGGAAGGCCGCTTCGTTCATCCGGCTGCGCTGTTCGCTCCGGACAAGGTCAACTTACTGGCTTGGCTGGCAAAGAACGTGGTCACCGCCGCCGACGAGGCCGACGACCAGATCGAGGACCAGATCGAGGACCCTGGCGCTGGCGACGAGCACAGCGGCGAAGCCTTAGGTGACGAGGCGTTCCGTGAGGCGGCTGAATAGCCCGCACGCTATCGACAATCCGAATGACATCCCGCCGCCGGCCACCCGGCGGCGGCTTCGTTTCCACTACCCATGAACAGGAGGACGTCCATGTCCGCCCAATTGATCTACGACCTGGTCCCGCTCGGCGCGATCATCCGGTTTTCCGACGGCACTCCGCGGCCGCCGGAACGTCACCGCAAGAAGCTCGCAGCCTGGGAACACCGCAACAGCGGCGGCCGGCTGATCCGCAAGCAGGCAGAACGCCGCGTCGGCAACACCGTCATAGCCGCCACCATCACACTGCACGCCGGCGACTATGGCGGCGGCGGGGTTGTGGTCCTTCGCGTCCACCGGACCTTCTCGGTCGACAGCGACCTGAGATTCGTCGTGACCGAACGCCCGAGGGGCGGGGCGGTCCGCGTGCTCAGCCGATCCGGCGAGGACGCCGAACTCGTCTATCTCGCTAGCCGCGCCGGCGCCGAAGCCTGGCTGCAGAGCCACGGCTATCCGGATGCGGTTCTCGACGAGGTGACCGCCGATGCGCCAGCAGCTGACGTCATGGAGGGGAGGACAGCCGCATGACTACGCCCTCACCCCTCACCACCGAGCCGGACTCGGATTCTGGATTTCCCGAGGTCGAGTTCGGCCGCAACGGCGACGGCGATCTCGTCGCTCGCGTCGGCGACACGGCCTTCGCCATGCTGCCGGGACGCGACGGCCGCCATTATCTCGCGACCGGCTGGCGCATCAACCGGCCGATTGCCGAATGGAAGCGCTCTGACTTCTACGGCCATTCCGGCGGGCTCGCCGAGGAGGCGGCGTTCCGCACGAAGGTCGTGGAGAACGCAGAGCATCAGCGCGAGAAGCGTGCGCTCGGCCGTCGCGACATCGGCTCCAATGCGAACACGCCATGGGGTCCGTCGCAGGGTGCAACCGTCTATGCGGAGGGCATTGTCTGCCATTCGGCGGGCCACGGCGGCTTCCATCTCTCGGCCGAGCGCAACCGCAAGGTCAACCCTGTACTGCGCGCTCGGAGCGGCTGGTACGAAGAAGATGAGGCCTGGGCGATCGTGGCGATCACCTTCCCGCATCTGTTCACGGGCTACGAGCGGGGCTGCGCCGAGCGCACCATCAAGGATAGCTGGCCCGATGCGTGGGAGGCGATCTTCGGGACTGTGCTCCAGCCCGGCGAATCCCGCGAGAAGGATCGGCGCGCATTCGAGAAGGAGCACGCCGAGAACTGGATCGTCGTGTCGGCGATCACGTCGGATCAGCAGCCGGGCTTTATTGAAGTCGTCGCCACGCCGGGCGGCAGACGCGGCGCGGGCACCGAGGAGCGACGTTTCCTCGTCCCCTGCGACGAGTACCGGATTGGCCGCTTCGGCTTCGTCGTCGATGAGACCCGCCACCCGGTCTATTCCGGACCATCGAGCTTCATCGGTTGGCAGGGAAGGACGTCGCCATGAAGGCTTCCCCCGAACGCCTCGCCCAGCTTTCGCGCATGGAGGAGGCGCGTCGCCAGACGCAGCGCCAGCTCGACATAATCGACCGGCAGATCATCCGCCGCATGACGGCGCTGATCCCGCAGCTCGGCCGCAAGCGGTCCGGATATCGTCGCGGCAAGCCGCCTGACCCGAGTGCATTCCTCGAACGCTATCGCTCGAACCTCGCGGCGATCACGGCAGAGCGCCAGCCGGAGATCGACGCGCTGTCGCGCAAGCTCGCCCGGCAGGATGCCGCGATCGAAACGCTGCGAACCCGATGCGCGCCGGAGTCTCGCCCCGCTCGTGGCGACCCGGAGTGCGCGCATCGCAAGGATGAATGTCGCAGTCCGGCCGACTGTCGTCCGGGGAAGCGGCATGGCGCTGCGGCCTCGCTAGAGCCTAGGCCGACCTTGCGGCCCGCTCAGGCGGAAACATCTTGAGCTCGGCGCGAAGCTGGCGATCTGCTGGCTCGAACCTTTCCAAAGTTTCGCCAACCCCGGCCCCGGACCCCGTCGGCTCTCCCCTCGGGTTTGCTGCGGTCTGCGCCCCCGGCGGTCCGCTTCAAGGCCAAGTCGCAAGCGACCGGAGACCGCCGATCTCGGCAAGACCCGGCCGCGTCCCGCGCAGGGCTCCAGCAAGCTGAGCCCCGCTTGTCCGCAACCGGGCCTCGCTCGCCTGGCGGTCCCCGGACCTTGAAGCGGCCCTCATCCCGGCGGCGCTCGGCGAGCGCACCCGAAGGGAGGTCCGGCAGGGGCCGGATCGAACCGACGGCGAAACCAGACAAGGAATTCACCATGACCAAACCTGCTCGTTCCTCTCGCGCCAGCGCCCGTGTCATCCCGCTTCGCAAGGGCACCACTCTCGAAATGGTCCGGCTCGCCTGCCCCGACGCGGCGCAGGCACAGCGCATCTCCGAAAGCTTCGGGCTTGCGATCCTGGACAGCGACGGCATCAGCGATCTGCATGAGAGGCTCATCATCGAAACCGCCGACGCGCTCAAGGACGGCCTGAGCGAACGCGCAATGCAGATTCACCTTCAACGGATCGTCGGCGCTTACGTCGGCTCCGCGCACGGCGCCGGCCAGTTCTACACCCGCGCAGTTACCGAAGCGCGAGATGCGACCGCCAAGCTGGCCAACGACGGCCGCGATGAGGACCTCGATGGTCCGGTCGGCTTCGACAGCCAGGCACGGCGCAAGCGTGAGTTCGCCGCCGACATGGGCGTCCAGTCTCACGCGCTTCGCATGGCCGCCGAGGGCGCCGTCGCAGCCTACGAAAAACTGGTCGGCGAGACCTGGAAGCCTTTCGAGCGTCCCGTCGACCCCACGACCGACACCGTCGGCAGGAAGGCGGCCAAGGCACAGATGTCGGCGTTCGACTGATGCCGCCGGGCGGGGCTTCGGCCCCGCCATTCTCTTTCACAGTTCAATGTCGGCCGGTCCATGCGGGCCGGCCTTTTCATGTCGCACGGCGCGACGGCGCAAACGAGCAAAGAGAAATCAATCGGGTTGGACTGCCCCTCACGGCCCGTAGCGGCGTCGGTCGATACTCCGGCCCGCGCGGCAGCGCAACGGCTTTGCCGTCCTCCACTGACGTTCCGGTCCGGCGTCTCTGTCGCCACTCAGACCATCAGCGCCACCGGATGCGCGACCCCGCAGGCCTTCGCAGCGGACCGCCGTGACGGGCCGCGATGGGCGCGGTCTTCAACGGAGACTAGGATCATGACAGGTAAGGAAACGAAACCCCGCGCCGACATCTATGCGCGGATCACCGATCGCATCGTCGCGGACCTGGAGCGCGGCGTACGTCCGTGGGTCAAGCCATGGAATGCGGCCAACGCCGGTGGACGCATCACGCGGCCGCTGCGCCACAACGGCATGCCCTATCAGGGCATCAACGTCGTGCTGCTGTGGTCGGAGGCCGTCGCCCGCGGCTTCACATCACCGATCTGGATGACCTTCAAGCAGTCGCTCGAACTCGGCGGTCACGTTCGCAAGGGTGAGAGCGGAACGATGGTGGTCTATGCCAACAGGTTCACCAAGACCGAGACGGATGAGCATGGCGACGAGGTCGAACGGACCGTTCCGTTCCTGCGCGCCTATACGGTGTTTTGCGTCGATCAGATCGACGACTTGCCGGATCACTATTACGGGCGCCCGGCGCCAAGCATCGCGCCGGGGCAGCGCATTGCGCATGTGGACGGATTCTTCGCCAATACGGGCGCAACCATCCGACATGGCGGCGACAAGGCATTTTTCGCGCCGGCGCTCGATCTCATCCAGATGCCGCCATTCGAGAGCTTTCGTGACGCAGAGAGCTACGCCGCCACACTCGCGCACGAATGCGTGCATTGGACTGCGCCGGCGCACCGCGTCAATCGCGATCTCAGCCGCTACGCGAAAGATCGGAGCGAGCGCGCCCGCGAAGAGTTGGTCGCCGAACTTGGCGCGTGTTTCCTCAGTGCGGATCTTGGTATTGTACCCGAGCTCGAGCCGCGCGCCGATCACGCAAGCTATCTAGCGTCGTGGTTGGAGGTGCTGTCCAATGAGAAGCGCTTCATCTTCTCCGCGGCCGCCCACGCTCAGCGGGCAGTCACCTATCTGCACGATCTTCAACCCAAGCCCGCCGAGATTGACCAAGCGGCATGAGGCGCAACGATCCGCGCCTCGGCTGCTTGCGTTCATCGTTCACCTTTCTAGAAAATGACGAAGGCCTCGCCTCACGGCGGGGCCTTTTTTATGTGCATCGTCATGCGTGTGCTGGTGACTGGAGAGGCGGTGCTTCCCCCCATCCTGAGACGTAGGCGAGATGCGCCTGGCGGATTCTTCTGGCTTCCGAGATGCCCGTCTGCTTCAGGGCCAGCGTCTTTCCGAAGCCGCAGAAGGGCGATGTCATCCACGATGCGACAGTCCGTGGTTGTTACCGCGTCCGCCGGACTGGACGAAAGCTTACGCGGCGCGCGCGAGTGTCTTTCACCAATGCGCCCGTCGTCGTGCCGTGTGGCTTGCGTGTCGCTCAGTCGTATCCTCATCGTTCGGCCTGTCGCGCCCAATGCGTCCTCGATTTGGCATGTCTAACCGAAGGCCGTCGTCGCTGCGCTCCGCCTCGATCAAAAGACCGCAACGGCCGTTCTCGGCTTTCTTCCCCTGGTCGCTGCGCGCCCATTCCTCGCGAGATAAGAAAGCCTCGCCCTGGCCGCCCTCTACTGCGTGGCGGCCCTTCGGGTGCGGCCCGATCGCCTCCGGTCAACGACAGCCATCGAGGTCGCGATGGTCGCGACCCGAGGACACGAACATGGCTGCATCGGCAACTTCACCGTCAACGGCAACGGTTTCCTCGGCACCGTCAAGACCCTCGCGCTGGGCACCGTCAAGACCAAGATCGTTCCGGCCGAACGCACTTCGGACAAGGCCCCGGACTACCGCATCTTCGCGGGCGCGAACATCGAGTTCGGCGCCATGTGGAAGAAGAGGTCTCAGGACACGGGCCGCGAGTACCACTCGGTCAAGCTGGACGACCCGAGCTTCCCGGCTCCGATCTACGCGACGCTGGTCGAGGTCGAAGGCGAGGAAGGCTTCTCGCTCATCTGGTCTCGCCCGAGTCGCGACTGAGACGCCGCGTAGAGGCTCCGCCGCCAGGCGGGGCCTTCACGCGTAGGCGGAAAGGAGAACGATCATGTGCAAGGTCTTGAGGCGCGGACTGTCGGCAAGTACTCAAACGCGGCGCGGATCTATTCGGCCGACCCAGCAAGTGGGGCAATCCGTTTCGTCATCGGATGCGACGGCTCACGCGCGGACGTCATCGCGGAATATCGCGCCTGGATCGGCAGCCTGCGCTGATAAATGCGCTCGGCGAGCTGGCGGCCGCGATCTTGTTGCTGGCGCGCACCGTTCGGGTGCCACGGCGACGTGCTGCTCGAACTTGCCAAAAGGCGCCATCACGCTCGCAGGCGAGATCCGGATAGAGTACCTACCCTGACCGGCAGCCATTCTGCCAACATAAAGAATCCTCGAAGAGCAGATGGCGTTCGGTCGAGTGCCTCGCGCGGAAGCCCGCGAACTGGAGTCTCTTCCCACGACAGCTGCCCTTATGCGGATGTACTAGATAGCTCATCAAGCGCGGACACGAGTACGCGGCTGCACCTGGATGTTTGGCAAGATCTGATCATAAACCTCGACAGCACCGGGCATCTCGACCGTGACTGTCAACCCGAAAGGAATAGGCTCGTCGATCGGTACACCTTGATCCCGCTCTCGCTGAACCTGCACAGGAATTGTTGCAGCGCCGGTGCCGATCCGTTCGTCCCGCCAACGGCGATGAACAATCGTACCGCTCTCCGATTGGCTGTTCGTGGGTTGCCCGGTGACAGTATCGATGCCGGCCATTTCCAGAGCGTCGGCTTGGAACGACGGAATCCGCAGCTTGACCGCTCGATACGCAAGGTAGCCTGGCCGCGTCGGTGCAAGCCAGGCGAGCGTAGCCCGCACTTCTCGCGGGTTGGCATTGCTGCCAAAAATGGCGGGAAGCGGGACGTCGAATGCCATCGACCCTTCAGGTTGAATGGTGCCCGTGGCCCACATCGTCGCTCGGTCCCCCGCGCAGAAGATTGCATCGTCAGGATCGACGAACCCATATCCAAGATGACGGCAGACTTCGCGACGCCAATGCTCATGATGCAGCGCTTCATCAGGATCAATGACCGAGCGAATAAAGGCTTCTGAGCCCCGCCATGAGGCCGTGTGGACAAGTAGAGTCTTCAATAAACAGGCGCGTTGCGGCAGCGACATTCCTGCCAGGACGTCAGGGTAGGCCTCCTCGAGTGCATCAAAAATGCGATGCGCCGAATGGGTGGCAAGCGCCGTGGCGGCGCTCGTGCCCATCGTGAAATGCAGTCCCGCCGTCCCGTTTTCCGGCGGAGCCGCCACCTTCAGCCCCCAAAAACGGCTTGGGAGCGGATGGCTCAAAAGGATCGGAGGCGCGGCAATCGGGTCAAGACGCCCGCGCTGTCGACCACCGGCGAACAGCGCGTCAGGCTTGGTGCTACGGCGCAGACCAGGTCCGAGGCGCGAGGACAAGTTCGGCATCTCTTCGCCGTCATAAGGAACGAAGGGGCTCGCGCCGCGGAAGACTTCGGTCGACGCATCGCGATGCCAGGCACCAATCGTAAGTGCGTTTAGACTATCCGCCGGCGCCAGCAGCCTGCGGTCTGCCTTCATAGCATCAATTCCCCGCAATGCTCCTTCCGCGCGCGCAGCCGTTGTAGCAGCGTCGAAAGCGGCTCCATTTGCGAATTCTGCGAGCGGAATTCCATCGTTGACGTTGCCGGCGCTCACTAGAAAAAGGATGCCGTAGGTGAAAGCAAGATAATCCAAGGCCCGTCCCCAGGTCGAAATCTTTCCTGCGAACGGCTTCGTCTGGTCGCCCAGCGAAAGGTTGACCACGATGACGTGCGGGCCGCCATTGGCGCGCATGCGCATGATGGCCTCGACGATGACGTCGACCACCAGCCTATCGTTGTCGAAGATCTCATCTCCCAATGTCGGTGCGTACATTACTGGCCGGAAGTAGACGCGTCGACTGATCGGACTCGGCGGATCGTTGAGGTCTCCGTGGAGTACAATCGAGGCCATGGCGGTGCCATGCACTCGGGCACCGACAGCCCTCGCCTCCAGATTGGTGGGATCGTCGATCGCGAGCCGATCAGCCAAGAGAGGATGCGCCTGAACTGGAACCGCGTCGAAGATCGCGGCGATCGGATCATCAAGCCGCGCGGCTGGCCTCGCCTGATCCACGGGTGTCCGATCTGCTGCCTCGATCGGCGTACCAAGGCTCTGCGGCACGATCGAAGCCACCGGATCCGCGCCTGCGAGCGAGGCGGGATCAAGGTCGGCAATGCGGCGGATTTCTCCTGCGGGGACGTCGGCCAATACGGCGTGATAGGCAAATTCCGGGCGGCGGGATCGGTCGATGACCGCGCCGCCGCCTTGCCTGATGTGCTCTGCCACGGCAGCCTCGGCGACCTGAGCGACATCGCCTCCCGCGCGAAACACCAGCTCGATTTCGATCCGAACCAGCTCGTTATCAGGTGCGCCGTCTATGCTGTGACGAAAATACTCGCGGTTCTGCGGCGAGACGCGGTCTGCCGGGCCCCACGGGCGCACGCTCCGCATTTGGGCGAACAAGTGTCGCCACGGCCCATAGTTTCGCGGCACTGAACCGGTTCGCTGCCAGCCTTGCCAAAGGGAGAGGATTTCCCGCAATGCGTCGAGCTGCGGGACGAGAAGATAGAACTCGGGATTATCGTCGAACTCGTCGGCGGCTAATTCTTCTTCGCCTGCGAACTCAAGTCCTGCGATTCGTGACACGGCGTTGACGAAATTCTGAATCGAGCCGGTGACTTCAAACACAAGGAGTCGCTCTGGGGCCAACGAGTTGGGGTCGGCACGCAGCTGCAGCGCGGCATCGGGTCGATTGAGGATCGTCTGCAGACGCTGAAAAACTGGACCATGCGCCCGCCCCTGCGCGGCACGATCAAACGTCCGTGCTTGGCTGCCTCCGCCTCCCGACCGGCGCCTTCCGGTGTCTTTCGGATCGTTCAGACGAAGGAGGGGTTTCTCCGGGTCGTGTGGCATCGATTTCTTCCGGCGCGACTCTGGCGGTCCAGAGATTGAGTTGCTCGCTCACGATGTCCCTCAGCGCGCGGTTGCCGAGGGCGAGAATGTGTTGGCGCCGAACGGTCTGACAGAATTCGAGAGCCTCCGCGAAGCTGATGTGTCCCAGGCTAGCGGCAAGCTTGCCGGCTTCAATCCCAGCCGGTTCAGGCCAAGCCTCGAACTGGCGGTCGAGAAAGACAGAAAGTGCGTCGAGCGAGGGTTGCGGCAGCGCTAGCCGCAGTTGAAACCGCCGCCATACGGCGCGATCCAGCAATTCAGCGTGATTCGTCGCCGCGACGGTGACCACGTAGCTCGGCAATTGATCGATCTGCATCAACAGGAACGATACGACGCGCTTGATCTCGCCGGTCTCATGAATGTCGCCGCGCTCTTTGCCGATCGAGTCGAACTCATCGAAGAACAGCACGCAGGGAACTGTTCGCGCGTAGTCGAACAACCTTGCGAGGCGGGTGTTGGTCTCACCGAGATATGAGCCCACGAGTGCATCGTAGCGAACCGTGAAGAATTGCACCGCCAAGGCTTCTGCGATCGCTTCTCCAACAGAGGTTTTGCCGTTGCCGGGCGGCCCGGACAGCAGGACGCGGTGTCGGGGTTGCATGCCATGCGCGCGCAAGAGGTCGGCCCTGTGCTGCTCCTCGACAAGCTGTTTAACCTGCTCGTTGACAGGCAGTGGCAGGATCAACTCGTCAAGGCGGCGTCGAGGCGTACTCTCAAGGATGGTATCCTTGCCCGATTGGCCCGCCGACGGCTGCGTGGCAGGCGGACTGACTGTGACAGTGCTCAACGCGCGTTGGAGACGGTCCGCTAGAATATGGTGGTTCTTGCCGCGCTCCTCGGCAACGATGGCCTCCACCGATGAGCGCAGCGCATTGCGGTCGCCGGTTGCACCGGCGCGGACAATGGAGAGAAGAAGATCGCTTCGGGCCACCGCGCTACATCCGGAAATCGCAAATCAATACGGCAAGACTGGTTAACATTTTGGCGCCCGCTTGACACCTACAATGACGGACTGACCGACCCACATCACAGGAAAGCGAGGCTGCTGGCAACGCTCCGGGCGCCGGGCGTTCCGCGACATCTCGGCTATCATGGTATTCCCAACGCCTGATATCTCGGCCCTCTCCCCGTCGCCTCGCGCAAGCCGAGTTCGGCGACGAGGTTTTGCGCCGCAGGAGGTGTGATTGCGAGCTGCCGCAATCATGCCGGCCGACACGATCGGCCGGGTCAGCACGTAGTCGAGGAGCGCCGGGAGTCTTTGACGTTGCGCGACGGCCTTCGAGCTTACGGCCGAGCAGGTTTCTGGTCATCGCATCGTGGTCCTTGCAGCCGTCTTCGGCGGCGGCCGTCATTGCTTCGGGCTGTACGGCGAGCTGCGCAGCGGCATTGCGCGGCCGGCGGCGCTCCTCGACCGAGGCGAAGGTGGCGGCGAGTCGTGGGTCAGTCTCGATGGACCTGAGTGCCAAGTCTGATTCCGTCGGGTCCGGGTCGTCCAACGCGTCCCTTACCCACTCCCCTTTGTTTCTTCCGGTCGCTCGTCTCGTCGCCTCCCATCCCCTCCCCTAGGGTGCCCGGTCCGCCGCGGCCCCGCAGGCTGGCAAGCCCGGTGATCGAATGCGCCCAGCCGGCCTCTTCCCTGAGATGCGGCGGCGGGTCCGCAGCACGGTATGGGCGCGAATGAGCTCGTGGGTCGGTGCGCGGATGTCCATGCTGGCGTCATGGAGGACCAGATCTTCCATGTGGACGAGCTCGCCGTCGGGCCACAGACAGGCCAAAGCATCAGTATGGGCGCGTGATAGCCGCTGGTGCATGTCATTCAAATGTATTACATTTCACTGCGAATGAGAATAGGAGGTTGCCATGGCTTCGAATGCCTTGGTCCAAACCCGCATCGATACGGACGTGAAGGAAAAGGCCACCGCGCTTCTGGGAAACATGGGTCTCACGGTATCAGACGCCGTGCGGATCCTGCTGACGCGCACGGCCAATGAAGGGATGCTCCCGCTGGAACTCGTGAGCAACAGCCAAGCTTACGATACCTGGTTTCGTGAGAAGGTGCGCCAGGCGTTGGCCGACACGCGGCCTGATATCGATGATTTCAAGGTCGAAGCGCATTTCGCACAACGCCGAGCCGCCGCGTTTCGAAAAGCGCCGGAACAGGAACGGTGAAACTCGTCTGGTCGCGCTTCGCGTTGTCCGATTGCGACAGCATTTTCAGCACATCGAGGCCGAGAATCCTCGTGCGGCGGTCCATGTCGACGAACAGATTGCGAATGCCGCGCGGCGCCTGCTCGACTTTCCGGATAGCGGTCGGCAGGGGCGTGTCGCTGTAACGCGCGAGTTGGTCATTCCGCGTACATCTTATGTCGCGGCGTACTGGTCGGCGGCGATACCGTTCGCGTCTTGCGCGTGCTCCATGGCGCGCAGATGTGGCCGGACGAACTTACCCACGACGATCGAGGCGGCTCCGTACAGTATCGTGCGACCAGCTGGGCGGGCAAGTTTCGATTTATTGCCTATATCGTAGGTTGGCTACGACAAGTACGATCAAACTAAATCTTCAAGCCTTCATCTCGCGTGCGTGCCGGACGAATAAAGGCCTTGGTCAGCGTCTCGAGCGTGACCGGAGTTTTCATATACCCTCGGGCACTGGAAACGGCCGCTGCGCTCATCTGGCGAAACGGTCTTTCTGCCGAGCGTTCACAGCACGGACTTTCGCCTCTACAGGACGCCCCACGCCCGGTAGCGTCCCCGCCCGGTCGCCTCGCGCAGGCCGAGCTCGGCGACCAGGTTTTGGGCAGCACGGGGAGTGATCCCGAGTTCCGCCGCGATCATGCCCGCCGAGACGATCGGCCTCGTCAGCACGTAGTCGAGGAGAGCCGGCAGTTTTGAAGTGGCGCGACGGCCGGCGAGTTTTCGGGCGAGCAGGTTTCTGGTCATCAGCCAGCGGTCGTGATCCTTGCGGCCAGACTCGGCGGCGGCCGTCATGGCCTCGAGTTGCACGACCAAACGCGCTGCGGCGTCGCGTGGCCGCCGGCGCTCACGCGGAATGCTCTTCAGCCCAGCATGCAGGCACGGCAGATGCGATCGCGTTTTGCCGCGGTCTCTCAGCAACGCCGCGGCGAGCAGGCGGCCGAGCCAAGGCGTGTGCTCGAGCGGTTCGATCTCACCCCATGCGTCGGCGGCAATTGCCCCCGCCAGGGTCGGTGGCAAGCCGCGAGTCTGGTCAACCACATCGCGCCAGTGATCGAGGCGTTCCTCCTCATCCCAGTCGGGATCGTAGATGAGAGAATCCCGCTCCGGCCGAAACCGAGTCTCGTCGGCAAGCCTGCGCTCCGCCCTGGTGTTTGCGGCGTCGACGGCAGCGAAGGCGGAGGCCAGATGGGGATCGGCCTCGATGGCACCGAGCGGCTGTTCGAGATCCTCCTCGTCCCGCTCGGGAGCCTCGTCGATCTCAAAACCTCCCTCACCTTCCTTCCGGTTGCTCGTCTCCTGCTCTCGCTCGCCCCGCCCACGGAGGCTGGAGAGCCCCGGAGCCGATAGAGCCCAATCGGGCTTCGCCTCGGCGATGCGCCGACGAGCGCGCAGCACAGCGTGAGCGCGAGTCAGTTCATGGGTGGGAGCGCGGACATCCATGCCGGCGTCGTGAAGCACGAGGTCTTCGAGGTGGACAAGTTCGCCGTCCAGCCACAAACTGGCGCAGGCATCGGTGAAGTGTGTCCGGCTGATTGCGCCGTCGCGGATTGGGCTTTTGGCCAGCCGCTCGTCGAAGCGGGCCACGGCATCCTCGGCCGCGGCGAGCGGCCCGGCGAGCTGGGCCCAGGGCAGCGGATCTGGGATTCTGTAGGTGGTCAGCAAGGCCCTGATAACCTTAATGGGAACCAGCGAAACGGAAGCTAACACGGCTTTTGTTTCCGTCATAGCGATGTCGGTTCCAGACCCTCTCGGGATTGAATCGCCTCACAATCAACGAGCTCTGGCGACCCAAGCCGGGCTAGCCGCCGGCGCGCCAAACCGCCGAGAGGATCCCTTCCCTCTCCGGAACGCCGTCGGCCGCCGTCCGCGCTCAGACGTCCTCGTAGGTAAGGTCAACTGTCGTCACGGCAATTGGGCTGGCTTCCCAGCGCAGGTTTGGTGGCCCCCGCGAATCAACGTTCATTACTTCTGCCACGCTCAGGCCCGCTTCGATAGTAGCGCTTGTCAGCCGCCTCGATAATCGGCGCCCTTGAACATCACCGGTTCGCCGAGATGGCGGGCGCAGGCTAGGCGAAACAGTCGCTAGAATTGAGCCGTGCGGGTGTCGACCCTTGCCGTAGCGGTTGTATGCTTCGAGCGCGATGCGGGCTGTTTCGGGCGCAACGTTCACCATTTTGATTTCGATCAGCGCGAGATAACTCTCGACCGCTTCGGCCGCCGCGGCGATCGGCAGATTGAGCTCGCGGGCCGATGGCAATCGCCGCCTCCCAGACGGCCAGCGGCGAAGTCAGCCGGGCTGTGCTTGCTGCAAGCGCGCTAGCAACTCGCGCGCCTCGTCTTCGTCGGTCAGCATCGTGGTGAGCGCCGAAGCGTCAATGAACATCAGGAATCCTCGTACAGGCTGTCGCGGAACGCCTTGTCAGCAGCCTTGCCCCTCTGCGGATTGCCCCTGGCCCGGAGATCGCGACAAAACTGTACGCCCAGGTCGACCAAGGTAGGCTTACCCTGCTCACGCTCCAGCTCATGGGCAAGCGCGTGCACAGCCTCGGTGAGGCCGATCTTCTTGAGCGCGGCGACCCTGCGTGCCAGCGTGTCGGTCTTGGGATTCTTAACATGGAAGGCCATCGGGCGCTCCTCTATCCGCCGCCGTGTATCCTTACATACTGCGTCGGATACACCACTTGAAGGGCAACCCCAATGCTCGCCATGGCCTCCTCACGGCAGCTAGCGGCATTCTGATGGTTAACCCCCGTCGGACCAGTACGCTCAACAGACTGGTCGGAATTGCTGGTCGTTCTGTGCTGCGTCCAGCCCCGCGGTACGGCGCCAAGGCCGTGCGACCTTGAGGGTCACTGGATTGGGTTGCCTGATCTGGATCGGCTCGGCTCCTGCGTCGGGGAATGAATCTTGAAAAGAGCGCCTGCTCCTCGGATTCCAAGCGCGCACTTGAGGCTCACAATTTCCTTCAGCGTGTTGACCGCGGTCAACTTTCGATGTTCGGGCGCGCAAAGGTGGGACGTGTAGGTGTGATAATACCGCAAACCGGAGGTGGGGGATTCGTGCATTGCATGGGCTGCGCGCGTCGCTAGGAGGAACAAATTCGGCTTTCTGCACCCAAGAAAAGTTGACCGCGGTCAACATTTCCCATGCATCGCATTACGCGACCCTCGCTGGACGTTGGGGCGTGGAGCCGTCCACGTCCGAACCGGTTGCAAAATTGACATTTGGGGCCAAGGGTTCTTTGACCACCAAGCCTAAGTCGACCGAAATCGCAAATTCCGAGATTGGCCTAGCGGACATGGTCGAGCAGAGCGGGGTGGGCAGGTCTGTTAAAAGCCTGCCGGCCTTTGCCGCACCATGAGAATCGAATTCCAAAGAGCCTTCCGCGCATCGCCCCCGGCAGGTAGAAGATGCGAGAATCGCCTGGGCGGTCCTAAGAGCACCTCGGAAAAATCGCCGAGCAAAGAGATTGGCTCGTGGGTATCCGTCCAATTTCCCACTGGTACGAGACTAGATCGAAACCACATTTCGGTCGGCCCATCGATGATGGTGATGAGGTCCTGCGCTGTCTCGCCGTCGTATGGCATCTTCTCGCAGTTGGCCCAGACGATGCGGGGAGAGCGGCCCGAATGGTCGCCAAAGCGGGCTCAGCCCGCGAAGAAAGTTGGCGGCGCCCCGTAGAGTTTGCACTTCACCGCTGCAACGGATGGATCGGGAGTCTTCGATAGAGGGATGCCTCGCTTAATTCCATCGCTCGCGATCCAAGATTTCCTTTCCCAGACAAAGACTGCATCGAGCTGGCAGCAGCCTATCGCTCGGCGGAAGAAATCTTCTATGCTTACCATGGATTCTGAACTTCCACGGCAGCATGCTGGCGGCTTTAGGAGGCGCAATTTCGTCGCCGATGGCCGAGTGACGGCGTTGGGCAGGGTGCTCAAAGTGTCGACGTCGACCAGTCTGGCAGAGACCACTTCGGTGACGGAGATTGCGGTGAGAACATCGCCGAACAGGGGATCGCCGCTCACCGCACGGTTGCTTCCTCGTTGAAGCGCGATGCATGAGGAACTCGGCCTTTGCGCGACTGGTTCGTTGGCCTTGCCCCCGGCAGGCCCGTAGTCCTTAATGTCTCGTTAACCCTTTCTTCATTGCCGAGCGGTAGAGAATCTGAGTTACTAACGCCGAATGTAGAGTTTTCGGCAAAATGTCGTAACCACGAGATGCCGCCGTGTCTTTGACAGAACAAACTGTCGCCGATCATTCGGCGTTAAATGAGCCTCGCGCGATCCATGAACTGATCGCTGCGGACGCTCGCGAGCTGTCCGCGAAGCTTGTCGCCCACAGACTCAAACTCTTCCCGCCGAAAGCCGCCAAAACGTTACGTCGATTCTCGTCCGGCGAAGCGGCCAAGTTGATCGGCGTGAACGACTCCTATTTGCGGCAGTTGTCGCTCGAGAAGAAGGGGCCCGATCCCGAGATCGGCCCGGCCGGCCGACGTCTCTATTCCTTGGGCGACATCCAGGCCCTTCGGACTTATCTCGACGAGACCGGAAAGGCCTCGCGTCGATATCTGCCGACGCGCAGGGAAGGGGAGCATCTGCAGGTCATAGCTGTCGTTAACTTCAAGGGCGGTAGCGGCAAGACCACCAGCGCGGCGCACTTGGCCCAGCATCTCGCCTTGCAGGGATACCGCGTTCTTGCCGTTGACCTCGATCCCCAAGCGTCCTTGTCGGCTCTGCACGGATACCAGCCCGAATTCGACGTCGAAGAGAACGGCACCTTGTATGGCGCCATCCGCTACGACGACAGCCGCCGCGAATTGAGCGACATCATCCGACGGACCTACTTCCCGCTCCTGGATATCGTGCCAGCGAACATCGAACTGATGGAATTCGAGCACGAGACGCCCAAGGCTCTGGCCCAGCGGCAGTCCGGAGATCCACTCTTCTTCGCAAGGGTGGCGACGGTGCTCGGGTCGGTGGAGGCGAACTACGACGCCGTTGTCATTGATTGTCCGCCCCAACTGGGATTCCTCACGCTGTCGGCACTATGCGCCGCGACCGCAGTCCTCATCCCGGTGCATCCCCAGATGCTCGACGTTATGTCGATGTCGCAGTTTCTTCTAATGACCTCGGACTTGTTGGAAGTCGTCGCGAAAGCCGGCGGCAACATGAATTACGATTGGATGAGATATCTCGTTACGCGCTACGAACCCGGCGACGGTCCGCAGGCGCAGATGGTCGGCTTCATGAGATCGCTTTTCGGCGACCGCATGATCACAAACATGATGCTGAAAAGCACCGCAATCAGCGACGCCGGCATCACCAAGCAAACCCTCTACGAGGTGCCGCGCGAACAGTTCACGCGATCGACCTACGACCGCGCGATGGAGTCACTCGACGGCGTCAATGGGGAAATCCAGAACCTCATGCAAGCGGCCTGGGGGAGAGCCTGATGGGACGCAAGAACCTACTCAGTGATCTGCTGAGCGATGCCAAGCCGGCCGCTCCCAATGCGCCGCCGGCCGAGGAGGGGAGGGCACCCCACCCGACCCTCGGTGGGCGTGGCGTCGTCGGAGCCATGAGTCGATCGCTTGAGCGATTGACGGCAGAGAGCGAAGCGGCGAAAGCGCTGGCCGATCGGTTCGCTAATGGCGAGACAGTGCTCGAAATCGATCCCTCGCTGATCGATGCATCTGTCGTGCCCGACCGGATGCCTGGTACGGACGAGGAGCATGAGGCTCTGGTCGAATCGATCTCCGCCAACGGCCAGCTCGTTCCCGTTCTACTGCGTCCTCATCCAAGTCAGCCGGCCCGCTACCAAACGGCTTACGGTCATCGCCGGGTGAGGGCGCTGAAGGCACTCGGACGGCCGGTCCGTGCGGTCATCAGGAAGATGACCGACGAAGAACTCGTGGTGGCGCAAGGCAAGGAGAACGGCGAACGGAAGGATCTTTCGTTCATCGAGAGGGCAATCTACGCCGTCACTCTCGAGGACCGCGAGTTCAAGCGTGACACGATCGGCTCCGCCCTTAGCGTCGATAAGACCGAACTTTCCCGCCTGATCTCGGTCGGCCGCGCCATTCCGCGTGCGCTGATCGAGGCAATCGGCCCCGCCCCGAAAACTGGCCGGAGACGATGGATGGAGCTCGAAGCCTTGCTCCAGGGCAAGGATGCAATTGGCGACTTGGCGCCACTGATCTCGAGCCAGGCCTTTCGCAGTAAAGATTCCGATGCGCGCTTCCTTGCCGTATGCGCAGCGCTTGCGCCCAGGCCACAGCGAGCGGAACCTGAATCGTGGACATCTGCCGATGGCAAGGCAGTCGCCTCGATCGACCGCAAAACGGAAAAGACCACCCTCGCGGTAAACGAGAAGGTTGCCCCGGGCTTCGGCGAATTTGTCGTAGGACGGCTAGGTGAACTCTATGTGGAGTACCTCAAAGGAACTGCGTAAGCGCGCTTCCCGAGGCTCCTGCAGAACATGGCGCAGCCAGCAAAGAAGGCTTGCCGGGCGATCAGTAGGCGTATCGATTTTCAACAGAGGAGTAGAACGCAAAGAAAAAGGCCCCCGAAACGTCTCCGCCCGGAAGCCTTCTCTAACGTGTAAGCAGCCTTAGAGAATCACGGACGCGAATCCTAGTCAAGCGTATTTGCTGCGGTATCGATTCGCCGAGCGCTTTTTCTTTGCCTGAATAGGCGAAGAACATGATCGACAGTCACCCAACCACGCCCTTCGGGCGGCGCGCGCTGACGCTTGCCATGATGGCAAGCCAGGCGGCCGCGAAGGCATGCCCTGAAGGCAGAGTAGTTCACAAGTGGAAGATCTTCCGCGCGATCACCGATGCGAGGGAGCGGCTCGATATCTCGGATCGTGCGTTGACCGTGCTCAACGGCTTGCTGACGTGTCTACCGGAGACGGCTCTCACCCCTGGCAACCTCGTTGTCTTTCCGTCGAACGCGTCTCTGAGCGAGCGCACGCACGGCATGGCAGGGACCACGCTCCGCCGGCATCTCTTCGCGCTGGTCAACGCGGGACTCATCATCCGCCGCGATAGCCCCAATGGAAAGCGATACGCTCGGCGATCTGGCGATGGCACAATCGAGCAGGCGTTCGGGTTCGATCTGACGCCGATCGTGGCGCGGGCCGATGAGTTCGAACGTCTGGCCGAGGAGGTAAGGATCGAGCGTCGCACCGTCGCCTTGGCGCGGGAGCGTGTCTCGATACTCCGGCGGGATATAGCCAAGATGATTGCCGTCGCGGCGGAGGAGGGGGCCCAGGGCGACTGGGGGGATGTCCGGAGGCGCTTCGCAGGCCTCAGTGGCCGCTTGCCACGACTGGTCGGACTAGGCCTCCTCGAGCCTCTTGCCGAAAGCCTGGAGCGCCTTGCCGCAGAGGCGGGCAAGCTGTTGGATTCCCACCTCTTTGCACAGAAAACGGACGGCAATGACAACCATTCCGGCGCGCACTATCAGAATTCAAATCCAGACCCCTCTATTGAACTTGAACCAGCCTCTCAAGAAGGCGGGGGGGCGATCAGTGAAACCCAACCGGTGTCGGAGAGGAGGAGCCAACAGACGACGGGATTCCCGTTGGGGATGATCCTCAAGGCTTGCCCCGACATCGCGATGTACTCACGGACAGGGATCGGAAGCTGGCCCGAATTCATCGCGACGGCCGCAATCGTTCGATCGGCGCTGGGGGTCAGCCCGAGCGCCTGGGAAGACGCCGTGGACGCGATGGGGGAGGGCGATGCAGCGGTGACCGTCGCCGCGATCCTGCAACGGTCGGCGGAAATCAAAAGTCCCGGCGGCTATCTACGGGGTCTGACGGCTAAAGCTAGGGCCGGGAACTATTCCATCGGACCGCAGATCATGGCGCTCTGGAAGAAGCAAAAGACTGCAAATCATGAACAGGCTTCCTAGCAGCGAGCTGGCGTTCCGACGCCCTGCGACTGGCGACTGCGTCTCAGGAACGGCGGGACGCGAACTGCACTGTGGGCGCGATTGAAGTGTTCGATGGTTGGATAGAACCGATGCCGCTGCCGGAGGGCGCGGGAGGCGGTGCGATGTGAAGAAAGGAGACGGGGAGTGCCAGAACATAGACTAACGGCGCGCCCACGATGTGGCGGTGAGGCAGCCCACGATCTGCGCTGCGACCTTTTCTCTAGGACTCGCCGGAGCCGGCGAACAGCACCGTCGGTGGCGTTGCGTGCGGCGGCGGGATGGACCGTCCGCCTGGTGATCCTGGTTTGCTCTTGAGGTCGTATCGCTGGGCCAGGTCGAGTAGTCACCGCTTGGTGAACGGGTCCGCGTTCTCGGCCAGATCGCGCGCCCGCTTCGCGAAGCCCCTATAAAAGTCTTCCACGACGCCACCCCCGCAACATCACTGAAAACTGGATTTCAGTGCGGGACGCGCTCCGCGTCAAGCGGTCTGGTGCATACGGACAAGTTTTGGCGATCTACTTGAGCTCGCGGCGCACCGGGAACTAGGTTCCGGCAGGGAAAGCCATGACTCCGCTCTGCCTGAGCCGGAAGCTGTGCCCCAAGTGCGGGAAACCGATGACGGTTGTGCCCGACGACGTCGCGCCGGGCCGGCCGCGCTACGTCTGCTTGGCCTGCGAAAACGATCCGCTGCGCGAACCCGCTGCCCGGAAATGGGCCGAAAGCCCGCTGCGGCCGCCGGCCAAGTAATGTTCGATGTCAATCGGCATTGGACTGGGACCCCCGATCGGCATCCAAAGGGGACCCCTTTGATCGACGCGTTCTGCCGGTAGCGCTCGGCTCGTCGGAGCT
>NZ_JACIHC010000029.1:0-45204 GCF_014198205.1 Bradyrhizobium sp. SBR1B
CCTGCGCCAGGAAGCTCCTCATTTACGCCAATACTGTCGTACAGCGCGGCACGCCATGGATCGAAAAAGAAGCCTAGCTCTTAATGGTTGCTACGTCACCGGTTTCCTGCGCGTCAGCGCCGCGCCCCATCCGCCCCCGAATCGCCGGAATATTTCGGCTTGTTAACGTCCCTGCGCCCTTGGCAGGAGAAGAGCCTGTTCCCATGTCCTGCCTTGAGGGTTTTCCTTCTGTTTCCCTCTGGGAGGACGGATCATGTCGTATGACTCGGGCAATTCGGGCGCCTGGCGCAATGACGGCGGCGCGCAGCCGCACGCCTACGACCCTGACCTGCATCCGGAATTGTTTCGCGGTGTCGCGACGCGGCGAGCGTTCGCCTTCCTGATCGACATGGTCATCGTCTCAGTGCCGGTGATCCTCGGCTATGTCTTCATCTTCGTATTCGGCGTGGTCACCCTCGGCTTTGGCTTTCTCCTGTTCGGGATCGCCTGGCCGGCCTCCGTGGTCTGGGCGATCGTCTATTACGGCGCCTGCATTGGCGGTCCCTCGTCCGGAACGATCGGCATGCGGCTGATGGATCTGGAGCTACGCACCTGGTACGGCGCACCCGGTTACTTCGTGCTCGGCGCCACCCATGCCGTGCTGTTCTATGTGACGGTCTGCTTCCTGACGCCTTTCGTCGTGCTGCTCGGCCTGTTCAACGGCCGCCGGCGCTTACTGCACGATTTCGTGCTGGGAACGGTCGTGATCAACAATTCCGTCCGCGCGCCGGTGCCGCAGGCGGCAAGGACCTGGTGATCAACCGCCTACTAACCGGGATCCACTAAGGTGACAGCTGACCTGACCTGCCGAGCTGACCAATTGACCGGGGGCTTCCGTAGCGCGATGCTGATACTCACTTTGGAGGCCCACGACGTCCCTTGACCCAGCACTCGCGCGATACCCCCCAATTTTACCTTACGGCGCCGTCCCCCTGCCCGTATCTGCCGGGTCGGCATGAGCGCAAGGTCTTCACGCACCTCGTGGGAGAGCGCGCCGGTGACCTCAACGACCTCCTGACCCATGGCGGCTTCCGCCGCAGCCAGTCGATCGCCTACCGGCCGGCCTGCGACCAGTGCCGCGCCTGCGTCTCGGTCCGGGTCATCGCCAACGAGTTCCGCCCCTCCCGCAACTTCCGCAAGGTGATGGCGCGCAACGCCGACATCATCGGCGAGCAGCGCAGCGCGGTGCCGACCTCCGAGCAATATTCGGTGTTCCGTGCCTATCTCGACGCCCGCCACCGCCATGGCGGCATGGCCGACATGACCGTGCTCGACTACGCCATGATGGTCGAGGACAGCCATGTCGAGACCCGCATTATCGAATATCGCAAGCGCGGCCCCGACAGCGGCATCACCGGCCGCGGCGAGGAGCTGATCGCGGTCGCACTCACCGATGTGCTCAGCGACGGCCTGTCGATGGTCTATTCATTCTTCGAGCCGGGCCAGGTCAGCCGCTCGATGGGCACCTTCATGATCCTCGACCACATCGCCCGCGCCCGTCGGCAAGGGTTGCCTTACGTCTATCTCGGCTACTGGATCGAGGGCTCGAAGAAGATGGACTACAAGGCCCGCTTCCTGCCGCAGCAGCGCCTCGCGCCTTCGGGCTGGCTGCGCATCGACGCGCAGGGCGACGCGGCGTCCGAGCCGCAGGATTAACCCTCAAGATTGACCCTTCGGCCTCGCGCCGGCTTTCAGGGCGCCAAGGCTGCGACGGCCTCTGAGCCGACCGCTTTGGAGGTGCCCTCGCGGCCGAGGATGAATTTGAGCGCAGAGATTCCGGGAAGGAAGAAATAGCCTCCCCCCAGCGTCCGCGTAAAAGCAGCCAGCGACACTTCCTCGCCGCTTGCCAATCCCGGCATGGAGAAGCTCCTGGTGGCAGCGGGCTTGCCGACGAGAGGGTCGTCCTGGTCGTTGAGGCAGACGAACCGGGGATTTCGCAACCAGCGCTGGTAGATGAACTCGAACTGCCGCTCGAGATCGGCGTTGCACGCGATGAAGAAGATGCCCTTGCGCGGCTTATCGTTCGCAACCTCCTCGCGATAGGGCCGACCTCGGCGCAGCAGCCGGTGCAGCTTGACCGACTTGATGCTCGATTGCACGTCGATGCCGAGCGTATCCCTCGGATTGACCCGGCGGATATGGGCTCCCTTCGGACAGCCAAAGCCGTTCGCGTCGTCGACACGAAAGCGAAATGCATCGGCTTTCGAATCCGAAATCGAAACGTCGGGATCGCCCTGCCACGACAATGGCTTTCCATTCTTTCGACGGCCCATCACCTTCTCGCAGACGGCCTGGCCGTAGACCGCTTCAAATTTCGCGAACGCGTCGACATCCTGCTCGATCTGGCGAACCGCGAGATAGGTTCCGTTCAGCGCGAAGCGGCCGCTCGTATACGTGGCATCGCCCGGCCATCGCTTGACGTTGGGGCAATAGGTCAGCTCGTCATATTCGTTGCGATAGCCCAGAATGAATTCCCCCGGGGCGACGACGCGATCCTCGTACAGGATGCCGGCATCCCGCCTGATCTTCCTGCGCTCGGCGCCGCGCTCTTCCCTAAGCTCGCTGATCACAGGCTGCGCGAGGCCATCGCGAAACCCGAAGGACTCGTACAATCTCTCTTCTTCGTCGCCCGCCTTCTGCTGGAAGGCGCAGGGATCGTTGTCGATCTTGATGACATCGAACACGCTGGGATCAGGATCCAGTTCTGCTGACTTCTCCGGCGCGCTCGCCATCTCGGCAGCGCTCCGTCGCATTCTCCATTCGCCAACCAGGACATGCACGGGGTCGCCGGCACCGCCTTCAACATCGGACCAGCGCCATTCTCGCGGGCTGTCCCTCAACAGCAACGCGCGCAGGTCGCAGCCCATGCCGCTGCTGAACGGGGACGGGAACGGATGCGCAGCAGTCTCGTCGCATCCGAGCTTTGCCAGCCCCAAATAGCTGAAAGCGATCGCGACGGCATCGTCGACGGGGTGGGTCCTCGATTTCCTGACGTCGGCGGCACTGACGACCAGCTTCTTGTCGACGAGCCCTGCGAGCCACGCCCGGGCATCGTCCTCGCGGCCCGCCTTGATCGTCAGCAGCCAGAAGCGGCTGGTCTTCAACCAGCCAAAGCCGCTTCCGAGCATTCCCTGAATGTCCTCGAGCTGTTCGGAGAGATGCGAAGCCTTCATGTTTCGATCGCCCTCATGATGAAGTCGTCGTTCCTGTCGTTGCGCTCGCCGAACAGGGCATCGCGCAGCCCGGTCGCGAGGTCGATCTCCTCGATCGTCGCTTTGCACGCGTCGAAGCGATACATGTGCGGAAGCATGCTGTCGCGGGCGTAGGACTTGAATTTCAACTCGCACTTCACCCCGCGAAAAAGCACGAAACGCGTCGGCGGAAAATCGCGCGGCACCTTGATGTCCGGCTGCCCGACCGCCGCCGATCCCCGCGGCCTCAGCGTCGTCCATCGCCAGGCCAACGTAGTCCCGATCGTCGCGCCGTTGATGAAATCGTCGAGGTAACCGCCGAAATTGCCGTCATAGTTCGAGCAGAATAGAAAGCGCCGGCCGTCCTCGATAATGTGCCAATGGCCGAAATGGATACCCGGTGCATCACCGAGCCGCCCCTCGGTGAAGAACACCCGCCCAAAGAAGGTCACGACACGCAGGGACACACGGATCCACCAGGCACTCCATCCGTTCGGGCTGCGGATATCAGTCAGGCTGACCATGTGCGCGGTCCCACTGGCCAACAGCGCTTCGCACTGGTCGATTGACGGATGAACCTGCTGGGCCCGGGCAACATCGTCTTCGTAGGGATGGAAGAACCACTTGCTCAAGGCCTCAAACCGGCGATTGATCCAGGAGAAGAAGGTCCCGATGCAGAGCAGCGCGACGATCGCAAGCACGCCGAAGAGGGCGAGCTCCCATCCCGGAACCCGCGCAGTCAAAGCCGTGATCCCTTCCATGATCGGCTTGGGATAGAAGACGAAGACTACCGCGCACACCAAAATGGCAACGAGCAACGGCACGACCACGATCCAGCCGACCACACGGGTGGAGAATGACGACCACGTCTCGGTCGGCCGTTCGAGTTCGCGGCGGACGCTGTCCACCCATCGCCGCCAGGGCGCGAACAGGGCCGGCAGCGCGACCAGGAGCAGCCACCCCAGGAACAGCAGCGCGACAAAAGCGAGAAGCGCCCTGACGCTCGCCCACACGATCTCCATGCTCACAGTGCTTATGACGTCCACCACGGACTGCATCGGGGGATTGGATGCGCCGACGAACCAGGTGATCGCGCCGAACAATCCTTTCGGCAGCGCGCCCACGAGCCAGACCAGGGCCAGCCACAAGCCGAAAATCGTGAGCCCATAGCCGACCTTTGCCGAGATGCTCGCACCCTTCCCGCGCCAATAGGACCGCGGTGCAGGCTGCATCGCCCAGTCGAAGCGCGGGTCCTGGAATGCCCGCTGCGCCAGCGCAAGCGCGAACGATGCACGGTCATCGCCGTACATGGCTCTCAACTTGCGTCCCTCGTCCCGGGTCCATATCAGGAGGTCATGCTCCTTCCTGATCTGGCGGGCCGTTCGGTCGCGAGGACCGACGAAACCGCCATCGGCGAGACTGAGCCACCCGATCAGCTTGTCGAACAATTGTCCGTTGCGCGCGCTCACCAGCGGAGGCCCGCCGCCGGGCCAGTAAGAGCTGAAGAGCGACCACATCGCGCCGCTGGGATGATGGACCAGCCTGTACAGCATGTCCTTGGGATCGATGCCTTCCTCGACGGCAAGCTCGAGCATCAGCGACGGCGCCTGCTCCTGTGCATCCGTGCGCGCCGGCAACAGTGCGATGGACGCGAATTGAATGACCGCAACATCCTCAAACAGTGCATTCAGCGCGGACTGCATGTCTCCCGAGTCGGAAAAATCCACCGCGCCGCGCCAGCCTGGCGCAATGATGCAGATCATCTGCTGACGGACCATTTTGAGCATGGACTGTCCTTCCCAATCCGTCAGACGAAGTTCACGCGCATGCGGGACATCAATGGGCCGTCATAGGCGATGGCCTTGCCCTCGCCCCGCGTGAGCCGCAGCTCGGGCAGGATCAGCAGACCAATGAGCGCACTTGTCAGGATCTCGACCGCGTAATCCTTGGCGGGACATTGGCGGGTGCCGTACCCGAACATCAGCCAGCGCAAATCCTGATGCGGCCCCCAATTGCGGGCGGGACAAAACTGACGGCTCTTCTTGACCACCCTGGAATCGAACAGGGCGGCGATCGACCAGATTGCCATCTTGCCGCCAGCGGAGCACGGCGCGTTGTGCCGCGCCCCGGTCTCGAATTCCGTATCGCGCGGCACGTCGCGCGCGAGCAGCGGAAAGATGGGCCGAAAGCGCATCAGCTCGAGCACGTGCTCGCGCACCAGATCGCGGAACTTGGCGTCTTGCCAAACGCGGGCCGGCCCGAGCCGCTCGGCTTCCGCCCGCAAGGCCCGGTGAACCCCGGAGCGCCCGAGCAACTCCTGCACGGCCAGCGCCCCCGACTGCACCGTGACCGGATGCGAAATCCAGGCAAGACCGGCGGCATTCCGCGTGATGGCGCTGGCGGTGCTGTGGACACCCCAAGCCTGTTCGATGTCGCGGCTCACGGCGGCGATACGTGCCCGCAACGCATCCGAGCAAAGTTCTGCCCGTCGCTGGACCCTCAGCGTCGCAGTGCTTCCGGCAAGGAGCTGGCCTGCGACATATCTGATTTCCAGGAGATATTGCCGTTGCAGCCCGGGGTCGTTGAAATTGCCATGCGCGCCCGCGACCACCTTGCCCGTTGCCGCCCCGAACAGCGGATCCATCGCTCGAAACACGATCCACATCAGGTAGTCGTCAATGAGGTCGAACGACTTGTTCGTGCCGAGTTGCCCAAGCTGCTCGACGCGTCGCTGAACCTCCTGATCGGCCGCGGCCGGCAAGCTCGCAGCCAGCAAAGCCAACCGGGCATCGAGCAGACGCCGGTCGTCGTGGTAGGTAGGGCCCGGATCCATGCCAATCAGGTAATCGCCGGCGGCCAGATTGGCCGCATGGGCAGAGTTCGAGAAACTCTGCGGCCTGGTCAGGACACTCTTGACCGCACTGGCGCGCGCCGCCATGCCGAACCAGCCCCCCGCAAACGGCCAAAGCCGAAACAGGGCACCGACGGCTCGCAACGCCCTCGGACGGCGATTGGCCCAACAGAAGATCCCATAGGAGAGGCTGCGGAGCCCCGGCGGCATTGCATCAGGAGTGCCAGCTGAGATTTTCATGCTGCGTACCCGTCCTTCCGCCAATCTGCGAGCGCCGCGGCGGCCCGCATCCGGTAGTGAGGCATGCCCAGACGCTCCGCCGCCTCGGCGGTTCGCTTGAAATGCGCTTCGGCCCCGGCCTGATCGCCGGCTTGCCGCAGCGTTTCGGCGAGCTCGTACAGGGCTTCGGTCTGGTGTCCGTATTCCTCGGCGGCCTGCTCGACCGCCTTGCGTCCGACGGCGATCGCATCGTCCAGTCGTCCGAGCTTGCGATAGGCGACACCCAGGCTGACGCGCATGAACGTCCTGCCATAGGGGCCGGCCGCCTCGTAGATGCGATCGGCGAATCCCTTCTCCAGCATGGGCACCGCTTCGGCAGCCTTGCCATTGCGCGCCAGCGCGCTGCCAAGAACGCCGGTGCAGACGGACAGCATGGTCGGCACGTTGTGCGTCATGCATTGCTGCACACCCGTGCGCATCAGGGACTCGGCACGGTCGAGCTCCTCGCGTTCGACCCAGATCTGCGATTGGACCGTGTCGATCAACAGACGGGAATATGGGTGATCGATGTTCGACAGAATCTCATAGCTCTTGGCGAAGAAATCGTCCGCCGCACCGCCATCCCCGAGGCGCCACAGCGTGCTGGCATGAAATGCGTACAGGTTGATGATCGGAATCGCCGCCCAGCCCGGCTGGACATAATGCGCCGACAATTCCGGTTCGTAGTCCGACAGCAGGATGCGGCCTTCGGCCGCCGCGTCCGCGTACCGCCCGAGCGCATGCAGATGCATGAGGCGGGTCTGATGCGCCGCCATCATCATGTGACGACGCTGTGCGAGGCGAGCCGCTTCCAGTCCCTGCGAAGCGTAGCCCAGACCTTGCTCGAAACGTCCGCGCATCCACAGAAACACTGCCGTCTCGGTCGAAACCGCCGCTCGTGCACGCTGATCGTTCAGTTGCACGGCGATGGCTTCAGCCCGCTCCATGTTGTCGAAGATCTCGTCGATCTGCCCGAGAGCCAGCATTGCGCCAATGGCCTCCAGCCGGAGCGCGAGCTCCAGGGTCTGGGCGGTCGTCGCGCCCTCGACGCGCCGTGCCGCCTGGATGCCCTTCTCCAGCAATTGGACGGCCTCCCGATTGGCCGAGCGCGAGATGGCACGCGCCATCGACTTGACGGCGAATCTTGCCGCCTGCTCCCATTCCTCGCCCCCGAAGGCATGATGCGCCAGTGCCGGCGCGGCATCGACATCGGCGGCCCCGGGCTGGGCGTGCAGCGCCAGGAAGGCCTGGCGATGCAGCGCCTTGAGCCTGGCGCGCGTGAGCACCCCAAGCACGACGTCACGGACCAAGGCATGGCGGAACGCGAAGGCGTGCGATCCGTGCGAGCCCCTCGCCTGATCCGGACTCGTCAGCAATCCGGATGCGACACAAAGGCCTAGCAATTCTTCGGCGCGATCGAGGTCCACGGCCTGCATCGCGGCAACCAGATCGCGCGTGATGGGATCACCAAGGATGGCCGCAGCCTCGAGCGCCGACTTTGCGGCTTCGGGCAGCCTGTCGACCCGCGCCCCGATCACCGCCGCGATGGAGCCCGGCACCCGCAGCTCTCCGAGAGGCCTCTGCAAACGGTAGGCGCCGGGGGTCCCTTCCAGCGACCCGTCATCGATCAGCGTGAAAACCAGTTGCTCCAGGAAGAAGGGATTGCCGTCGGCGCGCGCGACCAGTTCGGTCATGACGCCAAGCACGGACGGATCATCGCCGAGACAGGCGCGCGCGAGCTGGAGCATTTCTCCGTCGCCCAGCGGCTCGATCACGCGCTCGGAAAACCAGGACGCCCGACGCCACTGATGGTCGAAATCCGGGCGATAAGTGACGCAAATCAGGACCGGCATCGCCTGAAGTTTTGGAAGCAGGCCCTCGAACAGCCGCCGGCTCTCGCGGTCGGCCAGGAAGACGTCCTCGAGCACGAGCAGGAAAGCGCCGGACCGCACGCGTCTGCGCACGAGCCAGAGCAACGCCTCGCCGATCCGGCGCCGTCGTTGCGCCGGGTTCAGCGCCAGCCAGGCCTCATCCGGCGCCGCAAGTCCCAAGAGATCATTGACCGCCGCCAGATGCTCGGCGCCGTCATCGGGCCATTTCGCAATCAACGCCTGCTTGGCGGAATGCCGAATGTCTGCCGCGCTGGTTTGCGCAAGCCCGACCAAACTTGCGGTCAGATCGGTGGCGGTGCTGTAGGCCCGCGTGCTCGCATACCCTCTCGCCTGCGAAAAGCAGACGTCCACGCCCTCTTGCGCGAGGCTGTCCATCCAGTCGACGATCAGGCGCGACTTGCCGATCCCGGCATCGCCACACAACCCGATGGTTCGCATTCCGGACTTTTGAACGGTCTCCAGGGTCCCTTCCAGGACCCTCAAGGTGTCTTCGCGTCCGATCAGAGGCGCCCAGCGCGGCTTCCGCGTCAATGGCGCGGCCGCCGAACTTTCGGTCTCCACCACGACTTCATGCACTTCGATCGGAACATCCAGTCCGCGCACGATCCGCACGCCCGCCGTACGCGTGTCGATCTGCTGCGCGACCAGCCGCTGCGTCGCGGCGCTGATCAGGATGCCGCCGGGCGGCGCCATCTTCTCAAGTCGCGAAGCGAGATGGATTGTCTTTCCGTCCGCGCCGTAGTGCGACCACCGGTACTGTCCGACGATACCGACCAGCACCTCGCCCGAATTGATACCGATGCGCAGCGTCGGGCTGACGACGCCTCCGATATCTTGGGCTGGAATGGATGCTCTCTGCATCTTGAGAGCGGCAAGGCACGCCCGCAGGGCGTGGTCCTCCTGCGCCACGGGCGCGCCGAACAAGGCGACGAGGCCATCGCCGAGCAACTGGCTCACCGTGCCGCCATAGGTCTCGACCGCGTCAGCCAACCGGTCCAATGCCCTGCCGAGATAGGCGCGGGCTTCCTCGGGGTCGACATGCTGCAAAAGGGAGGTCGAATTGCAGACGTCGACGAACAGCACGCTGACCTGCTTGTTTTCAGTCAGCATCTGCGAGCGAACGGGAAGATGATGGTGCAGCTGGACGACGTGCGCATCGCGCTCGGGGGCGCCCGGCTCCTCCGCGTTACGATTGAGACTCGCGCCACATTGAGAGCAGAAGCGATGCTCGCGGGAAATACGGGCTGAACAAGCGGGACACCTGGTCACGGCAGCACACACTCATCAATGACTTGAACGAAATTACCAACGCGTTCTGGCTTGAACATCGCCCCTTCGAGGCGTGAACCCGCTCAGCAGAAAAACAAGCTGTCGAACAATCCAAACGATCAAATCAAAAATTTCGTGCGCCAACTCTATTCGCGCACAACCGATAGATGAGTCCGGAGAATTGCAGTGGCCGCTCTTGGTCCGGCGCAGGATCCGCCGATCATCCCGCCGGAAGCAAAATCAATGCTGAAACAGGGGTTATTATTGTACGCCCGGTCAGCAATTGCAACTAGTATACGCGCGCCGCACAAATTGAAAAGTGACAGTTTGCCAAATCGAGTTCCGACTCCAGGTTTTGCAACCCCTGCGCGCGAAATCGAAAGCAAAGTCGCCAGCTAAGACATCTAACGGGGCAGATGCTCACTTTCGCAAAGGTCACGCTCGCTGCCTGATCTGGGGCCGTTCGAGCAAGGCCCACTTGAACGGGCCGGATAGATAGCCGCCGCCCTCACCCGAACAGCGTATCTACCAGCAGCTTCACGTTCAAAATCACGATGACGCCCGCGACGATCCACGCGATCGCCGCGACATATCCCGGAATCGCGAACTGCCCCATCTTGCGACGGTCGGAGACGAAGCGGACGAGCGGGATCACCGCAAACGGCAGCTGCATCGACAGCACGACCTGGCTGAACACCAGCAGATCAGCGGTGCCGCGCTCGCCATAGATCGCCGTCACCACGATCACCGGAACGATGGCGATGCCGCGGGTGAGCAGGCGGCGCGCCCAGCTCGGCAGGCGCAGGTCGAGAAAGCCTTCCATCACGATCTGGCCGGCGAGAGTCGCCGTCACCGTCGAGTTCAGGCCGGAGGCGAGCAGCGCCACCGCGAACAGCGTCGAAGCGATGCCGAGGCCGAGCAACGGCGACAGCAGCTCGAAGGCCTGGCCGATCTCGGCAACGTCGGAATGGCCGCTCTTGTGGAAGGTTGCGGCTGCGACCACCAGGATCGCGGCATTGATGAACAGCGCCAGCATCAGGGCGATGGTCGAGTCCGTCGTCGCCCATTTGATCGCCTCGCGCCGGCCGGTGTCGTTGCGCTCATAGGCGCGCGTCTGCACGATCGAGGAATGCAGATAGAGATTATGCGGCATCACTGTCGCGCCGATGATCCCGATCGCGATGTAGAGCATCTCGGGGTTGGTGAAGATCTCGCTCTTCGGCATGAAGCCGTGCAGGACCTCCGCAACCGGCGGCGCCGCAGCCACGATCTGGACCGCGAAGCAGACCGCGATCACCGCCAGGAGTGCGATGACGAAGGCTTCGAGGAAGCGGAAGCCGCGATTCATCAGCAGCAGCAGCAGGAACGCATCGAGGGCCGCGAGCAGCGCGCCGCCGATCAGGGGAATGCCGAACAGCAGCTTCAGCGCGATCGCGGTGCCGATGACTTCGGCGAGATCGCAGGCAATGATCGCCGCCTCGCAGGCGAGCCAGAGCAGGAAATTCACCGCCGGCGAATAGGTGGCGCGGCAGGCCTGCGCGAGGTCACGGTCGGTGACGATGCCGAGCCGTGCCGCCAGCGACTGCAGCAGGATCGCCATCAAATTCGAAAGCAGGATGACCGACAGCAGCGTGTAGCCGAACTTGGAGCCACCGGCGAGGTCGGTCGCCCAATTGCCGGGGTCCATGTAGCCGACCGAGACCAGATAGCCCGGGCCGACAAAGGCGAGCAGCCGGCGCCACCAGCGGCCCGCGGCCGGAATGGCGACCGTGGCGTTGACCTCGGCGAGACTTTTGGTGACGGGCGCATCAGCGCGCCAGCCGGCGACGTCGGGACTCAAATCAGGCGATCGGGCATCCATGGGGCGAGAATACCGAAATCGAGTCTTATTGCAACTCATTTGCAACTGCATCTAGCGGCATGGGTTCCCGTTCCTGCCGTTATTCGCCGCCGTGTCGGGAAGCGGGTGGGTTTGGCGGCCGTTGGCGCCGGATACTGGCGCCAACCCGACTTTGCAGGAAATGAGCCATGTCAAACCCGCCTCGCCTCCCCGACACCTTTGGCCGCCTCGCCTGGTCCAACCTCGCGGCGCAGTCGGCCGAGCAGATCGCGCTGGCCGCAGCTCCCATCGTCGCCGTGCTCACGCTCGGGGTCGCGGAAGGCCAGACCGGCCTGCTGCAGACCGCACTGACCCTGCCCTTCGTGCTGTTCGCGATTCCGGCCGGTCTGCTCGCCGACCGCATCTCGCGCCGCTCGCTGATGGCCGGGGCGGAGGCGCTGCGGGCGGTGGCCCTCGGGACAATCGTGCTGCTGCTCGCGCTCGGCGCCCTCAATCTTCCGCTGCTGGCGCTGCTCGGCTTCGCAGCCGTGTGCGGCACCGTCGTCTACAGCGTGGCCGCGCCGGCGCTGGTGCCGTCGTTGGTGAGCTCCGACCTCCTGCCGGCGGCGAATGCCCGGATCGAGCTGGCGCGCACCGTCGCCTTCGCCAGCGGACCCGCCCTCGGCGGCGCGCTGGTGGGATGGTGGGGCGCGAGCCCGGCGTTCGGCTTCGCCGCGGCGCTCTCGGCGATTGCGGTGGTGCTGCTCTCGGGCATCTTCGAACCGGCGCGCGCGCCCGCCCCGCGGCGACATCCGTTCCAGGATATCCGCGAAGGCGCGGCCTTCGTATTCCATCATCCGCTGCTGCGGCCGGTGTTCATCACCCAGTTCATCTTCAACACCGGCTGGTTCCTGCAGATCGCGGTGTTCGTGCCCTATGCCGTGCGCCATCTCGGCCTCACCGCGGCCGGTGTCGGCACGGTGCTGACCATGTACGGCGTCGGCATGGTGATCGGCGCGCTGTTCGCAACGCGCGTGATGCAGCGGCTCGCGTTCGGCACCGTCGTTGGCCTCGGCCCGGTGACGGGCTTCGTTGCAGCTGTGGTGATGGCGCTGACGGTGCTGGTCCCCTCGCCCTGGCTCGCGGCGTTGAGCTTCTTCCTGCTCGGCGTCGGGCCGATCCTCTGGGTGATCTCGACCACGACGCTGCGCCAGTCCGTGACGCCGCCGCGCCTCTTGGGCCGCGTCTCCGCCATCAACATCATGAGCTACGGCGCGCGCCCGCTCGGCTCGGCGCTGGGCGCGGTCGTCGGCGGCCTCTGGAGCGCCGAAGCCTGCCTTTATCTCGCGGCCGCCGTGTTCGGCGCGCAGGCGCTGGTGATCTGGCTGTCGCCGGCCGTGGCGCTGGATCGGCAACCGGACATGGTGGGGGATGAAGTCGCGGCGCGGTGCTAATTCGCCAGGTACCGCTCGTAGCTCCCCGTCACCGGCTCGCTGGCGTCGACCTCGGGATCGAGCGTGTAGAGATCCTGCGCGCGGCCGATGCCGCGCAGCGCGTAGCGGCCGGTGGAGACGAGATAGCGCCGGCCGGCGGCATCCAGGCCCTTGTAGAATTCCGCCGATGCCAACAGCTCGCGGTCGACCGACCGGCTCATCGAGGCGATGCGGCTGACCTCGTTGACGGTCGGCCCGACCACCGTGAAGTCGAGCCGGTCCTCGCTGCCGATATTGCCATAGAAGACCTCGCCGACATGCAGGCCGATATAGGCCGAGGTGGTGGGACGGCCGTCGGCCTCGCGCCGCTTGTTCAGCGCCGCGACGTTCTTGCGGAACAGATGCTCGGCGCGGAGCGCAGCGCGCCGCGCATCCGCCATGTCCTCACCCCAGAACATCGCGAGCACGCCGTCCCCGATCAGCTTGAGCACGTCGCCGCCGGCCTCGTGGATCGCGTCGATCACAGCCTGCGCGTAGTCGTTGAGGAACGGGATGATCTCGTCGGGGCCGATGCTCTCGCTGATTCCGGTCGAGCCGCGCAGATCCGAGTACCAGAGCACGGCGTTGATGCGCTCGGTGACGCCGCGCGAGATGCGGCCGCGCAGCACCTGCTCGGAGGCGTCGCGGCCGAGATAGACGCGCCCGAGCGTGCGCGCGATGTCGACCTGCTGGGCCGATTTGATCGCGAGCCCCAGCACCGGCACGAGATCGCGTAGCGCTTCGAGCTCGCCGCCGGAGAAGCCGCTGTCGCGGCGCGTGGTCCAGCAGGAGTAGAGGCAGTCCATCAGGCCGAGCGCGCCGTTCTCGCCGAAGCGATGCACGAAGGCGAGATAGTGCTTGTGGCCTTTTTCGGCGAGCTCGCCGATCTGGGAGAAATCCATCGACGGCGCGTCGGCCAGATCGATCACCATCTCGTCGTGGCCATGCTCCAGCATGTGGAAGAACACCGAGCGGCGCCAGCTTGCGGCGGCGTCGCCCTCGGCGGTCGAGCGGTATTCGAACGCGTCGCTCTCGTTGCTGGGACGGTCGCTCCAGCGGAAGCCGCGGCCCTCATAGATCGGATGCAGCGTGTCGATCACGACCAGCGCACGCGACAGCTCCAGCCCCTCGGCGCGGCAGCGCTCGCAGAAGCCGCGGAGCAGTTCGTTTTCGGGAAGGCCCGTGAGCCCCTGGCCAGTCAGCCAGTTCATCAGCGCAAGGCGCGAGGTCAATTGCATGCGCCATTATGGCGTGCATTCGTGACGGGCGAAAGGCCGCGCGCGAACGTCATGCAACCAAGGCGCCCGCCTGCAGCAGGTCGAATATGCCGCAGGCGCGGTTGACGCGCTGTCGTCCCGGCTGCAAATGGAACCGATGTCACTGCCGACCAGAAATACAAGAATATGAGCCAGCGCCAGCTTCCGATCATCCTGGCGCTCGGCACCACGCAGACCCTGGCTTGGGCGTCCAGCTATTATCTGCCGGCGCTGATCGCCGATCCCATGGCGCGTGACCTCGGCGTCTCTTCCAACTGGATCTTTGGCGCGTTCTCGGCCTCGCTGGTGATCTCGGCGATGCTCGGCCCGCGCATCGGCCGGCAGATCGATCTCGTCGGCGGCCGGCAGGTGCTGTCGGCTTCGAACCTGACCATTGCCGCCGGCCTCGCGCTGCTTGGCTTCGCACATTCCGTCCCGGTGATGGTGTTCGCCTGGCTCGTGCTCGGCATCGGCATGGCGATGGGGCTCTACGACGCCGCCTTCGCCGCGCTGGGGCGCATCTACGGCACCGAGGCGCGCAGGCCCATCACTGGCATCACGCTGATGGCGGGCTTCGCCTCCACCGTCGGCTGGCCGCTCACGGCCTGGGGCCTGTCCCATCTCGGCTGGCGCGAGACCTGCTTTGCCTGGGCCGCTGCCAACATCCTGATCGGCCTGCCGCTCAACTTCTTCATGCTGCCGACGATCAAGGGCGCCAGGCAGGCGGCGGCGGCCGAGAAGCCGCATCTGCCGCTCGACCGCACCATGGTCCTGCTCGCCTTCATCTTCGCGGCGGTCTGGACCGTCACCGGCGCCATGGCCGCGCATTTCCCGCGCATCCTCGAGACGACAGGCGCAACGCCGGTCGAGGCGATCGCGGCCGGCGCGCTGATCGGCCCGGCGCAGGTCGGCGCGCGCATCCTGGAAGCCAGCTTCCTCAGCCGCTTCCATCCGCTGTGGTCGACCCGGCTTGCCTGCCTCACCCACCCGATCGGCGCAGTGATCGTGGCGATCTTCGGCGGCGCCGCGGCGAGCGCGTTCGCGCTGTTCCACGGCTCGGGCAACGGCATTCTGACGATCGCGCGCGGCACGCTGCCGCTGTCGATCTTCGGCCCGAAGGATTTCGGCTACCGTCTCGGCATCATCGGCGCGCCGGCACGGATGGCGCAGGCGGTGGCGCCGCTGACCTTCGGCCTGCTGATCGACCTCATGGGCGCCAAGGTGCTGATCGTCTCGTCCGCGCTCAGCCTCTCGGCGCTGGCGGCGTTGTTCCTGATCCGCACCAAGCCGCGGCCGGATTGACCATGCCCGAGGTTTCGCGCACAAGCAGGCCATGACCGAGGACGCTGGCCCGCCCCGCACATTCAAAAGCCTCCTGCGCTGGGCCACCACCCCGCCGCAGGCCTGGGGCGTCTACCTCCTCGCCGTTCTCTTGATCTGGCTGGTCTCATTCTACGCCGGCACCCTCAAGCCGAAGAAGACGCCGGACGCGAGCCCGCCCACAGTGACGGCACCAAAAGGCTGATCCGCCTTAGTCGTAAAACTCCGGCGCCAGCTTCTGGCTGTCGCGCTGGGCCTTGTCGTGGTTGATCCAGAGCTGCGCCTTCTCCTTGGCCAGGGTGTCAGCGATCTTCTGCATCGAGGCCGCGGTCTGGTCCTTGTCGACGTTCATGCTGGGCACGCGGCGGTTGTCCCAATTATCCCTAAAATGGACGGCGTCGCCCGACAGCACCACCGCGCCGGTCTTCGGCAGTTTCACCAGCAGCGACTGATGCCCGGGCGTGTGGCCGGGCGTCGACAGGATGGTCACGCTGCCATCGCCGAACACGTCCTTGTCGCCGTTGAGCAGCTCGACCGGGTGCGATGGCTTGAAGCGCGGCTGGTTGTTGGCGCCGGGCCAGTCATATTCGGCCTTCTGCACGTAGAGCGTGGCCTGCGGGAACAGCTCGACATTGCCGGTGTGGTCGGGGTGCGTGTGCGAGACGGCCATCGCCTTGACGTCATCGGGCTTCAGCCCAAGCTGTTCGAGCTGGGCGGCAAGCGTCTTCGGCCGGCGCCAGGTGACAGCCTTGGGATCGGCGGGCACGAGACCATTCGGCATGCTCGCGACGGAATCGGCGATGCCGGTGTCCCACAGGAACCAGCCCTTGCTGTGCTTGACGAGGTAGCAGGTGTCGACGAAGTCCATCGTCTTGCCTTCGTTCAGGCCGGGCGTCCAGCGCGAGATATCACCTGCGGTGCCCTCGCCGCAGTTGAGCACATAGAGCTTCTCGACGCCGGCCTTTTCCGATTGCGCCAGCGCCGCGGGGCCGGACAAAGCGAGCGCAGCGAGGGCGACAGCGAACGTGATCCTGGGCATCATTGTTCCTCCGGTACAGCCATGCGGGCTGCGACCGAGGATCAACCCCGGCCGCATCGCAGAATTCCGCTCGCGCGGTTCACGTCAATGCAGGCAGGTCTCGACCTCCACCGTGACATGGCTAAGGCCCTTCAGCCCGGCGAGCCGCCGCTTGTAGACGGCCGGCTGCTTCGGTTTGTCGGACACCACCGAGAGCAGCACGGCGCAATGGCCGGGACCGACCTGCCACAGATGCAGATCAGTGACGCGGTCGTCGCCGACCTCCATGCGCGCCCGGATCACCCGCTCCAGCTTCTCATCGGCGCGGACGTCGAGCAGCACCGCGCCCGACGTCTTGATCAAGCCGAACGCCCAGCTCGCGATCACCACGCTGCCGATCAGGCCGACCGCCGGATCGGCCCAGACCCAGCCCGAATACATGGCGACGGCAAGAGCTGCGATCGCCAGCACCGAGGTCGCGGCATCGGCCATGACATGGACATAGGCCGCGCGAAGGTTGTTGTCGTGATGGTGGTGATGGCCGTGATGATCATGGTCGTGATCCCCGTGGGCATCATGCGCATGGCTGTGGCCGTGATCATGGCCGTGATGGTGATGATCGTGGCTGCCCTGCAGCAGCCACGCGCTGGCGAGGTTGACGCAAAGTCCGAGGACGGCCACCGCGATCGCCTCGCCATACACGATCGGCACCGGATTGATCAGCCGCAGCACGCTCTCATAGGCGATCTCGACCGCGATCAATCCCAAAATGATCGCGCTGGCGAAGGCGGCGAGATCGCCGAACTTGCCGGTGCCGAAGGTGAAATGCGCATTGCCCAGATGCCGCCGCGCGAAACGATAGGCGAAGGCGGCGATGCCGAGCGCGGCCGCATGCGTGCCCATGTGCCAGCCGTCAGCGAGCAGCGCCATCGAACCGAACAGCGAGCCGGCGACAATCTCACCGACCATCATGACCAGCGTCAGGACGACCACGAACCAGGTGCGCCGCTCGTTCTCGTCGTGCTTCTGGCCGAGAAAGGCGTGGTCATGGGTCCATTGTTCGATGGAATGGGAATGCATCGAATTCTCCAGGGGATTCAGGTCTTCTGGGTTCAGTATAGACCGGCGGGCAGCACTTTTCGAAGGTCCAATCGTCCTGCGGATTGACAGTGCTTCTTAGTTTCGATGTAATCTGCGCCATGGGGATTTGAGCGATCTCCCCACGAGGCGACACGCCCAAGCATCGCGTCCCGTTCGGTTCTTGCGAGGACGCATCATGTCTACATTCACGACCATATCGTCTGACAAATTGGCACGGTTGATCGGCACGGCGAACACGCCTGTCCTGATCGACGTGCGGACTGAAGAGGATTTTGCCGCCGACCGGCGGCTGATCCCCGGCTCTATCAAGCTCAGCCACGAGAATGTGACCGACTGGGGCGGCGACTTCGCCGGCCGCCGGGCTGTCGTCTCGTGCTTCCGCGGCGAGAAGCTCGCGCAGGGCACGGCGGCCTGGCTCCGCCAGCTCGGCGTGGAGGCCGAGACTCTCGAGGGCGGCTTCGAGGGCTGGAAGGCGGCCAAGCTGCCGCTGGTCGACGCCCGCAAGCTGCCGCCGCGCGATGCCAAGGGCCGCACCGTCTGGGTCACGCGGGCGCGGCCGAAGGTCGACCGCATCGCCTGCCCCTGGCTGATCCGCCGCTTCGTCGATCCCAATGCGGTGTTCCTGTATGTGGCCCCGTCCGAGGTGGTCGGGGTCGGCGAGCGGTTCAACGCCGCACCATTCGACATCGAGAACGTGTTCTGGAGCCACCGCGGCGAGCTCTGCACCTTCGACGTGATGGTCGAGGAGTTCGGCATTGCGACGCCGCCTTTGCTTCGGCTGGCCACGCTGGTGCGCGGCGCCGACACCGCGCGGCCCGACCTCGCCCCGGAGGCGCCCGGCCTGCTCGCGGCCTCGCTCGGGCTATCGCGGATGTATGACGACGACCTCGCGCAGCTCGAGGCCGGCATGACGCTCTACGATGCCTTCTACCGCTGGTGCCGCGACGCCACCACCGAGACCCACAACTGGCCGACCAACAAGGTGAAGGCGTAATGGACACGCGGAATGTTCAAGCAGGAGCTGATGCCGGTCACGGCATCAGCTTCAACGAAGCGTTCCGCGTCTGGCTTCGCGTCGCCTGCCTGAGCTTCGGCGGGCCCGCGGGCCAGATCGCGGTGATGCACCGCATCCTGGTCGAGGAGAAGAAATGGATCTCCGAAGGCCGTTTCCTGCATGCGCTGAATTACTGCATGCTGTTGCCGGGACCTGAGGCGCAGCAGCTCGCCACCTATGTCGGCTGGCTGATGCATCGCACTGCCGGCGGGCTGATGGCGGGGGGGCTGTTCATCCTGCCCGGCATCATCGCCATCATGGGCCTCAGCTACATCTACGCGGCTTTCGGCAACGTCAGCTTCGTCGAGGCGCTGTTCTTCGGGCTCAAGGCCGCCGTGCTCGCCATCGTCATCGAGGCCGTGGTACGCGTCGGCAAGCGCGCGCTGAAGAACCGCATCATGATCGCGCTCGCGGCAGTCGCCTTCGTCGCGATCTTCTTCTTCGCAGTGCCCTTCCCGATCATCATCATCGCCGCCGGCCTTATCGGTTATGCCGGCGCGCGAAGCGGCCGCGCCGAATTCGCGCCGGCCGGTCACGGCCATGGCGCTAGCGGCGCCGCGATCGACAGCATGCTCGGCGAAGCCGTGCCCGACCACGTCAAACCCAACATCGCGCGCGCGATCCGCGTCGGCGCACTGTGGCTGGCGCTCTGGCTGGTGCCTGTCATCGCACTGCTCCTGGTGCTCGGGCAAGGCAACGTCTTCAGCCAGATCGCGCTGTTCTTCTCGAAGATGTCGCTGGTCACTTTCGGCGGCGCCTACGCCGTGCTGGCCTATGTCGCCCAGCAGGCGGTCGAGCATTATCACTGGCTGAAGCCGCACGAGATGCTCGACGGCCTCGGCATGGCCGAGACCACGCCGGGCCCGCTGATCATGGTGCTGCAGTTCGTCGGCTTCATGGCGGCCTATCGCGACCCGAGCGGGCTGTCGCCGATGCTGGCGGCGACGCTCGGCGGACTGCTCGCGACCTGGGTCACCTTCACGCCGTGCTTCCTCTGGATCTTCGTCGGCGCCCCCTATATCGAGCGCCTGCGCGGCAACACCGGCCTCGCCGGCGCGCTCAGTGCGATCACCGCCGCTGTCGTCGGCGTGATCCTCAACCTCTCGATTTGGTTCGCGCTCCACACGCTGTTCCGCGAGACCGTGCCGGTGCATGCGTTTCCGCTGAACTTCGATATGCCGGTGCTGAGAAGCGTCGATGTGCCGGCGTTGCTGCTGGCGATCGCAGCAGCAACGGCGATCTTCCGGCTCAAGCTGGGCATGCTGACGGTGCTGGCGGGCAGCTGCGCGGCGGGCGTGGCGCTAAGGCTGGCGGGGGTGATTTGAGGCACGTACTCGTCGGTTCGTTGGTCCGGTTTGCTGTTGGAAGGCGACATCGAAGCCGACGCGGCTGCATGGCGGCTTTGGGCCAACAAGAGACTCGTGCATCGCACTCGGCCGTGGTCGCCTGAACTATCGGTAGAGCCACGCCGAGGTTGCGCGCCGTACTGGGCGCCTCATCGGCTACCAACAGCTTATGCATCGGGTTGTCGGGATTGACCAGGATCGCGATTTGCGAGGCCCCGGGCACCAATTCCCGGAGGATTTCTATTCGCTTTGCTACGAAATATTGCGCCGCAAAGCGGCGCGAAGCGACCCGGCCGGTCGTCGCCAGATCTGCGCCTCATCGTCGTCCCTCTGTTTGAGCTCTTAAAGTCCATGTCAGCGGCGCTAGGCTGGTGATCGGCGCTGCGACCGTTACGCCTAACGCAGGAACACCCTCGGAGCGGCAGAGTTAAGCCGACAAACCACCTACCCCCATGAAGGAGAAAAAGTCATGGCCCGCGCAACAGCCCATCCGGATCATCACTGCATCTCAAGCGAAGACATTCAAGGAACCGAGGTGTATGGAGCAGATGGAAAGAATATCGGTGAGATTGATCACCTAATCATCGACAAGGTGTCAGGTCGCGTGGCTTATGCCGTTATGAGCTTCGGCGGATTTGTCGGCTTGGGTCACAGCCATTACCCCATTCCCTGGGGCGCTCTGACGTATGACACGTCACTTGAAGGCTTCCGAACCAATATCACGGAGCAACAGCTGAGGGACGCGCCTGAGTTTAGCGATGACTCCTGGGAAGATCGAAATTGGGAGACCCGAACCCACCGGTATTACGGGACGCCCACCTACTGGGAAGGGCGAGGTGGCCTATAACGCCGACTAGATCAGCGATTTCCGATCGTGAGTGCCGTCTGAACTGATCGGCCGGCCCCCACGCGGTCGGATCAGATCTGGCAGGTTTTGATTTCGTCCCAAGGTTAGGAACCCCAATCCGGTCGCCAATGGCGGCGAGGTCTCAAGCTTGGATGACGTTCGCTGCCGCATTGTCGAGCGAAACTCTGGCCTGTTCCTGATCCATTGGCGCAGCCTTGCCAGCCGCACTGTGGGCCCCCCGATGTCCCGTTCGGGTCACGAGTGCCATTTGGAATGGTAGGCTGGTTGCTTTCGGTCTCCCCAATGAGCCTCCTAGCTTTCGCCCTACCGGCTCGGCGCGAGAGCGTACGTACGCCTAAGGAAGAGGGATGACTGTTTCAGAGGAAGTCCGAGTTTGGCGGTTACGAGCGCGAGTCTTTGCGGTTGCTGGAGCCCTATGTCTCGCCTTGATTTTCTTGCTGAAGATTCTCGATCCAACCGAGTTCGCGAAAGGCTTGATTGGTCCGCTTGTTCTGGTGCTCGTCTTTCTTTGGCTGTACGGGCTGTTTTGCACCTATCGGTATTGGAAAGATTTTAGAGAAGATGAAGTACGGCGCGGCGGATCAGCGGAAACCGCGCGTGAAAAATGGCATAACTGCACCCGCCCCCAGGCTAGATGCCGGTGGGCCGCAACGAGCCAAAAGCAGCAATAAACGCCATCCTGGATTGCCGTCGGGATTGCCTCTGAAAGCCGAACTGACACGGGTTCGAGCCATCAGCTGCTAAGGGTCATATCCGGACTCATGCAGCGCAGCAAATTCTATTCAATCACTTCATCCGCGCGAAGGAGCAACGAGGTCGGCACGGTGACGCCGAGCGCTTTGGCAGTCTTCATGTTGATCACTAGCTGGAATTTGGTCGGCTGCTCGACCGGCAGATCGGAAGGCTTCGTGCCTTTGAGGATCTTATTGACGTAACCGCCTGCACGGCGGAACAGATCGGCTATATCGGGGCCATAAACGACCAATCCGCCATTCGCGAATTCTCGTGAGAGATGAATAGCGGGCAAACGATGTTTCGCCGCGAGCGCAACAATTCGGGGGCCCTGGACTACAGTCAGAGGGTCGCCAAGAACGATCATTGCATCGGGGCGCTGGGCGGCGGCTGAGGCAAAGGCGGTATCGAGCTGCTCAGCCGAGGTCGCCTCCACTATCGGCAGAGCCACGCCCAGGTTCCGGGCTGTGGGAGGAACCTCCTCGACTAATATCAGCCTGTGCATTGGATTGCCCGGATTGACTAAGAGCGCGATTTTCGAAGCGCCGGGCACTAGTTCGCGGAGGATTTCGATTTGCTTTCCGATTGTTACCCCTGCGGAGGTCGCGAGACCCGTTATATTGCCGCCTGGACGCGATAGGCTTTGCACGAGGCCAAGCCCCACGGGATCGAACACTGCCACGAATACGATTGGGATGGTGGCAGTTGCGGATTTCAGGGCTGTGGTTGCCCGCGGCGCCGCAGCGACGAGCACATCGGGACTGAGAGCAATCAGGTCGGCAACTGAAGCTGGCAGTCGGTCTGGGGGTTGGGAAAAACGATACTCGACAATCAGGTTTCTTCCATCGATCCAGCCGTGCTTTTGCAGCCCATCAAATAACGCAAGCTCGGCTTGATTGAGGGCCCGCCCGCTCCCATCACCTATAGCAAGGAAGCCAAGTCGATGGTGTCTACCCTGCGCCCACGAACGTCTCGGCGAAACGAGCAGCGCCGCAGTACCCGCTATGAACTCCCGCCGCTTCATTCGATCCTCATCGCAGCTTGAGGACGAGGTGACGCAGCGTATCACGCATCGATGGTCGTCGCACCTGCTGAGGCGGCAATTGCTGCGTCGCAATTGCGGGGCATCGTGCAAGACGGCTACGGGTCAAAGGCCGAAAGTCTCGCTGAGAGCAAATCTGGTCTGAACTACCACGGATGGCAGACGTCGATTCGGCCGTGAGGATTTCTCAGTCGAGCCAGGAGCCGAAGTGTCGCTTGTCGCGTTCGTATGTTCTATTCGTCGCAGTTGCGCCGTTGACCGCGGCAAAAAACAAGGAGCCCCAATGACCCGATCCGTCCATGTTGCTGCAGGGCTCTTTGATAGCCGGCCGTATGGTTTTGCTCAGGTTACAGTCATTCGGACGCCGTTCGGTGACGTGGTAAATGTGTCCGGCCAGGTCGCTTGGGATGCCGATCGAAACATCGTCGGTGCCGGTGACATCGGGCGTCAACTTGAAAAGAGCCTAGAAAACCTGGCTGTCGCATTGGCATCGGTTGGCGCGACGCTCGATGACGTCGGCTCACTCCGACTCTACATCAGGCTAAGTCACATGCATGAAAGTGGAGCGATCACCACCGCTCTCAGGGCGGCGTTCGGCGAGAACCCGCCCTGCGCAACCTGGATCGGGGTGCCGAGCCTCGCCAACGACGCTTTCCTGATCGAGGTCGAACCCTCTAACGTTTTTCTTGCGCGCAAGTAGATGGCTGACGGCAGCAATGGGTCATAAGCCGTCGATGATGACCAAGCTGGGCGACTTCCGTCTTGCTCTTGGAAGCTGTCATTCACGAGCACCCGTCCTCAAGGAAAAGCTCGTCGCAGCGCGCCCGTCGGGCAAAACAGCCCGGTCAGTTTGACCAAGCCGCCTGTCAAGCCCTACCTCGCAAAATATTCCACTTTACCGAAATTCGGATTTGTCGTACACACTGCTCACCCGGCCCGAGACAAGGGGCGGATCGCGATCGTCACGAACCGCGGGCTGGGTAGCGATGGACGCGACGGCGTCGGGCGCGAGCGGGCATTGCAGGGCGGGACACCGTGAGCAATGGCTTCGCGCAAACGACACGACGCCGACAGCGTCTTCGTATGGCTTCGGGGGCGAGCACACGCCACCCTTCGAAGTCCCAGCGAGGACGTGCGCGGACGGAGAAGTCGTGTGGTCCCGGCGCCCGGGGTTCTGGCGTCAAGCCTTGGCGGTGATGTGTGGCCGACCGGCACGCGCATCGACTATCCGCAAGGCGACGGGGGCAATAGTGCAACGCTCCCCGAGGAGAGCACGAAGGACACCGTTAAAACCATTCGCGCAGGGAAGGCCGGGCGACCGGCAACACCTGTGGTCCCCCCGTGTGCATTTCGCTCGCGCACGGATCTCGGGTGCCAGCCGGCGCCCGGCCTTCCCTGCGCCCTTGTCTTTGTCGAGGGCGGCACCTGGAGCAAGACTCGGGCGAGACGCGCCGCGAGAAGGCGATGGTGCGCCTGCTTGATGCCTCCGTCAGAGTTTTAGAGCCTTCTCAAACCTATCCCGCACCAAGAGCGAAGGCTGTAAGCTACCTCACAGCCAGCCAAGATCTTCGACATGGCCGAGGGCACCCGCCGCATGCCTGCGTGCTGCCAGGGGTTCGACACGGGCCGCTTCCTTCTTGCCACCCGCTCAATCGGGGTGGCAATTCATCGTGGAGGAGCGGCAGGCGGCGCGAAAATCTCGTCCGCGTTCCATTGCAAAGGTGCAGATCGAAGCCGACAACCTGTCTGCGCGCGAGCGAGTTTCGGCTTGCTCGGCCCGGCACCGGCAAGCATCCTTTCCGTCGCAAGATGAAATGGACCCGGAATAGAAGCGGCAATCCCAGCAACAACGGACTTGCCCAACGATGTCGCTGCAATCGTGATGGTCACCACAGATACGGCGACGACAAGCACATCGGTCACAATGCGCTTCGAAAGGTGCCTTGTCATGAGTGGGACCCTCACAACCAAAATAAAGCACTGCGCAACTGGAATCTTGCATCGTAGGCAAATGGGTATCGAAGCGTGCTCACCGCACGTGAAGTGCTTGAGGCGGTTATACGCCGGTGATGAACAATGGTGTAGCAGCGATCCAGACCTAGTCTGGTGCGAAACGCGCAACAGGTTCTGCGGCTCCCTGGCGCTCGCGAAACTCGACTCTCGTAACCAGAGATCGTGTCGTCGATAATCTCAAGATCGTGGATTGTGTTAGCGACCTCGAGAGATAGGGAAGTGCGGTCGGTCTGTGAACTGATGAGCAAGGTCCCGCCACTTGCTCGGTCGTTGCGAGCGTAGCGAAGCAAGCGGTGCGTTCCCATCCATCACCGTCACCCTGAGGTGGCCGCTTCTTCAGCGGCCCTGGAAGGGCGACGGCCCGGCTGGCGCTGCCAAGATATCGAAGCATCTCGGCCGTTCATCCTTCGAGGCTCGCGGCGCGATGCTTTTGCATCGCGCCACTCGCACCTCATGGCGCGGCCAAACTACCGCATCATCATCCGCACGATCGCTTCGCCGATCACCACCGTGGTGAAATGCGTGTTGGCGCGGCAGTCGGACGGCATGATCGAGGCGTCGGCGACGCGCAAGCCCGCAATGCCTTTCACGCTGCCGTCAGGATTGACCACGCCGTCGGGCTCGCCGGCGCCGGTCATGCGACAACTGCCGGCGGCGTGCTGGATGTCGCCGGTCTCACGGCGCAGCACCGCATCGAGTTCATGATCCGGCAGCGCTGCCGCCTGCGGCAGCGTCAGATCGGTGTCGGCGAGCCGAATCCGGTCCGCGATGCCCGCCAGCGCCGGCTGCGACGTGATCACGGCGAGCCGCCTCACCGCATCCATCATGCGCAGCATGTCGCGGGGATCGGCGAGCATGTTCTCCTCGACGACGGGATCGATCGCCGGATCGGTCGAGGCCAGCTTCAGCGTGCCGCGCGAATAGGCGTTGAACAGGCCCGCGCCGATCGCCCCGGGATTACCGATGCCGCGATGATTGAAGGCGATCAGGATCATGTCGCGCTTGCCGCCCTCGGCGAGGCCCGAGGAATAGGTCACGCAGCAATTGGTGTGACGGGTGTCGGGGTCGGTGGGACGCAGCTCCTCACGAAGCTGAATCGTCGTGCGAAACAGCGGGTGATCGAAGTAGTGGCGGCCGACCGGGAGGTCGCGGGCGACGCCAATTCCCATCGCCTTCAATTCCTCGGCAGGGCCAATGCCCGAGCGCAGCAGGATCGCCGGGCTGTGGATCGCACCGGCGCACAGCACGATCTGCCGCGCACTGATCTCGTGAGTGCCCTGCCCTTCGATATGGACACGGACGCCGGTGGCGCGGCCATCGCTGATCAGGATGCGATCGACCAGCGCATAACCGCGGATTTCCAGATTGGCGCGGCCTCGCGCCGGCTCGAGATAACCCTCATTGGTGCTGATGCGGCAACCATCGCGGCTGTTGATGGGATAGCAGGCGACACCCTCGCCGTCGGGGCCGTTGAGGTCGGCGCACCAGGGATAACCGCTGGCGAGCGCGGCATCGCGCAAGCCGCGATCGATCGCGCCCCAGGTCTCGGGCGGCGCGCGATAGACCGGCAGCGGTCCGCCGCGGCCATGGCCTTCGGCGGCGCCGAATTCAAAATCGTCCTCGATCACCGAGAAGAGCGGCATCACCTCGCTGGCCGACCAGCCGGTGCAGCCATGGGCGGCCCATTCGTCGAACGCATCGGCAACGCCGCGGATCGCGATCTGGCCGTTCATCATCGAGGAGCCGCCAAGCCCCTTGCCGCGCCAGTAGAAGCGCGGCTCCTGCCCGGCGACGCGACGCGACAAGAGATCTGGCCACTGCCATTTCTCCTGGTACTCGCGCTTGTGGATGATCGGGATCGGGTTCGGCGTCCGCACCTCCCAAGGCGCCTCATCGGCGCGCCAGTCGCGCCCCGCCTCCAGCAGCAAGACGCGCCGGGCGGGATCCTCGGACAGCCGCGCCGCAACAGCCGCGCCAGCGGAGCCGCCGCCGACAACTATGACATCGTACATCGCGTTATTTCTCGACATTCCAGAACACCGGCCTGGCGAACGGTATCAGACCGCGCGGAGTGTGCAGCGCGTCCGGGACACGAGCCCTACCCGATCACCTTGCCGAACTTGTTCGACTTCGGGAAACCCTTCGGCGGCAGGCGGCCGGCGTCGGCGCGGGTGCCTTGCCACTCGCTGAGCTCCTTCATGGTCGCCGAGAATTCGCGGCCCGCGGAGTCCTTCCAGGTCAGACCCGCCTTGGCCTCGAACACGGCAACGTCGGAGAGACCGCCGTCCTTGTACTTCTGCAGGCGGACGCCGCGGCCGCGCGCCATCTCCGGCACCTGGTCGAGCGGGAAGATCAGCATCTTGCGGTTCTCGCCGATGACCGCAACGGTGTCGCCGATCACCTCGGTGACCGTGCGCGCCTCGTTCGGCATGTCGACGTTGAGGACCTGCTTGCCCTTCTTGGTGGTGCCGACGCAATCGTCCTCGTTGACGACAAAGCCCTGGCCCTCGTGGCTCGCGACCAGGAATTTGCGCCCACCCTTGTTGACGAACAGCGCGACCGGCGCGGCCTCCTGCTCGAGGTCGATGAACAGGCGGATCGGCTCGCCGTGGCCGCGGCCGCCCGGAAGCTTGGCGACGTCGAGCGAGTAGAATTTGCCGTTGGTGGCGAACAGCAGCAGCTTCGAGGTCGTCTCGGCGAAGAAGGCGAAGCCGAGCTTGTCGTCCTGCTTGAAGGCAAGGCCCGAGAGATCCTCGACATGGCCCTTCATGGTGCGGATCCAGCCCTTGTCGGAGACGACGACCGTCACCGGCTCGCGTTCGACGAAGGCCTCCTCGATCGCGGCGAGATCGTGCTCGGGCGCATCGGCAAAGGTGGTGCGGCGCTTGCCGAGCGGCGTCTTCGGTCCGAACATGTCGCGGACCTTGCCGACCTGCTCGCCGACCTTCTTCCACTGCTCGGCTTCCGAAGCGAGCACCGCGTTGATGCCCTTGAGCTCGGCACGGAGGTTCTTGTCCTCGGTGCGGATCTCCATCTCCTCGAGCTTGCGCAAGGAGCGCAGCCGCATGTTGAGGATGGCTTCGGCCTGCACCTCGGTGAGCTTGAACTCCTTCATCAACGCCGGCTTCGGCTCATCCTCCGTGCGGATGATCTTGATGACCTTGTCGATGTTCAGATAGGCGATCAGGAAGCCGCCGAGGACTTCCAGCCGGTGCTCGATCTGCGCCTTGCGGTAGTTGCTGCGGCGGATCAGGACGTCGCGCAGATGGTCGAGCCATTCGCGCAGGCACTCCGCAAGACCCACCACCTTGGGCACGCGGCCCTTGATCAGCACGTTGAGGTTCAGCGGAATCTTGTTTTCGAGCTCGGTGAGACGGAACAGCGATTCCATCATCAGCGCGGGATCGACGTTCTTCGATTTCGGCTCGATGACGATGCGGACGTCTTCGGCCGACTCGTCCCTGATGTCGCCGACCAGCGGCAGCTTTTTCTGGTCGAGCAGCTCGGCGACCTTCTCGATCAGCCGCGACTTCTGCACCAGGAAGGGAATCTCGGTGACGACGACGACCCAGGCGCCTCGCGCGCCCTCCTCCTGCTCCCACCGCGCGCGAACGCGGAACGAGCCGCGGCCGGTGGTGTAGGCTTCGGCGATGGCCTGCTTGGAATCGACGCAGATGCCGCCGGTCGGGAAATCCGGGCCCTTGACCCACCGCATCAGCGCCTTGGACTTGGCGTCGGGCTTCTCGATCAGATGCAGCGCGGCTTCGCAAAGCTCGGCGGCGTTGTGCGGCGGGATCGAGGTCGCCATGCCGACCGCGATGCCCTGCGCACCGTTGGCGAGCAGGTTCGGGAAGCCGCCGGGCAGCACGACCGGCTCCTTCGACTGGCCGTCGTAATTGGCGCGGAACTCGACGCCGTCCTCGTCGATGCCGTCGAGCAGAAGCCGCGCGACGTCGGTCATGCGCGCTTCGGTGTAGCGGTAGGCGGCGGGATTATCGCCGTCGATATTGCCGAAATTGCCCTGGCCGTCGACCAGCGGGTAGCGCGAGGAGAAGTCCTGCGCGAGGCGCACCATGGCGTCGTAGATCGCCTGGTCGCCGTGCGGATGGAACGAGCCCATCACGTCGCCGACGATTTTGGCTGATTTCTTGAAGGCCGTGCCGGGGTCGAGCCTGAGCAGGCGCATGCCGTAGAGGATGCGCCGGTGAACCGGCTTCAGGCCGTCGCGCGCGTCGGGCAGCGCGCGGTGCATGATGGTGGAGAGCGCATAGGCGAGATAACGCTCCTCGAGCGCTTCACGCAGCGGCACCTCGTGAATTTCGGCCGGTTCTTCCGGCGGAACGATTCGTTTTCCCATGCCGCCCGGTTAAACCGTGGAAGCGAATCGGGCAAGGATGGATTGGTTCCCTGTGGGCGCCTAATGCCCCGCCCAGCCGGCTGTCACGGTCTGGGTCTGGGTCCCACCAGGCGTTTGGGCAGGCGCCGGCGCATTGGTCAGGCACCGCCGGGCGGCCTCGATTTCGGCCTCCGTCGCTCCCTTCGACCTCGCCCATGTCTCTGCGGCCGCAGCAGAATATTTCGCCACATAATACCGGACGACCGTGCAGGACGCCCGGCGAAACACGCCGGGTTGCGGCTCGCCGGCCATTGCATCAGGCGCAAACGTGAGCAGCGCCGCGGACAAGGCGAATCCTCTGATCAACATTTAGGCTGTCCCCGCTATGGAACCTGAGGAAGCGAACTCAACCAGCCCTACTTCGTTCCGCCGGAACCCCATATCCGGAGGCAAGGCAGAGTCCCGCTCCGCTCATGGCGCGGGAATCGCCGCCTTCGCCTGCTGACGGATCAAGGCGTTGATGAAGCCCGCGCGCGCGTCGGAATGGCCCTGCCCGCGCGGCTCCAGCACATGGCGCAGCAGGAACAGGCCGGTGAGCCGAAAACCGTCCTGGAGATCCTGCTCGGTGAGGTCGCTTGCGGTTTCGCCTTGGCGCAGAAACGGCGGCAGGCGCAACAGGCGGTCACGCCACGGCTCGCCAGCGCCGCGCGACACCGCGCCGCCGGATTTCGGCGAGACATAGATCAGGTCGGTGGTCTCGCCGGTCACGGCACAGTTTTCGAGGGCCAGCCCAAAGCCGAGCTCGGCGAGCATCGCCAGCTCGAAATGGATGAGGTGCACGGCTGCACCACCGATATCCTCGAAATCGTCGAGCGAATGCTCGAGCAGCGCGAAGATCTCCTCATGCGGATCGCGCTCCGGCAAGAGGCGCGCAATCGAGGCGAGATGGGTGACGCCGTAGACGCCATGGGACGAACCCAGCAGCGCCGCCGCGCGCAGCTTAAGCCCTTCGATGGCGTAGGTGCCGAGATGCTCGTCGAGCCGCGCTCGCCATACCGCGCTGACGCTGTTCCCCGGCTGCAGCAAGGGCCGCATCCGCGAGCCGGCGCCGCCGCGGACGAGGCCGAGATGGCGGCCGTGCGCGCGCGTCAACAGCTCGACGATGGCGCTGCTTTCGCCATGCCGCCGCACGCCCAGCACGATGCCTTCGTCGGTCCATTCCATGAAGGAAGTTTAGCGCATTTAAAGCTGCCGTAGGGTGGGCAAAGCGAAGCGTGCCCACCAATTTGATCGACGGCGCGAGATGGTGGGCACGGCGCGCAAGGGCGCGCCTTTGCCCACCCTACGGCACCGCGCAACCTCACGCGTTGAACCAGCCCTGCGCGTCGCCGCTGAAGGAGAAATACAGGCCTACCGTCGTCAGCGCGCAGGAAACGATCTCGATGGCGCTGTCGAGCTCCAGGCCCTTCTGGCCGATGATCTGGCCAAGCGAGATCACCGACAGCACGAGCGCCGCCGCCAGCACCCAGCGCGGCCAGTTCTTCCGCTCATGCGCGGCGAGCCTGACGAAGTAGACCAGCAGCAGGATCATGCCGCCGGCGAGCAAGGTCCCCGTCATGATCATCTGCTCGGTCACCTCGGCACTGGGCGTGCGATCCTGCACCGCAACGGACAAGGCATCCAGCATCAACGATGCATAGAGCAGCGCTTCGAAGCGCCGGACATTGCTGGGCACGCTCATCGGATACCGATCTGTTCTTGGTTATTCTCTCGGAAAGTCCAGGCCCATCTCGCGGTAGCGATCGGGATCGTCGCCCCAATTCTCGCGCACTTTGACGAACAGGAACAGATGCACCGGCACGTCCAGGATCTGCATCAGCTCCTTGCGCGAGTCCGCGCCGATCGACTTGATGGTGGCGCCGCCCTTGCCGAGCACGATCTTGCGCTGGCTCTCGCGCTCGACGAAGATCGTTTGCTCGATCCGCACCGACTTGTCCTTGCGCTCCTCCCACTTGTCGGTCTCGACCGTGGACTGGTAGGGCAATTCCTGGTGCAGCTTCTGATAGATTTTTTCGCGCGTAATCTCGGCCGCCAGCTGCCGCATCGGCGCGTCCGACATCTGGTCCTCGGGATAGAGGAACGGACCCGGCGGCACCATCTCGGACAGCGTCTTGCGGATATCGTCGACACCGTCGCCCGAGATCGCCGCGATCATGAAGGTCCTCGCGAACTTCATGCGCTCGTTGGCGGCCTGCGCCAGCGCCAGCAGTTTCTCGCGCTGGACCAGATCGACCTTATTGATCACCAGGATCTTCTCGTGATTGACGCTGGCCGCCTTGGTGAGGATCGCCTCGGCTTCCTCGTCGATCCCGGTCTTGGCGTCGAGCAGCACGCAGACGAGATCGGCATCATGCGCCCCGCTCCAGGCGGTCGAGACCATGGCGCGGTCGAGCCGGCGCTTGGGCAGGAAGATGCCGGGCGTGTCGACCAGGATGATCTGCGCGTTGTTCTCGATCACGATGCCGCGGATCAGCGCGCGCGTGGTCTGCACCTTGCGCGAAACGATCGTGACCTTGGCGCCAACCAGCGCGTTGACCAGCGTGGACTTGCCGACGTTCGGCGCGCCGATCAGCGCAACGAAGCCGCAGCGCGTGGCAGTGGGCGCCTCGCCGCTTGTTTCAGCCGTCATTGCCGCCGCCAACGCCTTCACGTTCGATCATCACTGAAGCTGCTACTTTCTCTGCCGCGCGCTTGCTGCCGCCGATGCCCTCGGCCGGCGCGAGCCCCGGCAGGTCCACCGCGACGCGGAATTGCGGATCGTGGTGCGGGCCGGTGCGCTCGACCTCGCGGTAAACCGGCGTCGGCAGCCCTTTGCCCTGCGCCCATTCCTGCAGCACGGTCTTGGGATCGCGCAAGGGACGGCGCGGCTTGTGCATGCGCTCGGTCCAGTTGCGCTTGACGAATTCGGCGGCCGCCGCATGGCCGCCGTCAAGGAAGATGGCGCCGATCACGGCCTCGCAGATGTCGCCGAGGATGGACTTGCGCAGGCGCGCGTCGGCGCTGGAGCCGACCGAGCCGAGCTTGATGTCGTCGAGCAGACCAAGCGACTTGGCGACGTCGGCGCAGCTTTCCTTGCGCACGAGCTCGGCAAGACGCTTGGACAGCTCGCCTTCGTCGGCGTTCGGGAAGGCATGATAGAGCATGTCGGAGACGACGAGCCCGAGGACGTGGTCGCCGAGGAATTCCAGGCGCTGATAGCTGTCGCCGCGCTTGCGCCCGGACTTCAGCGCCGAGACATGCGTGATCGCCTGCATCAGCATATTCGGGTCGACGAAGCTGTGGCCGATGCGCGCCTCGAGCGCCGCGTTGGCATCGGTGCCCTTGGCCTTGCTGCTCCTCGTCCGCTTCTTCTTTGCAGGCGTCTTCGCTGCAGCTTCGCTCTCAGGAGCGGCTTGCGCCTCGGTCGGTTGGATCGCGATGTCCTTGGCTTCGTCTTTCATCGGACGATTTTGAAGAACCGATTCCAGCGCACCGCCCACGGCCAGCGCCAGAACATCCAGGCATGCTCGCCTTCGGCGATGGAGAAGAAGATCATCTGGGCGCGGCCGATCAGATTCTCCTGCGGCACATAGCCGACCTGGCCGAGGAAGCGGCTGTCGGTGGAATTGTCGCGGTTGTCGCCCATCATGAAGAAATGGCCGGCCGGCACAGTGTAGACGTTGGTGTTGTCCACGTAGCCGTTGTCAGCGCAGTCGAGCGTCTCATAGGACACGCCGTTCGGCAGTGTTTCCTTCCAGCGCTTCACGCGGGAGATACCGCCACCTTCCGAGCCGCAGGGCTCCTCGCCGACATATTCGCTCATGCGCTGCCGCTCGACCGGCGTGTCGTTGATGTAGAGCAGCCCGTCCCGCATCTGGATGCGGTCGCCTGGAAGGCCGATCACCCGCTTGATGTAATCGGTGGAATCGTCCTTCGGCAGCCGAAACACGACGATGTCGCCGCGGTTCGGATCGGAGCCCCAGATCCGCCCGGAGAACAGCGGCGGCGAGAACGGAATCGAATAGTGGCTGTAGCCGTAGGAATATTTCGAGACGAACAGATAGTCGCCGACCAGCAGCGTCGCCTTCATCGAGCCGGACGGGATATTGAAGGGCTGGAACAGGAACGTGCGGATCACCAGCGCGATCAGGAGAGCGTGGATCACGACCCGGATCGTCTCACCGACGCCGCTCTCAGTTTTCGTTCCTGAAGTCACGCTCATTGCTCTCTCAATTCCGGCCGGCGATCACAGAGCGCCCTCCTCCCGCGAACGGCCCACCGGTTCGCGGCGCAAGGAGATTGTCCTGATTCTGATAGTGAGGGCCAATTCCGGCGTAAAGCCGAATTCGCCCAAGCTGATTTGCGTCCGCGGACTTTTAGACGGTTGTCGGAGGCCACGCAATCAAGGATCGCATCAAAACTGAATAAGGCATTGATTTAAAACACAAATCATAAAATCGCCGGGGCCCCCTCAGGGTTTCGGCAGCGGGACGGCCGAAATGATCACGAAGGCCTGCGCCAACGGCCAATCGTCGGTGATCGACAGGTCGATCCGCGCCTCGAACCCCTCCGGGGTCAGGGTCTGGAGCCGGGCCAGCGCCCCGCCGGTCAGCTGCATGGTCGGCCGCCCGCCCGGCAGGTTGACCACCCCCATGTCGCGCCACCAGACGCCGCGCCGGATCCCGGTGCCGAGCGCCTTGGAGCAGGCCTCCTTGGCGGCGAAGCGCTTGGCGTAGGTCGCCACCACCATCTTCTCGTTCTTGGCCCGCCGCTCCGCCTTGGCCCGCTCGGCCGCGGTGAAGATGCGGTCGAGGAAACGCTCGCCGTGGCGCTCGATCACCTTGGCGACGCGGGTGATGTCGATCAGGTCGGAGCCGACGCCGATGATCATGCCCGGCTCCGGCCGCGGTCCATCGCCGCGCGCATGCTGCGCACCGTCTCGGCAAGACCGACGAACAGTGCTTCGCCGATCATGTAGTAGCCGATGTTGAGCTCCATGATCTCTGGAAGGGCGGCAATCGTCTCCGCCGTCGCATAGTCGAGCCCGTGCCCGGCATGAACCTCGAGCCCGGCCGCCTTCGCCAGCTTCACGCCCGCCACGATCCGCTGCCATTCGGCCTCGGCCTTGGCGGTGTGGCCGTCGACGACGGCATCGCACCAGGCGCCGGTATGGATCTCAATAACAGGCGCGCGCAGCCGCGCCGCCATCTCGATCTGGGCGGGATCGGCGGCGATGAACAGGGAGACCCGAATGCCGGCATCGTTCAGTCGCGCGATATAGGGCGCGAGCGCGTTGTGCTGGCCGACCACATCCAGCCCACCTTCAGTGGTCACTTCCTGCCGGCGCTCCGGCACCAGGCACACCGCGTGCGGCTTGGTGGCGAGCGAGATGCGCATCATGTCGTCGGTCGCCGCCATCTCGAAATTGAGCGGCTTGGAGATCTCGGCCTTCAGCCGCGCCATGTCCTCGTCGCGGATGTGGCGGCGATCCTCCCGCAAATGGGCGGTGATGCCATCGGCGCCGGCTTCGATCGCCAGCAGCGCCGCGCGCACCGGATCGGGATGGCGGCCGCCGCGCGCGTTACGCACGGTTGCGACGTGATCGATATTGACGCCGAGGCGAAGCTTCGAAGCGGGCATTTCAGAACTCACGAAATCGGAGGGACGGACGGCTGCGGAGGAAGCCTATCCATTAACACGTTCGACTTTGGCGACGACCGCCTTCGCGCGCAGCTGGGCCAGGATCGCGCTGAGGTGCTTGAGATCGTAGACTTCGAGATCGATCGTCGTCTCCGTGAAATCAGGCGAGCGGCGCTGCATGCTGATGTTGTCGATATTGCCGTCGTGCTCGGCGATCACGGTCGCGATCTGCGCCAGCGCGCCGGGCTCGTTGACGTTCTCGACCTTGATGCGGGCCGGAAAGCGCTGCGGCGCGGAGTCCTCGATGTCCCAACGGACGTCGAGCCAGCGCTCCGGCTCCTCCTCGAAATCCTTCAGCGCCGGCGCCTGGATCGGGTAGATCGTAATGCCCTCTCCCGGCGTCACGATGCCGACGATGCGATCGCCCGGCACAGCGCCGCCATTCGGTGCGAACTTGATCGGCAGGTCGGAATTGATGCCGCGGATCGGGATCGCGACCGGGCTGCGCGGCGGCTCCGACGACTTCTCCTTGAGCTTGGCGGCAAGCCCCTTCTTCACGCCGTAGCGCGCGATGCGCTCCTCCTTGTAGTCGGGGTACATCGCACGCGCGACGTGGGAGGCCTTGATCTCGCCGCGCCCCACCGCCGCCATGACGTCCTCGATCGAGGTGCGCGCGAGCCGCGGCAGCGCGCCCTTGAGCTTGTCGTCGGCGTATTCGATCTTGGCGCGCTCGAACAGGCGCTCCACGATGCGCCGGCCGAGACCGGCGTATTGATCGCGCACCGCCGTCCGGGTGGCGCGGCGGATCGCGGCGCGCGCCTTGCCGGTGACCGCAAGCGTCTCCCAGGCCGAGGGCGGCGCCGATTGCGCTTCCGAGGTCAGCACCTCGACCTCGTCGCCGTTCTGAAGCTCCGAGGACAGCGGCGCGAACTGGCCGTTGATCTTGCAGCCGACCGCGCTGTTGCCGACGTCGGTGTGCACGGCATAGGCGAAGTCGATCACGTTGGCGTGGCGCGGCAGCGCGATCAGCTTGCCCTTCGGGGTGAAGCAGAACACCTGGTCGTGAAACAGCTCGAGCTTGGTGTGCTCGAGGAATTCCTCCGGATTGGCGCTTTCCGAGAGGATGCCGATGGTGTGGCGCAGCCACGCGAACGCATTGGATTCGCGCTTGAGGAATTCGGTCGGCGAGCCGACGCCCTCCTTGTAGAACACATGCGCGGCGATGCCGCGCTCGGCGATCTGGTCCATCGCCTCCGTGCGGATCTGCAGCTCGACGCGCTGGTTGCCGGGGCCGATCACCGTGGTGTGGATCGAGCGATAGTCGTTCTGCTTCGGCGTCGAGATGTAGTCCTTGAAGCGTCCCGGCACGACCGGCCAGGTGGTGTGGACGATCCCGAGCGCGCGATAGCAGGCCTCGATGTCGTTGACGACGAGGCGGAAGCCGAAGATGTCGGACAATTGCTCGAAGCCGACCGACTTGCGCTCCATCTTGGTCCAGATCGAGAACGGCTTCTTGCGGCGGCCATAGACCCGCGCCCCTAAGCCCCGGTGGCGCAGATTGTTCGAGAGCTGGTCCTCGATCTCGCCGATCAGATTGCGGTTGCGCTCGGCGAGCGCGTCGAGCCGCTGCATCACCACCGAATAGGCTTCGGGATCGAGGGTGCGGAAGGACAGATCCTCCAGCTCCTCGCGCATTTCCTGCATGCCCATGCGGCCCGCCAGCGGCGCATAGATGTCGAGCGTCTCCTCGGCGATGCGCCTGCGCGATTCCGTCGGCACGAAATCCAGCGTGCGCATGTTGTGCAGGCGATCGGCGAGCTTGACCAGGAGCACACGGACATCGTCAGCAATGGCCAGCAACAATTTGCGCAGGTTCTCGGCCTGCTTGGCCTCCCGCGACACCAGCTCGAGCCGCTTCAGCTTGGTCAGACCCTCGACCAGCGCGCCGATCTCCGGCCCGAAGATCTGGTCGATCTCGGCCCGCGTCGCTTCGGTGTCCTCGATGGTGTCGTGGAGCAGCGCGGCCACGATGGTGGCGTCGTCGAGCTTGAGGTCGGTGAGAATCGCTGCCACTTCGAGCGGGTGCGAGAAATACGGATCGCCCGAGGCGCGGGTCTGCGAGCCGTGCGCCTTCATGGCGTAGACATAGGCGCGGTTCAGCAGGTCTTCGTTGGTGTTGGGATTGTAGGACCTGACGCGCTCGACGAGGTCATATTGACGCATCATGCGCGCGCGCGGCTTGGCCGGGCGCGCGACCGGCGCAGTCGGGGCCACGGCAACCGATTCGGTTGCGGCCTGCATCTGCGTGGATCTGCGGCGCCGATATACCATCCCGTCCTGCCTTCAAACGAGCCCGAGCCGGCCCGCTGTATACATCTTAGCTCCGATCGCGCTTGTGTCCGATCAATTCAGTAACAGGACGCATCGCCAGCTACAACGCATGGTAACCACGAAAACGTCAACAAAAGCAAAGGCCCGAACACCGGTTCGGGCCTTTGATAAAATCACAAGAAATCGACGATCGCGACGGACGATTTACTCGTCTTCCTCGGGCTGCTCCTCGGGCGGCGCGAGGCCTTCGAGACCCTTCAGGAGCTCCTCTTCGGTCATGCGCTCGACGGCGACTTCGGTATCGTCCGCATCGACGCTCGCGCCCGCGGAACCGATCAGCGGCACCGTATCCGGCTCGGGCTCGTCGACCTCGACGAACTTCTGGAGCGAGTGCACCAGCTCCTCGCGCAGGTCCTCGGGCGAAATGGTCGTGTCAGCAATTTCGCGCAAAGACACAACAGGGTTCTTGTCGTTATCGCGGTCAACCGTTAGTTGTGAGCCGGACGAAATCATGCGGGCACGGTGGGCGGCCAGCAGGACCAGGTCAAACCGGTTGTCGACCTTGTCGATACAATCTTCTACGGTGACGCGAGCCATGGACTGTCGCTCCGTTGTGGGTGGGACGAAATATGTGGATGATTGGGGCTAGTTATAGGGGCTGGGGCCGTTTCGCAAGGCCAATTTGTGATTTGGCCTCGCCAAACGGCTCTGCTACCCCCACATTGGGGCTGGGATGGGCGGTTACCCGGGCTGCCATCGAGGGCGGCGCCGGGTCTATGAAAGTCCGCCATAACTATACCTTGTTTGCCCCGACTTCTCCGGATTTGCGGCTTCGACGGATTTCGGCGGCACCCTAGAACTGCGCGGCCTGCTGCCGCCGCGCCAACAATAAACGATCAATCACGAACACTACGCGAGCAAACTGAATGTCACCTTCCTCCACCGACAAGATCGCGCTCTTCATCGACGGAGCCAATCTCTACGCGACGGCGAAAACTCTGGGCTTCGACATCGACTACAAGCGCCTGCTGAAGGAGTTTCAGAGCCGCGGAACGTTGCTTCGGGCGTTCTACTACACCGCCATCATCGAGGATCAGGAATACTCCTCGATCCGCCCGCTGATCGACTGGCTGGATTACAACGGCTACACCGTCGTCACCAAGGCGACCAAGGAGTTCATCGACGCCTCCGGCCGCCGCAAGGTCAAGGGCAACATGGACATCGAGCTCGCCGTGGACGCCATGGAGCTTGCCGAGCACATCGACCAGATGGTGCTGTTCTCCGGTGACGGTGACTTCCGCTCCCTAGTCGAGGCCGTGCAGCGCCGCGGCGTTCGGGTCACGGTGATCTCCACCATCGCCAGCCAGCCGCCGATGATCGCCGACGAGCTGCGCCGCCAGGCCGACGTCTTCACCGACCTCGTCGAGCTGCAATCCAAGCTCGGCCGCGATCCCTCCGAACGCCCCGCCCCGCGCGACCGCGGTGATCGCGAGGCCCGCCACCACGCCCCGCAATTCCTCCAGCGCGCAACCACGATGGCGCCGAGGGGCGATGACGACTTCGAGGAGTGAGGCGGCCCGGTCAAGCCGCCAGCCTCCCACCCTCGTTCCCGACCGCAATTGTCCGCTCTGTCCGCGCTTGGTCGCCTTTCGTGAGGCGAACCGGGCGCGTGAGCCGTTGTGGCACAATGCGCCGGTTGCGCCCTTCGGCGACATCAAGGCCCGCCTGTTGATCGTCGGCCTCGCGCCGGGGATGCAGGGCGCCAACCGCACGGGACGGCCGTTCACCGGCGATTACGCCGGTGACCTGCTCTACGCCACCCTGCTCGAATATGGATTTGCCAAGGGCACCTATCAGGCGCGTCCCGATGACGGCCTGAAGCTGGTCGACTGCCGGATCGCCAATGCCGTGCATTGCGTTCCGCCACAGAACAAGCCGCTGCCCGTCGAGATCAACACCTGCCGCCAGTTCCTCGTGGCGAATCTCGAGACGATGCCGAAGCTGCGCGCGATCATCGCGCTCGGGCGGATTGCGCACGACAGCGTGCTCAAGCCGCTGAACCTGAAGGCCTCGCAGGCCCCCTTCGGCCACGGCGCCGTGCATCAGGCCGGCGCGTTCAGGCTCTACGACAGCTATCATTGCTCGCGCTACAACACGAACACCGGCGTGCTGACGCCGGACATGTTCCGGTCGGTGTTCGCGAAGGTGAAGGCGGATCTCGATTAGCGCCCTGGTTCAGGCCTTGGCCGGATTGGCCTTCAGCCAGTCCAGGACGTCGCCGGCGTTCCGGTCGGGCGGAAACACCGGGTAGAACAAATGCGTGATCCTGGCGTCGTCGATGATCAGCGCAAGACGCTTGATCAGCGTCAGGCCCGCGACCTCCATCGTCGGCAGATTGAGCGCGCGCGTCAGCGCCAGCTTCTCGTCCGACAGCACGGGGAACGGCAGATGCAGCCGTGACGCCATCTCAGTCTGGTACTCGTTGCTCTGGGTCGAAAGGCCGAACACGTGGGAGGCGCCGGCGCCCTTCAGTTCGGCGAACAGATCGCGAAACGCGCAAGTCTGCGGCGTGCACCCGCGTGCACCCGGGATCATGTCCCAATCGTCGACCAAGGAAATCTTGCCGGGTTCGCCGGTGCGGGGATAAGCGAACACCACGGTCCGGCCGCGCAGCGCCGACAGCGTCACCGAGGTGTCGTTGGTCGCGAGCAGGCCGATTGGCGGCAGCGTCACGCCGGTCAGATGCGCGGCGCCGCCGTCGTCTTCAGGTGCGGGAATCTGGCTCCAATCGACCTCGAGCAGGTTCCGTTGATTCATCTCGCTATCCCCTCGCCCGCATCAGGCGGCCCTTCTCCCGGCTCCAGTCGCGCTTCTTCTCGGTCTCGCGCTTGTCGTGCAGCTTCTTGCCTTTTGCAACCGCCAGCTGCAACTTGGCGCGCCCACGCTCATTGAAATAGAGCTTGAGCGGGATCAGCGTCATGCCCTCGCGGTCGACGGCGCCCATCAGCTTGTTGATCTGCCGGCGATGCAGCAGCAGCTTTCGCGGCCGCTTCGGCTCGTGATTGAAGCGGTTTCCTTGCAGATATTCGGGAATGGTGGCGTTGATCAGCCAGATCTCGCCGTCCTTGGAATCGGCATAGGACTCCGCGATCGTGCTCTTGCCGTTGCGGATCGACTTGACCTCGGTGCCGGTCAGCGCAATCCCCGCCTCGATCGTATCCTCGATCGCATAGTTGAAGCGGGCCTTGCGATTTTCCGCCATGACCTTGATCGGACGTTCGTTCTTTTCAGCCATGGCGACGAAACCTGAGCGCGATGCGCAGCGATGCTAACAGTTTGGATGAAGCGCGCGCGTCACTTCTTGAGGAGATCGCGGATCTCGGTCAGCAGCACGACCTCCTCCGACGGCTTCGACGGCTCCGCGGGCTTGGTCTCTTCCTTCCGCTTCAGTGTGTTCATGGCGCGGATCACCAGGAACAGCACGAAGGCGACGATGATGAAGTTGATCGTCAGCGTCAGGAAGCTACCGTAAGCAAGTACGGCGCCTTGCTTTTTCGCATCCGCTAAGTTGGTGGCGGTCACCGACTTCGACAAGGGGGCGAAGTAGTTCGAGAAGTCGAGGCCGCCGGTCGCAGCGCCGATGATCGGCATGATGATGTCACCGACGAGCGAGGTGACGATGGCGCCGAAGGCCGCGCCGATGATGACGCCGACCGCGAGATCGACGACGTTGCCCTTCATGGCGAACTCACGGAACTCCGTGAGCATCCGCCTGCCCTTTTCGTCGACGCTCATGAACGGCCTCCCCGATAGGTCAACCCATCAGTTGATCAGGCCAGCGTGCACCATGGCGCTGCGCACGGCAACGCGGGTCGGCTCGGAGACCGGCACCATCGGCAGCCGCATCGTCTCGTCGAGCTTGCCGAGCAGCGACATCGCGTACTTGATCGGCGCCGGGTTGCTCTCGATGAAGAGGTTGTTGTGCAGCGGCATCAGCTTGTCGTGGATCTTCAGCGCGGTGGCATGGTCGCCCTTGGCCCAGGCGGCCTGGAACTCCGAGCACAGGCGCGGCGCGACGTTCGAGGTCACCGAGATGCAGCCGTGGCCGCCATGCGCCATGTAGCCGATGATGGTCGCGTCCTCGCCCGAGAGCTGGTTGAAATCCTCGCCCATCGCCGCACGCTGCTGCGACACGCGCACCATGCTGGCGGTGGCGTCCTTCACGCCGGCGATGTTCTTCAGCTCCCATAACCGCTTCATGGTGTCGACGGACATGTCGATCACCGAGCGCGGCGGGATGTTGTAGATGATGATCGGAATGCCGATTGCGTCGTTGATCGCCTTGAAGTGCTGGTACATGCCTTCCTGGGTCGGCTTGTTGTAGTAAGGCGTCACCACCAGCACGGCGTCCGCGCCCGCCTTTTCGGCGTGCTGAGCGAGCTCGATCGCCTCCTTGGTCGAGTTGGAGCCCGCACCCGCGATCACAGGCACGCGGCCCTTGGCTTCAGCGATGCACCATTCGACCACCTTCTTGTGCTCGTCATGGCTGAGCGTCGGGCTCTCGCCGGTGGTGCCGACCGGCACCAGGCCGTTGGTGCCCTCCGAAATCTGCCAGTTGACCAGGGATCGGAATGCCGCCTCGTCCAGCGAGCCGTTCTTGAACGGCGTGACCAAGGCGGTGAACGACCCCCGGAATTTCGTCTTGGCTGCCATGGACTTCCTCCGTACGCGGCTATCTCTTGAGCAAGCCCCTTTCATATCGGGTCTACCCCGCCGGTAAAAGGCCCGCTTCCGTGTGACGCACCGTTTAGGCCGCGATTTTGCCGCGGTAGTGGTGCAAATCGGCCCGCGGTAAGCGGCTGTTGGTATTTTGTCCGCATATTCAATCAAATACAGCTAGATCTTGAGCCACTTGACTGATTCGGGGCGACCAAACCCGTGACCTCATTCCCTCGTGCCGCCTGGCGATCCACCGGTCTCATCGTGTGCCTGATGGCAGGGCTATCGGTCGGCTGCGCCGCCCTCGCCAAGTCCAATGAGACGACGGCGGAAGCTGGCAAGGACACCGCGAAGCCAGCCGCCAAGGACACTGCCAAGGACAGCGCGAAGGGCTCGTCCAAGGGAACCGGCAAGGAAACTTCGAAGGACGCGGCCAAAGGAGCAAGCCAGGGAGCAAACAAAGGCGCAAGCAAGGGTGCAGCTCCTGCCCCGGCCAAGGACGCTGCGAAGAAACCGGCCAAGGAGGCAGGCAAGGACGCCGGCAAGAGCGCCGGAAAAGAGCCCGCGAAGGACAAGCCCAAGCCCGCCGCAGCGGCCCCTGCGCCGAAATCGCATCCGGCCGCCAGCGGTTCGCCGCCGAAAACGGCCCCCGCGCCGGCCGTGACGGCTACCGTCAGGCCTTCCGCCCCCGTCGCCAGACCGGCCGCAGCGCCGGTGCTGGCCCCGGCGACGCGCCAGCATGCCGCGCCGCGCAAGCCGGTCATACCCGCCGCGGTCGCAGCGACGTCGTCGACGCCCCAGGGCGACAAGGACGCCCTCGAGAGCGTCATCGAGCTCGTGCGCAAGCGCAAGGCGGGTGAGGCCAGCAACGTCGCAGCGGGCATCTCGGATCCGGTCGCGCGAAAACTCGCGGAATGGATCATCCTGCGCAGCGAGGACAATGGCGCGACCGTGGAGCGCTACCGCGCCTTCCTCTCCGCCAATCCGAGCTGGCCGTCGCAGACCTTCCTGCGCCGACGCCTCGAGGCCGCGATGTGGGACGACAGGCGCGACGATTCCGTCGCGTGGTCGTGGTTCGAGAACGAATCTCCGATCTCCGCCAAGGGCCGCTTCACGCTCGCCAAGGCGATGCTGGCGCGCGGCGACCGCGCCAATGCCGAGCGGCTGGTGCGCGAGGCCTGGCGCAGCGATCCGATGTCCGAGGATACCGAAAACAACGCGCTCGACCAGTTTGGTGCCCTGCTGACGCCGGGCGACCAGAAGGCGCGGATGGACACCCTGCTCTACGGCAGCGAGAACGAGGCGGCGTTGCGCGCCGCAAAGCGCCTGGGCGCCGGCTATGTCGCACTTGCCAAGGCCCGCATCGCCGCCGTCAAGAAGGCGCCGAACGCGCGCGCGCTGCTCGACGCCGTGCCCCGCGAGCTGCACAACGACCCCGGCTTCACCTTCAGCAAGATCCAGCTGCTACGCCGCGAGGAGAAATTCGCCGAAGCAGCCCAGCTCATGCTGTCGGCGCCGAAGGATCCGAACCGGCTCCACAATCTCGACGAATGGTGGATCGAGCGGCGTCTTTTGGCGCGCAAGATGATCGACACCGAGGAATTCCGCAGCGCCTATCTGATCGCGCGCGACGCCGCACTGCCCTCGCGCGACATCTACAAGACCGAGCAGGAATTCACGGCCGGGTGGATCGCGCTGCGCTTCCTCAACGACCCCGCGGCCGCCACCCAGCATTTCGCCCGCATCGGCGTCGGCAGCGTCAATCCGACCGCGCTGGCGCGTGCCGGCTATTGGCAGGGCCGCGCCGCGGAAGCGGCGGGGCGCCAGCAGGAGGCGCGCAACGCCTATGCCCGCGCCGCCGAACAGTCGACCAGCTATTACGGCCAGCTCGCCCGGGCCAAGCTCGGCCTGCCGCAGATCGAGCTCAACAGCCAGCCGCGCGGCCGCGGCGCCGAACGGCTGGAGATCGTGCGCGCCGCGCACCTGCTCTACGAGCTCGACGAGCGCGAGATGGCGATACCGCTGCTGGCCGACATGGGCGAGAACGGCGATCCCGAAGCGCTCGCCGGCCTCGGCGAGCTGACCCAGCGTTACAACGATGCGCGCGGCATGCTGCTGCTCGGCAAGGCCGCGCTCAATCGCGGCCTGCCGTTCGACTTCTATGCCTATCCCGTTAACGGCATTCCGCAGTTCACGCCGATCGGTCCCGAAGTCGAGCGCAGCATCGTCTATGCGATCGCGCGGCAGGAGAGCGCATTCAATCCGTCAGTGGTCTCGCCGGCCCAGGCCTACGGCCTGATGCAGGTGACGCCCGACGCCGCGCGCTATGTCTGCAAGCGCCACGGCGCGACCTACGATCTGGGACGGCTGAAGAACGATTCGGTCTACAACGCCACGCTCGGCTCGGCCGAGCTCGGCGGACTGCTCGAGGATTATCGCGGCTCCTACATCATGACCTTCGCCGCCTACAATGCCGGCCGCGGCAGCGTGAAGAAGTGGGTCGAGCGCTACGGCGATCCGCGCGATCCCAAGGTCGATGCGGTCGACTGGGTCGAGCTGATTCCGTTCTCCGAGACGCGCAACTACGTGCAGCGGATCATGGAGAACCTTCAGGTCTACCGCGCCCGCTTCGGCGGCGGCACGCGCCTGCAGATCGAGGCCGATCTGCGCCGCGGCGCCGGCAGCGTGGAATAGCGATCCGCTCTTTCGATTCAGCCGCGAGCATGGGTGGCAAGCGCCGCAATTGCCTCGCGTGCAGATGAAGGCGCCTATCGCCACCGCTGCAAAGGCAGATCAGCGAGGCGTTGCACGGCCCCACGCCGGCCAACGACAGTCCTCCCCCAGCGCGCCGCTGTCAGAGATGGGAAGCGCGGAGCTCCCCTCTCCCAACCAGAGCAATCGCAATTGGGAGCGACTTCTGTGTGGCCATCCTTCGAGACGCCCGCCATTGGCCGGCTCTCAGGATGACGGGTGCGCGGCGGCAGACTTGACGGGCATCGACGCCGCTTGGCCTCCAGGAGACCGCCGCCGGGTCCGCGCAAAGCGCTTTGAAGGACACGGCGCGCGCTCAGCTGGCGTATGCGATTGCCCTGCTCTGGCAATGCGCCGAACTTGACCCATTGCGCCAAGCGAGAAGGCAAGCACCGGGGCAAAAGAAAAGCCCCGGCGGTTTCCCGCCGGGGCTCTCTGTCAGGTCGTTAGACCGAACTTACCAGTTGCGCTGAGCGCGGAGGAGCAGGGTGATGGTGTCCTGATCCTTGAGCTCGTACACGGCAGCCGGCTTGGCCGTCGTGCCGGCACCAGCGTAACCAACCGTACCGGAGTACTTCTGGTCGAGATGGGTCCAGTTCAGGTCAGCCGAGAACGTGAGGTTCTTGACGGGGGTCCAGCGGGTGATGACACCGACCTGCGCAACGGCGAAGTCAGGATTACAACCCGTCACACCGACCAGGCCACCGAACACGCCGCCTGCACCGCCAGCGCCGCAAAGCGTGGTCTTGGCGAGCGAGCCGAACTGCGCCTGAGCGTAGGCACCGTACAGCGCGGTGTTCCAGTAGGGATCCCAGTTATGGGTGTAAGCGCCGCGGAAGCCCCAGGT